>JAJFFJ010000020.1 GCA_021776685.1 Alphaproteobacteria bacterium
GTAGCGTTGCCGGTGACGTTGATGTTGCCCTGGACCTGGGGCGAGGTGCCGGTGAAGTCGAAATGGATATCATCGCCGGCGACCTCCACGGCCACACGGATGGGGATGTCCACCGTGCCCATGCCGTCACCATCCATCACGTCCTCGAAGGTGTAGCGCCCATCGGGAATTTCGGCGACGCCGGCACGCATGCGGCTGGCGGTGCGCTCGATGATCTGGCCGAAGGCGTCATGGATCGCAGCGGGGCCATAGGTATCGCAGATTTCCTTGAGGCGCTTTTCGCCGAGGCGGCAGGCGGCGATCTGGGCGAAATAATCACCCCGCCGCTCGGTCGGCACCCGCACATTCAGCAGGATCAGGTCCATCAGGTCCTGTTGCAGCTCGCCGCGGCTGAAAAGCCGAACCACCGGGATGCGCAGGCCTTCCTGATAGATTTCCGTCATGCCACCGGCCATGCTGCCGGGCACGGACCCACCTACATCCGCATGGTGGGCGATGTTGCAGACGAAGCCGACCAGGTCGCCGTCATGGAAGACGGGTGCCGCCAGGTTGATGTCCGGCAGGTGGGTGCCGCCGGCCACGTGGGGGTCGTTGGCGATGAAAATGTCGCCCTCGTGGACGTCGTCGCCGAATTTCTCAAGCAGGGCCGACATCAGCCCGGTCATGGAAGCGAGGTGGATCGGCAGCGAAGCTTCCGCCTGCACCACCAGTTGCCCCCGGATGTCCATGATCGTCGTGGAATGGTCGCGCCGTTCCTTGATGTTGGTGGAATAGGCGCTTTTCATCAGCGCAATGAAGCTCTCGTCCGCCACCGACCGGAAGGCATTGAACATGATCTCGAGTGTGATCGGATCCAGCGCGCCACTCTGTTTAGGACTCATTGGCCGGTTCCTCCCACGGTGACGATCAGGTTCCCGGCGTCATCCACGCGCACACGGTCGCCGGGGAAAATGACGGTTGTCGAGTCGAACTGTTCGACGATGGCTGGGCCGTCAAATGCGAAGCCCGGCGCGAAATCTGCACGGTCATAGACCGGCGTGTCCTGGGGGCCGGTGTCTTCGAACCAGACCGGACGGAGGTCCCTGGGGACGGCGGTCCCTGAGGGCATTTCCTTTGCAGCGTCTGCGCGGGCCAGTTTGCCCGTGGCCTTGACCCGCAGGTTCACCACCTCAATCGGATCATGGGGATTGTGGAAGCCGTAATAGCGCGTGTGTACATCGAAGAATTGCGCGCGGATCGCCTCGCTGTCCGGCAGGTCGGGCAGATTACCTGGCTCTGTGCCGGTAAATTCTACGGGCAGTTCGAAATTCTGGCCCACATAGCGAGCGTCGAGCGTGATATCGAGGCGGCGGTCCGCCGGGTCCACCTTTTCTGTGTCGAACCATGCGGTGGCGTCGGCGGCAAGCTGTGTCAGGGTCGCGCGCAGCCCCGCTTCCGTCTCTGGCGCGACCGGGTGGCGGCCACTGCGGACGAAATCTTCCTTGAGGTCGGAGACGATCAGGCCCTGGGCACAAAGAATGCCGGGCGCCAGCGGCACGATAATTTCGGTCATGCCGAGGGTGCGGGCCACGTCGACCGCATGCAGCGGCCCGGCGCCGCCAAAGGGCATAAGTGTATAGTCCCTTGGGTCGTGGCCGCGTTCGACAGAAATGGTGCGTACCGCCCGGACCATGTTCGACACCGCGATGCCGAGCACGCCAAGGGCGGTCTGTTCGACGCCAAATTCCAACCGTTCGGCAACCGTCGTCAAGGCTGACCGCGCCGCATCCACATCCAGCGCCATGCGCCCGCCGACAAGTCCACCGGGGGAGAGACGCCCGAGCACCAGGTTGGCGTCGGTGACTGTGGCTTCCGTGCCGCCGTGTCCGTAACAGGCCGGCCCCGGGTCTGCGCCGGCGCTTATGGGCCCCACCTTCATCAGCCCGTCCCGGTCGAACCAGGCGATTGAGCCGCCGCCCGCCCCTACCGTGTGAATGTCGACCATGGGCAGGCGGACGGGAAATCCCGAGACATCCCGGTCGAAACTGATGCCCGGGTCGCCGTCACGAATCAGCGCCACGTCCGCACTGGTGCCGCCCATATCCAGGGTGACCACGTTGGGCCGGTCGGAGCGCAGGCCCTCATGCACCGCGCCCACGGCCCCGGCGGCGGGACCGGAGAGCGCCGTGCGGATGGGGAAGTGCTTCGCCCGCGCGACCGACATAAGACCGCCGCTGGACTGATAGATGCGGATTGGCGCGCCGGGCGCAATCTCCGCCATCTGATCTTCCAGGTATGTGAAATAGCGTGCGAGTACCGGCTGCAGATAGGCGTTCAGGACGGTGGTGGAAAATCGCTCATACTCGCGGAACTCCGGCTGCACCTCTGCCGAGAGCGAGACGTGCATATCGCTGTTGAGGCGTGTCAGGGCCGCGCCAATGCGCTGCTCATGGTCGGGATTGAGGAAGGCGAACAACAGACCCACCGCACAGGCCTCCGCGCCCGAGTCCGCAACCGCGCGCACGGCGGCATCGATGGCCTCGTCGGTCAGTTCCCGGTGGACGCTGCCATCGGCGTCAATCCGCTCTGCGATTTCGATCCTGCGTTCCCGCGGCACAAGCGGCGGCGGTTGATCGATCTGCAGCGAATACATGTGGGGTCGGGTCTGCCGGCCGATTTCCAGCAGGTCGCGAAAGCCCTCTGTGGTGATCAGGGCGACATTGCCGCCTTTCCGCTGGATCAGCGCATTGGTCGCCACGGTCGTACCATGGCAAAGCCGGCTCAGGTCCTTCGGATCAAGGCCGATTTCCGCCGCCATTTCCTGCAGACCATGAACAATCGCCTCGCCAGGGTTCCCCGGTGTGGACGGTCGTTTGAAATAGTGCGCGCCCGCGTCGGAGACCGCGTAGAAGTCCGTGAACGTGCCGCCCACGTCGATGCCAACCAGCCAAGACACCCGGCAAACTCCTTGCTTGGTAATTTTATACACTTTGTATATTAATACGGATGCCGCGGCAATGCGGTGTTTTGAGACGATCTGGAGGCAGCGCCATGCGGGCGGTTTTGGTGAAAGAATTTGGGCCGATTGGCTCTCATCAGGTGGAAGAAGTGCCTGATCCCGAGATCGGGCCGGGCGAGGTTCTGATCGAGAATCACGCCATCGGACTGAATTTTCCCGACGCGCTAATGCTGCAGGGCAAATACCAGAAAAAGCCGGACCGGCCCTTCGTGCCTGGCCGGGACCTTTCAGGCGTCGTCCGCGCGGTCGGTGCGAATGTCACCCGCTGCAAGCCCGGCGACAGGGTCGTGGCGCAGGTCTTCAAGGGTGCGTTCGGCGAACTGGTCCCGGCGCCCCAAGAGCGCTGCTTCGTCATGCCGGAAGACATGCCCTTCGAGGAAGCAGCCGGCATGATCACCGTCTTCAACACGGCCTGGGTGGCGGTGGAGATGCGCGGCCGGGTGCAGGCTGGCGATACGGTGATGATTACCGGCGCGGCCGGTGGCGTCGGCCTGGCGGCGGTGCAGCGGTGCAAGGCCCGCGGCGCGACGGTGTTGGCCGCAGTTTCATCCCCGGAGAAAGGCGAACTGGCCCGGCAAAATGGTGCGGACCATGTGATCGACACCAATGCGGATGACCTGGATGGGCTCAAGCGCCATCTGCAGGCCCAGGTGGAGGCGGCAACCGGCGTCGCGGAAGGCCGCGCCTGCAATGTGGTGATCGACACCGTGGGGGCCGACCTGTTCGAAGCCGGCCTGCGGGTCCTCGCCTTTGGCGGCAGCCTGGTGATCGTCGGCTTTTCCGGCGGCTCAATCCCGGCCGCCAAGGCGAATTACCTGCTCTACAACAATCTGGGTGTGATGGGCGCGCCGCTGGATATCCAGTTCGAGCACATGTATCCGGAGATGGAGCGCGGCGTGAATGACATGTTCCGCCTATGGACCGAAGGCAAGGCGCGGGCAAATATCAACGCCCGCTTCCCACTGGAAGACTTCGCACAAGCCTTCGATATGATCACCGGACGCAAGGTGATGGGCAAGGTGGTGCTGACCGTCTGACCTGGCCCAAACGCGAAGCGGCCCCAGGTTTGTCAGCGCGGGTCGCCGCGGGTTAGCGTGGGTCGAGGATCGTGATCTGTTTGCCGCGAAGTACCTTGATGCCCATTTCCGGCGCCCGGTTTTGCAGGTCTTCCGGCATCAGCGCCGTGCAACGATTGCCGCGCAGCAGGATGATGGCTTCTAGAGGCAGTTTTTTCGCTTCGGTCTTCCCGCAGTCTATGGACCGGTAGATGATCGCGGCGAAAGCCGGTGCGCAAAGGGCGATACCGGCAGTCATCAACGTCAGGGTGGCCAACAAACGCATTTTTTGCTCTCCCAAGTTCTGCGCAGACGCTAGGCGCGCCCGGCGGGAACAGCAATGCAGGACGCTGGGGCCAATCTCGAATTACCGGAATATCGGGGATAGACCGGATCGGCCTATCCGCTGAAGTCGTCGCGAAGCCGGTTTTTCAGAATCTTGCCCATGGCGCTCTTGGGCATCTCATCCACAAATGACACCCGTCGCGGCACCTTGTAGCCGCCGATCAGTTCCCGGCAGTGGGCAATGACCGTCTCGGCATCCAGGCTGGCGCCCGGCGTGACCACGATGACGGCAGTGACCGTTTCGCCCATGCGCTCGTCCGGCGTACCGATCACCGCGCATTCGTGGATATGCGGGTGCTGGTAGAGAGCAGCCTCCACCTCGGACGAGTAGACATTCTCGCCGCCGGTGATGATCAGGTCTTTCTTGCGGTCGACCAGGTAGACATAGCCGCGGTCATCGATGCGTCCCACGTCACCAGTGTGGAGCCACCCGTCCCGCAGCGCGGCTGCGGTTTCTTCCGGCAGGTTCAGATAGCCGGGGGTAATGTTCGGGCCGCGGGCCAGGATTTCGCCGACACCATCGGGCGGCAACTCCGCGCCGCTTCTGTCCACTACCTTCAGCTGAACCAGCCCATTGGGTTTGCCGACGGAGGCCAGCACCGGGTCATCCGCGGCCAGGGCATCGGCAAACTCATCCGGGTTGAAGACCGTCAGGTCCGGCGCGGTCTCGGTGAGGCCATAGCTGTTGGCGAGCTGGCTGTGGGGGAAAGCATCCGCGGTGCGGCGCAACCAGGCCGGATCCATCGGCGATGCGCCAAAGCCCAGAATGCGCAGGCTGGAGGTGTCCGCATTCTCAATGGCGGGGTCGGTGACTGTCATCATCAGCATGGTGGGTACAGTGACGGTGACGGTCACCCTGGAGTCGCGGACGATATCGAGAAATCCCTGGGGGCTGAAGGCGGGCAGATAGGCGTGGGCCGCCCCGAGCATGAACCAGCCGGTCGCCAGTAAATCTGCCGAATGAAACATGGGCGCCACATGCAGATAGGTATCGTCCGCCCGCCCGCGGTAGGCCATGGCGAAGGCGGTGGCGCAGGACAGGATATTGGTATGGGTCAGGCGGACGCCCTTGCTGCGCCCGGTGGTGCCGCCGGTGTAGAGAATCAGTGCATCGTCGTCCGGGCTCGCCGCGGTCATGTCTCCCGCCGACGCCGTGTCGAACAGACGGTCATAGGCGGGCACATCATCCGGGCCATCGCTGTCCAGGCAGACGAGCTTCTGTCGCCAGGCCGCCAGCTCCGGCGCTTCGAAGACAGGGATGAAGTCTGCTTCAACGAACACAGCCTCGATGGCCGAATCTGTCAGGATGTGGGCGATCTCGCCGGGGGCGAGGCGCCAGTTGATCGGCACACCGACCAGGCCGGCACGAAACCCGGCCCATTTCACCTCGTCGAAGCGGGCGGTGTTGCGGCTGTAAATGCCAATGCGTGCGCCCGGCGCCAGATCCAGTCCGGCGAGCATACCGGCGGCCACTGCCACGCGCTCGCTCACCTCTGCCCAGGTCGTTACCGATGCGCCGTTGCGTACCGCTGGCCGGTCGCCGAAATGGCGCCCGATCCGGGTCATTTGCTCGGCAAGCGTCAGCATCATGGGGCATCTCCCGGGCGTGTGGCGAAGACGGCGGCGTCCGGATCATGTAGCAGATGGGGCGCGCCGTAGTCGCGCATGATTGTCTTTTCGTCCGGGGGGACATGACCCGGTTCCGGCAACACATATCCACCCAGATAGCGGGCGTGATCCACCAATCCGTTGCCGAGCGTGCGTTGACGTGCGTCATAGGCGGAGAGCGCCGCTGCAACATCGCCAGTATCGGACAGGACATCCACCAACGTTGCGGCGTCCATCGCTGCCTTGGTGATACCGCCCGCAACATGGGGACGGGCGACAAAGGCGGCGTCGCCCAGAAGCGCGATCCGGCCATGATTCAGGCGTGGGGAGGCCAGATCCGAGATCGCCTGCAACATCGGCTGCTGGGACCGCGCCACCACCGCGGCCGTCCCGGGCGAAAACATTTGAGCCGCCCGGTCGCGCAGGTCCTGGATCAGCGCCGGCCGGATCAGGGGCGGCGGGATGGATACGCCATGATTTTGACCCCGCTCATCCGTGAAGAGATCCGCAAAGGCGTCGCCGGCCGCGGGGCAATACCAGATGAAATAGTAGCGGCCACCGGGCCCGGCTTCTGCGGTTAGCGCCGGCACCGGCATGGTCAGCATCATCTCGCCGCCCGCGGCCTGCCGGTCGAAGGAAAAGACGATATGGCCATCGATCTCCCGGCGCGCCGTATCCGGCAGGTCGGCGGCATCGACCACCCCGCGCCAGGCCACATAGCCTGCCTGCCGGGGGGACACGTCGGGCAGCAGGTAGGCTCGGACCGTGGAGAGACTGCCGTCTGCGGCCACCAGCAGGTCGCCCTTTTCACGGCTGCCATCTTCGAAGATTGCGGTGACGCCATCGGCGTCCTGTTCAACATGTGCGAGCACGCGGCCTGATTGATAATCCCGGTCCGGAAAGCCGGTCCGCAAGGCCTGATAGATCCGCACCCAGGCGCTGGCGCCCATGGCGCGCGGATACTCGAAGAGTGTCTCGCCCGACCGGTCGCGCCAGACAAAGGAGTCCACGGCCAGCCCGATGGTTGCATCAATCTCTGCGCCGGCGGCAGCCAGCGCATCCAGCAGTTCACGGGTGATGCCCACGCCGGCGCCGCGCCCGGCGAGATCGCCCGCGGACCGTTCATAGACCACCGCATCCCACCCGGCGCGATGCAGCATGCGGGCGGCAAACAGCCCGCCCACCGATCCACCAATCACAAGGGCTCTGGGACGATCACTCATGGCTGAACACTAACAGGTTGGCGGCGGCGCGAAAGCTTGTCCCCCACGGCCAGCGGGGATTTGGCAGGCTGGCGCTGGCAGTGTAGATACAGGCGGGAATTTCGCAGGAGAAGAAACCGGGCATGAGCTGGGAACAGGACGCAAAAGAAATCGCTGAGAAACGCGCCATGGCGCGGGAGCTGGGCGGCGCGGAGTCGGTCGAACGGCATCACGCCAAGGGCCGCCTGACGGTGCGCGAACGCATCGACGGCGTACTCGACCCGGAGAGCTTCCGCGAAATCGGCGCTGGCGCGGGCGGGGCGGAACGTGACGAGGATGGCACTCTTACCGGCTTCAGCCCGGCCAACTTTGTGCTTGGTTTCGGCAAGATCGGTGGCCGGCTGTGTATCGTGGGCGGCGAGGATTTTACGCTGAAGGGAGGCTCCCCCAATGAAGCTGGCCTGCGCAAGAGCGTCTATACCGAGGAACTGGCCTGCCAGTACAAGGTGCCGCTGATCCGCGTTCACGAAGGCGGAGGCGGTAGCGTCGCCGGGGCGGGGCCGAAATCCAAAACAGTGGGCAACCCGGTCTTTACGCCGCCACGCTTTCAGTCGGTGGCGCGGGCCCTGAAGACCGTGCCTGTGGCCTCCGCTGCGCTGGGGCCGGTTGCGGGCCTGCCGGCGTCCCGGCTGGTGGGGTCCCATTTCAGCGTCATGACCCGGGAGTCCCAGGTGATGGTTGCAGGCCCGGCGGTGGTGGCCCGCGCGCTCAGCCGTGAGGTCACCAAGGAAGAACTCGGCGGGCCTGACATTCACGCCAAGAATGGCGTTGTCGACAATCTGGTGGAGGATGAGGCCGAGGCATTCGCGGAAATCCGCCGTTTCCTCAGCTACCTGCCCCAGAATATTCACGAACTGCCGCCCACGGCCGGCCCGGCGGATGACCGCGACCGCCAGGCAGAGGAGCTCCTGACCATCATCCCGGAGGACCGGCGCAAGGTCTATGACATGCGCCAGCTAATGGGCCATGTGCTGGACCCGGGCAGCTTTTTCGAGATGGGCCGCAAGTTTGGGCCAGGGCTGATCACCGGCCTCGCCCGACTGAACGGCCTGCCCGTGGGCGTTTTCTCCAACGACTGTTTCCACTACGCCGGGTCGATGACCGCGGCCGCGGCGCAGAAGGTGACCAAGCTGATCCGCCTGTGTGAGCAGTTTCACCTGCCCATTGTCACCTTTGTTGACGAGCCTGGATTCATGATCGGCCAGGACGCGGAGAAGGCCGCGACCATCAGATACGGCACCGAGGCGGTGCTGGTGGCGTCCGACTGCACGGTGCCTTGGGCGACGGTTCTGGTGAAAAAGAATTTCGGCGTTGCTTCTGCGGCCCACTATGGCCCGGGCGCCTATGTGCTGGTGTGGCCGTCGGCAGAAATGGGCGCCGTGCCAGCGGAAGGCGGGGTCGCCGTCGCCTTTGGCCGGGAGATCGCCGCCGCCGCTGACCCGGACGCCCGTCGCCGTGAGTTGGAAGAGGCGATGTTTGCCCAGCAGGGACCGGTGGCCCGCGCGGAATCATTCGCCATGCATGAACTGATCGACCCGCGCGAAACCCGCCCGGCGCTCTGCGACTGGTCTGAGCGGGTGCAACCGCTTCTCTCCCAACATCTGCCGAGTTGAAGGATTTCTCATGGCTGACAAGATTGTGCGTTCCCCGGTCACCGGCACGGTGTGGAAAATCGAGATGGCGGCGGGCGACGCAGTGGCCGAAGGCGCAGTCATCATGATCCTCGAATCCATGAAAATGGAAATTCCGATCGCCGCTCCCGACGCCGGCACGTTGAAGGAGCTGAGCGTCGCCGAGGGCGACCAGATCGAGGAAGATCAACCCCTGGCCATCATCAGCGCCTGAGGCGGAACATCTGAGTCGATGGCCCGGCGTATCGGCGGGCGGAGCGGCTCCGGACTAAAGCCCCGGACTAGTGCCTCGGACTAATAATTATGCCAGCCGCGCCCGGCCTTGCGGCCGAGGGCGCCGTGGCCGATGAGCTCACGGAGCGCCTTGCTGGGGGCAAACCGGTCACCATAGGCCTGCTCCAAAATCTGGTGGATGCTAAGCGCCAGGTCATTGGAGACGTGGTCCATCAGCTCGAACGGGCCGACCGGATGGCCGAGTGCGAGGCGGCAGGTCCGGTCAATGTCCTCGACCGTTGCGACACCCTCGTCCACGAGCCGTTGCGCCTCTGTCAAAAGGGCGAAGAGCAGACGGTTCGATGCAAAGCCCGCCACGTCTTTGGAAAACGTGGGTTGCTTGCCCAGCACGGCCGCGAATTCCGTCGCCATCTCGATGGCGGCATTGGCGGTCGCTTCACCGGGAATGATCTCCAGAAATTTCATGCGGCTGACGGGCGCTGCAAAGTGCATGCCGATAAACCAGTCCCGCCGTTCGGCGGGCAACGCTTCGGCCAGCAGGGAAATGGGCAGACTGGAGGTGTTGCTGGCGATCAGGGCGCCGGGATTGGTGGTCGTGGCAATTTCCGCCAGCACCTTGCGCTTGAGCGCCTCGTCCTCGGGTATGGCCTCAATGACCACAGTGGCGCCGGAAAGGTCGGCCAGCCGCTCCGTATAGGTCAAACGGGCATGGACGCGGGCGCGGTCCGTGTCCAGATACCGGGTGCCGCCCAGCAGCGCGCCCACATGAAGATCCGCCGAGGTGAGGGCGGCCGGATCCGGGTCCACGTTCCAGGTGGGAAAATCCGCCAGGGCGAAGACCAGCGCGATTTCCCGGCCCATCTGGCCAGCGCCGACGATCCCGATACTGTGTGCGCCGGCGATCATGGATCAGGTCCGCCCTAATATGGTGATACAGGCCACGGATTCCTCGATGCCATAGATGCCGCCGCCATTCTCCGCGATGGCGTTACGCGCGCCGTCTACCTGCCGCGCGCCGGCCTCTCCTCGCACCTGGGTCACCAGCTCGTAGATCTGGCCAAGGCCGGTCGCGCCGATGGGGTGCCCCTTGGATTCAAGCCCGCCCGACGGATTTACCGGGATCCGGCCTCCGAGCGTCGTCTCGCCCTGTTCGGCGATCCAGCCACCTTGGCCGAATTCACAGAAGCCCAGGCACTCGGTCTGGGTGATTTCGCCCATGGCGGTGGCGTCATGCACCTCGGCCACATCCATGTCCTCCGGGCCCATACCCGCCATTTCGTATGCGCGTCTGGCGGCCAGGTGGCTGAGATGCTTGTCGACCTCGTCCATGGTACGGCTGACGCCGGTACCGATCACTGAGGCATGCACCTTCACCGCCCGCTCCCGCGCCTCCGGAAAACGGTCGAGCGCATCCTCGCTGACCAGGATCGCCGCTGCGCCACCGTCCGATATGGGAGAGCACATGGGCAGCGTGAGGGGCCAGGAGATCAGCCGCGCATCCAGAATATCCTCGACGCTCATGTCGTCCTGATACTGGCTGAGGGAATTGAGGGTGGAGTGCTTGTGGTTCTTGGCGGCGACGGCGGCGAGCTGACGCTGGGTCGAGCCGAAGGTGCGCATATGGTGTTTGGCGAAGGCCGCATAGACATCCATGAACGGGCTGCGCTTGGCATTGGGGATCACCGTGCCTTCCGGCGGTTCCATATCGCCGCCCAAAGCCGCAAGGTTGGCGAAGGTCTTCTCCGTCTCATGCACGTCCCACGCACCATCAAATATGGCAAAGGAGCGTTCCTTGTCTTCCGCATACATCTTGTCGGCGCCGACCGCGAGGGCGATGTCCGAGAACCCCGCTTTGATGGATGTGAAGGCGCCATTGAAGGCGGTCGATGCGCTGGCACAGGCATTCTCTACGTTGGTCATGGGAATGCCTTCGAAGCCCATGTCCCGCAACGCCACTTCGCCGGCTACCAGATACTGACCTTCCAGAACGCTCTGGGTGGTGTTGGAGAACCACGCGCCGTCGATATCGCCTTGTGAAATGCCTGCGTCGTCGAGAGCGCCACTGACGGCTTCTCGTGTTTGGTCCTTGACCGATTTTTCGTAATAGCGGCCAAAGGGCGTCATCGATGCGCCGATCACATAAACGTCTCTCATACTACCTGTCTCCTCTGCCCCTACAGGGTCACGCGGTAACCCGCATCGAGGCGCACAACCTCGCCATTGAACATGGAAATCTCGCAGATACTCTTAACCAGCTTACCGAAATCCATCGGGTCGCCCATGCGTTTTGGGAAGGGCACACGGGCCAGCATTTTCTCACGGATTTGGTCGTCCAGCTCGCGCCGGGCCATCGGTGTGTCGAAGATGCCGGGGGCAATGGCCACGACCCGGATGCCATAGCGCGAGAATTCGCGCGACAGCGGCATCGTCAGTCCTGCAACCCCGGCCTTGGCGGCGGCGTAGGAAGCAGAGCCCGTGGCGCCGTCTATACCCGCGATGGAGGTCGTGTTGATGATGACACCCCGTTCACCGTCGTCGGTCAGGGGGTCGAGGGCGCGGATGCGGTTGGCCGCCAGACGGCAGACATTGAAAGTGCCGGTCATATGCACGTCGATCATCCGGCGAAACTGGTCCAGCGGCATGACGGCGCCGTCGCGGCCCAGCACCAGCATATTCTCGCCGATACCGGCGCAGTTGACGATGATGCGCGGCGGGCCGTGCAAGGCAGAGGCCGTATCGAGCGCCTGATTGACGGCGCCTTCTTCCGTCACATCGCAGGCGATGGACAGACCCACATTGTCGGTAGCGCCGGTCCCGTAGGCGGGGTCGAGCCCGGCCACTTTTACGCCTGCGGCCTGCAATACTTCAGCCGTTGCCGCGCCCAGACCGGACGCTGCGCCCGTGACGATCGCCGATGCGCCGTCTATTTCCATGTGCCGTCCCCGTTGCTATCGTCCGATAGAAGCATTAGCGGGCGGCATCTGCCAAGCCATCAGATTGTCCGCAGATCATCACACAATTCCAGGAAGACACGCGCCCATGCATGCCATTCAGTTATTTGAGACCGGTGGACCCGAGGTTCTGCAATATGTGGAGGTGCCCGATCCGTCACCCGCCGCCGGCGAAGTCCTCGTGCGCATGGAAGCGGTCGGCGTCGCCAAGCCGGATTTTCTCGTCAGGTCGGGCCGCTATCGCTGGATGCCGCCCCTGCCGGCAATTCCTGGCAACGAGATGAGCGGCCGAATCGAGGCGCTTGGGCCGGGAGTGGACGGCCTGGAAATCGGCCAGCGGGTGTTGGTGTGGGGCTATTCCCAGGGCTGTTACACGGAACTGGGCGCCTATCCGCTGGACCGGATCCAGCCGCTGCCGGACGGGATCAGCTTCGATGCGGCGGTGTGCATTCCCAATTTTCTGGTGGCCTGGGCATTGTTGTTCGAGGTGCCCGGCGGACCACCGCCCAAGCGCGTCTATGTGAACGGCGCGGCAGGTGGCGTGGGTACGGCTGTGATCCAGATCTGCAACGCCAAGGGGATCGAGGTGATCGGCGGCGCGAGCAGCGCCGAAAAATGCGCGTTTATCTCCGACATCGGTGCTGACCACACGATCGACTACAGCCAGGAAGATGTGGTCGACCGCCTGGCGGATATCACCGGCGGCGAAGGTGTCTCCCTGTTTCTGGACCAGATCATTGGCCCGGACTTCACGCGCAACATCAAGGCGCTCGCCATCTTCGGCACAATCGTTTCCTTCAATGCCCTGGGCGGCCTGCCGGAGCAGGAAACCTTCGCCGCCATGCGCGAGACATTCGGCAATAGCCCCGGCATCCGCTGCTTCTCCTGGCACAGCTATGATCAGAATCCGGAACTGGCCGCGCCGGTGATGGCCGCGGTGCTGGCGCTGATGGAAAGTGCAGGCATTGAGCCGCCGCTCCACGACCGGTTGCCGCTGTCCGATGCTGCGCGCGCCCATGAATTGCTGGACGCCCGGGCGATCCTGGGCAAGCTGGTGCTGATACCCTAGAGGACAACAGGACATGCACGACGCCATTCGCGAGGCCGGCCCGGGGAAGGCTGCTGAAAATCGCCCAGACCCTCTGGCCGGTACCAACCTGACCGACCCGTCCATCATTGCCGATCCGCACCCGGTCTATGGTGCGCTGCAGGCGGAGACGCCGGTGGTGTGGAATCAGCAGCTGCATGGCTGGGTGGTGACTGGATACGAAGCTTGCCGCAAGGCGATGCTGCATCCCGGCATGTCGGTGGAGAAGCTGGACCCGTTTGTGCGCCACTCCAGCGCTGCTGACCGGAAGAATGTGGAAACCCTGGGGGAAGTCCTGGGCGACTGGATGGTCTTCAAGGACCCGCCCACCCACACGCAGCTCCGTCGGTCGCTGAAGGACGCCTTCATGCCGGCGGAAATCCGCGAGCTGCAACCCCGCGTACGCGCCATCGTGGATGACCTGATGACCGCGCTGCCTGTTGGCGCGCCGGTGGATATGGTGGCCAATTTCGCGTTTCCGTTGCCGGCGATGGTTATCGGTGACCTGTTCGGCATGCCGAGGGAGGAGCTCGATACGCTCAAGACCTGGTCGGACGATCTGGGAAAATTCGTGCTCGCCTCCGTGGATGCGGAACAGGACCGCATCTATCTGTTGGCGGGCGAAGCCGCCCGGCAGATGAAGGCGCGCTTCCAGGTGTTGCTGGACGACCACCGCGCCAACCCGCGGGACGATTTCACCTCGCGCATGATCGCCAACAGCGACGGGCTGACCGACGACCAGATCGTGCACAATCTGGTGCTGCTGCTGTGGGCGGGGCACGAAACCACCACCAACCTGATCGCCACCAGCATCCACCATTTGTGCCGCGACCCGGCGCGATTTACGGCGCTCAAGGATGATCCGGCACGGGTGCCGGGCACGGTGGAGGAAAGTTTGCGCATGGATGGCCCGGCGCAGATGCTGGTGCGTTTCGCAAAGGAAGACCTGGAGCTGGAAGGCCACATCATCCCCAAGGGTGAGATGGTCTATGTCATGCTCAATACCGCCAACCGCGACCCGGCGATGTTCGACGCGCCGGAAGCCTTCGACGCGGCCCGCGAGGTCAACAAGCATCTGGGCTTCGGCCGCGGCATTCACATGTGCCTGGGCGCGCCACTCGCGCGTCTGGAGGGGGAACAGGCGCTGCATGGGCTGACGGAATGCTATGCCTCAATGCGCTTCGCCGGCCCGGGAACCGAATGGCGGCAAAATCTGATCATCCGCGGCCCGCGCAAGCTTGAAGTGCTGCTGGCGGGGTAACTGCCACGGGTTGATACATTATTTTATGTAACATATTGACGATCTAGAGGATATATAATATGTAACATATAGAATGATGAAATTGAATTTTTGGAGGAGCCACTGATGCCGGTGATCCGGATTAGCGACGCCACATTTGTTGATCTTCGTTCGGTGGCCACATGGCTAGGAACAAACACCCCAGGGGCGACCATTGAGCATCTTGTTCGCGAGCACATGGAAAAACTTGGCTTGGAAAGGGATATCGCGAGCAATAGTGCGCGAGCAGATGACACCCAGAACATTATCGAATTCGAAAAGGCACCAGGTCTGACTTTTACAAGGATTCTTTCATCTTCGGTACAAGGTGAATTATTGGAAAAACCGAACTGGGCGAATTTGCTTTTGAGGATGATAAGGTCATTGAAGGCGAAACTTAGATCGCCGGAATCAGTCGTCGCCGAGCTACAAATTTCTGCAAAAGTAGGCAGGTACGAGTTGGATGGTTATACATTCCAATTCGATTTGGGCCTCTCCGTTCAAGGACAATCTGCTTCAGATGCCTGGAAAGAAATTAGCCGATTGGCAGAGAAGCATGAAATTCCAGTCGAAGTGAAATTCCAATGGCGCGACAACGAAAAAGCGCAGCACCCTGGTCGAATAGGAATTATTCGAGCTGGTTCTTGATTGGGGTTTCGTTGTTGCTGGCTATGGCGCCTAGCCCTTCGCCGCTTTCTTCGCGTCGAAATACTTCTTCGTTGTGAAGCTCAGGCCCCGGTCGGCATAGCCCCGGCACTGGCGGTCCTTGAACTCGACGGCCTTTTCCCATTCGTCCACGTCATAGGTTTCGCGCTCGGCGACGCAGCGGATTTCCGAGACCGTGCGGGGGTCAAGGCCGAGCTTCTCGCCGATCTGTTCATCCGAAAAGCCGGGCTGGCGCTTTTCAGCCGGCATATGCTCCGGATAGTTGATCTGGATGGACTGGGCCATCTCCACCACCTGGTCGCGGTATTTTTTGTAGACCTCGGGGTCGACGAAATAGAACGGCATGATGATGTCCTCCGGTCCTACCTGAGCTGACGTTTTTCGGCGCGTCTTATCTTAACTGGCGCTTTTCAGCGTCTTATCTTAATTGGCGCTTTTCAGCGCCGACGGGGCAAACTCGCATACATTCGAAACACTGGCCCTGGCTGATGTTGGCATAGGTCATCGACCAGAGCGTTCGCGTCATCAGGGTCGAATTGAGGATCATCCGGCGCTTCTCCCGGTCATCCTCTTCAAACAGCTTTTCCATGGTCTTCTGGAATCCCGGCACCCAGTAGGTCTGGACGCGGGTGGTGCAGCGGGCCTGGTCGAAGCTGCGGCTGGCAATCTCGCCATCCTCGATCGTGCCGCCGATGCAGCCGCCGTCTTCGATGGGGCAGACAGCCATGCAGGGCGTCTTGCCCAACTCGTCATACATCTCCACGCATTCGGGCGCGGGGCAGGCTGGGGTTTCAGGCTGGGGGTCCGGTGTCATCGGCAACGTTGTAATGACGGCGGCGTAATACATGAAGCCATGTTCGGGGTGCAGCACGGGTCCTGCCAGACTGGGCGACCCGCAGCCTGACAGTTCTGCCGCCAGCGACATGCTCAGAAACGGCTGCCGCCCCTTGTCCAGCGCCTGGGGCACGTTCAGCGCATAGTAGCCATAGGTGCGCTCGATGTGGGTCGCGACCCGATTGCCGAGCGCGCCAATGCGGTCGGTGGTCGAGCTCACTTCCATATGTTCGTATTTCGGGCTCTGCCAGTCCGCCGCCCGCGGCTGGGCGCCGCCCATGACGACGACGGATTTAGCACCGGGAAGATAGTCTGTCGGGCGATTGCCTTCCGGTGAGGCGGAAAACGCCTCAGCATCCGCCACCCCCATCACGACCGCGCCGCCTTTCTGGGTGAAGGCGCGCAGGTCTTCCTTGACGTTGCTGCCGATGTCCGCGCTTGCCGTTTCGTCCGCCATGACCTGCCTACTTCAGTTTCCGCTCGCCACGCCCAATGGGGCAGACGCGCATACATTCGAAACACTGGGCGACGCTTTCCTTGTAAAAGCTGACCGCGCCACAGGAACGGGAGAAGAAATCCGAATTGATCATCATCTTCCGCTTGTCGTTGTCTTCCTCCTCGGCAATCTGGTCGAGCGCCTTCTGGAAGCTGGAAATACCGAAATTCATGGAGCGGGAGACGCAGCGTTCCCGGTCGTAATAGACGTGCTCCATGTTGCCGTCTTCGTCGATGGACCCGTCCAGGCAGCCGCCGTCGTCCGACGGGCAGGCCGCCATGCACGGCGTCTTGCCGATCTGCTTGTATGTCTGCACGCACATAGGCGCGGGGCACACGCCCTGCTCAAGCATGTCGTCATAGTCCAGCTCGAGCGTGGTGATGCAGGCGGAGTAGTAGAGGAGACCGTATTTCGGGTTGAGTATGATGTTTGCTGCGAAGGACCGGGTACCACAACCTGCGAGCACGGCCGCCAGCATCATCGACATGCGCGGCTGGTAACCGGCGGTCGGCAGGGCCGGTCCCTGCAATGCGTAGTAGCCCAGCTTGGTCTCGATATGGTCGGCGATCATGTGGATGGCGCGGTCATTGGCGAAGTCGTAGCCGTTGACCTCCATGATCCGGTGGTTAGGCGAGCGCCATGCGCCGGCGTTGGGCCCGCGCACGCCGACCACGATCACGGACTTGGCGTTCGGCAGGATGTCGTAAGGGCGATAGCCCTCCGGCACGAAGCTTTCCCAACGCTCAACAGGCGCGATGCCGACCACATCGCCGCCTGCCTTGAGAGCGAAGCCTTTGATCTGTTCCGTCAGCGCGGCCCGTTCGGTAGCGGTATCATCCGCCGCTTCTGTCTGGGCGTGTTCTTGCTGTGATGGCACGATGCGCCTTTCCGTTTTTACAGCTTCGTAAAAAACGTAAGTGGCCGATGACTAACAGTCAAATTCTGCAGCGAGCTAGGCCAGCCGCACTGCGCCGTCGAGGCGCACCAATTCCGCATTGATCATCGGGTTTTCAACCATGTGGATCGCGAGAGCTGCAAATTCCTCCGGCTTGCCCAGGCGGTTGGGGAACGGGATGCTTTCGCCGAGCGATTTCTGGATATTTTCCGGTAGGGTATCCATCAGTGGCGTGAGAAAAATGCCGGGCGCGATTGCGTTGACGCGGATGCCATGCCGGGCCAAATCGCGCGCGATCGGCAGCAGCATTGAGGCGACACCACCTTTCGACGCTGCATAGGCGGCCTGTCCGCGTTGGCCGTCAAAGGCGGCTACCGACGAAACATTGATGATGACGCCGCGTTCGGTCGTGTCGAGGGGCTCCAGCGCGGTCATACCGGCTGCTGCAAGGCGCAACACGTTAAACGTCCCGATCAGGTTGATATTGATGATGCGGGCAAAGTCTTCCAGCGGATGCGGGCCTTCCTTGCCGACGGTCAGCTTTGCCCCGCCGATGCCGGCCGCATTGATGCAGATCCGTGGGGTGCCGATGGCGTCGCCGACCGTCTTGAGCGCGGCCTCAACCGCATCGGGATCGGTGACGTCGCACACCACTGCTGGGCCGCCGGTATCAGCGGCGACTTTTTCCGCCAGTTCCGCGTTGCGGTCCAGGATGGCGACCTTGGCGCCTTTACTCGCCAGCATACGGGCGGTTGCTTCGCCCAGTCCGGATGCGCCGCCTGTGACGAGGGCTGATTGGCCGTCAATATCCATACTTCGGTTCCTCTCCTTGGAATTTCCCTGCCGTCGGCCAGCTAGCCGTCGGCGATTGATTGCTCGCGTAACGCAAGCTTGTCGGTCTTGGCAGCCCCGGTCTTGGGGAGCGCATCGACCATCATGATTTTTGCCGGCACCTTGTATTTTGCCAGCTGTTCCGCGCAGTAAGCGCCGAGCACGCCGGCATCAAGCTCGCTGTCCGCGTGGCGCACCACATAGGCGTGAATTGTTTCACCCGCTTTCGGGTGGGGTACGCCGACCGCGGCGGCATCCAGTACTTCCGGATGGCTAAAGAGCACTTCGTCGATTTCCCGCGGAAATACATTGAAGCCGTTGACGATGGCCATATCCTTCTTGCGGTCAACGATAACCAGGTCGCCATCTTCGTCCAGATGGCCGATATCACCGGTATGCAGCCAGCCGTCGCGGATCGTGTTGGCCGTTTCCTCCGGGCGGTTCCAGTAGCTCTTCATCATCTGCGGGCCACGAAAACAGATTTCGCCATTTTCGCCCTGGTCCAGCACCTTGCCGACGTCTTCCAGATCGACAATACGGAGTTCCGTACCTGGCGCTGCGGGACCGCAGGTGCCGATCTTGTTTTGACCATCGAAGGGCGTAAACGAAATGGGAGCGCCTTCCGACATCCCGAATCCTTCGTGGATCGTGACGCCGGTTCCGGCTTTCCACGCACGTTCGGTTTCAATCGGGATTGCGGAGCCACCGCCCGCACACATGCGCAGGCTTGAATAGTCCGTCGTTTTGAAGTCCGGGTGGCCCATCAGACCGTTGAAAATCGGCGCCGGGCCACCGGCGAAGATCGTCACCTTGTGTTTCGGGATTGTGGCCAAAACCTTGTCCGGCTCGAACGCCGCGGTCATGACCACCGTATCGGCGCGCAGCACGGGGGCGAGCGATGTCATGGAAAGGCCCCAGATGTGAAATTGGGGCGCAACATTCAGCCAGACTTCGCGGCCGCGGTCGCCCTGCCAGGTCAGGTCCACCTGCTTCGCGCCCGCGATGATTTCCGAATGCAGGTGCAGTGCACCCTTGGGCAGACCGGTTGTGCCACCTGTATATTGCAGCGAGCCTATGTCGTCGGGCGCAGGGGTGTGGATCGGGTAGTCGCCACCGATGGCAGCCAATTCGGACCAGGTGGTGCCGCCCGGTCCGAGCGCAATCCGGTTTTCAACACCTGCCGCGGCGGCAATGGGGTCCATCTTTTCGCCGAGGGCCGCCGTGTAGATAATAGCGCACGGCGCCGCGTCCTGGATCAGCGGCACCAACTCCCGCTCGGTGTAGAGCGGGTTGAGCAACACGATCACACCGCCGGCGCCCCAGATGCCGTAGATCGCCGCGGACATATCAACTGAGTTGGCCATCAAGACGACAACGCGTTCGCCCTTCGCGCCCAGGGCATCGAGTTGCGCCGCCAGCGCTGCGGCGGCGGCGCGATACTGCCGATAGGTGGCCTGGTCGTCGCCGACGATAACGGCAGGATGGTCCGGTGCAGCCTCAGTCGAATGGACAAAGGCCTCGACCATGGTCTGGAAATCTGAGATTGCCATTTCTACCCCCCTTGCGACGCCCCGCATTGTCCTACTGGCCATGCCTTCTTGTGGGCACGATACACGGGCCAGCAACGACGTCACTTCACGCGCAAGAAAAATGTTAGCATATTGGCGAGATGTGCACGCGCCTGATTCCGGGAACGTGTGCTGCATCCCTTGCAACGCACTTCAGGGTATCCTTCATGACCGATCCATTTCACCTGCCCGCTTCGCGTGCGGAAATCCAGGCGCTTCAGAAAAAGCGCAAGCGCGAAGCCTTCGAGCGGGCGAAGCAGGCGAAGTGGTATCAGGGCAAACTCGACCACATCAATCCGGACCATCTGGATGAGCCGGAGGAATGGGCGAAAATCCCGATCCTCGACAAGGAAATCCTGCGCCAGTGGACCCACCAGGAGTTCATGGATCAGATCTGCATCGTCGGCAAACGGGAGATCGCGGAATATTGGCGCTCCGGCGGCAGTACCGGGAAACCGGTCTACTACCCTCGTACTTTCGCGGACGTCGAGAACGGCATGTTGTCCTGGCGGCGGGCCTGGGGCGTGACCGAGACACCGCCCGGCGAACTGGCGCATATCTGTTTTCCCATCGGGGTCCACCCGGCGGGACAGGTCTGGGCGCGGGGCGCCCATGGCGCCGGCGTTGGCGTCATGTGGGCGGGGGCGGGCAACGCCATGCCGACGAAGGCCCAGCTCGAGCTGATCGCCAATGTCGAGGCGACCGTGCTGGTGGGCATGCCCAGCTTCGCCTTGCACATGGCGAACATCGCCGATGCCGAGGGCATCGACCTGAGGCAAAGCAGCATCACCAAGATCATCACCGCTGCCGAAGCGCTCTCCGACGCCAAGCGGGAGAAGCTGGGCCGTGACTGGGGCGCCGAGGTCTTCGATGTTTTCGGCATGTCCGAATCGGGATTGATGGGCGGCGAAGGCAGCGCCCATGATGGCGTCCATGTCTGGACCGACATGTATTTCATTGAAACCGTCGATGAGGACACCCTCGAGCCAATCACCGACGGCCGGCCGGGTCTTTTTCTCGTGACGCCGCTCGTCACCGGCCACGCGACGCCATTTTTGCGCTGGAACTCCGGCGACATCGTCACATTGCATGAACAGGGAAGCAGCGGCCATCGGTATGCGGACCTGTTCCCGATGATGCGCCACGCCCACCGGACCGCGGGCTTCTTCAAGGTGCGCGGCGTCAACGTCAATCACACGGAATTCGAGGACTTCATGTTCGCGGACCCGAACGTCAACGATTTCCAGGTGGTGCTGAAGACGGCAGAGACAGGCCTGGAAGATATGGTCGTGCGGATGGAACTGAAACGGGGCGTCGCCGCGGCGGACGCGGTCGATGCCCTCAGCCAGCGGATACGTCAGACGTTCGAGGTGGCGGCTGTCACCGAAGTGCTGCCCAACGGAGAGCTCGGCAAGGATTTCGAGAAATTCATGAAGGCCCCCCGTTTCGTCGACGAGCGGGTGTAGCGGTTCAGCTCACGCCCTTTTTGCAGCGGCCCCAGACTTCCAGTCCCCCGCCTGCGGGGCGCACATGCAGCACATATTCGCCTTGCTGCGCGCCGGTGACCTTGCCGCCGGCGCCCTTGTCCCCCGGCGGTATCACATAGGTGAAGCCATGCCGGTGATAGTCCGCGGTGAGGCGCTTGCCACTCGGGATGACCATCTTCCGCCCATCAACATGAAGGCGGCGACCGTCCTTGTGGCACCAGTGACCATCGACCGCGTCGGCAAGGGCCACGCCTGGTGGAAGAAGCAGCACGGACAATATTGCCAGGACGGATACTTGGAAGGTGTGGCGCATGGGGTCCTCCGGCCTCTTGGTTCTGTTTTCCAGTCGTTCCGTAACCTAACATTGTCCTGTTGCCGGCGCATCGCCGCAGATTGATCCAAGCCAATACAGCTGCACGAATACACCCGCAATAGGCGGGTGTTTGCAAGCTGGACGGGCGATTTCGATCAACCGTTCCACGCTAGGAGTTACAGGCCATGCCCCAGGTTCATTCAATCCGCTCATTTGTAAACCGGGCGGAAATCTGGATTCGCAGCCGACTCTGGCTGCAGGTGATAGTGGCGCTGGTATTGGGCGTTGGGGTGGGCGCATTGCTGGGCCCAGATGTAAACTGGGTGGAGCAGGATCTGGCTGACGACATCGTCCGTTGGCTTGCCTTGCCGGGCAAACTGTTCCTGGGATTGATCACGCTGGTCTTGGAGCCGCTTGTTTTCGCGTCGATCATCCAGGGCCTGACCGGCCGGGCCACGGGCAGCGAACTGCGTCGGGTGGGCACAAGGCTTCTGGCTTTTGTGGTGCTGACCACGCTGGCGGCAACGGCTCTCGGCCTGGTGCTTGCAACGACCATCAATCCCGGCAGTCAGGTCACCATGCCCGCGGGTGCAGCGGCCAAGCCGGCGACCGCCCCTAGTGCAGCAAGCCCATCACTGAAAAAGGTGCCGGATCTGATCGAGAAGCTGATCCCGACCAATCCGACGAAGTCGATTCTGGACCGTGACCTGCTGGCGATCGTGCTGATCGCAATCTTGCTGGGCCTGGCCGCACGCCAGGTCGACCCCGAGCTCGTGGCGCCCTTTCTCGGATTCATGAATGCGCTTCTTGGTATCGCCATGACAATTGTCAAATGGGCGATGTTCCTGACGCCTTGGGCGGTATTCGGATTGATGGCCCAGGCTGTATCCAAAGTAGGTCTCGCAACCCTCGGCGGGCTCGGCGCCTATGTTGGCACGGTCCTGGTCGGGCTCCTGGCGCTCTACATAATATATCTTTTGCTGGTCTGGGTTCTGGGGAGGCGTAACCCTTTCTGGTTCGCGCGGAATATTGGCGGTGCGCAGCTGCTCGCCTTCTCGACTTCCAGTTCGGCGGCGGTGATGCCGGTGTCGATTGAAACGGCGGTCACCCGGCTGGGCGTGCGCGAACGGATTGCCAGTCTCGTGGTGCCGCTGGGTGCGACGATCAATATGGCCGGCACTGCACTCTACCAGGCCGTTGCCGTGCTGTTCCTGGCGCAGCTATCAAATGTCACCTTGGGCGTCGGCGACCTAACGCTGATCGTTTTTACCCTGGTGGCGGCGTCGATCGGCGCACCCGGCACGCCCGGTGTCAGTATTGTCATATTGTCGACGGTGGTAACCGGATTTGGCATTCCGGCGGCCGGACTGGTGCTTGTGCTTGGGGTCGACCGGTTACTCGATATGGCGCGCACGGTCGTTAACGTCACCGGTGATCTGGCGGCCTGTGTGATCCTGCGCGGCAGTCTGGATGCGGAGACTGCCCAGGCGCCGCCGTCGCCCGATCCCTCGCCTGCGCCGGACCGTCTTGTGACCTAGGCCGCTGCCTTCTTGAGGGCTGCGGCGGCTTCCAGGCCGCGGGTCTTGGCGTCGTCATAGTCCGGGGCCGTGAGATCAAGGCTATCGAGGACCTGCTGCATTTCGGTGTGATAGGCGTACCGCAGCTTCTCGTTGCTGTGCTGTTTCAATCCCATGCGCCGCCACATCTCGCTGTTGCGGGAGTTCTCGCCGCCAAAGGCCGCCATGTGGAACGGGTAGAAATGTTCGTCGAGGCGCTTCTGCACATGCGCGCGTCCCGTTTCGTCGGAGGACTCAAGAAAGTCCCGCACGTTCAGATAACCCATGTTGCAGTGACCGCGTTCGTCCTTGACGATTTTGAGCGCCACGCCGGCGAGTGGTGCGTAGGAGCTTTGCACCCATTCAAAGGCCTGATAGGTGCCGAGCCGGTCCGCCAGCATGTTGAAGATGGCGTAGTCGAGCCAGGTGCCGTCGGTCTTCACTTCCATATAGGCGCGGAAGACTTCCAGCTCGTGCTGATGGATTTTGTGGGGCAGCTGCGGATCGTAGGCGCTGTAGAGTTCGTAGAACAAAAACGTGTGGCGCAGCTCCTCGTTGGCGAAGTTGGAGAAGCGCAGCCGGCCCGTGGCGTTCGGCGCCTGACGGATGATTTTCTCGTCAATGATCTCGTACATGCTGCCCACGTCCTTGGCCTCTTCGCCAAAGAGCGGCACCATGCACTCGCCGTGGGCGTAGAACAGCTTCTCGAGCCATTCACGGTAGTCATCCGGCAGATCGGCGCTGCCGTCATACTGGCGGGGGCCGGCAATACGCTCGACGCCGTCGTCATCCGCAGCATGAGCCAGAAACATGTCCGGGATGCCGGCGAAGAAGGTGCGGGTTGCTTTGGGCAGCGGGCCATAGGGCTCGGAGAAATGCCGCTCCATCGACCAGACGAAGTCCTCGCGCCGTCCGCCATGCGCCTCCAGGTAAGGCGTCATGGCCTCCGCCAGTTCCTCCAGGGTCGCGCAGCCGTTCCAGGTGTCCGCCGGTACGTCGTCCAGGGCAGCGCACAGCGCCGGGATCACGTCCGGGGCGGGGTACCAGATGTTCTGCACGGCGCGACGGTCGATGGGGAACATGGGCAAGTCCTTGCGTAATTGCACCGTGCCCAATGGGGCCGGCGCGTTGATTTTTCTAGCCGAATGAACTCTATGATAATCAAACTGACCCATGAGTCAATTAATTTGACACATGGGTACTAAACGCCGATGATAGAGCAAGATTTGAGCGACCGTGGGGCGGGCGAAATGGCCCGTAACCCGGCGGCGCGCTCTTGCAAGCTGAGGGAGAAAAGGGATGTCGGACCCGCATACCGATCAACGGATTCTGCAGCGTGATCAATGTGTCATCCGCTACGTACTCGACCGGCACGCTCGCGAGCAGGGAGACAAGACCTTCATCGCCTTTCCCGATGGCCGCACCCTCAGCTATGCCGAAGTGCGTCAGCAGGTGCTGGCGACGGCCGACGCGCTGCGCGAACTGGGTGTGGAAAAAGGCGGTTGCGTCATGTCGTGGCTGCCAAATGGCCTGGACATCATCAACGTGCTGCTAGCCGCCAACTATCTTGGTGCGGTCCATGTACCGATCAATACCGCCTATCGTGGCAATCTGCTGGAGCATGTTGTGCGCAATTCCGGCGCCACCGTCATGGTTGCCCACCACGAGCTGACCGGCCGATTGGCCGACATTGATCTCAGCGAGCTGAAGCACCTGGTCAGTGTTGGCGGTCCGGCGGTTGACGTGCCGGCGGCGCTCGGCGTCCATGGTACGGATATATTCGACCGTCCTCCGCCGGACAGCCTTCCGGAGCCGGAGGCGCCGATCGAGCCCTGGGATACCCAGTCGATCATCTACACCTCAGGCACCACCGGGCCGTCCAAAGGCGTGCTGTCGTCCTATTTCCACCTGTGGTCCATGGGCGAGGCGACCTGCTACTACGCCGGGCCTGACGACCGCAGCCTCTGCTACCTGCCTTTCTTCCACGCGGCCAGTCTGGCCGGCTTCATGAAGATGGTCTGCGACGGCGGTTCCATCGGCCTGGTCGACGCCTTCGACACGGCGCGCTTTTGGTCCGACATCAATGCGACCCGGTCGACCACCTGCATGATGCTCGGCTCCATCGCCACCTTCCTGGCGAAGCAGGGCCGTACCGCAGAAGAGGAGGCAACGACGCTCAAGACGCTGTTGGGTGCGCCACTGAATGCCGACGCCGTGGAGATCTGCCAGCGCTCGAACTTCGAGGGCTACGCCTGCTGGAACATGACCGAGACCTCGACACCAATCATTAGCGGCGCCAATCCAACCAAAGCGGGTACGTGCGGCGTGGTCCGGGCGGGCGCACAGGCGCGGCTGGTGGACGATAATGATTGCGAGGTGCCGGTGGGCGAGGTTGGTGAACTGCTACTGCGCACCGATGCGCCCTGGGCCATGAACTCCGGCTACAACAAAGATTCGGAGGCGACGGCCCGGGCCTGGCGGAACGGCTGGTTCCACACCGGCGACGCCTTCCGCATGGACGCGGAAGGCGACTTCTTCTTTGTCGACCGCATCAAGGACGCCATCCGCCGCCGGGGCGAAAACATCTCGTCCATGGAGGTGGAGCGTGAGGTCAACGCGCATCCGATGGTCGCTAATTCCGCCGCGGTCGCGATCCCCAGCGAATATGGCGAGGACGAAGTTATGATCGTGGTCGAGCCGGCGACGGGCGAAACCGTTGACCCGGCGGAACTGACCGAGTTCCTGATTCCGCGCATGGCACACTTCATGGTCCCACGTTACTTCCGCTTCATCGACGAATTGCCCAAGACCCCGACCATGAAGATTCAGAAGAACCTGCTGCGCGCTGAAGGCATTACCGCCGAGACCTGGGACCGGGATGCCGCGGGCATCAAAATCAGCCGCGAAAAGCTCGGTGCGGGTTCCTGACCTGCGAGCCTGATCATCGAACCATGACTCAACCCGCCCGCACCAAACAGGATGTTGTCGCCGAATTCCGGCAGTCGGAAATTATCGATGCTGCCCGCCGGGTCATCGCCCGCGACGGCCCGCAGAAGGCGTCGATGGAGCGGATCGCCGAAGAAGCAAACATCTCCAAGGGCACGCTCTATCTCTACTTCGACAGCAAGGGTGCGCTGGTCCGGGAAGCCACCGAACGCGGCCATGCGGAGATGGCAGCCTATGTCAATGCAGCGATGTCGGATGCCGGGTCCGCAATCGGGACGATCAACGCCTATGTGCGGTCGACCCTGGCGTTTTGCGACGAACATGAGATGTTGTTTCGCGCGATGAACACTTATCCGGACAGCGACGGCGACGTCACCAGCAACGCGGTGGCCCGTTACGTCGACGGCTATATCGAGCGTCTACAGCAGGTGGTGCAGCAGGGCGTCGACGCCGGGGACCTGCGGCCGGTGAATGCCCGCCGGTTCGCCCGCCTGCTGGTCGAGGCCGTGCGCGGTATTGTTATCGAGCGCCTTCGGGAAAAAGCGCCCTTGCCGGTCAATGAAGATGCGGAGGCTATTGTCGCCATTTTGCTGGATGGCGTGCGCGCCTAAAAAAACAAGCGAAAGGGCGGGTGACAAACCCGCCCTCGATACGTCCTGCCGGACGCTGGTCTAGTTCTCGTACCTGCCCACGATCGATACGCTGCTCACATTCTGGTGCGGGAAGCCGCCCAGATTGTGGGTCAGGCCGATCCGCGGGTCGTCAAGCTGGCGCTCGCCGGCGCGGCCGAGAATCTGACTGTACATTTCATAGAGCATGCGCAGACCTGACGCGCCGATCGGGTGGCCGAAGCATTTCAGGCCGCCGTCTATCTGGCAGGGGATCTTGCCGTCGGCATTGTAGAAGCCGTCGAGGATGTCCTTCCAGGCCGTGCCTTCCGGCGACAGATACAGGTCTTCCATGGTCACCAATTCGGTGATCGAAAAGCAGTCGTGGCACTCGAGCATCGAAACTTCTTCGCGGGGCTTCTTGATGCCGGCTTCGGCATAGGCCCGTTCCGCCGCCCGGCGGGTGGTCATGAAATAACTGCCGTCCCAGGAATTGTGGCTCGCCTCGGTGCCGTTGGAGACGGCTAGTTGCAGGGCCTTGACCGAGACCAGGTCGGTTTTGCCCAGGGAGCGCGCGATCTCTGGTGTCGTGACGATGGCCGCGGCGGAGCCGTCGGAGACGCCGCAACAGTCGAACAGGCCGAGCGGCTCGGCGACCATCGGCGCGTTCAGGACCGTGTCGATGTCGATTTTGTTGCGCAGATGGGCGCGCTCGTTCTTGGCGCCGTTGTCATGGCTCTTCACCGAGACCTGGGCCATGGCCTTCTTCAGCTCCCCCGCGTCCACACCATGCTTGGCGGAGTAGGCCGTGGCGAGCTGGGCAAAGCTGCCCGGGGCGGAGAAGTTGGGCCAGTACATGTCTGCGACCGCGCCGCGCATGCGCTGGGGCAGGCCGCCATAACCGGTGTCCTTCAGCTTCTCGACGCCTACGGCGATGGCGATGTCGGCAGCACCGGAGGCTACGGCATAGACCGCACCGCGGAAGGACTCGGTGCCGGAGGCGCAGTAGTTTTCCACCCGGGTCACCGGGATGTAAGGCAGGCGCAGTGCGACCGCGAGGGGCACGCCGGACTTGCCTACATGAACTTCTTCGATCGCCGTCGAGAACCATGCGGCGTCGATCTGGTTCCGCTCGACGCCGGCGTCATCAAGGCATTCCTCGACCGCCTCGACAATCAGGTCCTCGGCGTTCATGTCCCAGCGCTCGCCGAATTTCGAGCAGCCCATGCCCAGAATGGCGACCTTGTCCTTGATTCCTTTCGGCATCACTGCCTCCTCAATTCGGGTCTTCTGCGGTTGTGCCTAGGTTAAGTCGTGATGGCGGTTTTAGGAACCACCTTTGAAATCTCACCACCCCGGACGCCGAAGGTGATCCGGGGGCCAGTGGCGCCGCATCTGCGTTCTGGTCCCCGGCTCTCGCGCTGCTCGGCCGGGGTGGTGTGTTAGTTCACTACGCCCCCAGCGCCTCGGCCAGTTCCGGGAAACTGTCGACGATGATGTCGTGGGCGGGATTTGGTTCGGGGTCCGGCGGCCCGCCCGGTCCCCATTCGTCCGGCCGTTTGACGAAGGCGGTCTTGAAGCCTACCGCCTTGGCCGCATCCAGATCGAAGTTATGGCAGGCGACCATGCAACACTCACTCACGTCCAGCTGCAGATATTGCGCGACGGTCTGATAGGACTCAGGCAGCAGCTTGTATTTGCCGATGCCCTCGCAGGAAAAGACGGCGTCCCAGGACAAGCCGTTCTTTTTCGCCGTGTCCAGGATCAGCCGATAGGACAGGATGGTGAAAGAGCAGACGTAGAATTTCTTGCGCAACCTGGGCTGGGTATCCGGAAAGTCGGGCCAGCATTCGAAGTTGTGCGGCGCGTCAAAGGCGATCGCGTGGAGGTCCTCTTCGGTAAAGGCGTCCAGGCCATTTTCCTTGACCAGATCATCGACGGTGAAGCGGTGCGCGCCGTCGAAAGTGTAACCGGGCGGTTCATTCTCTCCCAGGTTCAGCATCGCCTTGAGGGACCGGCGGCGGAGTTCGTTGGTGATCTCCCCCCAGTCCTTGTCGATGCCATGCTTCTGACCGGCCTTGGCAAAGGCGGCGGAAAAGCCCCCGTGCCAGTCCAGGATTGTGCCGCCTGTGTCGAAGGTCAGCGCCTTGATGTCGTTGATGCTCATTCTTGATTTTCCTCCCCGGTCCACGCCCCAGTTGATTTTCTTGTATTACGCCGCCCGTTGGTCGGGAACAGCTTTCCAGAAATACTTCTTGAAACCCCGTTTGTCGTCCACGGCCTTGACGCGGAAGGACATGCGCACGGGCATGCCAACTTCCACCTCGCCCGGGCTGACGTCGGTGATGTCCGCCATCAGGCGGCCGCCTTCCTCGAACACGACCATGCCGAAGTGGGTCGGCGGGTCGGGGCTGTAGGTCAGGTTGTCCGCCGTCCAGCTCTGGATGCTGGCCGGGATTTCCGCGAACGGATGCGGTTCCTGGCTGTTGAACTCGCCGCAATTGGGGCTGACACAGACCCGGCTGGCCGGATATTGCACCGTGCCGCAGGTCCGGCATTTGCCGCCCACGAAGCCGAGGATCATGTCCTTGTTGCGATAGAGCGCGCTGATTGCCGTCGGGGAATCCACCTCCGCCCGGATGCCGCGGTCCTGCAGCACAAGGTTGTTGAATGAGAGATAGCGGTTGTAGTTGGTGTCTTCCTTGCGGCGCGCCAGCGACCCCTTGACGCCATTGCGGGGTGAGAGGTCCTTCAGTGCATCGGTTACACGGAACAGCAGCACGTCGCAGCCATTGCCCCAGCCGACAACCATGATGATCTGGCCGGGCTCTGCGTCCTGCAGGGCGTCCACCAGCATGACCAGCGGATGGGCGGAGCCGGCCTCACCCAGATTGCCATGCAGCTGGTCGCGGATGGCCTCGGCCTTGATGCCGGCCTCTTTCGTCAGCCGTTCCGGCACCCGCCGGATCAGGCAGGGCATGACGAAATGGTCGATGGTGGCGGCGTCGACACCGGTTTTCTCGAGTGCGGCGGCGATTGCGCGGGGGACAATCTTGAAATAGCCCTCGTCGCGGATCCAGCGCTCCTCCCAGTTATAATCGAAGTCCTCGTTGCCGCCGCGATAGTGGTCGACGAAGTCGATGGCCAGTTGATAGCCACCCAGATATTCCGCGATCACCCCGTCACTGCCGACCGTAAATGCTGCCGCCGCGTCACCGAATTGCAGCTCCTGGGGGCCTGCAGCTTTGGTGCGGCGCTTGTCGCTGGCCGTGATCAACCCAGGGCTGCCCTTGCCCCCGGCCACGTCCATTGCCTGGACCAGACCTGACGTACCGGCGCGCTGTGAGCCGACAATATCCATCACCGTGATGTCCTCGCCGAAGTTCAGCGCGGTCGCCATGATGCCGGCATTCTGCCGGTCGTCGAAGGGCAGGGTTGTTGAGGCAAAATAGAGCGCGGAAATTTCTTCCGGCCGCTCGCCCGCCAGGCAGTCCCGCGCGGCCTCGACGGCCATGGTCAGGCTGTCCTCATCCCAGTTGCAGATGGCGCGCTCGCCCTTCGCCAGGCCCTTGATGGCGGGGTTGAACCAGGCGTTGGCGTCGACAATCGCCTGCCGTTGCAGGCGCAGGCGGGGCACATAGGCGCCGTAAGCAGTAATTCCGATCATGGGGCGATCTTATCCATTGGTAATGCTGCGAGGGTTTTCGCCGGAATCTGACTCTATCTCAAGAACCCGTGTTCCCTTCGCGTCATTCCGACCGGAGCCCTGAAGGGCCGGAGCGGAGGGTTCTTGCCTGCGCGCTATATTCACCTGCCAGCAAGCCGAGGTCCCAGTCCAAGGTCCCAGTACCGCGCCGGGCGATGCCCGGCTTCGCTCGGGATGACGTTTGACTCTATTCCGCCGCGGCGGCCAGTGCCTGAATCGGATGGGGCCGCGGATTGATATCGCTCCGGCCCACTTCCACGCCCACGTCCAGCGCTTTCACCCGAGGCAGCACTTTTTCCGCGAAGGTATGGATATTCTGCTTCGCCATGTCATGGGGCATCCCGCCATAGCTGAAGACGCCCATGAAGCCGGCGCAATCCGTCATCCGCTGATAGTCGGCCATCTTCTTGTAGACCTCATCCGGGGTGCCCCAGATCTGCAGGTCCGCCAGGAAGTCGATGAACTGGTCGACGCCGTGCTTGTTAATGTTCTTGGAGAGGCCGGCGTAATATTCATAGCCCTTCACGTCCGCCAATCCCTCGTTGTTGAATTCGTAATGATCAAGGGCGGATTTTGAGTAGCCACGGATATATTTCGCGCGCATTTCCTGTGCGGTTGCCGCGTCTTCGTGACAGCCGATGAAGGCCAGCATGATCGGCTTCGGCGGCTCGGCGCCGTCATTTTCCTCGCGATAGATGGTGCGGTAATTCTCCAGGTCTTCCAGGGTCTTGTCCCAGGGCTTCTGGGCGATGATCAGCACGCCTGCACCCATGCGTGCGCCGATCCGGGCGCTCTCAGGCGAAACCGCTGACATGTAGGCTCGGCCGTGGAAGGTGGCGAACGGCGCCGGACGGATATCCGTGGGCACCTGTTTATATAGCTCGCCGTCATGCTGGATCGTGCCGGTGTCGAGCGCATTCAATACGGCATCGGAATATTCGATGAAGCGCTGCCGCGATTCGTTCATGTCCTTCTGGAATCCCTCGAACTCGATCCGGCCGAGACCGCGGCCCATGCCGAGGATCGCCCGTCCGCCGGACATATGGTCGAGCACCGAAAACTCTTCCGCCACGCGGATCGGGTCGTGCCACGGCAGGACCACCACCATCGAGCCGAGCTTCACACGGGTGGTTCGGCCGGCCATGTAGGTGAGAAACTGGAGCACGTTCGGACACATGGTGTAGTCGTCGAAGTGATGCTCGGCGGACCAGATCGAGTCGAACCCAAGTGGTTCCGCGAGATCCGCCATCGACAGTTCGTGGGCGTAGACCTCGGCATCGGACATGCCCGGAATCTTGTTCTGAAAAAAAGCGCTGTAACCCATATGCATGGTGGATTCTCCCAAATCGTTGAGGGCACTCCATCAAACGATTGCTCCTCGGTCAAGAATTTTCTAATTTGGATTAGAAAATGAATTTATGCGAAAGCAGAGGGAGCGGGCGCTATGGGTGATTTTCCGGATACAGGCTGCGCCATTGTCACCGGCGGCAGCGGCGGCATCGGCGCGGCGGTGGCGGTGCTGTTGGCCGAAAACGGCGTCGATGTGGTCGTGACATATAACAGCAATCACGGTGCAGCCGCGGAAACGGTCGCCGCGGTCGAAGCCAAAGGGCGGCGGGCCCAGGCGGTGCAGGTGGACCTGCGCGACGACGCGGCGGTCAAAGCCGCTGTGGATGCCGCCACAGGCGACTTTGGCGGGCTCCATACGCTGGTGTCCGCTCATGGGCCCTTCATCCACATGCAGCATATCTCGAAAATGTCGCCGCAGCTTTTCCGCGAGACCATGGAGACGGATACATTCGGCGTCTTCCATCTGGTCCACGCCGCCCTGCCGCATCTGCGCGAGAGCCGGGGGGCGCTGGTTGCAATCGCGACACCGGCGATCCAGCGTTATGCAGTGAAGGACCTGCTCTCGGTCGCGCCCAAGGCGGCGGTTGAGGCCATCGTCCGCGGCGTGGCGGCGGAAGAAGGACGGTTCGGCATACGTGCCAACAGCGTCGGTGTCGGGGTTATTCAGGACGGGATGTTTCAGGCGCTGGTTGATGACGGCGCCTTTGACGACCGCTATCTCGAGGCCGCGACGGCTAACACCGCGCTCCGCCGCCTGGGCACGGCCGATGAGATTGCAGAGGCGGTGGTGTTCCTTGCCTCAAATCGCGCGCGCTGGATCACCGGCCAGCAGCTCAACGTCGACGGCGGTTACGCGATGTAGGTTCGCGCGGTCCCGGTCGCTAACGCGTTCCTAGGCGATCGCTTTCTGAATTTGCTGATGGAAATGATGCAGCGCCGGTTCGTTGCGGCCGAAGATGACCTCGTCCACGGCCCCGGACTGCAATGCCCGGTAGGCTTCCTCGGAAACGATGAAATCCTCGCTCTCGGTCACCTTGAGCAGGAAGTCCAGATTGTAGTCGTAGAGCGCCTGGGCTTCGTCCGAGGTGACCTCATTCGGCGTGTAGAGATCTACCTGGAACACGGTCTCGTTGAGCGGGTCCTTTCCGGGGAACAGCCGCCACAGCTCCAGATGGCCGATCTGGAAAACAATCACCGTATTGGGAAACAGCACCCAGACAAGGGTGGCGTGGGGGATCAGGTCCCAGTCCGCTTCTGGCTGGTCGCGCAGCTTT
>JAJFFJ010000003.1 GCA_021776685.1 Alphaproteobacteria bacterium
GCGGTGCTTCACCGTTGGGGCGGCCAGAGCGCCTCGAAGGGCCACGGTTGGATCATTCTCGGCGCAGGCAGTCGCAATCGCGAAGCGGAAGACGCTGCCGATAGTCCCGCGAAGCCTGCGGGCTGTTTCCAGTCGCCCACGGTTTTCGACGGGCCTGAGAACGCCCAGCACTTCGGCGGATGATATGCCCGCAATTGGTCGGTGCCCCAGAGTTGGCAGTGCAAGGGACAGAAGCCATTCGATCTTCACTAGCGTGGTCGGCGCGCGCTTTTCCCTTCGTAGCTTTCTAAGCCATTCATCAGCCACCGCCTCAAATGTGTTCTCAGACGCCAACTTCCGCTTTCGCTTTTCCTCTTTTTTGGCCTCGCCCGGATCAATGCCCTCAGCCAGAAGCGTCTTGGCTGCCGTTCGGGCTTGCCTCGCCTTCTCCAATGACACGATTGGGTATGCGCCAATCGCGAGCGTCTTCTGCTTTCCCGCAAACCTGTAGGCCAATCGCCAAAGCTTTGAGCCCTGGGATGTGACCATAAGGTGAAGGCCGCCTCCATCGGCGAGCTTTGTGACTTTTTCAGCGGGTTTCGCTTTTCGGATTTGAACGTCGGATAGCGGCATGTTGGTATCTCGATCCGAGGCACTTCCAGATACCAACGAAAATACCAACAATTAAGCCGGATACCAACACACAATTTAGGACGCCATTGGACAACCGTATGCGAAAAACTATCCTATTTCCCGCCCGACGTTGGACACTAATGGACATCTGTGAACGTCAGCGGAAAGGGGAAGTGGTGCCCAGGGCTGGAATCGAACCAGCGACACCATGATTTTCAGTCATGTGCTCTACCAACTGAGCTACCTGGGCAAAGTTTTCGCGCCCTCGCAGGCGCGAAGCAGGCCTTATATGCGAACTCGATGCGGCTGTCCACCAGGGCCGCGCGGAAATTCCTGGCGGCCATTTGTCCTGCTAGGCGTCTTCTTCCGGCTCTTCATCCACAGGAATTCGATACCTGCCATCGAGCCATCGGCCGAGATCAAGGTCCGCACATCGCTTCGAACAGAATGGCCGAAATCCGTGGTCGGTGGACTGCCCACATTCCGGGCACAGGGCACCACGACGTACTGGAACTGGAAATGGCCGCTGATCAGTCACGCTTCACCTTCCCCTGATGCGCGCACCCGTGCCACGAAGTTGCTGCCATCGCAAGCCCCTTGCTCGGCCCTGGGGGTATTTTCAGTGGTCAACTATCTGGACTATTGGTCCTCGAGTTCCCACCCAAAAGCTGGCATGTCTCATGCAGCGGCAGGCCAACGACATTGCTATACGACCCGCTCAGAAAGGTGACAAATTTGGCTGCAATGCCCTGGATGGCATAGCCGCCTGCCTTGCCTTGCCACTCTTCGGACAGAAGATATTCCGCAATTTCGCCTGGTGTCAGGCGCTTGAACTTCACAGTCGTTCTAACCGTGCGCACCAGCGGCTGGGCTCGCATTCCAATCAGGCAGATGCCACCGACGACCTGATGACGCCGTCCGGATAGCATCGCGAGACACGCCTCGGCAGTCGCCATATCATCGGCTTTGGGCAAAATCCGCCGGCCACATGCAACGACCGTATCCGCGGCAAGAACCAGCGCATCCGGATTCTGTTTGGCAATTGCCGTCGCTTTCCCAACAGCCATTCTGCGCGCATAACCACCAAGCGATTCCGCCTTCCCCGCACGCTCGTCTATATCGGCTGGGATCACCTCGGCTGGGGTCAGACCAACCTGCTGAAGCAATTGAAGACGCCGGGGTGATGCCGACGCCAAAATAAAGGAACGCCTGGCAGCAGGCGCAGCCAATACCTGCTCCTACTTGAACCGGAAAGTTATCCGGCCCTTTGTCAGATCATAAGGTGTCATTTCCACTGTGACACGGTCGCCAGCCAACACACGGATGCGATTCTTGCGCATCTTCCCGGATGTGTGCGCCAGGATCTCGTGTTCGTTGTCCAGCGTTACGCGGAACATCGCATTGGGCAGCACCTCTGTGACGGTGCCGGAGAATTCAAGAAGTTCTTCCTTGGCCATACCCTACCTTTGGCTGCGTTTTGGACGCCGCGCGAAAGATGGCGGCAGGAACTGTGCGGGTCAAGGTTCAGGGGGCCGCAGCCTGTGTTTCTAGAATACCAAGTATCGCCGCGATTGCCCGTTTCCGGATATCTGTCCGTTCCACGAACAGGTCATGCTGGGCGCCCGCGATCACGGCAAAGCTGCGGGCCCCGGCATTGTCAGCAGCCAGGCGCGTGGCACTGTTGAACAGAACCTGATCGTTTTCTGCGACAATGAAATGCAGTTCCGCCGCCAAGTCGGCGAAGGCTGCTGGTTCTGAAACCCGATTGATCGCGTCGAAGGTCGCATCCAACCAGTGCCAAGTGGGACCACCAATTGCAAGTTCGGGCTGACGGCGGATGTGTTCGCGCACCTCGTAGAAACGTTCTGGCGTGGTCACCAGCTTTGGCCAGACCTGTTCACCGTCATCAAAGTCAAAATCCCCCCTGCCCACGCAGTACCCATTTCCCAGGTTGATAGCCGTCATCCACCGCCCCATGCTGCGGGCCAGCCAGTTTGGTACTCCGTCAGTTCTTGCCTTGAATAGCGGCGCAACCAAGATCGCGCTGTCAAATGCGCCACCGCCGGTTTCCATCAGAAAAAGTGCAGCGGCCAGCCCACCCATTGAATAGCCAATCAGGACATAGGGCGGCGAATATCTGGGCATCACAACCTCGGAGATGAACTGCCGGAAGTCGGCCACATAATGGTGATAGCTGCGTACGTGACCCTTGTTGGAATTGTCGAGTTCCCGTCCTGATAGTCCCTGGCCCCGCCACTCTGGAGCGGCGACCGACCAACCCGCGGCCAGGAAATCGCGATAAGTCTCGTTGTATTTTTCCAGAAAATCGGTCCGGCCGTTGACAAATACAACGGTGCCCCGAGAAACCTTGGCATTCGAAAGAAGATATCTGATCGGCACGCCATCGTTCGCGGTCATCCAGCCGATGTCCGCATTCGGAGGCAGCGTTCTCATCAGGCTGCGCCAGGCTTCGCCAGTCATGGTTTTGCCTGTGGCGGAAAACGGTGACGAATACGCTGGATCAGATGGTCACGCGTGGCCCGATAGGCATCCAATTGCACATCCCGATTGCCTGATATGCCCGAGGGGTCGATGGTCTGCCAGTATTCAACCTCCACCGCGAGCGACCGCGTCAATTCCAATGCCTGATGATGTGCGTCCGGAGACAGGGTCACCACCACGTCGAAACTGCTGTCTTCCAGTTCATCGAAGCTTTTCGCGTTATGCTCGCTTATATCGATGGCCAATTCCGCCATCACGGCGACTGCGAATCCATCGACTTCGCCACTGCGTACGCCGACCGAATCCACATAAACATGCTGGCCGTGCAGATACTTGAGGTATCCCTCCGCCATCGGCGAACGAATCGAATTCATGGTGCAAGCAAACAGGACACTTCCCGGCAACCCTCCCGCCATCCCCGGTCACCTGATCTGGAGCACGCAGAGAAGCGTGAAAAGCCGGCGGGCTGTATCGAAGTCGATCTCGATCCGCCCACTGAGCGTTTCCTGAAGTATGGTAGAGCCTTCGTTATGCAGGCCCCGCCGCCCCATATCGATCGCCTCGATCTGGCTGGGTGAAGATGTCTTTATGGCGTCGTAGTAGCTTTCACAGACGGTGAAATAGTCTTTGATGATTCGCCGGAACCCGCCGAGGGCCAACGGCACACGGCTAAGGGGCGCGTCTTCAGCCGAACATATATCGAAGATCAGACGATTTTCCTCGACTGACAGTTTCAGATTGTAAGGTCCTGGCTGCTCAATATTCGGCTGAAAATGGTTCTCTTCGAGGATGTCGAAGATCGCAACCGCGCGTTCGTGCTCTATATCAGCGCTGCGGCGGACGACCGTGCGTTCGTCGAGGTCGATGCTGGCGATCTTGCTCGTAGGATCCACCCTCCACTGCTCCTCAGGCGCCGGCGCCAGAGTCGCTGTCTTTGGCGTCCAATCTGATCGAAACAGAAAGCCCGTGAGCGTCCAGTCCCTCTGCCCGCGCCAGGGTAACGGCCGAAGGTCCAATTTTATTCAGGCTTTCGGCATCGCAGGTGACCAGGGTGGTCCGCTTCATGAAATCCAGCACATTTAGGCCAGAAGAAAAGCGGGCGCTGCGCGACGTGGGAAGGACGTGGTTTGGACCAGCAACATAGTCGCCAATGGCTTCCGGCGTATGCCGGCCCAAAAATATCGCGCCAGCGTTGCGAACCCGGTCGGCAAAATCCTGGGGCTCCGCGAGCGCCAGTTCAAGATGCTCGGGCGCAATCAGATCCACCAGCGATACCGCATCGCCGATCTGATCGACAACTATGACCGCACCATTGCTCTGCCAACTTTGCCGCGCCACATCGGCTCGCGGCAAAGTCGTGAGAAGATCGTCGATGGCTTCAACAACCGTTTCGGCAAATACAGCGTCATCGGTGATCAGGATGGACTGGGCATCCGCATCATGCTCCGCCTGGGACAACAGATCTGCGGCGATCCAAGTAGGATCGTTATGCCCATCGGCGACGACGAGAATTTCCGACGGCCCGGCAATCATGTCGATGCCGACTTGCCCAAAAACCTGCCGCTTGGCCTCGGCAACATAGGCATTGCCAGGGCCAACAATCTTATTCACGGGTATGACTGAGTCCGTACCGTATGCGAGCGCTGCCACCGCCTGGGCGCCACCAACCGGAAACACCTCAGTGATGCCTGCCAACCTGACCGCCGCCATCACATCAGGATTTAGGATCCCGTCCGGCATGGGCGCCATCATCGCGATTCGTGGCACGCTTGCGACAGAGGCGGGAATCGCATTCATCAGGACCGAACTCGGGTAGGCCGCCTGGCCGCCAGGCACGTAGATGCCTACCGCATCAATCGGCGTCCATCGCGCGCCCAGAATAACACCAGCGTCGTCCGTGTAGCTTTCCGGCTCGGGCAACTGTTTGCGGTGAAAGCTCTGGATGCGTCCGGCGGCTACCGCCAAAGCCTCTCTTACATCTGGCTCACATTTGTCAGCCGCCGCATCGATTTCGGCATCGGACAACCGAAAATCGTCCTCCTGCAGATGAAATCCATCAAAGCGTTGCGTGTATTCCCGTACCGCGGCGTCACCGCGTGCCCGAACATCAGAGATGATGTTCTCGACGGCGCCGCGCACGTCGTCTTCGGTCGCCCTCGGCACGGTGAAATAGGCCTCGACGCGCGCCCAAAAGTCCGGATCAGCGCTACTAAATCTACGCGGCATGGCGCACCGCCTGAACGGCCCGGCCAAATCCGTCGATCCAATGGCGAATTTCCGTTGGCCGGGTCTTCATCGCCGCGCGATTGACAATCAATCGCGAAGTGACATCGGCAATTTTTTCCACTTCGACGAGGCCATTGGCCTCCAACGTCTTGCCTGTGGAAACCAGGTCGACGATCCGGCGGCAAAGGCCCAGCGTCGGCGCCAATTCCATTGCGCCATTCAGCTTGATGCACTCCGCATGGACCCCCCTGGCAGCAAAATGGCGCCGGGTGATGGCGGGATATTTGGTCGCCACACGCACATGGCTCCACCGACTCGGATCGTCCGTCGCCCTTAGCTCCAGCGGCTCCGCCACGGAGACACGGCACTTGCCGATCTCCAGATCGAGCGGCACATATAGGTCGGGATAATCGAACTCCATAATAATATCATTGCCAGCCACGCCAATCTGGGCCGCACCAAAGGCCACAAATGTGGCAACGTCGAAGCTCCTGACCCGAATAAGCTCGACGCCAGGGACGTTCGTCGCGAACCGCAGCTGACGCGCGCTATCGTCATCGAATGCTGCCTCCGGTTCGAGGCCCGCGCCGCGCATAAGCGGGCGCAATTCGCTCAGAATCCGTCCTTTCGGAACAGCAATGGTGAGAGGTTGGTTGGCGTTCATAGCTTTGGCAGGCCGTTGGTTGGAGTCTGCCTACAATCAGACCCGGTCGTTGGTTTAGTTGGTATGACCTGGCCGCCACTGAGTTGGCCACGGCTCACCAATATCCTCGAGCCGAGCATCGACGGTGTTCGTCAGAAGCTGAATTTCGGCATCTCCGGAAAACACCAGACGTATGCCGTGATCATCCTGTTGCAATGTCAGAAGATCCAGCATCTTGCTTCGATCACCAAGGTCAAGGCCCCGGCTTTTTACACTGCCAACCTGCTCAATCACGACGCCACAATTGACGCGCTGATATTGCGCCTTTTTCTTGTCGTCGGTGACTAATTCCCAAAGGAAACGGTTCGCGACCATGGCAAAACGGCGTTCACCCGGGACAAATGCGACATCAGATACGGGAACGATGGCGTCTTGCAGGACTGATGCAAAAACAGTCAGGTCACCCGCGTCTGACGCTCGCAGGCGCAGTTGGGTCATTCTTCCGGCACCCGCGCAATTTCGGCACCACATGCGGCCAGCTTTTCCTCAAGCCGCTCATAACCTCGGTCCAGGTGATAGACGCGATTGACCAAGGTCTCACCTTCCGCCGCAAGGCCTGCCAAAACCAGCGACGACGAGGCGCGAAGATCCGTCGCCATCACCTCGGCGCCATATAAAATGTCCACGCCGCGCACCATGGCGGATGCGCCATGGACATTGATGTCCGCACCCATTCGGCTGAGTTCCGGCACATGCATATAGCGGTTTTCAAATATCGTTTCTGTGACCATCGCCGCACCCTTCGCGGTGCACATAAGCGCCATATACTGCGCCTGCAAGTCGGTCGGAAAACCAGGATACGGATCGGTGATCGCGTCGGCACCGACAAGATCCATTTCCCCGCAAGAAATCTTGACGCTGTCAGTACCACGATCGACCACGACGCCCGCCTTTTCCATCAGGTCGAGAAGCGAGTCGAATAAGGTAGGGTCGACTTTCGTCAGTTCGATTTCGCCGCGGGTGATCGCCGCTGCGATGGCGTACGTGCCTGCTTCAATTCGGTCAGCGACAACTGAATGTTCCGCACCGTGGAGTTGGTCCACCCCCTGGACGGTGAGTACATCTGTGCCGATCCCTTCAATCTGCGCACCCATCGCGACTAGCAGATTCGCGAGGTCAACAATTTCCGGCTCCCTCGCGGCGTTCACCAGCTTGCTCTCTCCCTTTGCGAGAGCGGCCGCCATCAACAGGTTTTCAGTTGCGCCCACCGAAACAACCGGGAAGTCGATCTCGCCGCCAATCAAGCCCCCCTCTGCCGAGGCGTGAATATAACCACGGCCCAATTCTATCTTCGCGCCCAAGGCTTCGAGGCCTTTAAGGTGAAGGTCCACGGGGCGGGTGCCGATGGCGCAACCACCGGGGAGCGAAACCACTGCGTTGCCGAACCTGGCGAGCAACGGGCCCAGCACCAGGATTGAGGCACGCATTCGGCGCACGAGGTCATAGGGCGCAACGGTATTCGGAATTTCTTCCGCCTTGACCGACAGAAAATCGCCCTCACGCTCAACCTCTGCGCCATGCTGCTCCAGCAGGGCGGACATGGTCTTGATGTCCGCCAAACCCGGCATGTTGGTGAAAGAGATCTTGTCTCCGGTCAGCAGCGTGGCCGCCAGCAGGGGAAGCGCCGCATTTTTTGCGCCGCTGATGGCAATCTGGCCGTTTAAAGGCCGGCCTCCAACTACACGGATGCGGTCCACGATCTACCCCTCGTTGCCACGGACGTGCGTTGCGCCCGTATGGCAGCTTGTTACCTCTCTGGGCGCTTCTACCTTACGGCACCAATCGACTCAAGGCGTTGATCCGACTGCGGAATCCCGAGACCCGGCAAATTTAGCTGCGTTTCTCCGGTTCGGACCGCCGAGAATCGGCCTTGCGCCGATGCAGATTTTCCCGGAGGGCCTCTTTCAGGCGGTCTTCACGCGCCTGTTCCCGCTGCGCCTTATCAGCTTTTACCTGCTCCATTTTCGACGATTTTTTGTCTTTGGCCATAAGCCGCCCTGCTTTTTTTCGCTGCGATCCATATTGACACAGCCGACATCGCGTCCGGGCTGATTTCTTGCCAAGATTCAGGGGCTATGGCATGGTCCCGCCCCATTACGCTCGACAGTCCCGGGCCGATGCCGCCGTAGCTCAGAGGTAGAGCACACCCTTGGTAAGGGTGGGGTCGTGAGTTCGATTCTCACCGGCGGCACCATGATCTTCCGCCAGCAAGAGCCACGTCTCAGGCAAGGCCATTTTTGGCCCTCCATGCCTGTGGATTTGGCAGCAGGAAGCTGATTGCCGCGGCCATCATGGCAACGCCGGCGCAGACCACCAGCGGCCATGTGTAGTCCTTCAATTCGTCGAAGGCGGCTCCCACCAGCACCGGTCCAAAAAAAGTGCCAAGCCCGACACTGGTATACAATAGCCCGAGGATACCACTGGCATTGCGGGTGCCGGTGTAGTCGACGATAACGGCGGGTGCGAGGGCAACGTACCCGCCATAGCAGGTACCGAAGACCAGCGCGAATATCGCCAACAGCCACAGGTTGGATGTCGACAGCCAAACCAACAGCATGAGGGCCATCCCAATATATTGGGCGATCAGGGTCGGCCGACGACCGGCTTTATCGGAGATGGGACCAATCAGAAACCTGCCTGCCAGGCTTCCCAAGCCGATCAGGCTGGCGACACCGACCGCGGTCTCCTTGTCATAAAGGCCGGCGTCGAGCATCGACGGCACCAGATGGACGAAGGGGACGAACAGGGGAAAACTCAGCATCAGCGACGCCGTATACAGGATGAGGAACGGCTTGGAGCAAATCGCCTGGCGCACCGTCAAGCCGCTTGTCGTTGAGGGCGACGGATTCGGGCCGGCGGGCGTATCACCGTCTGGCCACTGCCCCACCGCCTCCGGCCCCCGGATGATCAAAGCGGTGCCCGCGAGGCCCAAAACCAGAGCGCCAATGCCAAGGATCAGATAGGCCGTGCGCCAGTCGGCAAAGCCAATGATCCAGGCCGCGATCAGCGGCGACGCAAACGTTCCGAAACCGATCCCGGCAATCGCGATTCCTGAGGCCACTCCCCTGCGGCGCATGAACCACCGCTGTACCGGAGCGACGCAGGGAACATATGCGAAGCCAATACCAACTCCCACACACAGGCCGTAAGCCAGAATGAAATGCCACAACTCGGTCGCAAAGCTTCCCGCAATCAGCCCAAGACCGACCAGAATAACGCCGCTGCCAATGACCCAGCGCGGATCTATCCTGTCCGCCAGGGGACCGGCGAGGGCGCCAACCAGAAAATAGACGATGCCCATGACCCCGAAGGCCAGGGAGATATCCCGGCGTGAGCCGGGCCATTGCCGGTACAACTCGTCAAAAAAGGCCGGGAAAGAGTAGGCCGCGCCGAAAACGACAAACAGGACGATGAACGAGCCGGCCACCACATACCATCCGCGGAAACCAGCCGGTTCGGCGCTTTGGCTTGGACGCACGGTGCCATCAGCACCTTCCGCCATTCCTATCATCCCCGTTTGTTTGTAGGCTGGCCGCCCGACAACCCTGCGCCTGTCGTTTGACGATATCGGCCGGGCCTGCCCGCCTCAATCCCAATTTCCAGCCAACGGCGCCACCCGAGAGACATGGTCAATGAGCTACGAAACCCTGACCTATGAGAAAGACGGGCGGATTGCCCGCATTACCTTCAATCGGCCTGAGCGGCTGAACGCCATCGGCGAAAAGACGCCCGAAGAAATCGAGACGGCCGTGAAAGAAGCCAATGCCGACGACAGCATCCACGTGATTGTCCTGTCGGGCAATGGTGACGCCTTCTGCTCAGGCTACGACCTCAAGGAATTTGCCGAATCGAAAACGGACCTTATCCAGGAACAGATGCCCTGGGATCCGATGAAAGACTATGCGGTGATGAAAGAATTCACCGAAAAATTCATGTCCCTCTGGCGCAGCTACAAACCGGTCATTTCCAAAGTGCACGGCTATGCCTTTGCGGGAGGATCGGACATCGCACTCAGCACCGATATCATCGTCATGGCGGAAGATGCGAAAATTGGCTATCCGCCATCGCGCGCCTGGGGCTGCCCCACCACCGCGATGTGGGTCTACCGCGTTGGCGCCGAGCGCGCGAAGCGGATGCTGCTGACGGGTGACCTGATCGACGGCAAGGAGGCCAAGGCGATCGGGCTAATTACGGATGCCGTTCCGGCGGACCGCCTCGACGCCCGTGTCGACCAGATTGCGGAGCGGATGGCCGGCGTGCCCAAGAATCAGTTGATGATGCAAAAACTGATGATCAATCAAGCGCTGACCAACATGGGCCTGGAAACCACTCAGATGATCGCGACGATCTTCGACGGCATTACCCGGCATTCACCCGAGGGCATGGCCTTCAAGCATCGCGCCGAAGATGTTGGATTCAAGCAGGCAGTGAAAGAACGAGACGGCGGCGAATATCTGGATGAAATTTGGGATGTGCAACAGGGTAAAGTGATCTACAGGCCAAACGATCCTGACTAGGCGTTGACGTCGATCACCGTACGTCCGCGCATGCCGCCAGCAAGAATCTTCTCGCCAGCTTCCATTGCGGCAGCCAGCGGAATCACTTCCGTCAGCGCCTCAAGCTTCTCCGCCGGCAGTTCTGTGGCCAACCGGCGCCAGGCTTCCTTCCGTGGCTCAACCGGATACATCACCGAATCAATACCAAGCAGGCTGACGCCACGGAGCAGGCAGGGCAATACGGTTGTGTTCAACTCATTGCCGCCGGCGTTGCCAAGCACTGCGATCGAGGTGTGCAGATTGCACTGGGCAAACGCCGTCGACAGCGTTTCGCCTCCGACTGTGTCAACACACCCATTCCACAATGCTTTTTCGAGCGGTTTGCCGCTCGCTTCGAGCCGGCCCACAACTTCCGTCGCACCCAGTGATTTGAGGAAATCGTGCTCACTTTCCTTGCCAGTAGACGCTGCGACCTCGTAGCCAAGCGCCCCGAGAATCGCCACAGCTACGCTGCCAACACCACCAGTCGCGCCTGTGACCAGTACCGGGCCGCCATCTTTTCGCAGGCCATTGTGTTCCATGGCCATGACCGAAATCATGGAGGTGAAACCCGCAGTGCCGATGGCCATGGCCTGCAGCTCGGTCATGCCCTCAGGCAGCTTGACGAGCCAATCACCCTTGACCCGCGCCTTTTGGCCATAGCCGCCCCAGTGGCGCTCACCCAAGCCCCAGCCCGTCAGGACGACCTTGTCGCCTGGCAGGTAATCCGGATTGTCGGACGCAGATACCGTGCCGGCCAGGTCGATGCCCGGAATATGCGGGTAGTTCCGAACCAGGCGGGCCATTCCCTTCAGGATCAATCCATCTTTGTAGTTGATGTCCGAGTAAGCGACATCGACGGTCACATCGCCGTCCGGCAGAGCGCTCTCATCAACATCCTTGACGCCCGCAGTAATATTGCCGTCTTCGCCTTCCAGCAGAATGGCCTTGAATCCCATGACCTCCCCCAAGTACCAAATGTCTATCGAAGTTGCTGGAACGTATCACACCGGCAATGACGCCGTAAGTGGGCGCGTTGGTCACAGGCTGGGCCCTTGCGCCATTTGACGACTAACGAGTTGTATTTCTTCACGCTCAGCGGGGAATGGCCGTGTCGCATTTAGACGAGCAGGAAAACTTCTCCGATATTCCCAAGGGCCCGAAAACCGCCACGGCGAAGCCCGTCCCAACAGATCGACCTGAACTGGTCTACGACGGCAAAGCCAGTGAGATCCTGATTCTGTTTCTGACCAATGTTGTCCTCAATATTCTTACGCTGGGCTTTTATCGATTCTGGGGGAAGACACGTATACGGCGGTATATCTGGAGTCACATGCGGGTTGGCGATGATCGGTTCGAGTATTGTGGAACCGGGTTGGAAATTTTCGTCTCGTTCATGATCATTCTGGTGGTCTTTTATGCGCCCTTCATCGGCCTGGTTACCTGGATGACGGTCGACCCGCCCTATGACACGCCCCAAGCCAACATCATCATGCTGAACCTGGTTTTTCTGGTAGGCTTTCTGATCATATTTTTTCTGTATTACGTGGCGATCTTCGCTGCATACCGCTACCGCGTCAGCCGTACGATCTGGCGAGGGCTGCGCGGCAACATGTGGGGCTCACCCTGGATCTATGGATGCATTGGTGCAGGCCTCGGCATGCTAAACGTGTTGTCTTTGGGCTGGACCAAGCCTTGGGCCGACGCCGTTGTGTTCCGTTATCGGATGCAGCGCGCGGGCATGGGAGATGCGCCCTTCCTGTCCAGGATGGGTTGCGGCGGGATGTATGTACCGTACCTCGTCGCGTGGATGATAACCGCGGTCGTTGTCGTGGCCGCCTACAGCGTTCTGATCTCGCTAATTGTGGGTGAGTTGCAGGCAGGACGTCCACCATCCAAGGAACAACTGGCCTGGATTCAGTATGCGAACCTTTTCGGGTATCTGTTGATCCTCCTTGCCTGGCAGTTGGCGTCACCCTGGTACAAGAAGGTGATGATGCACAACATTGCCGGAACGCTAAGATTTCGCGGTGGTGGCTTTCGCGCCGGCTTCACTACAGGTCAACTTTACTGGCTGAAAATTCCCAATTTCCTGCTGCTCCTGTTCACCCTGGGCCTGGCTTTTCCCTACACCATTCACCGCACCGCAAAATTTACGGCGCGCCATATCTCAATTGGGAATGACGTCGATATTTTTGGTTTGAGACGCGGCGAGGCGGACGGCCCCCGGTTCGGCGACGGTCTCGCCGAATTTGTCGGGATCGGGGGACTGTAGGCCGATGGAAAAAATATCCGCTACCTATTTCGATGGCGAGCTTGGCATAGCCTCTTCGGTGACCATTCAATCGGTGGACCACAATCTGAGAATTCAGTTCGACTCCGACCGGCACATCATCGACTGGCCCATCGACGATCTTCGCCTCACCGAAGAAGTACACAAGGGGCAGCCGGTGCGTCTCAGGCGGTCACGCCAGGACCCTGGCCGGTTGGTTGTTGAAGATGGGCGTGCGGTGGACGACCTTCTCCGCATGTCGCGCCGTCTCCGCAGACGGGATTACCGACACCGGGCAGCCACAAAGCGCGCAGTGTTCTGGGTCGGAATGCTTGGGCTGGCGGTCGTGGCCGTTTGGCGAGGCCTGCCACTGGCTGCAGAGCCCATCGCCAGCATGGTTCCGCTCAAATGGGAAGAAGCCCTAGGCCGGGCGGTCAAGAAACAGGTGTTCCTCCTGATCGGCGGCAAAGGCGGAACCTGTGATGGTGTCGCCGGGCATCGTGCACTGACAAGACTTGTGGACCGCCTCGGCGGAACCATGAAGCACCGATATACATTTCGGATTACAGTCATCAATTCAGACTTTGTAAATGCGGCAGCGGCACCCGGTGGCTACATCATCATTTTCCGAGGGTTGATCGATAAATCAACTGGCCCAGAAGCCCTGGCCGGTGTCCTTGCCCACGAAATCGGCCACGTGATTGAGCGGCACGGCACCGAGAATATCGTCAAGATTTTGGGGCTCTCCGCAATCCTGTCCACCATGACCGGCAACACCTCGGGCGTAGTCGGCGAATCGACCGCGATTGCAACAAACCTGATCGCCAAAGGCTATTCCCGGGACGCGGAGCGGGAAGCGGATGAGATCGCCATCCGAATGCTCAACCGCACCAACATCAAAGGTGCGGGCCTGGTGTCGTTTTTCCAGTGGGTCGCGACAAAGCAAGGTAGTAGCCAGGGTCTCGGCGCCTATCTGTCTACCCATCCGGATTCAATGACACGGGCGGCCAGGATAAAGAGTCGGACAACAGGCACCGGGCCCGCAATGTCCGATCAGGAATGGCAGGCGGTCAAGTCTATGTGCCGATAGCACCCAGGGTTTCGGTGAAACGCACCGGTGCACCAACTGGTGTGCCCAGTACCTCATGATCGCGCATGGCGACCTTGCCGCGAATGATCGTCGCCATTGGCCAGCCGGTTACCTTCATGCCGTCGAAAGGGGTCCAACCGGACTTACTGGCCATTATCTTGTTCTCGATTGTGCGGGAGGCCTTCAGGTCGACAACGGTGAAATCCGCATCATAGCCAACGGCGATGCGGCCCTTGCCGGCTATGCCGTAAATACGTTGCGCGCCGGCACTGGTCAGATCGACAAACCGCTCCAGGGAAAGCCGCCCCTCGGCCACATGGTTGAGCATAATTGGCACTAGGGTTTGGACGCCGGGCATACCGGACGGGCTGGCGGGATAGGGTCGCGCCTTCTCTTCCAGGGTGTGCGGTGCGTGGTCTGATCCGATTACGTCGACAATGCCGGCGCTGACCGCCCGCCACAGTGCCTCACGATGCTGCCCTTCCCTTATGGGCGGATTCATCTGGGCCAAGGCACCCAACCGGTCATAGCAATCCGGTGCTTCCAGAGTCAGATGCTGAGGGGTTACCTCAACAGTGGCGAAATCTTTGGCTGCTGCCAGCATCGGCATCTCTTCCGCCGTGGTAATGTGCAGCACGTGAATTCGCCGGCCCGCTGATTTCGCCATTCGCAGCAAACGTTCTGTCGATAGACGCGCACTCTCTGCGTCCCTCCAGACCGGGTGCTGGGCGGGACCGCCACCTTCCTCGATCATCTCCTGCCGTTGCAGCAATCGCGCTTCGTCTTCCGAGTGGACAGCCATACGCCGATGGCCGTGGGCCAGAACGCGCGCCACGTCTGCATCTTCAGACACCAGGAGCGATCCGGTCGAACTGCCCATGAACATTTTCACGCCCGCACAGCCTGGATACCGCTCCAGGTCTACCAAAGCTGTCGCATTCTCCGGCGTAGCGCCGACAAAAAAGGCGTGGTCGCACCATGCACGACCCTGAGCGCGGTCCAGCTTGTCCTGAATGGCCTCGGCTGTGGTCGTCAGCGGCGACGTGTTCGGCATTTCAAATATGGCGGTCACACCACCCAAAACAGCGGCGCGCGTTCCGGACTCCAGATCTTCCTTGTGATCCAGCCCGGGCTCCCGGAAATGAACCTGGGTATCGATGACCCCAGGCAATACGTCCAGACCCGTTGCGTCGAACCGCTCCGGGGCGTCAGATCCCGCTAAAGATCCAATGGCTGCAATGCGTCCATCGACAATACCGATGTCGGCGTCAACCTGCCCTGCGGGCGTGAAGCATCGGCCTTTCTCAATGATCAATTCGAACGCGTCGTTCATTCACCCTTCCAATCAATATCGGCATCGTCGCATAGCCGTTTAAACAAAGTCAGATAGGCATCGACGACTGACGCTTCACTAAACCGTTCACGATAATTTTCGTAGCCGGCGGTGGCGATTGCCTCCGCAAATTCTCTATCATCCGCCAGGCGCCGCAGCGCAGCAGCAAGTCCAGTCACATCATCCACCGCACACAGCAACCCGTTTGATCCATCTTCGATCAGCTGCGCTGGCCCTTCGCTCGCCGCCGCAACAACCGGCTTCCGGCGTGCCCAAGCTTCCAAAACCACGTTGCCCAAGGGCTCGCGACGGGATGGGACCGCGACGATATCGGCAGCTTCCAGCAAGCTGGATGGATCGTCAATCCAGCCTAGAAGCCGCACACGATCCTCCAGGCCTTTGCGGCGGCAGAGCTTTTTCATGTCCGACGCCAGCGGACCGTCACCGGCGAGCCAAAGATGAACTCCTGGCGCCTCCGCCAGCGCTTCAATCAGAATATCGAAGGCCTTGTTCTCATGCAGGCGCCCCATCGCCACCACCAAAGGTGCCTCTGCGGGGGTGCCATATTGCGCCCTGTCCGCGGCGGTCGCCAGCCTCTCATCGACGAAATTTGGGAGATAGTGAACCCGCTCCATTGCGAATTTTTCTTCAATCAGGTGACGGCATATATCTGTCGTGTTGCCGATGAGATGATCGCAAGCCTGATAGTATTTTCCTGCGTAGTAGCCGCCCAGCCGGGCAATATGCAATCGTTCTCGAGGGCGCGCCGGCGGTGCGAATTTCGCGGCGCGGCTCATGAAGCTGAGAAATATGTGCGGAGAAAACGCATCAACCGCCCGCGTGAGCTTGCGCCTCGTCGTGAAATCGAAGGGACCGCCGTAGGGCAGTTGGATCGGCTGTATGTCTGCCGCCCCGAGCCTCTCAGCCCTGTCATCATCTCGACGGATAGCCACCTGAATCTTGACGTCTCGCCGGGCGAATGCCATCGCCAAGCGCTCAAAAAACGCCTCAGCGCCTCCGTGGCGGGCGCCCGCCATCGACATCATCAGACGCATTAGTCGCTTTCAAGCTTGAAACGCAGCCAGGAAATCATCGGCCAGATCGCCGCGAACAATGCAATCAGGAAGCCATAATAGCCTTCCTTGTAGCCTTTCCGGCTGATGTAGCATTTCCAGAAACGCGTAAAGAGGCGCCGAAAATTGCGCCAGAACCCCTCTCGGCTCCCACTGGCCCGCATGTCTGCCGCCTTTGCAGCGGTATAACGGTCGAGGCGGCGGATCATATCGGAGATATTGTCGTCCACATGATGGATCATACGGTTCGTCAACCAACGCTTCGGACCGGTCAATTCAGTCTTCGGATGAATACGCTGGCTCTCACCCCATCTTTTGGCGCCTTTGGAGAATAATCTTTCCGTCGCGCTCACACCCCAGGAACCGCCCCAACCGTGGCGCACCAAACGGGTGCCGATGTAGTTATCAAATGGGATGAGGAAAAAGCCTGGTTCAGCGCTCGCAATCTTCTCCTGAACTTCCCGGGCCAACGCGTCGGGCACCCGTTCGTCGGCATCTACTTCCAGGATCCAATCCCCGGCGCAGGCATCAATCCCCGCATTGCGCCGCGGTCCTTCGATCTCCCACGATCCTTCGACCAACCGGTCGGTGAAGCGTGTAGCGATGTCTCGGGAGTTGTCAGTGCAATCGTCGAGAACCACAACAATCTCGTCCGCAAAAGTCAGCGTTTCCAAGCAATCCGCAAGTTGCGCTTGCTCGTTGTGGGCCACCACCAGCGCGGACAACTTCGGCGTGGCAACACTCCCAACATTGTTTGCTGGCGCTGTCATTCCGCCGCCGCTCTTGTAACCCGCGCCATCAAACCTCGAGCTGTATCCATGGCCGAATCGACTGAGAGAGTCTCCATCCACGACCGGTCCAAGCTTTTGTCATAGCCGGGAGCTGAGATGATTTCATCAAATGAAAGGGTGGTGCGGGCGACTGCGGTCATTTCGCCCCACGGCGCGTAGTGTTCGTCCTTGCTAGGGCCGAATAGACCAACTGTCGGGGTGCCGCTGGCTGCCGCCATGTGCATCAGGGCCGAATCATTGCCAACGAAAAACGCACATCGTTTCAGGCAAGCATAGGCAGTCAGTAAATCGATCTTCCCGGCAACATCAATACGGCGCGCGTCCGGCACCTCTGACAATACTCGCAGCGCTGCCTCTCGCTCTCCCGGCGCCGAAAACACTGCTACGCGGCCACCTGGCAAAATTCCGTCCGACGATATAATTCGCGCGACCAGCGCCCGATACCGTTCGGCTGGCCATACCTTGCCTGGCCAGTTCGCCATAGGCGCCAGCGCCAATACGGGCGGACCGGCGGCAATCAGGAATTCCGCTTCGGTCTCATGGGTCGGCGATGTCCAGATATGCGGAACCAATGAATGCTCCGCACCCATCATGCGGGTGATCTGCTGAACAGTATGTTCGCCCGGGAGCTTCCGCGGCATAACCCGAAGCCGCCGATGAGGGATGAGCCGTGCTATCGCTGATCGCCGGCCGTCGATCACCAGCGACCAAAAACGCGGCGCCGTTCGCCGCCAAAGGTCGATCCAGTGTCCCGCGCGTGGTTGTTTCTTAAGGGCGACGACCTCTTCAAGGTTTGGCACTGCATCAAAAATCGGCGCCGCTTCCGGACCACAAGCGAGCGTGACGCGGGCATTGGGCCATCGTTCCAACGCATAGCGCAGTGCGCCCGTTCCCAATACGGCGTCGCCAATTCGTGTGGCTGTTATGAACAGAATGCGCAATGTCGGATCATACCTTTTGAACGCAGTCGCCCTTATAGGAGGGTCGCCAGAACTTTGCCATCAATGGGTTGTCCCATCAGGTTGACAGGCCCACCTTAGCATTGGCAACAGCATCCAGGCCCACTCATGACTGACTCTGATCGACCCTGCTTCACCCATCTCAAGTCCAGGGCTATCATTCGCCTCTCTGGGCCCGACGTCCGACCGGTCCTTCAGGGCATCGTGTCCAATGATGTGGAAAAAGTATCACCCGCCCGTGTCATCTGGGCGGCATTGCTGACGCCGCAGGGAAAGTATCTCCATGATTTTTTCATCGGACAACTGGGCGAAGATATCCTGCTCGACTGCGAAGGCGACAGACGCAGTGACCTGATAACCCGCCTCAAGCGTTTCAAGCTTCGCTCGAGGGTGGCAATCGACGCTGAGGATGATCTGGCTGTCTTTGCGCTGTTTCCGATAGGGGCGGCGGCGACAATATTGAATGGCAAGGCAGGCGACGCTGAACCGGCTGACGGCGGGATGATCTTCATGGATCCCCGGCTCCAGGAAGCGGGTGCCCGGGCCATCATACATCCAGACAATCAGAAGCCTTTAAAAGATCGATTTGCGGTAACAGAAGGGTCCATCGCCAAATACGATGCCTTCCGAATGGCCTTAGGCCTGCCGGACGGTAGCCGGGATATTACGGTGGAGAAATCAGTGCTGCTAGAAGCAGGATTTGACGAACTAAATGGCATCGACTGGCAAAAAGGCTGCTACATGGGGCAGGAAGTGACGGCCCGTACCTATCACCGCGGACTTGTGAAACGCCGGTTGTTGCCGGTAACGCTCGATGGGCCGGAGCTGCCACCTGGAACGCCGCTATTTGCCGGTGACCGGGAGGTGGGCGAGATCACATCGAGTGCCGAAGGTGCCGGCCTGGCTATGATTCGGCTCGATGCCCTAGGTGCTGGCACGGAGATTCTCGGTGAGCAGACCCGTATCAACGCGAATCCACCTAACTGGGTGAAGATGTAGGCAAGCGCCGCGTCAGATCATTGCGCCGCGGGTTTTATCGAACACGCTCTGAACTTCCGACATATCGCCTGGCGTGTGACCCCAGTTCAGTTTGAGATCATCGCCGAGATAGCAGGGCAAAATGTGAAAATGGAGATGGGGCACGCTATTCAGAGCCCCCGGCCCATTTGCCTGCACCAAATTAACCCCATCAGGCTCCAAGGCCTCGTTGACTGCAGTTGCAACCCGCTGGGCGGTAAGGATGACACGCCCTAAATCCGCCTCTGGAACCTCAAAAACGTTGATATGGTGGTTTTTCACAATAGCCAACGCATGGCCCGGGTTGGCTGAATTGATGTCCATGAAGGCCAGCGTCGTATCGTCCTCGAACAGATTGAGGCACGGGATCTCTCCTGCAACGATGTTGCAGAAGACACAGTCTGTCGACGTGGGCATCAGGTCTTCTGATCCGCCGCAATCGCCGCTTGGGCCGCCGCCAGCCGGGCAATGGGCACCCGAAACGGCGAGCATGAGACATAGTCCAGGCCCACCTGCTCGCAGAATTCGATGGATGAAGGATCACCCCCATGTTCACCGCAAATGCCAAGCTTGATATTCGGTCGGGTTGCCCTGCCCCGATCGGTGGCGATTTGCACAAGTTCCCCGACGCCCTCGCGGTCAAGACTGATGAATGGATCCACCTCAAGAATGCCCTGTTCCAGATAGGCGCCCAGAAACTGACCCGCGTCGTCCCGTGACAATCCAAATGTCGTTTGCGTCAAATCGTTTGTGCCAAAACTGAAAAACTCTGCGGATTCGGCGATTGCGCCAGCCTGAAGAGCGGCGCGGGGCAGTTCGATCATAGTGCCGACCAGATAGTCGATCGCGCAATTGCGGCTAGCACTCACATCTACAGCAACTGCATCTATCACAGCCTTCAGCGTATCGATCTCCGCCTTCGTTGCAGCCAAAGGGATCATCACTTCCGGGATCACCGCTTCGCCGGTTTCCGCGACAGCGTCTGCGGCTGCTTCAAAAATTGCCCGCGCCTGCATCTCGCAGATCTCGGGATACGTCACAGCCAATCGGCACCCCCTGTGCCCCAGCATGGGATTGGTTTCTTCCAGCCGCGCCGCCCGTCGTTTTACTTCCTCAACGGTGGTCGATGCCGCTTTGGCGACTTCCGCCATTTCTTCCTCGGAGTGAGGCAGGAACTCATGAAGTGGTGGATCGAGCAAACGAATCGTCACTGGCAATCCAGCCATGATCTTGAAAATTTCCACGAAGTCCGCACGCTGCATGGGCAGAATGCGCTCCAGGGCCTCCCGCCGGCCGGCCTCGTCCTCGGCCATGATCATCTGGCGGACGGCAACAATCCGCTCGGAATCGAAAAACATATGTTCGGTACGACACAGGCCGATCCCCTCCGCACCAAATTCCAGCGCGGTTCTCACATCGGTGGGAGTTTCAGCATTGGCCCGCACACGCATGCGCCGCCGCTCATCCGCCCACACCATGATCTGACGAAAACCATCGGAAAACGTAGGCTGAAGCGTCGGAACATCGCCCAGCATGATAGTGCCGGATGCACCATCGATAGTCACCTTGTCGCCAGCAGCTACTGATTTGCCGCCGCAAGCCATCGTTTGCGATTGATAGTCGATGCGTACATCCCCGGCGCCCGCAACACACGGCCTTCCCATGCCCCGGGCAACCACCGCCGCGTGACTGGTCATGCCTCCGCGAGTGGTGACGATACCGCGCGCGGCATGCATACCGTGGATATCCTCCGGGCTGGTTTCGGTGCGGGCCAGGATAACGTCTTCACCAGCCTGCGCACGGGTTTCCGCTTCGTCAGAAGAGAAGACGACGATGCCTGACGCGGCCCCGGGAGATGCAGGGAGACCTCGTCCAAAAACCTCCACCTCCGCCGAAGGGTCAAGCATCGGGTGAAGCAGTTGATCTAATTGGGCAGCATCGACCCGGAGAACGGCCTCATCCTTCGAAATCAGCCCCTCCTCCACCATGTCGACGGCGATCTTGATTGCAGCCGGGACGGTCCGCTTGCCAGACCGCGTCTGTAGCATCCAAAGCTTGCCTCGTTGAACGGTGAATTCGATATCCTGGATGTCTTTGTAATGCCCCTCCAGTCGGGTTCGCACGGCGTCAAGCTGGCCAAATATCTCCGGCATAGACTCTTCCATCGCCGGATCTTCCGATCCGTGCGCGAGCCTTCCCTCAGTTGTCAAATTCTGGGGCGTCCGGATTCCTGCAACAACGTCCTCACCCTGGGCGTTAATCAGATATTCGCCATAGAAACGATTGTCGCCGGTTGAAGGGTCCCGGGTGAAAGCAACGCCGGTAGCGCAATCGTCGCCCATATTGCCGAATACCATTGCCTGCACATTGACCGCCGTGCCCCAATCATCCGATATGCCGTGCAGCCGCCGATAGGTTTTGGCCCGCTGATTCATCCAGCTGCCGAATACGGCGCCAACCGCGCCCCATAGCTGCGTATGCGGTTCCAGGGGAAACGGCTCGCCCAATTCCGCGTCAACCATGTCTTTGTAGCGTTTGACCAGTTCCTGCCAGTCCGATGCGCCCATTTCCGTATCGAGTGTGGCGCCGACTTCTGCCTTCACATCCTCCAGCAGCGTTTCGAAGCTGTAGTGATCGATCCCGAGCACCACATCGCCATACATCTGGATAAACCGACGGTAGCTGTCCCAGGCAAATCGCTCGTCACCGCTGGCTGCCGCCAAACCAACAACGGTTTCGTCGTTCAAGCCGAGGTTTAGCACGGTGTCCATCATGCCGGGCATCGATGCTCGTCCGCCAGAACGAACGGAAACCAACACAGGGTTGGCCGGATCGCCAAAGCCGCTGCCAACGGTTTCTTCAACCGCTTTAAGAGCTGCGGTTACCTGGCCAGCCAATTCTTCAGGATAGGATTCCCCGTTGCCGTAATACCAGGCGCAGACATCGGTCGAGATCGTAAAGCCAGGTGGCACCGGCAGTCCAATCTGACACATCTCCGCCAGGTTTGCGCCTTTGCCACCGAGCAGGTTTCGCATCGACGCGTCGCCTTCGGCCTTTCCATCGCCAAAGGCATAGACCCACTTTTTCATCTGCCCCTAGCCTTCGATCTTTGAAAAATCGGCAACATATTCGTCCAGATGCGTCGAGAATGTCGCCAACAGCCGAAGACGGCGTTCGCGCTTGCGGGGTGCATCCACGTTTACTTTCACTTTCTCAAAAAAAGTATCAATGGGTTCCCGCAATCCGGAAAAGGTTTTCATCACGCCGCGAAAATCTTCCTCGTTGAGGTGCGCCGACGCCCGTACACCTGCCCCTTCCAGCGCCCGAAAAAGCGCGAGTTCTTCAGGCAAGTTGAGTTGCCCTGGCTTGTCGAGGGCGGAGAATGTCCGGCCATCTTTTCGCTCTTCAGATTTGACGATGTTGGCAGCACGCCGATATGCAGTCAGCAGATTGACACCGTCCTCGCTATTGACGAATTCATCCAATGCATCGACCCGCTTCATGATCCGAATCAAGTCGTCTTCTCCCTTGAGGGCGAAGACCGCGTTGATCAGGTCATGTCGTACACCCTGTTCCCGCAGATGCACTTTCAGGCGGTCGGCGAAAAAATCGAGGAGCGCTTTCAACACTTCCGGCGGAACCTTGGTGCGTCGGAATCCGTAGAGTTTGAATGACGCTTCAATAAGCTTGACCAAGGGCAGGCGCAGGCGGTTTTCGAGGATCAGGCGGATAATGCCAAGCGCAGCGCGGCGCAAACCGTAAGGATCGCGCGAACCAGTGGGCTTTTCGTCGATTGCAAAGAAGCCGACCAGCATGTCCAGCTTGTCCGCCAGCGCTACAGCAACGGACACGCTGCCCGTCGGACATTTGTCGCCGGGGCCTTGCGGCGAATAGTGATCGGCGATTGCGTCAGCTACGGCCGGATCCTCGCCGTCATTCAAAGCATAATATCGCCCCATGGTTCCCTGAAGCTCCGGGAACTCCCCGACCATGCCGGTGGTGAGATCAGCCTTCGCGAGCAGCCCGGCACGCGCACAGGCCTGACGGTCCGCATCCTTCACCAGCGCACCGATTTCAGACGCCAGGCGGGAGAGCCGCTTGGCGCGATCACCAACGGTTCCAAGCTGGGCGTGAAACGTAATTTCGCTGAGACCGGGGACATTCTCCTCAAGGCGCCGTTGGAGGTCCTGATCCCAAAAGAATTTGGCGTCCGACAGGCGGGCCCGGAGGACTCGTTCATTGCCGGCAAGAATGGCCTGACCGTCATCTTGCGGAATGATGTTGGCAATCACCACGAACCGCGGCGCCATATGACCATCCCGTGTGTGGACGGCAAAATACTTCTGATGGCTACGCATGGAGGTGATCAAGACCTCCTGGGGCAGGTCCATGAACTGCTCATCAATCGAGCCGAGCAGCGGCACAGGCCATTCAACCAAACCGGTGACCTCATTCAAAAGGGCCGGATCTTCCTGTAGCGTCAGGCCGCGCTTGCGCGCGAGAGCAGCCGCCCCCGACCAGATCGTCTCTCGCCGTTCAACCTGATCGAGCATGACGAACGCCTTACGGAGACGGTCTTTGTAACCCGAGATCGTATCAACCAGCAGGTCACCGGGAGCCAAAAAGCGATGCCCCACAGTCTTGGGTGAAAAAGGAAGTGTTACGCCGCCGCCCAGGTCGATTTCGCCTGATACCGGCCAGCTGTTGAAGATGCAGAGAATGTTGTGCAAGGGCCGAACAAAGGCGAATTGGCCATTCCCCCAGCGCATGCTTTTGGGCCAAGACAGCTTTTTGATCGACTGCACCACAATCCCCGGCAGCGCATCGACTGTCTCGCCACCCGGTTGATCAATCACGGCAAAATAAAACGTGCCACCTTTCACTTCCCGGGTTTCACACTCATCGATGGATTTCAGTCCTACCGACCGGAGAAAGCCAGCTATCGCCTGATCGGGCGAACCGACCCTGGGGCCACGACGTTCTTCGTGGACATCTGCTTGCTTGAGCGGCAGATCAGTAATGCAGACGGCCAACCGCCGGGGGGTCACTAAACTTTCCACCCGATCAAATCCGATGCCCGCGTCCTTCAGGCCGGATGTCAGGTTATCCTCAAACGCGCTCCGCGCACGTTCCTGCATACGGGCAGGAATCTCTTCACACAACAGTTCAACAATCAAATCCGCCACGGTTCAGCCTTCTACTGCCTGGCCGCGGCTTGCCATCCAGGCGCCGCAACAGGCTTTTGAAAGAGTCCGCACCCGCAGGATGAAGGACTGACGCTCTGTCACGCTGATCACACCGCGCGCATCGAGCAGATTAAAAAGATGGCTGGCCTTAAGACATTGATCGTAGGCCGGCAGCGGCAGGCTTTGTTCCACCAGCGCGGCGCATTCGGTTTCGGCATCGGCGAACCGGTTTAGCAGTTGCCCGGTATCCGCATGTTCAAAGTTGTAGGCAGAGAATTCCTGCTCAGCCTGTTTATAGACGTCGCCATAGGTAACGCCGCCGGCATCAGGCGGCAGACCGTTCCAGTCCAGATCGTAAACGTTTTCAACACCCTGGATGTACATAGCCAGACGCTCGAGACCGTATGTGATCTCAGCTGACACGGGATTGCAGTCAAAGCCGCCCACCTGCTGAAAATATGTGAACTGGGTGACCTCCATGCCGTCGCACCAGACCTCCCAGCCCAAACCCCAGGCGCCCAGCGTAGGACTTTCCCAATCATCTTCGACAAATCGAATATCGTGCGCGAGTGGATCGATCCCCAGTTCGCGCAGGCTGGCAATATAGAGGTCCTGCACGTCATCCGGCGACGGCTTCAGCAAAACCTGGAATTGGTAATAGTGCTGTAGCCTGTTGGGATTCTCGCCATAGCGTCCATCTGTCGGCCGCCGCGACGGTTGGACATAGGCAACATTCCAGGGATCGGGCCCCAAAGACCGGAGAGTTGTGGCCCAGTGAAATGTGCCGGCGCCTACTTCCATATCATAGGGTTGGAGCACCACGCAGCCACGCGCAGCCCAAAACGCCTGAAGCTTCAGAATCAGACTCTGGAAGCTGAAATCCGGGGATGCCTGTCGTGCCATACAGTGGCGCCCACAATCACAAAAAATGGGCGACGTGTGCACCCATCCGGGAGATAACCGGCGAGAACCATAGACAGCCCAATTCTACCCGGTCAAGGCGACCCGATGACCTGTCTCATTCCTGCCTGCGCGAGGCGTTGAAGACAGCGGCGGGCGCCAATCCATGCGGGCCACTATTCGCCCGGTTCACGGATCTAAAGCCCAAATCTCGACCAGTAGGCCCGCTCTTCCGCTGCGGCTACCAATCCGGCGCCCGCGCCAAACCCAATGGTCTCGCCCGCAGACATCTCAGATGACACTCCCAGCCGGCGTTTCAGCCAGCTTTTCCGCACCTGTATGGTCTTCAATCTGACATTTCTGCCAAACCGGTCGCGAAGAACGGTCCGCATGTCGCTGATGCCGTCTACCAATCCGAGTTCCATAGCCTTCTTGCCGGTCCAAAATTCGCCAGAGAACAGATCTGTCCCACCATTCTGAAGCCTTCGCCCCCGACGGCCCTTTACAAGATCCACGAAATTTTCGTGGATGTCCTGCTGGATCGACCGCAAACGTGCCACATCCTCGGGGTCTTCTGGGAGGAATGGATCGAGAATGGATTTGCGCGTTCCTGCCGTGTAAACGCGTCGATCGATTCCCGCCTTCTCCAGCAATCCGACAAATCCAAATCCAGCGCTAATCACGCCGATGGAGCCGACGATCGAACTATCATTAGCGTAGATTTCATCCCCCGCGCAGGCCAACCAATAACCGCCCGACGCCGCCACATCCTCGATAAACACCAGGATCGGCACGTCTTTTTCTCGCGCAAGCGAGCGAATCCGCTGGTGAATGAGAGCAGACTGTACTGGGGAGCCGCCCGGTGAGTTCACCGCCAGTGCAACCGCCTTCAGGCGCTTGTCAGAAAAAGCGCGATCAATGATCGGCGCCAGCGCCTGTAGGGTCATCCCTGAGCGAAGGGCGCCCATATGACCAATCACACCATTCAGGCGGATGACGGAAACGGTTGGCTTTCCAGATCTAAACATTGTGCGCGCGAAGTTGCCAAAGTTGCGCAAAGATAGGCCTGCAACGAGCCGCCGCCAAGAGGTGACAGAACTAGCTTGCTCGAAATTTAATGGCAGCCCCTCGCCTCAGAACATCCTCCGCGGCAGCGGTAAATGCTCCATCCGCCTGATGGAGGGTCAAGCCGGGCAGAATGACAGATTCCGCACCGCTGCCTTTTCGCGCCTGGAGAAGAAATCGCTTTGCCGGCGAACCCGATCGTTGCCAAACAGGAAACAGTCGCAATCCGCCAAATCTGGTTCCCAGTGATCGAAATAAGACGTCTACCCGCTCAGCCGAAAAAATCATGGACAAGCAACCATGGTGCCGAAGCGCCTTTGCAGCTGTCCTGATCCATAATTCCAAATCGTGATCGCTGAGCCTTAGCGCGTCGTTGCGGCCAGCGTCGGACGATCGCGTGCCTGTTTCAGCATCATAGAAGGGGGGATTCGACACCACCTGATCAAACTCACCTTCGGGTATTTGGCGGCTCTCAAGAAGATCAGCCTCCTCAATCGAAACACGGTCACCAAGCCCATTGGCGCTAATATTGGCGCGCGCCAGATCGGCCAGTTCCGGCGACTTTTCATAGCCGACAATGCGAAACATTGGCTCCCGCCAAGCAAGGCAGAGTGAAACCGCGCCCGCGCCTACCCCAAAGTCCGTAATTTGCTCGCCGTTGGATGATTCTACGGCGGCCGCGAGAAGTACGGAGTCTATCGCTGTTCGATAGCCTCGTGAGGGCTGCTGAAGGACAATCTTGCCATCTAGCAATGAATCTTGCGTGACCTCTGGATCATTCATCCGGCCGCAATTCTTCGGCTTCATCGAGCAGCCGCTTGGCGGTTGGCAGATCATCGTCGGCGACCATTATCCGGCGGGGGAAAATCCCAATACTGCCTTCCATAATGCTGATCTGCTCATCGAAAACAAACATTTCGATACCCGCCTCCGCCAGCGCCGCCCGCAGCCAGGAGATGAATACAGGATTTGTCGTCTTGATGAGTTCCTTCACGCGTCCCCGCTACACAATTTCGTGTGCGACCCTGCGCACCCTTGCGCGATTTTCGAACATTTGGGGTAGACTACACCAGTAGCGAGCACAATAGGGCTGCGCAGCGGTTTCGATTGCCGCGCGTCGCAAGCAGGCAAATTTGAGGCAATCTACAGTAGTCCCGTTCGGTCCCGCCGCTGAGGCGCGAGATCGCCATTCAGACCCACCAAATCTGGACCGTCTGCAGGCGCTGGTCGATGCCGACCTTAAACTGGTGAATGTCCAGATCGTGCAGCGAATGGACAGTTCTGTCGACCTGATCCCGCAGCTCGCCGGGCACATTGTTGCTGCGGGCGGCAAGCGGTTGCGCCCCATTCTCACTCTGGCCTCAGCGGCGCTGTGCAATTATGCAGGCGACCGGCATATCAGTCTGGCGGCTTGTGTCGAATTCATTCACACCGCAACACTGCTCCACGACGACGTGGTTGACGAGAGCGACCTGCGGCGTGGCCTGGCAACCGCAAACGCAGTGTGGGGCAATAAGGCCAGCGTCCTGGTTGGCGATTTCCTGTTCTCCCGGGCCTTCCAGATCATGGTCGAGGATGGATCGCTCAGGGTGCTGAAGACACTGTCGGATGCATCTGCAAAGATTGCGGAGGGAGAGGTCCACCAGTTGGTTACCGCAAACGATACGGAAACCAGCGAATCGGCCTACCTCGATGTGATAAGCGCCAAGACGGCGGCATTGTTCCAGGCGGCCTGTCAGGTGGGCGCAATCGTCGCCGATCAGCCTAATGCGCAGGAAGAGGCTCTGGCCTCCTATGGCTTGAACCTGGGCATCGCTTTCCAGATCGCCGACGATGTGCTCGACTATTCCGCTGCCCAAGCGGAATTGGGCAAATCCATTGGCGACGATTTCCGCGACGGCAAGATTACCCTGCCGATCATCCTCGCATACCGGCGCGGTACCGACGAAGATCGCAGTTTTTGGCGCCGGACCATGGAACGCCAAGAACAGAATGACGAAGATCTGAAAATTGCGATTGAAATGCTGCAACGGCACAACGCCTTGGCCGATACAATTGAACGTGCCAGGCACTATGGCGCGATCGCCAGGGACAGTTTGGGGATCTTCCCTGACAGCGCCGCCAAACAGGCATTGATCGATGCTGTGGCATTCGCCATCGAGCGTCCCTATTAGACTCAATTGACGCGACCAGCTTGCGTGCCTTGTCAGGGATTCGGCGCATCGCTATATAGGCGTGCAGTCGGAGTGTAGCTCAGCCTGGTAGAGCACTGTCTTCGGGAGGCAGGGGCCGGTGGTTCGAATCCACTCACTCCGACCAATTTTGGCCTGGTTTGTCTCGTTGGCCATCAGCAGGCCGGCCATCCCGGTCTGCCTACTATTGCCCCTCACGGCGATTGGCTGCTGCGGGACGCCGGGGCCGATGTACTGGACCACCTGATCGCCCCCGGTGCGCCCATCAATTCCAACACCGCTTCGTCCCAGCCAGACGTCTTGGCACAGTTGACAATTGCCTCGGCACCAAATCCGACTGCCTTGCTTCAGGTTGTTCCAGGCCAAGGAACTTGTTGCTGAACCCCTCCTTGTTCAGGAGGGTTTCTTTCGAGCCCTCGAGAACGATCCGGCCGTTTTCGATGACATAGGCGTGCTGGACGAATTCCAGCGCTCAGTGGATGTTCTGCTCGGGCAGCGGCAGCATGTCGGTTTTTTCGACTTCTATCTTTTTGACCCGCTCATGATGTTCACGCCCCAGGAAACAGAGAATGCCAACCTTGCGGATGAATTTCGCACGCAACAATCCGCCCGGCATGAAGCGGCCAATAAGCAGCACCATTCAGAAAATAGCGATTTGCAGGAACGGCAAATTGACGACGAGGACCTGGTTGAGCGTCCCCAGGATCAGGACGCCGATAGGCGGGCCCCATAGCATGCCGGAGCCACCAAGCAGCGCCATGGCGACCGGTACCAGCGCGACGTCCATCCCGAAAACGGTTGGCGGGTCGATGTAACTAAGCTTCCAGCCTGATACAGCGCCTGCCAATGCCGGAATGCTGGCGCTGAGGGCCAGAACCCTCGCCTTGGCCGGGAAAATCCGGATGCTGCAAACTTCCGCTGCTTCCTCGTCGTTGCGGATTCCCTTAAGGGCGTATCCGAAACGGATCCGGCTACGAATCGCAGTGAGGATGATGGCTGCCACCACGATCCCGATGGTGACGTAATAGGCCTCGTAAAGGACATATACAGGCCGCAGGACCACGCCATCGGCACCTTTTGTGAATTCGAAATTATGCGCCAGCAGTTCGAACAGTGGCAGCATCGCGAGTGTGGCAAAGGCGAAAGTCGCGGCATGGATCCAGTTCGCCCGCACACCGCAGATAGTCGCGCCCACATGGTCCTGGGTCATCGCCCAATATGACCTGTAGAATTGTGCCATGGCCATAATCGCCGCCCGCCACCGGCCTTTTTCGGGTCCCGTCAATCTTTACGCCATGCTTCATGGGAATGGTGGTCATGACGGCCCTTTTCTACCCCGAGCGACGCAGTATCCGCTGGAGGCGTTTTGGCCGACATCCGGCTGCTGACGGCCAGTGCCCCCGCCAGGATCAGCGCCAAGCCAATATAGGCCTCGATCGGCAATCGTTCGCCCAATGCCACGGCGCCCAAGACCACCGCGACCACCGGGAAGAACATCGGCACCAGCGAGCTACGGGAGGCGCCGATGCGGCGAATGACGACGAAGTAAAGGCTCATGGCAATCGCCGTGCAGAATACGCCGACGACGAGTATAGCGCCGATCGCGCCAAGGCCCGGGTTCATGCTTAAGGGTGCTTCCACCGCGAACGCCAACGGCAACAGGATCATACCGCCAAAGATCATCTGGCCAGTGGCCATGGTAGGGGGCGTCAGGCTGGGCTGGGTCCGGGCATAGATCGCGCCCAAGGTGTGGCTCAAAGGCGCAAGAAAGGTGACGGCGATGCCGAGAATCTGGTCACTCGCGTTGGTCAGTACCGACGGACCGATCAACAGGATGATACCGGCCAAGCCGACCACGCCGCCGGCCAACCGTCGGCGAGTGAAGGACTCCTCTGCGAGAAACAAAGGCGCAAGCACGACCGCCAGGATCGGCATGGTGCCAAAGAGGATGCCGCCCATGCCGCTTTCGATATGTTGCTGGCCCCAGGAGATGGCGCCGAAAGGGATCGCACCTGTCAGCAGGCCGAGCCAGAAGAGCGCGATCCACCCATCCCGGGTGCGCGGCAGGCGCGCGCCGAATACGCGCATTAGCCCCCAGCAGATGGGCGCTGCGATCACCGTCCGAATCACGGCGGAAGTGATTGGCTCGATTTCCTGGATGGCGATGTTGATGAAAAGAAAGTTGCTACCAAGGAGCAGCGCCGTCGTCAGGAGCAAGGCCCAATCGGCCAGATTCATCGCACGATTCATAGGGCTCGCTCCATCGAAGAGGGTATCAGGTCAATTGCAATTTACAAGTAACAGACCATAACCACTTGCTCTTTGCAAGGAAACCCAATTCCAGTATGCTAAGAGCATGATTTATGAGCCAAATGTCTGCCCCTTCCGGTATGGGCTGGGCGTATTCGGTGATCGCTGGTCGCTCCTGATCATCCGCGACATGATGTTTCGCGGGTTTAGGCGGTTTCATGACTTCATGGATTCTGGCGAAGGCATTTCATCCAACGTGTTGTCCGACCGGTTGAGCCGTCTCGAATCCCAAAATGTCATCAGTCGGAAAAAGGACCCGGAGGACGGGCGGCAGATCCTTTACGAACTGACAGATCAGGGAAAAGACCTGGCCCCAGTCATGCTGACAATCATCGGTTGGGCTGAAAAATATGATCCGGAATCCAATATTTCCCACGAATGGGCCGAGCGCATACGAACGGATTTATTCGAGGTCCAGAATGAAGTGCTGGCCGAGATGAAGACGTCAGGCGCGGGCGGCTAAGACCCGCGCGGTCCCAATGCTTAGGATTTGCAGATGGCGCCGATGGCGTCCACTTGATTGCATCCTTCCTGCGGCATCAATCGTAGTGATGATCTCTCCTGGCAGCCGGCCGTGATTGCCTCCTAGTGTCCAACATCAAGGATGCGTTGGCCGGTCGACGAGAAAAGGGGGTGTTGTTCGGGGTAACGCAGATTGGTGCAGCGGTTGTGCCTTCCCAACTGACTGGGTTTTGGGTTATTTGAGAGAACCTCTGGTTTCGGGAGGCACGGGCCGGTGGTTGCAATCCACTCACTCCGACCAGTTTCCTGCCACGGTTGCGGCAATGATAGGATCATCGAAACCGCGTGGCCCGTCCCCGGTAACCCAATGATGATGCCTGAATGCTGAAACTTTTCGCCTGTGCAGTGGTCTTTCTGGTAATCGGCGGAGCCGTGGGCCGCTACTACCTCGCGCCTCCTCCGCCGCCGCCAAAAACCACGCTGAAAATCAAACCCTCGGATCAGGTCTTTCTGAATTGGCCAATGGCGAGTGCCTATCCCAGTGGCCTGCCGATCTATGGCACCTTGGGAAAACGATTGGCGGAGCAGCTGAGAACCGTCTCGGGCGGGGCAATCACCCTGAGTTTCATCGAACCGGGCAAGGAAAACCTGCCTGGGTCCTGCTTCAAGGATTTAAAGGCCGGAAAACGAAAAGCCTGCTGGGGTTCACCGTCTTACGGGTATCGGTACGAGCGGGCATTGGTCCTTTTTGGCGGCGCACCCTTTGGGCCCGGCGCACGTGAACTGGCGGCCTGGTACAGCTTTGGCGGCGGCGAAGAGCTTCTCGACGAGATCTACGCCCGTCACGGCATGAAGTCGATCATGTGTGGCGTTGCCCCGGCCGATGCCGGCGGCTGGTTTCGCAAGCCCATCGAGAATCTGGAGAGCCTGAAAGGCCTGCGGATGCGCATCTTCGGGCTCGGCGCAAGGGTCGTGGAAAAATTGGGAGTTACGACCCGCCACCTGAATGGCGACCAGATCATCAACGCTCTCAGGACCGGCCAGATTGATGCGGCAGAGCATTCAATGCCCGCGATTGACGTGGGTGTCGGGTTCCACAAACTTGTAAACAACTACTATTTCCCAGGCTGGCATCAGCAGACCACCTTTCTGGAGTTGCTGGTATCACTGCCTGCCTGGAAGCGTCTCCCCGAAACAAGTCGGTCGACGATCCGCGCAGTTTGCGGCGACAATTTCCGATATAGCCTTGCCGAAGGCGCCGCCATCCAGGCCAGCGCCCTTCGCGAACTGCGCGCAAAAGGTGTGACCATCAGGACCTGGCCGGCAGATGTGTTGAAGGCGCTGCGCGGTGCCTGGGGTGAGGTCGTCAAGGAAGAGATCGCCGTCGACCCTACCTTCAAGAAGGTTTGGGACTCGCTATCATCCTTCCGGGCCGAGTACGCAACATGGAAGCGAATCGGTAGTCTGCCCTAATAGGGCATTTTAGTCCCGAACCACGAGCACTGACTGCCGGCTATAGCGGACGACGCGCGCCGCATTCGGCCCCAGGATAACATCGGCAAGCGTTGGCGCGTGGCCGCCGACAACAATCAAGTCTGCATCGATCTGATCTGCAGCCGTGATGATGTTGGTGTAGATCCGCCCCTGTAGAACCATGTGCTGGACGCGAACCTCCTTGGGTACCGCCTCCATGACCAGCGCCTTGAGGGCCTGAAGGCCGTCTTCCCTGATTCTTTCTTCCGCGTCTGCTGGAAGATATTGGCCCACCAGCGGCATCCCAACATCGGGCACAACGGTGAGCACGTGGAGCGTCGTCTCATCGCTGTCCACAAATCTGCAAGAGGCCTCAAGGATTTTCTTTGATGAGTCCAGATCCGCGAGATCAACTGCTGCCAGGATATGCCTGTACATCACGATCTCTCCCTCGCCAGTTCTGCGATATGCCCACCCCGGGCTGTAACGCGCCGGCCCTGCACCAAATAGAGTCCTACCATGACGCCAAGGGCCGCCACCTGCAGGATACGGCGGGCATACTCTGCTGTTTCAGCATCCAGCCCGGCTGAGGAAACTACCAGGTGGGGCACAAACATCAGGACGGAACACAACAAGAGCAAGAGCCGCTCCGGCCAATTGCACTTGTCAGCGAAATACCCCTGGATGAAGGAGGTGAACGCAACCATTGCCGCTAACGCCATAAAGAAGACGTAGCCGATCATCAGCCAGTTATCGATCCAAACCCATTTGTCGGTTGTTGTCACCTCCGCGATCATTAAAATTTCGGTGTTGAAGACAAACATGAACGGCAGGATTGCCGTGCGAAGATCATAGGTGAATCCTTGGATGCCCGTCTTAATTGGATCAGCCCTGGCAATCGCCGCGGCGGCGTAGGCAGCGAGACCGACCGGTGGCGTGTCATCAGCCAGAATTCCGAAGTAGAATACGAATAAATGGACCGCGATCACCGGGAAGATCAGTTGCTGGGCTTCGCCGATCTGTAAAATGACCGGCGCAGTCAACGACGCCATGATGATGTAGTTGGCCGTTGTCGGAAGCCCCATTCCGAGAATCATCGATGTGCCAGCCGTAAGGATCAGCACCAGGATGATGTTCCCGAAGGCCAGCTGTTCGATAATGGTAACAAAACGGCCGGTAAGGCCGGTGATTTGGACAATACCAACAATGATTCCAGCGGTCGCCGTCGCTATTCCGACGGAGATCATGTTCCGCGCGCCTGCGATCATGCCGTCCCAAATATCCTTGAGACTGTCCAGGAAAGAAGCAGCGATGATTGGCAGCAGGCTGGCGTCTGGATTCAGGTTCCCTTGCTTACGCTGCAACCCCAGCCCGAGCCAGGCAATCATTGGCCGCTGCAACAACATGATTACCACGAGTGAAAGCAGCGCATAAACGGCTGACTGAATAGGCGTCCGCCTGACCACAATCAGGAAATAGACCAGCACAATGATAGGCACGAGATAGTGCAGGCCGCGCAGGAACGTCTTCAGAAACGCCGGCAATTCATCTTTGGGAATGCGCCTGATGCCCAGTTTCAGCGCTTCCAGATGGACCACCCAAAACAGCGCCAGATAGGAAATGATTGCCGGGATAAACGCGGCACGCACGACGTCGATATATTTGATGCCGATTATTTCGGCCATGATGAACGCCGCCGCGCCCATGATCGGCGGCATTAATTGACCATTGGTCGAGGCCGCGACCTCAATGGCCCCGGCCTTGTAGGCCGGCAAACCGACCTTTTTCATCAGGGGAATTGTGAACGTGCCCGTGGTCACCGTATTGGCAATTGACGAGCCGGATATGAGGCCCGTCGCGCCGGATGCGAGAACCGCCGCCTTTGCCGGACCGGCCCGTTGCGAACCCAGGCCCGCAAAGGCGACATCGATGAAATATTTTCCCGCACCTGCCCGGTCCAACAGTGCGCCGAACAAAACGAACAGAAACACGAAACTGACCGACACCTCGATAGGAACGCCGAAGACCGATGTATCCGTCAGATACATTTCGCCAACGATCTGATCAAGCGGTTGCGGCGGAGGAGTCACGAAATCGCGCAACGGCGGCAGCACCGACTTCAGGAACGCATCCACATCCGGGAGGCCAATGCTGCGCCCGAATTGCATGCCGGAATAAAGTGAATAGACAAGAAACACACCGGCCAGAACCGTCAGTGGTAGGCCCAGGGAGCGGCGTGCGGCCTCCAGCAGCAGAAGGATCAGGATTAAGCCAAAGATCATCTGCTGGGGTTCGCTGACCAATCCTCCCGCTTCGATGATCTCGTCAAAATCGTATATCAGATAGAGGGTGCAGCACACCGCAACAGCAGCAAAAATGAAGTCGTAGGCGGGAATAACACTCCGAATTCTGGTTGCATGGCCCAGCCCCAACAGGCTGCTGACAACTCCTCCAATTTCATCATGCGCCAGAAAAATCCGGATCAAGCCGGACAGAAGGCGCCGCACCGCCTCCACCGTGGCTGCGATTGTCAGAATCCAGAATAAAATATCGGCGACGGGGTTCCAGGGGATCGCTACAGGAATGACGAACAAAACAAAGTCGAGATCAAATTCCCATGTGGAATCGGTTTCCAACCCCTTGAGAATGCCATCCATATTGGCCCACAGGAGTACTGCCATGAAGGCGAGCAGACTACCTGTCAGGAGATGCCGGCGTGCGCGGAGTGGAAAGACAATGCCAAACAGGGAAAATGCGCCAACCAGGACAACGAAAATCAGAAATCCCTGCAGCACGTCCTGAAACAGGACGGCTGAGATGCCCAGAAAAACGATCAGCAATATCGCTTTCTTGATCAGATATCGGCGCCAATCTTTGGGAGCCTGTATGTCTGACGTCGACTTGAACGCTGGGTAGGCCAGAAACGCCAGGGCCATTGCGAAAGACAGGTGGATATACCGGGCGACCTTGGCCCCGAACGGATCCTCGGCATGCCAAAGCTGGAAGATCGACCACGCCGCACAGAGCCCTATTATCAGTGCGCCAGACAACCAGAAGCTTGGGCTTCTTGGACCGCTCTCGACCTCGGCGACGATGTCTTCCGCCACGTGAAGACCCGAATCATCTGCACCTTCTACGGTTTGCGGATCATTCGCCGACATGGACTACCCCCTAGGTTAAAACGCCGTCGCGGCAGGGCCTGCCTGGGCGGCCGCCAGCACAAATATCCATGCGCGACGAAGACAGAGATGCGCCAGATGGAAAAAAAGGGAGGAGCGTCGGGCCGCTCCTCCCTCTTTAACTCACCAATTCGGCACCGCTCCTTTATTTCATCCAGCCGCGTTCTTTGTAATATTTGGCAGCCCCGGCATGCAGCGGCGCGGTAAGGCCTTTCATCATGTCCTTCGGGTTCAGGATGCGGAACGCCTTGTGCGCCTTTTTCAACTCGTCCAGATGCTCGAACACGGTCTTGACCACGTCATAAACCTTCTGGGCCGGCACCTTTGAGCTTGTCACCACGGTCGCCTTCACCGCGTAGGTCTCCACCGGATAACCAACGCCCTTGTAGGTGTTGGCTGGAATCGTCGTCATCACGTAGTAGGGCCTTGAGGAGACGAATTTCTTGATTGCTGCAGAGTTGATCGCAATTAGGCGAATGGCAGTCGAGTTAGCCGGCTCTTCAATTGCCGCTGACGGATTGCCGACGGTATAGAAAAAGGCCTGAATCTTCTTGTCGATCAGCGACCGTGATGCCTGACCTTGCTGGAGACCTTGCGCCCGCAGTCCCTTGAGCTTGTAGATGCGGATCACGTCCTTGGCGTTACCGCGTTGGCCGGAACCGGGATTGCCAATATTCACCCGCTTGCCCTTTAGGTCAGCAACCGACTTGATACCGGAATCTGCACGGGCAACGAGCAACACCGTCTCTGGATGGGCGGAGAAGACACTGCGCAGTTCCTTGATCTTGCCCTTCTTCTTCCAGTTTGCTTCGCCGTTCCATGCCTGGGAATTGCGGTCGGACTGAGCGACGCCAAAGTCCAGCAGGCCGCGCTTTACCGCGTTGATATTGAACACGGAACCCAGCGCCGGGCGGCCCACACAATTGTATTTCTTGCCCATATGTTTGTTGACCAGGTTACACACGTGAAGCGCCACCTGATAGTAAACGCCGGTTGTTGACCCCCCGCCGATGATAATCGGCTCAGCGGCCTGGGCGTTGCTGATAGCGCCTGCAGACAGGGTCAGCGCCGTTGACGACGCGATGGCAATGGCTTTGAAACGTATCATTTGCTGTTTCCTCTCCTTCTGACTCCTGCTGACCCGTGATGATTTCGCGAGTCTTTCCGGGGTGATTTCGATGGCTGCAATCTGCAGGAATGACCGCAGCCGTCTCCAATTACATCGCGACCCTCTGAAACGGAGCGGCAGTCGATTTGCGGGCCGATGACACCGCATTATCGATTGCCACTGCCAGCAGGGCCACGATTTCGTCTATATCCGATGCATCGACAATGAAGGGAGGTGCGAGCAGGATATGGTCGCCGTGCCGTCCATCAATCGTGCCGCCCATTGGATAGCACATCAATCCTGCCTCCATGGCCGAAGCCTTTATACGACCATGCATTTTCAGTTCGTGGTCGAACGGCGCCTTCGTATCCCGGTCTGCGACTAGTTCAATCCCCTGGAACAGTCCTCTTCCCCGAATATCACCTACGTGGGGGTGTTGGCCAAGAGTCCGATCCAGTTGCTGGGCCAGGTAGACGCCCATTGATTGAACATTTTCCAGGAGCCGGTCTTCGCGCACGATTTGCTGCACCGCCAGCGCTCCAGCGCACGCCGTGGCGTGCCCCATATACGTGTGGCCGTGCATGAGTGCGCCGGACCCTGCTTTGACCGCATCGTGGATCCCGCCGGCAATCAAAACGGCACCAATAGGCTGGTATCCCGCGCCCAAGCCCTTGGCCACGGCTATCATATCAGGAACGATCTCATCAGCGTCGCAGGCGAATCTGTAACCGGTACGCCCCATCCCACACATGACTTCATCCAGAATGAGGAGCACGCCATATCGGTTACAAATTTCCCTAATGCGCCGAAAATAGCCATCTGTGGCCGGTACCGCACCCAAGGTTGCGCCCACAACAGGTTCAGCAATGAATGCTGCAACAGTTTCCGCACCGAGGGACAGAATCTCATCTTCAAGTTCACCCGCGACTCGAAGGCCATAGGCTTGGAGCGATTCGCCCGCGGCCTGCCCACGGTAGGCGTAGCAGGGCGAGATATGCCTCACATTATTGGCCAAAAATGGCTCGAATGGCTGCCGCCGCCACGCATTGCCGCCGGCCGCGAGCGCGCCCAAAGTGTTGCCGTGATAGCTTTGCCGGCGGGAAATGACATGGCAGCGCTCCGGCTGCCCGATCTCTACAAAATACTGTCGTGCCAACTTTAATGCGGCCTCAACCGATTCTGATCCGCCGGAAGTGAACATGACCTTCGTCAGCTCCGCCGGCGCATCGGCCACCAGATCAGCTGCCAGGGCCTCCAGGGGCTCGGTCGTAAAGAAGGATGAATGGGCAAATGCGATCTGATCTAGTTGCTCTCGGATAGCATCTATGACGCCACGATGGTTGTGCCCGAGGCAGGACACTGCCGCACCGCCCGATGCATCAACGTATCGTCGGCCCAGGTCGTCAAACATATGGATGCCATCCCCCCGCACCGCCCGAGGGAGGTCGCTCACGACCTGCCGGTGAAAAACTGCGGTCAAGGTCAATCCTCCAACCGGGGGTCAGACCCAAATAGCCCTGGTCGCCGCGGACGCGCCATCCAATAGGCCGAAAACTCCTGGAGCTGTTCCTCGCTCTCCGCCAGAGCGTCCAACGTTTTCTTGCCGCCCTGAGCTATCAGCAGGGTGACAAGGAGTTGAGCAACTGAAACTGCCCCTACAAAAGACTGAAAGAAGGACGTACTCCGCGTTCCGACCTCTAGAGATACGGTCGCCTTCATAGCAAGGGGCGAGAGTTTGCTGTCGGTGATCGCCACCACCGCTGCACTTCGCCGATGGGCTGCCTCTACAATCTCGACAGTTTCGCGGGCATAGGGCGCAAAACTGCACGCAATCAACAGTCCTCCATCACCGATTCCGCGCAGTCCGTCGGTGAGGGTACCACCGGTCCCATCGATTAACTTCATGTGAGGGATGATTGCCCGGCACGTATAGTGAAGCAGGAAGGCGACGGCGTAGGCGCTCCGCAGCCCAACAATGCGGATGTCCTTGCTTGAGGAAATAAGCCGGACGCACTCGTTTAACGCGGCTGGATCCAGCGCATCATACGTCTCCCGCAAATTATCGCTGTCAATTCTGTGTGCTTCGGTCACCAGCGCCGCTGCTGCATCCGACCGTCGGCCGGTCACCTTTGATGATTGCAGCGCCCGGGCCTGTTCCTCGAATGACGGCGGCGGCGCTCCCACCAAACGGTCACGAAACGGCGCCTTCAGCTGATCGAATCCGCCGAAGCCAAGAGTCTTTGCAAGACGGAGCATGACCGCAGGCTGGACCCCTGCATCCTCTGCCAGTTGGCGCATCGACTTAAAGGCAACGTCATGGGGCTGGTCGAGAATGTGGCGCGCGGCCTGCTGCAACCGCGGGCTCATCGTCGGAAATCTTTCGCGCAATACCTCTTCAACGGCCAGCAGCTGCATTCAGGGATCTCCACGACCAATTGATCCCAGGGTATCGTGAAGTCAGCGCAAGTCAACAATCGTTTCATATTGGGGGTAATTGAAACAATTGTATTATTTGGAGACCGCGACGGGGCTGCACTTGTGTTGATGCCGGAGCTATGGAACCGTCACCAAAATCAGCCAGACCCAGTGGGGGCCCATGGACCTGAAAGACCACATTCGCGGCGTACCGGATTTTCCAAAACCCGGCATCCTGTTCTACGACATCTCAACGCTGCTCGCGCACAAGGATGCGTGGCAGGAAGCGATCACGCGCCTATCCGATCTTATCGGCCCTCATCGGCCGGACATGCTGGCCGGGATAGAATCTCGCGGGTTTCTGGTGGCAGCGCCGCTTGCGCTACAACTAGGCTGCGGGTTTCTAATGATCCGGAAGGCAGGCAAGCTCCCGGGCGAAACTGTTTCCCATACCTATGAATTGGAATACGGCAATGACACGATGGAAGTTCAGGCCGATGCCGTCACGGCCGGTCAGCGTATCGTGGTCCTGGACGATCTGCTGGCGACAGGCGGCACAATGGCTGCATCCATCGGTCTGCTAAGAAAGCTTGGCGCTGATGTGGTTGCAGCAGCAAGCCTGATTGAGCTTACGTTCCTGAATGGCCGGGATGCGATCGACGTCCCGTTCGATGCGCTGCTGGCCTATGACGACTAATACCACCCTGAGGTGGCTATTTCAGGAATTCATCGGGATCGAGTTCCGCCAATTCTCCGAGAATCTCTAGAATCTTGCCGGCGGCGCTCTCGATCAAATCAGCCCCTGCCTGGGCGGTCGCAATTGTCGAATCTCCAGCGGCGCCGGCAGGATTCAGATCCTGCATTTGCCACCCAACCCCCACGGTCCGGCCATAGGGGCGAAGGTTTTCATAGCGGCGGCTCATATCCGCAGCGGTGTTTCCGAACTTCTCCAGCTTGTCGCGCCGCACCGATTCGGGCTTGGCGTGGAGCATGATGGATGTCTCCGCGGCACCACCGTGTATTCCGAAGGATGCCTCTTCATCGCCAAAAGCTGCCGCAACATCCCAATAGCGATATGCGTTTAAACTCGCCACCACCATCTGCTCGCTGACGCGCAGCTTCTGGGCAACAATATCCAGTATGTGTGATTGACCACCATGGGAATTGACCAGCGCCATTTTACGGATGCCCGAGCGAGCAACCGATGCGCCGATTTCTGATAGCATCGTTATCAGGGTCTCCGCCGAAATGGTCAGAGTTCCCGGAAAATCTGCGTGTTCCGGACTTAGGCCAATGTCAACGGGCGGCAGCACGAGAATCGGAAGATCCCCGGTTGCAATGTCCAGGACCCGATCCATCAGAATGCGGTTTATATCTGCATCGACGGACACCGGAAGGTGTGGTCCATGCTGTTCAGTTGCTCCCACCGGCAGGACGGCAATCAGGCGTCCCCGGTCTAGAGACGCGAATTCCTCGGTGGTCAGATCCGACCACCAATAAGATCTGAGTGCTCCTGACACTGGGATACCGTTCGTCGTGCGATTCTAGAGATGGACAGAGCAGTATCTTGTGACCGCAAACGCCCAAGGGGCATTTTCTCAATCACCCGCTACGCCGGCGCCTCCAAACCCGTATTTGGCTTGCACATACCTGGATTTCACTCGACGCACTGTCCGCGTTCCAAAAAACAATTGGGGGCGCCCCTAGAGGCGCCCCCATAGTCTGTTCCTGGTACTTGCGAATTAGCGGATCGAGTAGGACACACGCCGGTTGCGGACATCCCGCTTCTGCGTGTTGACCTTAAGCTCGGTCTCACCGACACCGCGGAACTGAACGCGAGGCCCGCCAATGCCATTTTTCGAAAGCTCGTTGCGAATGAACATCGCACGACGCTCCGAAAGGCGTTGGTTGTAGGCGGAGCCGCCGACGGCGTCTGTGTGACCTTTCAGGATCACCCGGCTATTGCCTGACCGCATGGCGGTGATAAGACCGTCAAGGGTAGCGATGCCCGAAGGCGCAGAAGCACCCGACTGAGCTTCCGTTCCACCCGGCCACAGATCGCGGCGGCTGGCGGTACGGATGCTGCGCGGACGATCGAACCGGAAGTTGATGTCCTGAGCGTCACGAAGCAGCTCGGCATAGGCAGCGAGGAACGCGTTCTTACAGCGGGCGATATCTTCCGGCTGATAGACCGGCTTGCCCAGCTGACGAGTCCACACGTCTTCGTGCTCTTCTTCAACCCAGCAGTCCCACATCGCCTGCGCACGCGCGGCAACGGCCGGCTTGCGAGCGCGATTGTTGCGATAGTCCAGAGCTTTCAGAAGCTTCGGATACCAGCCATACAACTCATCGCGTGACCAACGTGGCAGCCACCAGCTGTGTGGATTGGTGGGCATGACGCGACGGCCGAGTGCCGAGTGATAGCCCTTGCGGGTATACCAGCGACCGTGCGGATGATCAGATTCCGCCAGCGCTTCTTCCGCCAGTGCTGAGTATTCTTTGTGAAGAGCGCCGTTGAACGCGCCACCCTTCGATGACATTCCCTTGAGTTTGGCAAGGGCGGCACCTTCGTATGGTCCGAGGCCGGAGCCCCATCCAAGTGCAGCAGCGTTGCCAGCCATCGCCATGGAGGCTGCAACAACCGCAAGTCCGAGTTTTTTCATGGTCATCCCCTCTTATTGGATCCGCTGTTTAAGAGTATCTATAGACCCACCAGAAACAGGTCAGTTTAAGCACAGATGCGCGAGATAGTACACGCATCAATGCTTACCGTGCTGCGCAGGGCCCATTTCTTTTTCTAGTGCACAAGCGGCAGAACCGCCCCCGCACAATGCCAAGGCCCTTTGCAAATCACGGACACCAACAGAAATTTGGTATCCGCCATTGCCACGGGCCTCAAATATGCGCCACATAGCGCTCGCTTTGCAAGATGGCAGTAAGATCTAAATGATGGGTTTACGCAGCTTCCGTTGCACTTATGCAACAGGTTTAGGAACGGTAGCACTGATCATCGCTGCCTGCCAGCCAACCGGCGATTTTGTCCAGAAACCCTCGGCTTCTGCGATCACCTTCCCCTATCTAGATGGCACCGAAACCAAGGCGCTGCCCAAATACAGGCAACTCGCACACGGCATTTCCTCTAGCTACGTCAAACTGACGCTGCTTGCTCCGTCTGCTTCAGGCGATAGCGGAACATCAGGCGACCTCCATACAGGAAGCGGTATAATTCTCGATTCCAAGGGCCATATTCTGACTGCGGCCCATATTGCACGTGGCATGAAATATCGACTGCGGGTGGAATTACGGAGCGGCCAGCGCTTTATTGCACGGGTCATCCGGATCGATCCCCGCAAAGAACTGGCGCTCCTTCGTGCGCCGCCAATGCCAGGTTTGCAGCCAGTATCCTTTGCACCAGACCGCCCGCCAGCCAAAGGCGACCCTGTGTTAGGCATCGGCAGTCCCAAGCGGACCTGGGGCGTCGCGACCTTGGGTATTGTTCGATCTCCCAATATCCGCGAACGATTGGACTATGGACCCTGGGGATTCGCCAATGCGATTGAAATTTCGATGCTGGTTCAATCCGGGCACTCTGGCGGCCCTGTTATCGATGCCGCCGGCCGGCTGGTGGGAATGATCGCAAGCTACGAACTCGGCGACACAACAAAGTGGCCCTATCGCTCACCAAGAATCACATATGTCGTACCGGTAGCCGACATTCGCCGCTGGCTGGCGAGATAGGGCCGGCGCCTTTGCGCCGCATTAGCCTTCGGTAAAGTCCCAATTCGACATTGAGGTCAGGTGAGCGTAGATCGCCGGCAGCCATCCCTTTGCCCGCCATTCCAAAATGGTTGGATCGGGCAACGCGTCCAATGCATCTTTATCGACCGCGCGCACACCTTTTACCGTGAGCTTGCGGCCGCTTGATCGACTGAAGACCGGTGCATCAGGCGAAAAAATTCCCGCGACCGACAACGCACCAATAAAAGCGGCGGTTGATTCCGCCTCGCGTTCGTACGCCTGGCAGAAGGCCAATGCATTTCTGGTGAGGTCAGTGGTATCGCCCTCGCTGAACAGCGGCTCACCTTCGTCACCAAAGCCGTCATAAGCTTCATCAATAGACAACACGTACCGATCTTCGGGCGCCGCCAAAAAGAGAAACGGGTATCGGCGCATATAGGCCGGCACGTAGGTCATTGACCGCCACGCGCCATCCTGGTCAACGAATGTATTGGTGCCGGACGTTCCCAGCACTGCAAGAGCGATGTTCCCTTGTGTCCCAAACACGATGGGGTAGTGACGCGACGCCAGCGGGAACTCAGCGGCATTCAGCGGCACCAGGGCTGCTGCGGCAGCAAAGCTGAAACTGCGATTCCCGCGCAGGCGCAGGGCGCGATGACTATCGCTGCTGAGCGGTACCGGGCGGTAATACAACGGCGGCAAGGTACCGGGTGCGTTGGAAGCAACGGTGTCACCCGCCGAAACGCCGTCCGTTGCCGCCGGCTGTGGCGCAAGCTCTGCCGCGACGCCAGGCGCATTGCTACCACCGGCAGCGGCCGCTGCCTTTGGCTTGTTCGGTTTGTCTTTCTTTCGACCGAACATTCTAGCTCTCCGATGTCCTTCTGCGTTTGTACGCGATCAGGACTGGCATCCGCCGACCCACCCTCAGGCTGTCTGGCGATTGGCTCTGGCGACGATGGCGTTCAGCAAAACCTGCGCACCCGCGGCACAGTCTTCCCTGGTCGCATTCTCAATCTCATTATGGCTGATCCCGCCCTCGCAGGGGATAAAGATCATGCCCGCCGGCGCGACACGCGCCAGATAGACGGCATCGTGCCCGGCGCCGCTGACGATATCCATCGCCTTATACCCGCCACGCTCTACGCCAGCCCGCACCGCATCAATACAGGCGTCGTCAAATGGTGTGGCCGGAAAATGCCAAAAGTCCTCAATCCGCAATTCGACGTTGAGTTCCGCAGCGATTTTCTGACATCGCTTGCGAAATGCAGCATCCATGTTGGCGAGCACTTCGTCCGATGGGTGCCGCAGGTCGACTGTAAAAAACACCTCGCCGGGAATTGTATTGCGGGAGTTGGGCTTCACTTCGACAAACCCACAGGTCGCACATGCATTGGGCAAATGGTCGTGCCCCACTTTATTCACGGCATCAATCATCCGCGCGGAAGCAACCAACGCGTCCCGACGCAACGGCATGGGCGTCGGTCCAGCATGGGCTTCCTGGCCTGTGACGAACACCTCATACCAACGCTGTCCCTGGGCGCCGGTGACAACACCAATCATTTTCTCTGCATCCTCAAGGATCGGCCCCTGTTCGATATGCGCCTCAAAATAGGCCCCCACATCCCGGCCTCCGACATCTTGGGCGCCATCGTAACCGATGCGTTTCAACTCCCCGCCAACGGTCTCGCCGGTCACATTGTCGGGACGTTCCAGAATATAGCTTTCATCAAACACCTTGGCGAATGCACCGGACCCCATCATCGGCGGAGAGAAGCGGCTACCTTCCTCGTTGGTCCAGGCAACCACCTCCACAGGCGCATCGGTCTCCAAACCGGCATCGTTGAGCGCGCGTAAGACCTCAAGTCCGGCAAGTACGCCGTAGGCGCCATCAAATTTGCCGCCGGTCGGCTGGCTGTCCAGATGGCTGCCCGTCATGACAGGCGGCAGATTCTCATCCAATCCCGGTCGGCGGGCGAAAATATTGCCCACCCGGTCCACACTCACCGTGCACCCGGCTTCCTCGCACCAGCGGATGAACAGGTCCCGACCTTCTTTGTCGAGATCGGTGAGCGCGAGCCGACAAACGCCACCCTTCTCTGTCGCGCCGATTCGCGCCAGCTCCATCAGGCTTTCCCAGAGCCTGTCGCCATCGATACGCAGATTGTCCATGAAGCCGTTCTCCGTCGCGCAGAATGAGGGCAGGTTACAGAACCCCTTGCAATGCGCAAAGCGGGAAGGCATTTGCTGCGGGACACCATGAGGGAGGATTGGGTGTGAACCTGGCAGCAATGCTGGCGCGGGCGTCCCGCTTGCACGGCAACCGACCGGCCTTGGTACGAGGCGCGGCGGTAACCCATGACTATCGGCAGTTGTCCCAGGATGTGGCCGCGTTGGCGGGCTCGCTGCGGAACAGCTTGAATTTGGCTCCGGGCGACCGGGTGGCGATCGCCATGGCCAATTGCGCTGAACTGGCGATTGTCAAATGGGCGTGCTGGCACGCCGGGCTATGCGCCGTGCCAATCAACGCCAAGCTCCACCGCCGCGAATTTGAATACATTCTGGCCGATTCCGGCACACGGGTTTGCTTTACCGATGCAAAACTTGAGAACACCGTTGGTGGACTCGACGACACCATCCCCAGCCTGGATCGGGTCATATCCGTATCGAGCAGAGAATGGTCCGCGCTATTGGCCGCTGACCCCATGCCCCTGACCGATGTTGCGCCGGATGATAACGCCTGGTTGTTCTACACCAGTGGCACCACAGGCCAGCCCAAGGGCGCGACCCTGACCCACCGCAATCTTGTCGCGCAGACCATGAATTTCTTCGCTGACGTGGATCAGGTGACACCCGAAAATGGGATCATCCATTCCGCGCCGATGACCCATGGCAGCGGCTGCTATGGCCTGCCTTACGTGGCCAAGGGTGGCTGCCAGATCATTCCGGAAAGCGGCGGCTTCGATCCCGCAGAAATGCTGGAATTGATTGGAAAAAACGGCGGTGGCGTATCCTTCTTCTTCGCGCCAACCATGATTGTGCGGCTCCTGGCGCATCCGGCACTGGGCGACGCGGATACCAGCAATCTGCGGACAATCATTTATGGCGGCGGTCCAATGTATGTGGCGGACCTGCAGCGCGGGATCGAAATGCTGGGACAGAAGTTCGTCCAAATCTACGGCCAGGGCGAGGCGCCAATGACAATTACCGGCCTGACCCGCGCCATGCATGTGGAAACCTCCCATCCGCGGTATCTTGAGCGCCTCGGCTCGGTCGGCGCGGCCCGTACGGATGTGGAAGTGAAGGTCTTCGATCAGGACGACAACGAATTGCCCACCGGTGAAATCGGCGAAGTTGTCCTTCGTGGCGACGTGGTGATGAAAGGCTACTGGAACAATCCGGATGCGACCGCGAAGGCGATGTCCAGTGGCTGGCTGCATACGGGCGATATGGGCGCCTTTGACGAGGACGGCTTCCTCACGCTCAAGGACCGATCGAAAGACATGATCATCTCTGGCGGAACCAACATTTATCCTCGGGAAATTGAAGAAGTGTTGCTGCGCCATACCGCCGTGGAGGAAGTATCGGTGATAGGCAAACCGCATGCGGATTGGGGCGAAGAAGTCATTGCATTTGTGGTCGCGAAGCCAGGTCAGGATGTGGATGCGCCAGAGCTCGATCAAATCTGCCTGGACAACATCGCCCGGTTCAAGCGGCCCAAGCAGTATCGGTTTGTCGACTCCCTGCCAAAGAACAACTACGGCAAGATCCTGAAAACCGAGTTACGAACGCAGATTGAAAAGGAGGATGCCCAATGACATTTCCTGAAATCCTGGAGCGCTTCGCGCGCGCTGTCGAAAACCATGACGGTGGCGCGCTGGCTGCCCTGTTCACGGAAGATGGGGTTTACGACGATATATTTTTTGGTGAGTTCAAAGGCCGCGAGCGGATTGCCTGGCTGCTGGATGAAAAATTCTATGAAGGCGGCAAGGACTTGCAGTGGGAGTTCCGCAATCCAGTAGACAACGGGAAGGCCGGGTATGCGTCGTGGCTATTCAGCTACACCTCAGTCTCGAAACATGCATCGGGAACGCGCGTCACCTTCGATGGCGTTGGCATCTATACGCTTCGCGACGGACTGATCGAGCGCTATGAGGATATGTGCAACGGCGCCTTGCCCCTTAAGCAAATGGGCACACCGCCGGAGGTCATCGACCGTATGCTCGACAAATGGCACAGCCATCTGAAAACGCGCGACGGCTACAACGCGCACCAGAGGTAGGTCATGGCAGACGACATTCTCTACGAGACCCACGACCACGTCCGACTGATCACAATCAACCGGCCGGACGTGATGAATTCTCTCAACTTTGAGGCCAACGACCGGCTGACCGATATGTGGGATGAATTCAATGCCGACGACGACGCCCGGGTCGCGGTCATCACCGGCACTGGGGAAAAGGCATTCTGCGCGGGCGCCGACCTCAAGAACTACACCATGAATTTTGCCACCCGACCCGCACCAGAGTTTCGCGACCAATTCACCAATGGGCCGGGCTTCGGTGGTATTACCCGGCATATGGATATCTGGAAGCCGGTCATCGCTGCGGTAAACGGATACGCCATGTCCGGCGGGCTGGAACTGGCGCTCGCCTGCGATATCCGTTTCGCCTCCCCCAACGCCACCTTCGCACTGCAGGATGTGAAATGGGGATTCCACGCGTGCGATGGCGGGCTCATCCGCCTCCCGTGGATCGTCGGCCTGGGCAACACCATGGAAATTTTTCTATCCGGCGACCGCTTCGACGCTGAACATGGCCACCGTATTGGCCTGTGGAACCGGATCATCCCCCAGGAAGACCTGCTCGACGAAACGCTGGCTTATGCGCAGAAACTGGCTAGTCGTGCACCTCTGGCCCATCGGCTGGGCAAAGAGGTCATTATGCGCTCCCTTGGCCGCACGGTGGAGGATGGCGTCCGCTTTGAATCCCGCTCCTTCCACGATCTTGGCCAGACCGCGGACTTGAAGGAAGGCACCGACAGCTTTCGCGAAAAGCGCGAAGCGGAATTCAAGGGACGATGACCCGGCCAGCGCCGTAGACTGCACAAATGGGCGACAACACACCTACGCGCCGCCAGTTTGCACTGGGCCTTTCTGCAACCGTATTGCTGCCGTCCCCGGCGCTGGCCAGGAAGCCGCAGCCGAAAGCCCGCGCCCTCAAACTCTACAATCCCAATACAAAGGAGCGTTTCGACCGGGTCTTCCACGACGGCGGCCGGCTGCTTGCGGCCGCCCAGGACGAGTTGAACTGGTTCCTGCGTGACAACCACGAGCAGATTCAGACCAGCATGGACCCTGCTGTGTTCGATCTCATGTGGCGGCTGGCGGATTGGTATCGCCGGCGGGGCAAAGGGCGTGTGACGCTCAACGTGCACTCCGCCTACCGCACGAAGAAGACCAACGAGGCTCTCCGGCGGGAGGGCGCCGCGCACAACAGCCGCCATTTGAGCGGCCAGGCAGTCGACCTAACAGTACAAGGCTATGGCCGCGTATTCCTGGCCCGCGCTGCGCTCGCCGCCCGCCGTGGCGGCATGGGCCTCTATGCCGGTGGCCGATGGGTCCATCTCGATACCGGCCCCAACCGCTATTGGTTCAGGCGGCGATAGGGACTATTCCATCCGGCCCTTCAGTACTTCCCAGGAAATATCATAGATACCATCGACGGTCGGGCCGAGCATGGCGATGCGCGGGTCGGCGGTGGTGCCACGGCAAAAGCGGGCGTAAATCTGCGCGAAGATGACGCCAAGTTTGAAGGCGGTCAGGACCCGGTAAAAATGCAGATTGGAGAGATCGCGCCCGGTGACTTTGGCGTAATATTCGATCACGTCCGGCCGGCGCAGCCATGTGGGGTCCTTACCCGAAGGCATCTGGCCGTGTTCGTGCATGGCGGGCGGATCATCCGGATGGATCCAGTAGCTCAGGAGCGTCGCGAAATCGAATAGGGGATCGCCTCGGGTGCACATGTCCCAATCGAGCAGCGCGATCGGTCTCACCGGATTTTCACGGTCCAGGATGATGTTGTTGATCTTGTAGTCGTTGTGCAGCAGCGTCGTGTTGCTCGGCGGCACCGACTGCGCCTCTAGCCAGGCAATCACCTCCCGAGCCGAGTTGGGAATTTCCTTGTCCTTGTAGACATCGGCGGCGGCCACGTGGAAGCGTTTGATCCAGCCAGCCACCGCGCGGCCCAAAAAGCCATCCGGATTGCCCAGATCGTCCAAGTTCACCTGCGCCGGATCCACCTGCTGAAAGGTATTCAGCACGTCGATCAGCATCTGGCTTAGTTCAACGCCCCGGCCCTGAAGCACATCGGGGATCACATCGCGGATCACCAGGCCCGACCGGTATTCCATGATGAAGAACGGCGCGCCCAGTACCTCTGTATCGTCACAGAACGCAACCCCCTTTGGCGCCAGGGGAAAGCCCAGGTTGAGTCCGGAGACCACTTTGAACTCCCGGCCCATATCGTTGGCGCCAGGCGGCAGAGGACCCAACGGCGGCCGGCGCAGCACGCATTCCATCCCGTCCACATTGACGAAGAAATTCAGATTGCCGAAGCCACCAGTGAACTGGCGCGGCGGGGGGTCAGGCGAGAAGGCATGCCCCTGCCCTTCAAGCCACGCCGCCAGCTTGCCCCAGTCCTGAGCCTGCTGGTCAGTTGGATCGAAAAATTCGGCCGTGTCCGTGCCGGTGAATTGCGCGCCGCTCATGGCGCGGGACTATAGGGAGGCGGCGGCGCGACGCAACATCGATGAAGATCCACCGACCGATTGACGCGGCGGGTAGCCTATGCCGCCACCCTGATGCCCACTCGCTCATTCACCTTTGGCATGACTTTTTCTGCGAACAGGCGGATTGAGTTCTCCACACGTTCGCGGGGCATGTTGCCGAAGTTCGAGAGGCAGGCCACGTGGCGGATGCCCATTTCGTAGAGGCGCACCATCTTGTCAGCCACGGTCTCAACGCTGCCGAACAGGCAAATACCATTCTCCAGTATCTCGTCGTAGGTGTGCTCCTTCGCATAGAGGCGGGTGCGCACATAAAGGTCGTATGGGTCACGGGTTTCTGCGTCACATGCTTCATCAGAGTCGGCCACATGGCAATGAAGGGTGAAGACGTGATCGTCGTCATCTTGAGGTAGGCCAGCCTCCTGACGGCCGTTGCGGAACTCAGTCAGCATCGTGCCGATATCGTCAAAGCCTTCGCACGACGCATAGGGCACCGTGAACAACCAGTTGCCTTGCTTCCCAACATGGAATGCGCCTGGCCTGGCCAGCACGGCCACGTAGATCGGCGGCATGCGCCCTTCGTGCGGTAAGACATTCAAGGCCACGTTTTCGCTTTTGGTGAACTGCCCTTGATAGTTCAACCGTTCGCCGGCAAAGAGCTTCTTGATGATGTCCAGGTGCTCATTGAACTTGTCGCGCTTCTCCGCCGGGTCTTCGTCATAGCCTTCGAATTCATGCGCCAGATAACCGGAACCCACCCCGTAAACCAGACGCCCGCCGGACATCATGTCCACCATGGCGTAGCTTTCCGCCAACCGCCGCGGATCGTGGAATGTCAGGATCGAGATGGCTGTGCCTAGCCTGATCTTGTTGGTCCGCTGCGCCAGCGCTGCAAGCATGACCGCCGGATCGGGCACCACGCCGTATTCGTGAAAATGGTGCTCCGCGCAGAAGAAGGTGTCGTAGCCAAGATTCTCTGCAAGCACCGACTGCTCCAACACTTCGCTATAGAGCTGCGGTATTGTTCGCGCCATTGCGGGATGGTGATCGTTCACGGAAAAAATCGAGAATCGCATGGGGCTGGCTGACATATAAATTCTCCCTCGGCGCTTGATTACGCATTAGGAAATAGATTACATAAAACATAATTTGAGAGTCAATTCTAGATTCAAGGCTAGGGCATGGCGGATCAACAGGGCATCCAATCCATCGAGGTGGGTATGGCCCTATTGAAGGCGTTGGCAGCCGGCGGCCGGGCCACTCCGCTGAAAGACTTGGCGACCGCGGCCGCGATGGTGCCGGCAAAGGCCCACCGCTATCTGGTCAGCCTGATGCGTGCGGGGATGGTCGAACAGGACCCCAAAACCGGGCACTACCGGCTCGGCCCGCTGGCCTTGAACATCGGCCTTGCCGCACTCAACAGGCTCGATGTGATGCGCTATGCGGGCGAGGCCCTGGATGACCTACAGTCAGCAACTGGTGAAACCGTTTTGCTGGCGGTATGGAGCGACCGGGGGCCAGTGGTCGTGCGCTGGGAAGATGGCCCCCACCCAATCGCCACCAATGTGCGGATGGGCTCCATGATGCCGTTGCTGAATTCATCGACAGGCCGGGTCTTCGCCGCATTCCTGCCAGACGAAAGAATTCAGCCGCTCCTGGAGATCGAAGCCGCCGCTGCTCCTGATCTCGCAGTAAAGTTTGCAGCGGTCAGGCGTCAGACCCGGAAACACCAAATCGGCCAGGTAGACGGCGATCTTCTACCCGGCATCGCCGCCCTCTCCGGGCCGGTTTTTGACAGGCAGGCTGATTTGATCGCCGTGATCACGGTTCTGGGGCATCGGCACAAACTGGACGTGAGCAAAGAAGGGCCCATTTGGCGCGCGGTCACCAACGCCTGCACAACGTTGTCAGGCCGCCTGGGGCACGTCAGCACCCAGAGTGCATCAGGCGTTTGATGTCATTGGGCAAGGCAAAGGCCGCGGCAAAAATTTCAGGATTGAAATATCGCGTTGTGAGGCTGGCTTCATTGTATGCCGAGGCGATCTCGGCCACCGGGGTTTGCCTCAATTCAGCATTGTCGGTTGCCCACCCTAGCGCCATGAAGCCACCATTATAGGTCGGCACCGGCATTACATAGAATGCACCATCTCGGAATAGCTTTTTGAATTTGCGATAGCCCGCGGCTAGCTCATCACCCTGAAGAAAGGGCACGCCGTTCTGGGTGACGAGGACACCGCCTGCCGTCAGACACCGTTTGCAATCGCGATAGAATTGCTCGGTGAACAGCGCGGCTCCCGGGCCAATGGGATCAGTTGAATCGATGATGATGACATCGAAGCGTTCGTCGATCTTCGCCACGAACTTTGCGCCATCAGAAATCACGATTGTTGCGCGCGCGTCATCGAATGCGCCCGCCGAATGGTTTGGTAAATGTTGCCGGCACAGATCGATCACGCCTTGATCGATTTCCACCATCGTCGCGCGCAGCCTTGCATGGCGCAGCACCTCGCGCAGACAGCCGCCATCACCGCCGCCAACTATTAGCACATTCTCGCAGGCTCCTTTCGCGGCAACCTGTGCCAGAACCGGCGGATGGGCCAGCATCTCATGATAGATATATTCATCCGCCTCCGTGGTCTGGACCACACCGTCAAGCATCATCACACGCCCGAAGTCTGGATTCTCAAAGATCACCAAGTCCTGATGGTCGGTTTGTTCACGATGCAGGATGTTGTCAGCCCGCAAGGACTGGCGGATTCCAGGGTGGAGCGTTTCGTCCAGCCACACCGCGTCATTTCCTGGAAGTGCGGATGACCTCAATCGATCAGGCCACGGAGATGCTCAGCCACCGAAATCCGGCCGGGCGCAAACGCCTCTTTCAAAACCGGCAGGGTATCCGCCGGATCGCAATCACCGCACATGAACACGTCGATCGCGGCGTATTCCTGTTCCGGCCAAGTATGGATCGAAATGTGGGATTCGGCCAGAACAACAACGCCCGATATGCCAAGCTCGGGTCCGAACGGATGAAAATAGCTGTGAAGGACCGTCGCGCCGGCGGCTCTGGCTGCCTCGACGAGCGCAGATTCAACGCGTGACAGGTCAGACAGGTTTCGCGCGTCCCAGAATTCGATCAGCAGATGGGTACCAGCGAATATGACGCCATCACGCTGAACGAAGTCGACCATTCGAGGCAGACTGATCGCTTCGGACGTGAAATCTGAGGCATAGGACAACGTGTTGGAGTTCGTCTCGGAAACCGACAGTGGCTGCAATTCCGAGACACCCGCCAACCGGGCAGCAGAGTCCGCCATGGCGACTCCCCCCAAAGTCAGAAGGTGGATTGCTTCGCCCCCCACCTAAGCGAAGACGGGAAACGACGCGGGCTTTTGGGGCAAATCCACGGTCAGCGCAAGCAAAAAACACCCAAATTTTTCATGTTACCGCCAACCGCGACCAAGTGATCCCATTGAGGCTAAGGAATGATCCCGGACCAAGGCGCCTGCACGGCGCTGGACAGTCTCCTCTCGGGCCTAGAACTGGTCCTCGGCAAGCATCATTACCGCGCTGCCACCGTCGGTGATCGCATCCAACAGACCGCCCGCCTGACTCATCAAATGATCTGAGAAAAAACGCGCAGTCTTGACCTTGGTCTCCAAAAAAGCGGCATCGCCATTCGCCGTCGCCCGTTGATTGTCCGCAGATACGGCGGATCGCGCGAGGAGCCAACCTCCAGTCGTATTCCCAAACAGATTCAAATAGGGCACCGCAGCGGTCGCCGCGAGGGAAATATCCTTCGGTCCAGTCTCAACCATCCAGTCGGTGGCCTTCTCCAGGCAATTGAGGCTTTCCTCAAGACGCCCCCGGATCGACACGAGATCAGCATCGTTGGACTGGCCTAACGGCTCCAGTGCCTGCCGCATTTCAGAAATAAACGCCTTTGCCGCATCGCCACCGTCCCGAAGTACTTTCCTGCCCATCAGGTCGTTGGCCTGAATACCGTTGGTACCCTCATAGATAGGATGGATGCGAGCGTCCCGTGAATGCTGCGCCGCGCCGGTTTCCTCAATGAAGCCCATCCCGCCATGTACCTGGACGCCGGTGTAGGCAACATCACAGCCAAGATCTGTGCACCAGGATTTGGTGATTGGAATCAGCAGATCCAAAATACTTTTTGCCTGCTTGCGCGTGTCTTCATCGCTGTGGCGTTTAGCGAGGTCCATGCGCGAGGCAACATAGTAGATCAGTGCCCGCATGGCCTCCGTCCGTGCCTTCATGCCCAACAACATCCGGCGCACGTCCGGATGGTTGATGATCGTTACCCCCTGTTCACCGGTGGACAAATCGCGGCCCTGCACCCGCTCCTTTGCGTAGGCGACGGCCTGCTGGTAGGCCCGCTCACCAGAGCCGAGTCCTGCCAGGCCGACATTCAGCCGGGCGTTGTTCATCATTGTGAACATGCAGGCCATGCCATCAAATTCATCGCCGATGAGATAGCCAACGGCTCCATCGTTCCCGCCAAATTCCATCACACAAGTCGGGCTGGCGTGGATGCCCAGCTTGTGTTCCAGCGACACGGGGCGCAGGTCATTCGGCTCGCCGAGAGACCCATCCGGATTGACCAGCACCTTTGGCACCAGGAACAACGATATGCCCTTCACTCCCCCGGGGGCGCCTTCGGTGCGCGCCAGGACAAGATGGATAATGTTGTCCGTGTAATCGTGATCGCCATAGGTGATGAAAATTTTCTGGCCTTCGACCCGCCAGTGATCACCGTCCCGCCACGCCTTGCTGCGCAGTGCGCCCACATCCGATCCGGCCTGGGGCTCGGTCAGGTTCATGGTCCCCGTCCATTCCCCCGAAATCAGTTTTGGAAGATACAGCTGCTTCAGATCATCCGTGCCATGGGATGAGATCGCCTCAATCGCACCCACAGTCAGCATCGGGCAAAGGTTGAATGCAGTATTCGACGAAGCCCACATCTCTGCGACAGCTACGTTCAGCGTCCATGGCAAACCCTGCCCACCGAAATCCGGATTGAACGGCAGGCTATTCCACCCGCCTTCAACAAACTGGTGATAGGCTTCCTTGAAACCCGACGCAGTCTTCACGGCGCCATTCTCGATGCTAGCGCCCTCCTGATCCCCTGGACGGTTAAGTGGGCCGATCACACCATTGGCGAGTTTGCCCGCCTCTTCGAGCACGGCGTCGACCAGGTCAGAAGACACTTCTTCGTACCCCGGCAGGCCGCTCAAGGCGTCGATCCCAGCGATTTCGCTAAGCGCGAATCGCATATCTTTCAGCGGTGCGTTGTAGTCATGCATAACGGTTCTCGATTTCGAAGGACGCCATCTTTACCGGAAAATATAGCACGGGCTGAAGCGGCACCAAATATCCCACTTCACTGTTGCTCGCCAATCTGTCGCGACTTCCGGACATTCCTCGGGGCGTCGCCCTCAACATTAACAATAATTAATCTTGTGGACAGGGACAGCCGGCAGAAGCGCCCCATATATAGCGGCAGTGCAGGCCGCGCCATCGGCGGCCCGCCTGGGAACACCAACCAGGGAAACAACATGTCAAACGCGCTTTTTGATCGGTGCAGGCTGCGCAGCCGCGCCGGAATTCGAATGGGCCAGAAATCTGGGAAAACCGCCGTCGTGACAGGCTTCGCCCTATTGATGGCAGCAGCCGCCACACCTGCTTCTGCCCGGCCGGCCCCTCGCAGCTTTGCCGACCTCGCGGCCAAGGTCTCGCCGGCGGTGGTGAATATTTCCGTGGAGCGGCAACGCAGGGTCGCCGGCTTCCGGACGCCGCAAAACTCGCCATTCCGCGATTTCTATCGCCGCTATTTCCCCAATCAGCCAGGGATTCCACGGGGTAATCCGCGGGGCAACCCACGTGGCAATCAACGTGGATTGCCCCGCGAAATGCCGCGAGGTTTCCCGCAACGGAATTACCGCAGCCGCGGCTTGGGCTCCGGATTCTTCATCGATCCGGCGGGATACGTGGTCACCAACTATCACGTGATCCGAGGCGCCACGAAGATCAAGGTGACCATGAGCAATGGCAAAAGCTACACGGCCAAGCTCATCGGGTCCGACCCCAAGACCGACCTGGCGCTGCTCAAAGTCACGGCTAAAGAACCATTTCCTTCTGTAGGCTGGGGTGACTCTGGTAAAGCCCGTGTTGGTGATTGGGTAATGGCTGTTGGCAATCCATTCGGTCTCGGCGGCACAGTCACCGCTGGTATTATATCTGCCCGCGGCCGGAATATCGGTGGCAGGACGATCGTCGACTATCTTCAGATCGATGCGCCCATCAACCGGGGCAATTCCGGTGGACCGACATTCGACATGGACGGCAACGTGATCGGCGTCAATTCTGCGATTTACAGCCCAAATGGTGGTTCGGTTGGACTCGGCTTCGCAATACCGTCGAACATTGCAAAACAGGTCATTGGCCAACTCAAATCCAGCGGCAAAATTAATAGAGGCTGGCTGGGCGTGCAAATTCAGCCGGTGAATGCCCAAATTGCCAGCGCTCTCGGCTTGCCAGACCCGAATGGTGCTCTGGTGGCAATGGTCGTGCCGGGTAGCCCGGCTGCGCGGGCCGGCTTCCGCCCCGGAGATGTGATTCGAAAGTGGAATGGCGCCGCGGTCAAAAATGTACGCGATCTGGTGCGCAAGGTCGCCCAGACCAAGGCGGGCGCGGCCTCTCGTGCAGAAGTCTACCGCAACCGCAATTCACTGACCCTCACGGTAACGGTCGGCGACCTGAGCCGCGCGCGAACAGCCAGCGTCCGGCCAGGCAATCGCGGTCAAGGTAATGTCCCGGCACCAGCGCCGGCCCTTGAAAAGGTGGGGCTGACGGTTGCGCCCCTAACGCCGACGATGCGCCGGTCCCTGCGCGCAAAACCGGAGATTCAGGGCGTCGCCATCGTTCGCGTGCGGCCAGACAGTGGGGCTGCCCGCGCCAATCTCCGTCGCGGTGACATCATTACCCGGGTGGGTGATGTGCCAGTGACATCGGCCGGTGAACTGCAACAGGCCCTTGAGGCTGCCAGCCAGGCGGGCCGAAAGGCCGTGCTGGTCATGGTTCAGCGAAACGGCCGCCCTCAATTTGTCGGCCTTGCTCTTGGCTGATCCTTTCTCTCTCACCTCAATCCCCCGCGGCGGAAACCCCGCCCGGGGGATTTTTTCTTGCCCCAGCCATCCTGTCGTGACGCCCGACACCCTTCGCCCTTATAGTTCCGCCATGCGAATCCTAGTGGTGGAAGACGACCGAGAAACAGCCGGCTTTGTCGCCAGAGGTCTGCAAGAAGAAGGCCACTCGGTCGACTTGGCGGACAACGGGCGCGACGGGCTGGTGCGGGCCGTGGGGCAGGAATACGACGTCGCGATTGTCGACCGGATGCTGCCCGAGGTGGATGGCAAGTCGATCGTCGAAGCGATGCGCACAGCTGGGCGGCAGACGCCGGTGCTGTTTCTCAGCGCCATGGCCGAGGTACGCCACCGGGTGGAAGGTTTGAAAGCCGGGGCTGACGACTATCTGACAAAACCGTTCGCTTTTTCCGAACTTATTGCCCGCGTCGAGGCATTGGGCCGCCGGTCGACCGACCTTCGCGCGGAAACATCGCTGCGGTTGGCAGATCTGGAAATGGATCTGGTGTCGCGAGAAGTCCGACGCAACGATACGCTGGTCGATCTTCAACCACGGGAATTCAAGCTGTTGGAATTCCTGATGCGCCATTCGGGCCAAGTGGTCACCCGAACCATGCTGCTTGAGCATGTGTGGGATTATCACTTCGATCCGCAGACCAACGTGATCGACGTCCACATCAGCCGTCTGCGCCAAAAGATCGACAAGGATTTCGGCGCGCCGTTGCTGCTGACGGTCCGCGGCGCAGGATATACGCTACGTGCCCCTGACTAGCACCGGCGGGCGACTCCTCAGGTCGCGAGTCTTCCGACTGACCCTTGTGTCGGCGCTGGTCTTCAGCATCACCACCATCCTTCTGGTCGGCCTCATTTACTGGTCCGGCACCGGCGCGATTTCGCGCCAAATCGATGCGACCATCGACGCGGAGATCAAGGGTCTCTCAGAACAATACAGCCAGCGGGGAACGATTGGCCTCATCAGGGTGATTGAAACACGCTCGCGCACGGCCAGCCGGACGGGCGCGCTCTACCTGCTTGTCGGGTCGGATGGACGGCCCCTCGCCGGCAACTTGAGCCGTTGGCCCGAAATGCAGCCTGACGGACAGGGCCGCATCCGGTTTCCCCTGAGGTGGCGCCTGCAGGGCAAGGCCGTCGAAAGCACGGGGCGTGCGCGTATTTTCAATCTGCGCGGCGGCCTTCGCCTGCTGGTCGGTCAGGACCTGAGGGAACGGCAGTCCATTTCAGACCAGTTGGATGCCGCCTTGATCTGGGGCGGGTTGGCCTTGGTCGGCCTTGCGCTGGCAATGGGCGCGCTGCTCAGCTGGATCATTCTTCGCCGCATCGACACCATTAGTTCCGCAAGCAACGAGATTATCGCAGGCGACTTGACCCGCCGTGTACCTGTAACTGGTAAGAGCGACGAGTTTGACCGACTTGCCACCAGCCTGAACACGATGCTGGACCAGAATGAGCGCCTGTTCCATGGCCTTCAGGAGGTCGCCGAGAATATTGCCCACGATCTCCGCAGCCCTCTTGGCCGCCTACGTACCCGCCTGGAAACCCTCCAATCCGGCCATCTCGACCCAGAGGCGGGCGACGAAGCGATCACGCAGGCCATTGAGGACACCGACAGGCTGTTGCGCACTTTCAACGCCATTCTGAAAATTGCCCAGGCTGAATCAGGTGCGCCCCGCCGTCACTTCGGGGCGGTGACGCTCAATCAGATGCTTGAGGATCTGCGCGAGCTATACGAACCGATTGTCGAGGCAGCCGGACTTCGACTGATGTGTGATCTGCCGCCATCGGTTATCGGTGTCCGCGGCGACCGCGACCTGCTGTTTCAGGCTGCTGTTAACCTGATCGACAACGCGATTAAATATGCCGGTGAGGGCGCCCGTGTTGATATCTGTCTGACGTCCGAACACGGGCAGGCGGTGATCGAAGTTGCGGACAACGGTCCGGGCATCCCAGCCGAGGCCCTTAAGCGCGCGAAGGATCGCTTCTTCCGGGTTGATGAAAGCCGGACAACTCAGGGATCAGGACTGGGTCTCAGTTTAGTGGACGCCGTGGCTCGACTTCACGACGGCACATTCTCGTTGCAGAACCGGGAACCAGGACTTGCCGCCCGCCTCGCTCTACCCCTCGACACCGGCGTACGAACCGCGCATAAGGCCGCGAGAATTGAAACAGCCGGGGAAGATGCTGAATGATCACTGTTTTTGGCCTCAAAAATTGCGACACCTGTCGCGCCACCCGCACCTATTTGAACGAACGGGACTTCGTGCACGAATTTCGAGATCTGCGCGCGGACGGCTTTTCAGAGGAAGAGCTGGACCAATGGCTGGACGCCGTCGGCTGGGAAAAACTACTAAACAAGTCGAGCACCACATGGCGTGGTTTGGATGACAGCGACAAGGATGGGCTGGACGCGAGCCGCGCCCGCGCGCTGCTCCTGGCCAATCCAACCCTTATAAAGCGGCCCGTGATCAACACAGGCCGGCCACCGGAAGGGCCGCTCATCACCGTCGGCTTCGATAAGGACGTGCGCGATACCCTTCGGTCACTATTCTAGGGAACCGGTCGATGACTAGCGGCAAGACCATCGACTTCTATTGGGAGACGGGCAGCACCAACACATATTTTGCCCTCCATCTGATCCGCCCGATTGCCGCGCGCCACGGCGCCACCATCGTCTATCACCCCTTCAATCTCGGCTACGTATTTCGGAAGCATAATTATGTGCTGATGGAAGAACCCAGGGCCAAGATCGACAACCGGATTCGCGACCTGGCGCGCTGGGCCGAGCGGTATGGCCTCCCCTTTCGGTTCCCATCTGAATTCCCGATCAAGACCAGCCGTACCTTGCGCGGCGCTCTGGCCATGCGCGGATGGGGGCTTGAGGAAGCCTTCATAGACGCGATTTTCCACGCCTATTGGGAGCAGGACGACGCGTCCATAGCGGACTATCCCGGCATGGCGCCGTTGGTGTCACAGCTGGGGATCGACCCTAATCAATTTCAGCAGGTGGCTGAGAGCGACGAGATACGCCAGGCCTTAGGCAAGAGCACCGACGACGGCCTGGATCGTGGCGTTTTCGGCTGTCCCAGCTTTTTCGTCGATGGTGAGCTTTATTGGGGGAAAGACCGCATGGAATTCATCGAGGATGCGGTGGCTGGTAAGGTTGGTTCAAGGGTCAGAGAATCTTCCCCGGATTCATGATCCCCTTGGGGTCGAGGGTCGCCTTCAGAGACCGCATGAGGTCAAGCTCGATTTTGCTCTTGTAGCGGACCAGTTCCGCCTTTTTCAGGCGGCCGATTCCGTGCTCGGCGCTTATCGAACCGTCCAGAGAGTCAACAATGTCGTGCACGATCCGGTTTATCGGTTCCCACTGATCGATGTAAGCATCCTTCTCCCATCCTTCCAGTGGCTGGGACAGGTTGAAATGGATGTTGCCGTCACCGAGATGGCCAAAGGCCACAACCCGGATGCCGGGCAGCGCTACCTCAACCGCACGACCAGCCTTTTCAAGAAAGGCAGGCACCATCGAAACCGGCACGGAAACATCGTGCTTGATCGAGCCACCTTCGTGCTTTTGGGCCTCTGGCAATCCCTCGCGCAATGCCCAGAGCGCGCGCGCCTGACCTTCGCTCTCAGCAATGACCGCATCGTGCACCAGACCGCGATCCAACGCGTCTGCCAATTGCCGCTCGAGCTCCCGGCGCAGACTGTCGTCCTCGTGCCCGGATGCAAGGTCGAGCAAGATGTAGTGGTCATATGACTGTTGCATCGGATCCCGGCATCCGGGCACATGGCGCAGTACCATGTCGACGCCGATCCGAGGCATGAGCTCGAAACTGGTAACGCTGTCGCTCGTGGCGTTGCGTAATGCGGTTAGCAAATCAAGCGCAGCGGCCGGATCCCGGACCGCAACAAATGCCGTTTCCTGGCGCCGCGGACGAGGAAAAAGCTTCAGAACGGCGGCTGTGATCACGCCCAGTGTGCCTTCCGCGCCAATAAACAGCTGTTTCAGGTCGTAGCCGGTATTGTCCTTGCGCAATCCGGTCAGGCCATCCCAAATCTGGCCATCAGGCAGCACCACTTCCAGTCCCAGCACCAGATCGCGCGTATTTCCATATCGAAGGACATTCACGCCGCCGGCGTTTGTTGAAATATTGCCGCCAATCAAACAGCTGCCTTCCGCGCCAAGACTAAGGGGAAACAGGCGATCTTCCTCTGCCGCTGCGCTTTGAACGTTCTCCAAGATACAGCCTGCTTCGACCGTCATCGTGAAGTTGGCCGCATCGACCTCGCGGATCGTGTTCAAGCGGCCCAGGCTGAGTACAAGGGCCGCCTCGCCTTCGAATGGAATTGATCCGCCCACCAGACTGGTATTTCCGGCCTGTGGCACCACCGGAATGCCGGCGGTGGCGCAGATGCCTATCACTTCTGCAACTTCCGCCGTTGACGCAGGCTTGGCGACTGCCGCGCAACTGCCTCGGAAGAGACCGCGCTCCTCGAACAGATACCGCTCCATACCGTCGGCATCATCCACCCACCCGGCAGGGCCGAGCAGATCTCGGATCTGCGCCAACGCGCCAGCCTGTTCCATGTTCGGCAGGTCATTCATTGTCTGAGTGTAGGTTTGGACATAGGCCCCGGCAACGCGCGGTTCAATCGCGGGGGGCTGCGGCCCGGCGGAGCCGATCATTGATCGGCACGCCCAACCCGGTTTCCGGGATGGGCGCCACTGCAATCCCGACAACGCTTAATCGATCGAGATCATGCAGTACGGAAAACAAATTGGCCGCTGCTTCCCTAAGATCTCCCTTTGGCGAGAGGTTGCGCATCATCGCGCCGTCGTCTGAAAAGCCGGGGCCAAATCCCAACAACGCTTCCCCGGAATGCGGTTCGGTCGCATTCAAACGAACCGCTGCGTTAGGCGCGTAGTGGCTTGGCAGCATGCCCGGCGCCTGTATTTCGCCGGGGTCGGCAGGGTCGCCCACATCTCCTACAACAGCGGCCAAATCTTCCCGACCGATCAACCCAGACCGAAGCAAGACAGGAGTGTCACCTGATACGTCGATGATCGTGGATTCCAGTCCACCAGGGCACGCCCCACCATCCAGAATAATATCGACGCGATCGCCGAGCGACTCCGCCACATGGGCTGCCGTTGTGGGGCTGATTCTGCCAGAGCGGTTGGCGCTCGGTGCAGCGACAGGACAGCCTGCCTGTTGCAACAACGCCTGCGCAACGGGATGGCCCGGCACGCGAAGAGCCAGCGTATCCCCACCCGCGCTCACCAAGGGGGTGATGGTTGTGTCTGGCCGCTGAGCTACCACGATCGTCAGTGGCCCGGGCCAGAAAGCAGCGGCAAGTGCGATTGCCTTTTCTCCCAGGGCCCCTTGTCTAGCAGACGCCTCTGTCGAGGCCAGATGCACGATCAAGGGGTTGAATTGCGGCCGGTCCTTGGCGTCGAAAATACGCGCCACCGCGTCGCCGGAGCAGGCGTCCGCCCCAAGGCCATAAACAGTTTCAGTAGGAAATGCGACCAGCCCGCCAGCGGCGAGACAGGCTGCTGCCTCGGCAATTCCTGCATCGTCGGCAGGGCGAATATTGGCGGAAGAGATTGGCATCGCTTGAGGATTAAGCCGATAGCGCCCGCTTACCCGGCGGCAATGAAGCCGGGATTTAGGAAGCGGTCCTTACCATAGAGAAATGGCGTCTTGTCCAGCCGGACCACGCTGCCACCGGCGGCGTCCACGACCGCATGTCCTGCCGCCGTGTCCCATTCGGATGTTGGTCCCAGGCGCGGATACAGATCGGCTCGACCTTCCGCCACATAGCAAAACTTTATGGCGCTGCCAGCGACCATGCGGTCGGCCACCTCATAGTCCACCAGGAAATCTGCGAGTTCGTCTTTGGACGCGTGGGAGCGACTGACGGCTATTGTCATCCCCCGGGCCGGTGTCTTCCGGACCTGAAGTCGCTTTGACGTGCCCTCCCCATTAAGGCACACGGCCGTGCCAGGGCCATGCCCGGCATAGATCAGATCAGTTACCGGTATGCCCACCACACCGAACACCGGCACTCGATCCTCAACCAACGCAACATTTACCGTGAACTCATCCCGGTGATTGATGAACTCCTTGGTCCCATCAAGCGGGTCAACGAGCCAAAACCGATGCCCGGTCGGTGGCTGTCGTCGCTCTTCGGACACCACGGGAATATCTGGCGTAAGTTTTTCCAGCGCTGGCACGATAATCTCATCGGCAGCATGGTCTGCCTCGGTCACCGGGCTGTAGTCGTCTTTGCGTTCGATATTCAGGTCGGTTTTATAAAACTCCATAATCCGCACGCCTGCGGCGCGGACAATTTCCACAACCGGGTCGAGCAAATGGTCATAAGGGCCGCCAGGCATGGTGAATTCCGCCTTTTCGTCGATGGGCGTGCACTTGCGAGCGCAAATATCGCAGACATTTTGGCGCCCCGGTTATGGACCGCGCTTCGACGCCTGTGCAAGCTACAGCAGGAAATGCGGGCCAATTGGCCTCACCGAATATGACATGGTGCGCGTGAAATGGGGAACCAGCGATGACCGAAGCGACGGAAAAAAAAGTCCGCCTTTCAGTGCCTGATTTGGCCATGCGAAAGGCGGAAGGCAAAAAGATCGTCATGGCCTCCGTCTATGACTATCTGACCGCCCAGTGGGCGGAGCAGGGTGGCGTGGACATTGCCGCTGTCGGGGATAGCCTTGGCATGATCGCCTATGGCCATCCAAACACGCTGCCGATGACCGTCGATCAAATGATCCAGCACACCCAGGCGGTTAGGCGCGGGGCGCCCAATACGATGGTCATCACCGCCATGCCCTATGGCAGCTACGCGACCCCTGAAATAGCTGTGCTGAACGCATTCCGTCTGATGAAAGAAGGCGGCACGGATGCTGTAAAGATGCAAGGGGGCCGGGAAAAATTCGACACCATAAAGGCGATCGCTGACGCAGGAATTCCCGTCATGAGCCACGTAGGCATGTGCCCGCATTTTGTTCACCAATATGGCGGCTTTTTGCTTCAAGGAAGGACCGCCGAACAAGCACTTGAAATTATCGATAACGCCCGGGCTATCGAGGAAGCCGGCGCAATCGGACTGGAGATCGAGGCTGTCCCACGCAATGTGGGCAAAGCGGTCGACGACGCCGTCAGCATCTTTACATTTGCGATTGGCGCGGGTTCAGCGGCGTGCGGCCAGCTCCTTATGGGCGCTGATCTGATGGGCTGTTTCACGGATTTCAAGCCGAAGTTCGCCAAACGGTATGGCACCGTCGCCGACCACGCAGTCGCGGCATTCAGGGCCTACGCCGCCGATGTCCACGACGGCACTTTTCCCGACGAGGAGCATTCCTACGGAATGAAGGCCGAGGAAAAAGAAAGGCTGGAAAAGCTACTTGCCCAGAGCTGATCGAACCTGAGGTTTGCTATTCCGCGGCCTGTGCCTGACGGTCAGCGAAGTGCGGCATCACCTCCTGCGAGAACAGACGCATGGAAGCCAGTGCCTGGTCATGGCTCACCGTGTTAAAGTTTACCTGTAGAGAGGCGATCTCAAAGCCACCGGTGATTTCTTGATATTCCTCGATCTGTTTGATGATCGATTGCGGCGTCCCGATCCAGGCGGCGCCCTTTGCCACCTGGGTATCGAAGTTTTCCTGGGCCAGGCTTTCGATGATCTTGTCGTAGCCCGGATAGTCTTTCGAGCTTGATCCACCGGTCCAATCCGAAGCCGCCTCTACCAGCGAATTCAGGTAACGGTTCAACGGTTCACGGGCGATTTCACCCGCCGTGTCGGCATCTTCGTGGCATAGCATGTGGAATGCGAGCATGACCTTGCCGTCGCCCGGATGTCCGGCTTCGCGCCAGTTGTCCCTGTATAGCTGCAGCAGTTCCTTCATTTTGCCGCCGGCCATAGGTATCCCCATGAGCCGGTATCCGCGCTTGCCGGCATTGATAAAGCTCTCCGGTGTCGCTAGCGCAGCAACCCAAAAGGGCGGCCGCGGCTGCTGAACCGGCCGTGGCAACGAGGTCACATTCTCGAAGCTGTGAAATTCACCATTCACGGTTACATCTTCTTCTTCCAACAACCGCCTGACGGTTTCCATGCCCTCCTCGAACCGGGCGCGACTCTCATCCAGACTGACGTTGAAACGGTCAAATTCGTGGGGCAGGAACGCCCGGGCAAACCCGCATTCCATTCGCCCACCCGAGATCGCATCCATCATGCCGATCTCACCGGCAATCTTCAGCGGATGGTTGAATGCGGGAAGCACCGCGCCGGTAATCAGACGCGCCTTCCTTGCCCGCATAGCGCCGGCAATCAGAAAAATATGCGGGTTCGGCGAATAGCCCCCATAGGGATGAAAATAATGCTCCACCGTCCGAAGATTGGTGTAGCCCAGATCATCCATGTGATCGACCAGCCGCAGGGCTTCGTCCCAGTATTCCTGTCCGGATTGAACCTCCGGTCCAACGTCTGGAAAAAACTGAATGCCAAATTCCATAACTTGTTCCTCCCCCACGGACGGCCCCAAACGGCGTCCTGCACATGGCCCAAATATTAATCCGTATACTGATCAATTGACAAGCCAGATTGGAAGAATGAGGATGCGCAGCAGATACGTTAGGACAACCAATGGCCGCCAACTCCAAAGCCGCCCTGCTTCGCCAGGAAAAGGCACAAGAACAATCCACACCGGCGGATACAATCGATCTGCGCCAAACCCCGGGCCATTTGCTTCGCCGGGCGCAGCAGCGGGCAGTGGAGATATATCAGGAAGAAGTCGGCGAGGACGGACTGCGCCCACCGCAATATGCCCTGCTTCTGACAATATTCCAAAATGCAGGCCTGAATCAGACCGAACTTGTCCAACAGACCGGAATTGATCGCAGCACGTTGGCGGATATGATTGCCCGCTTGGAAAAGCGGGGGCTTTTGTTACGTCGTCCCGGCGCCGACCAGCGGTCGCGGCAATTGTGGATTACGGATGCGGGCGCTGCGGCGGTCGAAGCTAATGCCGTTGCGGGCCAGCGGGCACAGGAACGGATCATGGCGCCCATCGCAGATGACGAACGCATCAGATTTCTGGAAATTTTGGGACGAATAGCAGACCTGCCGCAATCTTGATTGCAGATGGTTGAGGAGAAACACATGCGACTTTGCCGATTTGACGACAACCGGCTGGGCCTGGTCGAGGGCGATCAGGTGATTGATGTGACAGGTGCGCTGGACGCAATCCCGGCGCAAACATGGCCATTACAGCCAGGCGACCCACTGGCCGCAAATCTGAGCGCTGTTTGCGCGCGCGTAACGGAGGTCAAGAGCGGCGCGACGGCTCATAGCCTAGCCGGGGTCAAGCTGCTGAGCCCAATTGCCACGCCCTCGAAGATCATTGGTGCGCCGGTGAACTATTCTGCCCATGCAGACGAGGCCAAGGCCGATCAGGGCGTCGCTCATGGCCAGACTATTTTGAGCATCGAGGAATACGGCCCCTTCCTGAAAGCGAGCAGTTCGCTTGTGGGACCCTCCGAAGGTGTGGGCCTGCGCCTCACTGACCGCCGGAATGACCATGAAGTTGAATTGGCCGCCATCATCGGAAAGGTGGCGGACCGGGTCCCAGAAGAAAACGCGCTCGACTATGTGTGCGCCTACTCCATTGGTCTCGACATGACCGTTCGCGGCAAGGAAGACCGCTCCATGCGCAAGAGCATCGACAGCTATTCGGTGATGGGCCCGTGGCTTGTGACAGCTGACGAGATTGACGACCCCAACAATCTGGATTTCTCCATCACCGTCGGAGATGAGGTTCGTCAAAAATCAAACACGTCCTACCTGATTTACAATGTGCAGAAGCTGGTCTCCTGGTGTTCCAGCTTTTATGCACTCTATCCGGGCGACATCATCATGACCGGCACGCCGGAAGGCGTCGGACCTGTCACCGACGGCGACATCATGGTCTGCGAGATGGAAGGGATTGGACGGATGGACGTCGCCGTGCGGCACGCCTGAGGTTCTACAGATGGCGGGCAAGCCGGCCGACGTCCAAGGGATCAAGTCAATTGAAGTTGGCGGACGCATCCTCAATGCGATCGCGGAAGCGGGCGGTCCGGTGTCCCTGACAGAGATCGCCGCTGCTGCCGGCCTCCCGAACAGTAACGCCCGCCGCTACCTAATCAGCTTCGCCCGCATCGGGCTGGTTACCCAAAAAGACAATAATGGCCGGTATAGCCTAGGCCCGCTGGCATTGCGTCTGGGCCTCGCGGCCTTGGGCGAGCTGGATGTCGTTGACGTGGGCGGCGAGGTAATCGCTGATCTGTCGAACGCGCTGAACCTAACGGTCGCGCTGATCGTTTGGGGCGACACAGGACCAACAGTCGTGCGGTTCAATCAAAGCCGCCACAATGTGGCCATTCATGTGCGCGTGGGCGCAGTCGTGCCATTGCTCACCTCTGCCGCCGGTCGTGTATTCCTGTCATTCCTGCCGGAGGACTCCACAGCCCGCCACGTTGCCACCGAGTTGTCCGCGTCGGATCCACGCCCAGCCGGCACCGCAGACTGGTTTGATGACCGAAAACGCCAACGACGCATGACCGAAGTTAAGAAAAATCGCTTTGCCTCCGTTGATGGCGCGGTGGTGCCTGGCCTTCGCGCCGTCGCAGCGCCAGCGTTTGACTCGAACAATGAAATTTGCGCGGCGATTGTGGTGTATGGGCCTGCCGCCGCCATTGAACTATCTGCCGGAGATGTTGTCCTGGAGCCGCTCATGCGGGCGGCGGAAACGCTCTCAACGAGATTGGGGCACGGGGCCTTCCAGAAATCCTGATGAATTTTGTGAGCCGGCACTTCTCCGTTATTGAATATTGTGATACATATTGAACATTATGTAATTTCGGCTCGGGAGAGAACCAATGGCACCTGAAGGCGCACAACAGGTTGATGGCAATGACGACGGCGAAGTTGGCTTCGACAATGCGCGGGTCATCACTGCGGACGAATATTTTCAGCGGGTCCGTCATGGCGCCGTTCGAGGCTGCAAGTGGGACGGCGACGAGATGCTGGGCCTGCTGAATGAATTGGGCAAAGATCCGATTCGCCACGCCGAACGCCGCTTTGTGGCGTTGGTCAATGAAGATCACAGCGATCTTGCTGGCGCCTCCCCGGGCATCTTCATCGGCATTCAACTGATCCATCCGGGTGAACTGGTTCCCAACCACCGGCACAATTCAGTCGCGATCTATCACTACCTGCAGGGCAAGGGCTGGACCACCGTCGAAGGCGTCAAATACCCCTACAAAAAAGGTGACACCATCGTCTGCCCTGCCTGGTCCTACCACGAGCATCAAGCTGACCCGGACCATGATGAAGACACCATCATGTATGTGGCCCAGGACATGCCGGAAATGGCGGCCAAACGGACCCTGTTCTTTGAAGAGCCGATGGGCCTCGAGAATGTCCGTCACATGGTGCAGGGCACATCCAAATCCTGGAGTGCAACCCGCGACCCGGACGCAGAATAGGAACAGCAGCGTCAGACGACGGCATTTACTGGGGTGAGCGTTACCGTCGCCAAAGCGCATTGTCCTTCAACTCCGTCCGACACGGCATAGACCCGAGAGGTGACAACGCAAATATTGCGCCCAACCCTTTCGACTTGCGCGCGGGCGACAATCCGGTCGCCTGTAGCAGGCTCCAGGAAATTGATCTTCAGCTCGATCGTGACTGCGATCTGATCTGCTGGATATAGGCTGGTCGCAGCGCCGCCCGCGGCATGATCCGCCAACGCGCTCACTACCCCGCCGTGAAGGGCACCTGTAAATTGAAATAGGTTGGCGGTCGGTGTCAGCGCAATCTCCACCGTGCCAGGCCCCACATCCAGCAATTCCGTGCCAATGGATTTCGTGAATCCTTGGGCCGCCATCACCCGCCCAACTTTTGCAGCGTAATCGGGATCTTTTGGCTCAAATCCTGGCATTTTGATACAATCCTGTCTGCGGTACCGCTAAATCCAAATGCTTCTATTCGTGTGGGATATCAATTGGTTATAGGGGGTTGAATCGAAAAATTCGATCCCCACATAAGTCATGTACCAGGCGCCGCATGTCGGGCCCGGGCACTGTACCAGAATGGAATACCGTCCCAATGGAGGTATTCCCCAACATTGCTCTAACGGAGGATGTGTCTGATGAACACAATCGATCTGTCTCCCCTATTTCGTTCCACCATCGGCTTCGACCGGGTTTCGCGCCTGCTCGATTCCGCCCTTAGCGGCGGAGAGGCGCCGTCCTATCCGCCCTACAACATCGAGAAAGTCGAGGACAACCGGTATCGCATCGTGTTTGCAGTTGCCGGATTTGGCGAGAATGACCTGACTGTCACGGTGAAAGAGAACACCCTGCTGGTATCCGGCAAAGTGGAAGGCGACGGCGAGAATGTCCGTTACCTGCACCGTGGGATCGCCGGCCGTGCCTTCGAGCGCCGCTTCGAACTGGCGGACCATATCCAGGTGGACGCCGGCCGGTTGGAAAACGGCCTGCTGATTATCGACCTGACGCGGGAAGTGCCGGAGGCCCTCAAGCCTCGCAGTATTCCGATTGCGGCGGGATCCGCCAAGGTGATCGAGCAGAAGGTCGCCGCATAAACCACAGTAACATCAAATAAATTGGCCGGCTGTCTCTGGACAGCCGGCCTTTTTCATTTCGATACCCGTGAATATGAGGCTAGCCACCGCCCTCGGTGCGTTCACGCTCAGCCAGCGCGATAGCTTCCATTTTTGCCCATTGATATTCCCTGGACGCCAGAAACACGACATAGATCGACAACATCAGTATCACGGCGCAAGGCAAGGCATTGCCCCAAAAAAACCGATCCCAGCTATCAAGGTTCACGCCCACGCCAGCGCCTGGCCTCACCAGCTGTTTGGTGAAGATCTGCAGCGGGATCGTGACAATGACCACAAAGAAGATCATACCGATGAACCACATGAAGCTGCGCCGCCAGACCGCACCGATGATAGCGGCAATCAGAGCTGCAGACCCTGATGCAAAGACCGCGCTGTAGAAACGGTGGGCAATTATGTCTTCCAACATCTATTCGTCTTTCATCGGCCAATCTTAGGGCGACACCCTGTGTAAGCAGCAGCTTAGGCGGAACGTCGGGTTGCCGCAATTGGCGTGGCCGCCCCAAGCCAATTCAGGATTTCTTCGCCAGACTGCGCACACTGCTGCCTGCGACGACCTTCCCTGATTCAGAATAGGCCTCATGATTGGCCTCGATGCTGTCCCGCTTGTAGAGATAGTTGACCATCATCCCCGCAGACTGACGGAGGCCTTTTCCCGACAGGTCCGCCTTCCAGTTTATGCGTTCCAGACGCGCGCCGTTGGAAAGGTGGAAATTCGCAACAGAGTCCAGTGCGGCGCCTGACTCCCGCTTCCCATGAACCAGATAGCGCGCAAGAATTCGCTGAAATGCGGGCTTGGCCGCGGCATCGTCCAAACTCTCAAGCCAGTCTCCGGACGATAGCAGCTTCACGAGACCTGGCCCCGGTGGGTTACCGTTAAACAACGCCTTGGTCTCTGCGGCGGTGAACAGGGTTTCCGGATCCTGCTGGCCAACCCATCGTTTGAAGCCAGGTACGGGCGACAGGGTCGCAAATGTCTTGAGCGACGGCACCTCCTGCACCAGCACATCGACCACCCGTTTAATCAGAAATCCGCCGAAACTGATGCCGTGAAGTCCTGCCTGAGCATTCGAAATCGAGTAGAAGATGGCGGTGTCAGCCTGGTCGGGGTCCACCGCCGGCGCGCCTGTGTCGAGCAAGACGCCCACATTGTCGGCCATGCCGTTGGTGAGTGCGACTTCTACAAAGATCAACGGCTCGTCCGGCATGCCAGGATGGAAATATGCAAAACACCGCCGGTCTGACGCCAGGCGGTTCTTGAGATCGTCCCAGCTAGAAATTGCATGCACGGCCTCATAGGCGATGAGCTTTTCCAGAAGGTTGGCGGGGGCTTCCCAAGTTATCTGGCGTAGTTCAAGAAAACCGATATCAAACCACCGCCGGAGAATATCCTTGAGGTCCGCCAGAAAGCCGAAAAATCTCGGATCAGCCGCCGCGAATTCCAGGAGCCGGGCGCGCATATCAACAAGAAACTTCACCCCCTCGGGCAAAGCGTTGAACTGAGTCAGAAGACGAACCCGCGGCGATTCCAGTGCTTCCCGTAATTCCTCTTCCGCCAAGTATTTTGAATTTTCCGATGCCGCGGTCAGATAGCGCTCTGCGGCACCGGCGATCTCCTCCTCCATTGGCCCGAATTCGTCGGCAAGCAGACCCAGAAAATCTTGCTGCCCCTCGTCGTTGAGTCCCAGATATTCATGGCCGAGCGCAGCGGCGCGCGCGCGGGCGGAGGCTTCACCGCCTTTCGCGTCGAGACAGGCGAGCACCTGTTCACGGATGCGTTTTATGTCCACATCGGACAGCGCGCCCGGCTCGCGGCGCGAGGTGTCGCTGCCCGCTATCCCACGCCAGATGTCCCTGAGATTGGAGACAGCGCGGTCAATCAATCCCGGCTCGCTGCCGGTCTGCCGGCCTTCGTCTTCAGGCGAAGGGGTCTCCGTCACATTATGCGCCGTAGGGCATCCAGCGTCTGATCTGGCATTTCAACCATCATCATGTGACCGCACTCTGGAATGATCTCCACCTGCGCGTCTTTGATAGCATCCACCAGCGGCCCCGCAGCCTTTACACTGGTCATACGGTCCTTCTCGCCAAGCACAAATATTGTCGGGCAGGCGACCTTGGTGGCGACTTCCAGAGCATCGCCATAATCGTTGGCAGCTGCAAGATCGACGCCCAGCGCCTCAGCCTTGCCAAGCTCCAGAATTCGCTGACCGCCCCGCAGCATCCAGTAGCCGGGCGCCTTGTGGCCACCAAGGTGAGCCCGCCGGTCGAACCCCCATGAGGTCACCATATCGACGGCCTGCTGCTCACCGGCCTGGGCCGATTTCAACAAATTGGGATGAACCGGCATTTTTGCCGCCGTCGCACATAGGCCGATCGCCGTCACCTGATCCGGGAACCGGACTGCAGCCTCGATGGCGATAAATGTGCCCAGGGAATGTCCAACCACGGCTGCAGTCTTGAGCCCAGCGGCGGCGATGACCGCACCCGTCCAGTCCGCCATGGCTTCTATGCTTGTCAGCGCAGGGCCTTCCGACCGTCCATGTCCCGGTAGATCGAGTGCCAGTACTGCGCGGCCATGCCAGGCAAAATAGCGAGTCTGGAGCTGCCACGCCGTGTGATCCATGCCCGAGCCATGGATGAAAATGACACCCGGAAGCGTTGGGTCAAACTCCCGTCCCCCGGTGGCAGCGTAAACCGTCTTGCCGTCAACATTCAGTTCCATATCGCTACTCCACTGCCAGACGCTTTTGTGAGGCGTGCAGCGCCCGGCCCAGATCCGAAATCAGATCATCCGCATCTTCCATACCGACAGACAGGCGAACCAGATCCTCGCCAATTCCCGCAGCCTTGAGCGACTCGGCATCCATTTGCTGATGAGTCGTACTTGCCGGATGGATGACCAAGGACTTTGCATCGCCAACATTGGCCAGGTGGGAGAACAGGTCGAGATTTTCGATGAACGACCGTCCCGCTTCCCGACCACCAACGATACCGAAGCTGAAGATCGCACCGCAGCCCTTGGGCAGCAATTCCGCCGCGCGGGCCTTGTCCGGATGGGAGTCGAGCTCCGGATAGCTAACCCAGTCCACGGCTGGGTGTTCGTCAAGAAACGCTACCACCTTGCGGGCGTTATCTACATGACGCTGCATACGCACCGGCAAGGTCTCGACACCTTGCAAAAGATAGAACGCGTTTGCCGGCGACATACATGCGCCGAAGTCACGTAAACCTTCCGCCCGTGCACGCATCACAAAGGCCGCGGGCCCAAATTCTTCGGCAAAATCGAGACCGTGATAGCCGGCATAAGGCTCGGTCAGCGTGGGAAATTTTCCAGACCCTTCCCAGTCGAATGTCCCGCCATCAACGATTGCACCACCGATCGCAACGCCGTGCCCACCGAGAAATTTGGTGACGGAATGCATGACGAGATCGACGCCATGCTCAATGGGGCGGAACAGGTATGGCGTGGCGAAAGTATTGTCGATCATGAAAGGAATGCCGGCCTCATGTGCGATATCCGCGACCGCCGGCATGTCCATGATCTCAAGTCCGGGATTTCCCAAGGTCTCACCAAACACCAGGCGCGTGTCCGGGGTGATGGCCTTCCGGAACCCCTCGGTGTTGCGCGGATCAACAAATGTCGTGGTAATGCCAAACCGGGGCAATGTGTGCATGAACATGTTGTGGCTGCCGCCGTAGATCGAGGCGGACGACACGATATGGCCGCCCTGCCCCATCAGCGTGGCGATGGCCAGGTGCAGTGCAGCCTGTCCGCTTGACGTGCAGACAGCACCGATGCCGCCCTCCAGTGCCGCCAGACGCTCCTCTAGCACCGCCACGGTGGGGTTGGAAATGCGCGAATAAATGTGACCGGCGCGTTCCAGGTTGAACAGCGAAGCCGCATATTCCGTATCTGGAAAAACAAAGGAGGTGCTTTGGTAAATGGGGACTGCCCGGGCACCCGTTGCCGGGTCCGGATGTTGGCCCGCATGCAGGCTTAACGTATCGAAATTCAGGAACATGGAGTCGGCCATCGGTCGCCACCTGTTAGATGATGCGAGGCCGAAACCCTGACGTGCCGTCTTCGGGATTGCAACGGTCAGATTGCCCAAATTACCGGACCGGCCGCCAATCCTGAATGAAAAAAGAAAAGGACCGCGGACGAGTCCGCGGTCTAAGTGGAGCGAATGTCAGGGAAGTAACACTTCAAGCACCTCAAGAGAGGCAACTTGGAAGCGCTGTCCACCCGCAGGTTACGAGGCAATGTGTTAACGAGACGTTAAGAAATCTGGCGATAAGTCAGCCTGATGCCGGAAATGTTGCATGTCCGATGGTTCTGCTGCCTTTTCGCAGGCGAATTTGCCACCGCCTCATATCTTTGCTGCTGGCGCAGTTGTTGCCGACACCCAGGACGATAAGGGATACGCGGGCAGCTTTTGCACCGAAAAGCTTGGCAAGATCGCCAGAAATCGTCGCCTGGCCGAGGGCGCTGTAGGTCTTGAGCAGTTTTGCCCCACCGGCACCGCCGCGGCCTGCTGCGAACGTAATGTCCAGCACCCGCAGAACCGCCGATTTGGACGGTTTCAGCACAATCCGACCCTTGGCAGATGCGAGCACAATCTGACCGCCCGTCGCGGAGATCAGACGAATCTTCCGAGCCTCTTCAGGCTCATAACGCGATCCCGGGCCGCCCACCGCAGCCACACCACGCCGCTGGTTGGTTGCCCGCAAAGCCGCCATCACCTTATCGGACGTCACGATCGATACGCGCCAAGCGCCCTGCTCGGCACAACAAGCACACGCGTAAGCCGTGGTTGTGGGACTGGCGGTGAACGCCGCGAGGGGCACAAATGCCGCCATCAGCATCTTACGCATAACCTGTTCCTTTATTGCGACATACGTTGACAGCGCGCGAAACGCAGATGCTCAGGTATCGTTCCGTGGCCAGGGCAAACTGCCAAATGGCACACCTTCTTCCAGCAACTCTTCCGCTTCTTCCGGCGTGGTCTCACCATAGATCCCCCGCTCGTCGGTTTCGCCGTGGTGAATCTTGCGCGCTTCGTCCGCGAACCGATCCCCCACATAATCCGAATTCTTTTCGACGTAGCGGCGCAACATATGGAGCGCTTCCCGCACCTGGCCAGCGAGCGCGACTTCTTTCGTCGGGGCCGAGGAAACAACGCTGGTTTCCCCAGCATCAGGAGGCGGCATATCATCAACAGCCGGCGCGGTACGCCGCTTTTTCGAACCTGCGATGGCCGGCGCCATGGGCGCCTTGATCACGGTCGAATCATTGCAGTCCACGCACGCGACGAGCCCCGCCGACATTTGGTCGTCACAGCTCTCACTGTTGCCAAACCAAGCGTCGAATCGATGGCCGCTGCTGCATTGAAGCGTGTATTTGATCATGAGCGAGGCTTATCAGTACCTGTTGCTAAGGGCCAGACGTCAAATTGTCGGCGGCCTGACCAATTCGGGATTTAGGTGCGGTTTGCAGGCTTTCAATAAGGCCATCACCAGGATTGACAAGGGTCACGACCGAGCGAGGGACCGATAAAATGCGGTCGCCATATTGCCAAAATCGTCTGGCACACTATTAATCATAGTGACAATAAAAGGTCTGGATGGTGGCTTCGCCGTACCGGTGAAGCGGGAAACAGACACACTCACTTTTTGGGAGAAGCTTATGGCTCTGACAATTGGCGATACCGCCCCCGATTTCACCGCCGACACTACTGCCGGCAATATCAGTTTCCACGACTTCGTTGGTGATGGCTGGTGCGTGCTGTTTTCGCATCCGAAAGACTTCACGCCGGTCTGCACAACCGAGCTCGGCTATATGGCAGGGCTGACCCCTGAATTCACAAAACGCAACTGCAAGATTGTCGGCCTCAGTGTCGACACCGTCGCCGATCACAATGCCTGGTCCAAGGATATCGAGGAAAGCCAGGGCCACGCCGTGAAATACCCGATGATCGGCGATTCCGACCTCAAGGTCGCGAAGCTCTATGGCATGCTGCCGTCAGACGCTGGCGATAGTTCGGAAGGCCGCACCGCCGCCGACAACGCGACCGTTCGTTCGGTGTTCATCATCGGTCCCGACAAGAAGGTCAAGGCGACGATCACATATCCCATGAGCACCGGCCGCAACTTCGACGAAGTGTTGCGCCTGGTCGACTCCTGCCAGCTGACCGCGAACCACCAGGTCGCAACGCCGGTCAATTGGCAACAGGGTGAAGACGTCATCATTGTCCCCGCGATCTCTGACGAGCAGGCCAAGGAAAAGTATCCGGACGGATGGCGCGCACCGAAGCCGTATCTGCGTTTCGTGCCGCAACCTCAATAGGCACGCAACGGTCCACAAGAAGCCCGGCCATATCAGTTGGCCGGGCTTTTTTTGGCCCTCCCAATATGCAAAGTTGCGCCACCATTGACTGTCCGGCGACCGTCCCATGTGGAAAAGAAAAAAAGCCAAAGACAATGACCGGGTGGAGCCCCAGGTGACCCAGCCGGCGCCCCCGCTGGATGAAGCGCCGACCCAGCCGGCTCCACGGCTGGAACCGGACGATGCAACGGTGTGGCAAGGTCAGCCAGTTGCGGACCAGCCTTCGGACACTCCAGATGAAAATTCAGGGCGACCGGATGCACCTCATCCCGCTGACGCTGATGCGCCTACAGTGGCGATTGCACCTGAATATGAGCGCAAGCTGCCAGATGCACCGAGCGTGAACGAAAGCGTCGAGGAAACACCGCAACACTCGCCATCGCATGGGGGTGAGGAAACGGTCCAAGTGGGCCGCCGACCGCCGTTGGACCCTACAGAACCGCCAGCGCTGCGAGCTCCTCCGGCGACCGATGCCGGTGACGAAGATGGATCCGCATCAGATCTGGACCCGACAATTCCGATGGGCCGCCGTCGGAGCTGACACCTAGCTCGTTTGCGGGTCTTGCTCTGTTGCTCCCAGTGCATCAGCAAGCCTGCTGGTGGCCGACCCTGGCAACATCGGTCGCGGCTGGCCCGGCGCGGGCGCCCAGCCGGTCAGGTAGACAATGTCGAATGTTGCGTGCAAGCGGCCCGCCTTGTCAGTAAATTGATCAAGATATTTTTCCGCCATCGTCAGGAAAGTTTGACGGCGGGAAAAGGTCCGGCGTCGGCCCATCAGTGCGTTGGTTTCCCCCATCCGCCGCAGATCGTGCATCAGGGCGAATGCGTGCTCGTAGGTGACCGTAATCGTGTCCCGGTCCACAACGGGCAAGGCAAAGCCCGCGCGTTGCAAGAGGGCGCCCGCGTCGCGCACGTCCGTAAAAGGTGCGATCCTCGGACCCAGACCACCCTCAACTTCAACCTCAGCTTCCGTGATGGCCTGGCGCAGTTCCGTCAACGTGTTCCCACCAAGGATGGCTGCGAGGAACAGGCCATCCGGGCGTATCGCGCGGCATATCTGGATCAGTGCGCCTGGCAGGTCGTTGACGCAATGCAAGCCCAGACACGAAATCACGAGATCAACCGACTCGTCAGCCAGCGGGAGGCATTCGTCGTCCGCGACGACTGCCGGGACAAACCGATTGGCATGCCGCGCGTCCCGGGCGAATTTTTCGGAAAGATCGAACTGATAGGCGCGCGCGAGGCCTGGATGAGCGAGCAATCGGCGCGTCAGTTGTCCCCGCCGGGCAGAGATGTCCACGGCGACAGGAAATTCCCGGCGAACATCGCCAAGGCGGTCCAGCAGTCGGTCCGCGACTTCCTCGAACAGGAACTCACCATTCCGGTCAGCATCCCATAATCTGGCCGCACGATCCCGGTTCTTGCGTACCGCGCTACGATCGAACAGGCGCGCACCATCTGTCATCCATTCAGCGCCTTCGCCCGGCCCAGGAACGGGCCACGGGGAGCGCTAAAGGAAAGTGGTTCCGCCATCGACCATGATCGTCTGGCCGGTAACGAACTTACTAGCGTCGCTGGCCAAATACAGGATGGTACCCACAAGATCTTCTGGCTCGAGGTTGGCCTGAAGCGCCTGCCCCGCCTTCACCACCTGGAGCGCTTTGTCCTTCTTGTCGCCAAAGAATTGCTCGGTGCCAGGCGTCACGACCGCACTGGGGCCAACGGCATTGACGCGAATCCAGTCCCGGCCCAGTTCACGGGCCATGGCCCGCGTCATGCCGATAACCGCTGCCTTCGATGCGGAATAGTGGAGGGCAAAGGGCAGCCCATAAACGGCTGCCAAAGACGAAATATTGATGATACTGCCACCGCCGCCAGTCCGCATGTGGGGGATTACGGCGCGCGATGTATTCCAGATGCCTTTGACGTTAACGTTCATGCAGGCATCCCATTGGTCGCTGTCGATATCCTCAATGCGCCCGCCCTTGAGCGTGCCATAGAGCGCCGCATTGTTTACCAACACATCGACCCCGCCATATTCCTCGACGGTTTTTGCGACCACCTTTTCAACCTGTTCAAAGTCGGTCACATCCATTTCCGCCGCGAAAGCCTTTCCAGGACCGTACATGGCGTCGACAGTTTCATCGCAACTGGACACATCTGCTGCGACGACATTCATGCCCATTTCGTACATTCGCCGCGCATATTGCTGGCCAATACCCTGGGCCGCGCCCGTCACAATTGCTGTCTTGCCAATAAGGTTCACTGGATTTCTCCCCGGATGTCCCGTGTTTCCGTTGCCTTCGATATGGCAGGAGTCGGCTGCCCCCACAAGCGGTGGAGCATTGACTCGGACAATCTGCCTACCAAAAATTGCGCCGCACGAAGCGATCCAATAACTCGCCCTCAAACACATGCCAATGCCGATAGCAAATCTGCGGCAATATCTGCGTAACGGACTCGATCTGTTGCTGCCACCTCAGTGCCTTTCGTGCGGTACGATTGTCGTCGGGGACGCGGGCTTGTGTAGCGACTGTTGGGACAACATTGCCTTTTTGGGGCCACCACAATGTCCGCGTTGCGGGTTCCCGTTTGAATTTGAAATGGGAGAGGACGTGTTGTGCGGCGCATGCCTGAGGGCGCCGCCGGCGTTTGACCGATGCCGCGCCGCCTTCCGGTATCATGAAGAATCCCGGAAACTGATTCTCGACTTCAAGCATGGGGACCGAACCTACCTGGCGCCGGCACTGGCTCGCTTGCTCTATCAGGCGGGGCGGGATTTGGTGAACAGTGCAAACGTCATCGTGCCTGTACCTCTGCACCGATGGAGACTGGCAAGGCGGCGATTCAATCAGTCCGGCCTTCTCGCGATAGAACTTGGCAAGTTGTCTGGCAGACCGGTGCTCAGCGATGCCGTTTTGCGCCACAGGGCCACCCAATCCCAGGGTGGCCTGAACCGGCGGGCACGAAACCGCAATGTTCGGGGCGCCTTCCGAATACGGGCTTCGGCCCGGGAAAAACTTCGGGGCAAAAGGGTGCTATTGATCGATGACGTGTTCACAACGGGTGCCACAGTCAACGCGGCAACCCGCTGCCTGTTGCGCGGCGGCGCAGCCGCGGTGGATATACTTACACTCGCCCGCGTTGTCCGGCCCGCCCACGTATAGCACGCAATTCACACTGACGTTCAGCGCCGCTGATGTGATAGAGATATCGGAAATCGGCTCACTCGCCGCAAAGAAGCGACGCCACAAAAAGAGGGAACCATGGCATCTGAAGGCCACACACTGGCGAGTGCTGCGCTCATCGGCAGTCTACCCGATGAAGAGCGCCTTTCATTCGAGCAACAATGCGCCTGGCAGGAGTATAAGGCCGGCTCGCAAATCATTGATCGGGACAGCGACACCCGCCAGGTCTATTTCGTGACGACCGGTACGGTTCGCGTCGTCAACTATTCCATGTCCGGCCGTGAGGTCAGCTACGACGACATTCACGCTGGCGGATTCTTCGGAGAGTTGGCGGCAATCGACGGCAAACCCCGATCAGCCAATGTCGTGGCAATCAAAAAATCCGTGATCGCCTCCGTAAGCGGCGAGGTATTCCTCCGATTTGTCACGTCGAACCCCGACATGGCGATGGGCTTGCTGGATCGACTGGTTATGATTATCCGGGGCGGCACCGACCGCATCATGGATTTGACCACCCTTGGCGCCTATCATCGGGTTTATGCAGAATTGCTTCGGCTCGCTCGCGATGCCGGCGGCATGGGCGACGACGGTAGTGGTGTCATCCGAGAGTTACCAACCCACTCCTCACTTGCCAGCCGGGTGGGCACGACGCGGGAAACGGTCGCCAGGGCGATCGGCGAGCTTACGCGCCGTGAAGTCGCTGAAAAGCGCGGTAAGGGTTTGTTTTTCTCGGATTATGAGGAGCTGGAAGACATCGTCGAAGGCGGCGAGGTCGACTGACGGGGCTCGACATCTGGATCGGGCCTCCTAAATCAATGGAATGGCTCGCATTGCTTCCAAAAGGCGCGTTTGCAAACCATGGCGAAAATTGAACTCTATACTGGAGCGCTCTGTCCATACTGTTCCATGGCTAGGAAACTTCTGAAAAAGAAGGGCGTCGATTTCCAGGAAGTTGACGTGACATTCAAACCCAAGCTGCGCAAGGAAATGTCGGCACGCGCCGGCAGGTCGTCCGTGCCGCAGATCTGGATCGACGACCAGCATGTAGGCGGCTGCGACGAGCTCTACGCCTTGGACAATTCTGGCGAGCTCGACAAACTTCTCGCACAAGGCTGATGGCCGGCACCTTCAAAGTCGCGTGCGTCCAGCTTACGGCTGACCGCGAATTTGCTCCCAACATCGACAAGATCGTCCGCATGGCCCAGCGCGCCGCCGACGAAGGGGCGAGCATGATCGCCCTACCTGAAAACTGCACGATGATCGAGCCAGTTCAGGCAGCGGCCTTGCGTAAGGCTGTATCAGAGGCAGAGCACCCTGCGTTGCCTGCGTTTGCAGAGGTAGCCCGCGAAGCCGGCGTCTGGATTTTGATCGGCTCGCTATCCATCAAGCGCGACGATGGCCGCATCGCCAACCGGTCGATGTTAATGAACGGCCTAGGCGAAATAGTTGCGCGCTATGACAAAATCCATTTGTTCGACGTCCAGCTGGCCAACGGCGAGACCTATCGGGAATCCGACTATGTTGCTCCTGGCGACAAGGCGGTCCTGGCTCCAACCCCCTGGGGGTGCCTGGGCATGACCGTGTGCTATGACCTGCGCTTCCCAAACCTCTATCGCGACCTTGCCCACGCCGGCGCGTCTTTTTTGGCCATCCCCTCAGCCTTTACCCGCACAACTGGGAATGCCCATTGGCACACGCTGCTACGCGCCCGGGCCATTGAGACGGGCTGCTATGTCATCGCAGCGGCTCAATGGGGCCGGCATGCGGAGGGCCGGGAGACCTTTGGCCATTCGTTGGTGGTCGATCCGTGGGGTGAGGTGATCGCTGACGGAGAAGCCGGGGAAAACCTAGTGCTGGCGACGATTGACCCCGCACAGGTAGACACAGCCCGGCAACGCCTGCCGTCCCTGAGCCATGATCGGGAATACACGGTCGAAGATTTGACCCAGGGCGTCCGAGCGGCGGAATAACCTGCCGGTTACCCCTGGCTGCGCAAAGTACCTTCCGCCTTCATTGCCAGGTATCCCTCATTGTCGAGCGCCCAGGCAGAAATCGCATTGCCTTCCAGTTTGCCAGCAACATCAAATGGTCCGTTTGCAAACACCGGCCGCATCGCGCGGAACCCGAATGTTTCGATCGACTCGTCAAAATTCGGAATGCTTTTCCGCAGCAGGTCAATCATCAGTGTTGAGAGCAGGGGGCCATGCACCACGAGGCCCGGATAAGCCTCTTCCTGGGTAACATATGGATAGTCATAGTGAATCCGGTGACCATTGAATGTGAGGGCTGAAAACCGGAACAGCAGAACCGGATCAGGCTCGATCGTTCGCGTCCACTGCGCGCCTTCCGGTGCCGGTTGCGGCGGCGGCGCCACATCTTCCGGATTAGGATCCGGGCGGTAGACAATATCCTGCTCTTCCGTCAGCGCCAGACCATCTGCCCCGGAAATCCGAATTTTCACACCCACGAACACCAGGCGGCCGTTGCGACCATCCTTTTCGGCGACGCTAGAAATCTCCGCCTCCCGCGAGATTTTCTCACCCAGCCTCAGCGGTTGATGGAAGGTCATGCGCGCCCCCGCAAACATGCGTCGGGGCAATCCGACCGGCGGCCAGAAATCGCCCAGCATCGCATGGCCGTCATGCTGAATTTGGCGCGCTAGCGGCATGGGATTGAAATAGACCCAATGCCATCCGGGCGGTACCGGATCGCCGTCGGCTGGCACCGGATCTTCCCGGTCCAGGGTTGCGGACATTTTCGCAACCGGCGAGATCGCGGAATAATCAGCCAGCGTTTCCGAGCGCCCGATCCAGGCGGTCAACTTCACTGCATCATTCATCTAGTCTTCCTCCCCCCAGGGCTGTGCCAAATGGCTTGCCGCTGAATTGCCCTTCAACGCCCGATACATCAATGCGACGGCTGCCACCTGCGCCGCCATAGCGAAGAGCATGTAGATGTTGGTCAATATGAGCGTTGCGATCAATGACGCGTTTGCCATGCCGGTTGTCGATATTGCAGGCCGGCCAAGCGCCCCGCTGACAATGCTGACCAGCACTGCGAGAACAAAGACGCCGATGAGGGCAAACAGCATCGCGATGAACACCAGCACCCAAAAAATCTTCAGATGATGGTTGGCGGACAGGATCCAGCTGCCGGCGAGACCGAGCCGATCCCCAGTTGCTGATGCCGGAAATACGAAGATCAGCCGAAGCCAGACGGCCAACACCAAAAGCAGGAACCCGACCTCCAGAAGACTTGCCCGAATTCCAGCGGCACCTGCGCCTGCTGTGTTCGACAGCGTCAACCAGAACCGGATCACCTCCGGACCAAGGTCACCGAACACGACATTTCCTGCCACGAAACTGGTGAGGAGAGCGGCCGCAAATCCGGCTGTATAGGCGTAGAACGGGAAGTCCGAACGGCGGATACGATATCTAAGGGGGGTCGGCGCCAGTGGCGACAACACATAACGGTACCATGCTACAAGGAAGGGAGCTGCCGCCAGCCATTCGAATACGCCAAATCCCAACCGCCGCCAGCCAAAACCCAGCCATGAAAATAGCTGACTGTTCGCAACAAGCTGGACGGCAGTCATCAAAATCACAGGTATGAGGATAGCCCTGAAAATAGGGCCCGTTTTTCCAAATACCACTCGTGGCGCCTGCCGGAAAATTTCGAAAACGTAAAACTTGTTCATTTTGCGGGCATTTTCGCGCCGGTCGGACCATAGAGGGTCAAGTTCACGTCCCGACCCTTGGTATAGTTGTAGCCACGTACTGTTCCCAGTTTCCTCGGCGCCTTGCCCTGCGCCACCATGGCGGCAATAAATTTCTCGCGGCCGCCTGGCGAAATATAGGCACGCCAGTCCTTCATCGCCACCAGTCGCCGTGCCAGCGCTGCCGGGTCGGCAAAGACCGTTGCAGTACCGTGATAGAAGATAAAGCTCGGCTCGGTATATCCGCTTGAGCCCACCAGTGTTCCAGAACCGGCGCCAGAGGCTGCTGTCATCTGCGCCGCTGCGCGGCTGGGCCAGATACGATCGGCGGCCGGCATTCCCCACTGCAGCACAGGCGCGAAGAACAAGGGCGACGCGACCGCGGCCAAGGTTAGCGAAGCCCGAAGGTTTGTCTTCCAAGCCAGCCGGACACAGATGGGTGCGATCACCAGAACGCCAACCACTGTAACCAGAAGCGTCCATACCGGACCGTCGCCCAGCGCCATCGGCATCCAAAACATCACTGCCGCAGCGCCAATCATCAGACCTAGCCACAACAGATAGTAGGCGCGCGTCAGCCAATGCCGCATCAGCCGGACAAGACCGGCTTCAGATGCTTCCACTGCTTGCACGACCAACAGAATAACTGCGGGATACAAGGGCAACACATAGTGCAGAAGTTTGGTTGGCAGAACTTCCAGCAGGATCCAGTAGGGTACCAGCCATGCGAGGGTAAACAGCACGGCGGGCTGCTTGCGGGCCCGGTAGGACCACACCAGAGATGTCCAGACAAACAGGGCGGCAGGCCCCAATGTGAGCGTCATGGCCAACAGATAGAAGCCCGGTGGGAAGCCATGCTTCTCCTGGGCGCCGATGACCTTGCCCATGAAATCATGGCCGGCGGATTCCGCCAGGAATGTGGGGTCGAGAAGGATGATCGCCACATACCAGGGCGCCGCAATCGCGAGGGCGACAGGCACCCCTATTAGAGGGCGAAGATGCGGCCACAGCCGGGTATGCCGATCCATCAGCTTTAAGCCCAGCACCGTGAAGCCCAAAGTCGCCGGTGCAATCGGGCCCTTGATCAGAATGCCGATGGCCAGCCCCAGCCAGAGGCAAATCGGTGTCGTCCAGTCGGGTGGTTCATCCTCTCGCGCCCTGAACCAGGCCCGCGCCAGGCCATATTGCGCCAGCATGATCGTTGCCAACAGAACCGCATCTGTTTTGGCAATGTTGGCCTCAACCACCACCAGGACACTGGACCCAAGCAGCGCCGCCGCGAGAAAGGCTGTTCGCCGCCTCACAAAAAACTGCGCCAGCAGAAACATGAGGTAGACCGAGCCAAACGATGCGAGGACAGATGGCACCCGGTAGGGCCACCGCTCTATGCTGTCCGTTGACGAAAACACCACGACCGACGCGGATTGCAGCCAGTGGATACCCGCTGGCTTCTTGTTGCGTGCGGTCACGTGAAAGCGAATGCGAATCAGATCGCCGGTTTCAACCATCTGGCGGGACGCCTGCATGAACCGGCTTTCGTCACGGTCGATCGCCGGCAAAGGCACCATGCCCGGCAGATACAGGGCGGCGCACAACAGGGTGAGCCAAAACCAGGCCCGATAGCCTTTCAGCACTTCCAGATCCTTCCAAATCGGCGCGCTGATGCGGCGCTTATTGGGGTGGCCGATATAGCCACTGCATGTTATTCGGCGATGCTTTCCCCTGCTCACTAGGGGAAGCGCCGGCAAAGGTCAAATTGCACCGCCCTATGGCGCTAGATGGCGAGACACAATGGATCTGACGGTAGTCATTCCCGTGCGCGACGAAGCCGGCAATCTGGAGCCGCTGGTCGGTGAAATTCATACCGCATTGGACGGTGTGATGGATTTCGAAGTGATTTTCATCGACGACGGCAGCAGTGACGGTACGCGCGACGAAGCCGCCGCGATCGCAAAAAGCGATTCCCGGATACGACTGCTTGTCCATGAGAAAGGCAGCGGTAAGACCCGGGCGCTTATCAATGGGATCAAGGTCGCCCGGGGCCCGGTAATCGTCACAATCGACGGCGACCGTCAGGATGACCCAATGGACATCCGGAATTTCTGGGCGAAGATGACCGCGGCCGGTGCGCCTGATTTGAATCTTGCGATCAGCGGATGGCGGACAAAGAGAAAAGACAGTCGGTGGAAATGGCTGATCTCGCGTTTTGCCAATCGTATCCGCGCCACACTTTTAGGCGACGATACGCCCGATTCGGGCTGCGGCTTCAAGATGTTTCCCCGCGATGCCTTCCTGGAATTGCCGCGTTTCGACAACATGCATCGCTTCCTGCCGGCGCTGTTCAGGAAATACGGATGCAGGCTCGACGTCCAGGAGGTCAACCACCGGCCCAGGGCTGAAGGCCGTTCAAAATACGGCACCATTGACCGCGCCTGGGCGAGTCTTTGGGACCTTATGGGCGTGATTTGGCTGCAGCGACGCACCCGCTACCCGAAAGCGACGGAAAAAGAGTAGCGCGCCGCCTATTCGTCGCGGTCACCCTGCCTGCCCAGAATGCTATTCAACCGCGCGACCAGGAAGAAAAAGCCGCAAACCGGTCGAGCGTAGCCCCGGGAGCAGCGCGCCGTAGGGTCCGGTAATGAAGGAAATGAAATGTTTGACTGGCTAATCGAAGGGATAAACGGCTACTTCGCCTCCCGATCCACCACCGACCTGATCTGGGAGGCGGTGGGTGTCGGCGCCCAGCTCCTTTTCGCCTCTCGCTGGCTTGTCCAATGGATTCACAGCGAGCGTGCCGCGCGCAGCATCGTGCCAATCCAGTTCTGGTTTATCAGCATCACAGGCGGCGTCATTCTGCTTGCCTACGGCGTCTATCACGTCAGCATTGCAATCATCATCGGTCAGCTTGGCGGGCTCGCGGTCTACACCCGCAATGTGTTCCTGATCTACAAACGCCGGCGCATCGACGCGGAAGGTGAAGTCCCGGTCGAGGATCAGGTTCACCAGCACGACTGAACAGACCGGCGTCGGGTTTACCCGGATCCGCAAAGGCATACCTCACTACGGAACGCGGCTATCACCGGAGCGGGCGCCATTCGCACCACATCCAGACGTTTTTTGTTTTTTGGACTACCCTAAATGAGCGGTGTTGGAACGGTCAGTCATGGCCGGGTGCTGCGTCTCGCCGTACCCGTCATTCTGTCCAACCTGTCCGTACCGTTGCTGGGCGCCGTCGATATCTGGGTGCTGCGCGACATGCCGGATGCCGCCTATCTGGGCGGCATCGCCGTCGGCGCCGTCATTTTCAGTTTTGTCTATTGGGGCTTTGGCTTCCTCCGCATGGGCACAACCGGTTTCGTCGCCCAGGCCAACGGGGCCGGCGACGACCAGGCCATTCGCGATATCACTGTTCGCGCCAGCGCACTGGCATTGGCCCTGGGTGTGCTGGTGGTTGCCCTGCAAGTACCAATCCGCTGGGCCGCTTTTGAGATTCTTGAAGGCGACCCAAAGGTCGAGCAGCTTGGCGATCTTTATGTGGCGATTCGAATCTGGAGCGCCCCGGCAGCGTTGATGATCTATGTGGTCAACGGCTGGTTGATGGGAATCCAGCGGATGACGTCGGTGATGGTGCTGGTCATCACGATGAACGGTATCAACATCGCGCTGGACATTCTATTTGTGCAGGGCTTCGGCTGGGGCGTAGAAGGCGTCGCCTGGGCCACATTGATTGCAGAGGTCGGAACCGCCGTCGCCGCGCTTGTCCTCATGGTCCGTGGGCAACGGTCGCTTGGCGGCCGATGGAACTTCTCCGCAATTCTGAACGCCACTGGCGTTCGCGCAATGCTCAAGGTCAACGGCGATATTTTCTTGCGCACTTTATGCCTGATTACGGCATTCGCCTGGTTCACGGCGGAAGGCGCCGCCCAGGACAAAACCGTACTTGCCGCCAATGCAGTCCTGCTGAACTTTTTAATGTTTGTCGCTCATGGCCTGGATGGGTTCGCCCATGCGGCGGAAACCCTTGTGGGCGCGTCGATCGGCGCACGAAACCGCCGCGGGCTGTCCCAGGCTGTCCGCATCACCACGGCGTGGGCGGGGCTCATCGCGATCGTCTTCAGCGCATTCTATCTTCTCTTCGGCAACGCCGTGATTGCAGAGTTGACCCGAATTACGGATGTTCGTCTCGCAGCCTCAGACTACATCTGGTGGGCGGCAGCGCTGCCGCTCCTCAGCGTCTGGTGCTTCCAGTTGGATGGCATTTTCATCGGCGCAACGCGCACGGCCGAGATGCGCAACGGCATGGTCCTCTCCCTCGCTGCAATGTGGCTGACCGGTTATCTGGCGCGGCCCGAGCTTGGCAATCATGGCCTGTGGTTGGCGCTCGCAGTTTTCTTCGTCGCGCGCGCGCTGACGCTTCTTTACTGGTATCCGCGTGTCCTTCGCGATGCTGGTGCGCTAGCAGAAAAAGTCGGGACTGCGGATGATCAAGCAACCTGACCCCGCATGGCGCCAAGCGGGCGTATTGATTGTCGCGCATGGTGCCAGGAACGCGCCTCAGGCTGAGATTGATACCCGGGCACACGCTGACCGTCTTCGCGCAACCGGTCATTTTGGCCAGGTGGAAGCGGCCTTTCTGGCGGGCGGCCCACCGCCAAAAGAAATTTTGGCAAGCCTGATAACCCGGCAGGTGTATGTGCTGCCCCATTTCATGGGCGAAGGTTATTTCGTCAAAACAGCCCTTCCTGAAGCTCTCGGCATCACCGGCGACGTGACCCGCCGGCGAGAGCAATCAATCTTCCTGTGTCGGCCGCCGTCAATGCACGCTGACTTTCCAGCACGGGTCGAAGCTCTGGCGGTGGAAGCAGCGCAGACAGCAGGCCTACAGGCGGGGCAGTGCAATCTCGTACTCGCAGCCCATGGCTCAGAATCGAATACAGCCTCCGCCATACACACCGAATGGGTCGGCCAGCGGATTTCCAGGTTCAAGTCGGTGCGCCCAGGATTTCTGGAACAGGTGCCCGAATTGGCGGAAGTGTTGGCATCGTCGGAAGCGCCAACACTGGTCGCGGGTCTTTTTGCCGCCAATGGAGCTCACGCAACAGAGGACGTTCTGGCGGCGATATCACTCCAAGGCACAAGACTCTACAAGGAGACGGACCACCTCCCCTGGATCTACACCGGGGCCTCGGGCGCCTCAGCCATACTGACGCCCCTTTTTGCTGACCAGATCGCGGAATTCGACCATCGTCAGGGCCCGCTTGCGACAAGCACCTGAAATGACTATGTATTGGATTGGTCCGCCCTTTTGGGGCGGCTTTTCTTTACATGCACAATCGGCGTAACCATGGAAGAGATGATCTCGGTCCAAGCTCTGACCAAGACGTTCGGCCCTATTCAGGCCGTGCGGCAGATATCGTTTTCGGTCAGCAAAGGCGAAGTTCTTGGTTTTCTCGGGCCGAACGGCGCGGGGAAATCGACGACAATGAAGATGATTACGGGTTTTCTGACGCCAACGTCAGGAACCGCTGTGGTCTGCGGATGCGATATTCAGCGGTCGCCGATAATGGCAAAGCGCCATATCGGCTATCTGCCCGAAGGAGCGCCGCTCTACACCGACATGTCGGCCCGCGGATTTCTGCGATTTGCAGCGGCCACCCGCGGCCTGAGAGGCACGGCACGGCAGAAGGCGGTCGACCGGGCTGTCGAACTGGCGCAGCTGCAAAGCGTCATTGACCAGCCGATTGAAACGCTGTCCAAAGGATTCACGCGCCGGGTTGGCCTCGCCCAGGCGCTGATCCACGATCCGGACGTGCTGATTCTGGATGAGCCGACAGACGGCCTCGACCCCAATCAGAAACACGACGTTCGCAAAATCATCACTGACATGGCGCCGGAAAAAGCCATCATCATCTCCACCCATATTCTGGAAGAGGTAGAGGCGGTTTGTTCGCGGGCATTGATCATCGCCCAAGGAGAAGTCGTTGCCGACGGCACGCCCGAAGCGTTGATGGAAAAATCTTCTGAGCACAACGCCGTCTCGGTTCGCTTCGCAAGTACCATACCGGCGACCGCCCGGGACGAATTGCTGGCGCTGCCAGCGGTGGAAGCGGCCGATATTCGCGATGTGCAACCGCATCCCTATATTTTGGTCCATCCTACCGACGGCGCGCCCATAGCAGAGGCCGTGGGCGAACTGGTTCGCGAAAAAAAGTGGAACCTGGTCGAATTCGGCACGGAACGCGGCAATCTTGAGGAAGTCTTCCGCACGTTGACCAATCCGCCAAAGGACGACGTGGCATGACTTTGACCCAAAGCTTCAGCAATGTACGGGTGATCTTTCTCCGCGAATTCCTGGGCTATTTCATGACCCCGGTCGCCTATGTATTTTTGGCGGTTTTCCTGGCCCTTGCCGGCGCACTGACCTTCTATATCGGTCAGTTTTTCGGTCGAAATCAGGCTGATCTCAGCGCGTTCTTTACCTTCCACCCTTGGCTCTTCCTGTTCCTGATGCCCGCGTTGGCAATGCGCCTTTGGGCCGAGGAACGCAAGAGTGGCACGATCGAGCTGCTCCTGACCTTGCCGATCTCGATCGGGGACGCCGTCGTTGGCAAATTTTTGGCCGCCTGGCTGTTTGCGCTGGTCGCGCTCGCCTTGACCTTCCCGATGGTCATCATGGTCAACACTCTGGGTAGCCCGGACAATGGCGTCATTATCGCCAGCTATATCGCCAGCGTTCTGGTCGCGGGCGGGTACCTTGCGATTGGCTCCTTCATTTCCGCCATGACCAAAAATCAGGTCGTCGCCTTTATCATCGCGGCGGCGGTGTGCTTCGTCTTTACGCTGGGCGGCTCAAACCTGGTGCTCGGATTCTTCCGCAGTTTCCTGTCTGACGGCCTGGTTGAGGTTGTGGCCTCATTCAGCTTTCTGAATCATTTCAATGAAATGCGGAAAGGCATCATTGGCCTCGGCGACATCGTATTTTTCGGTTCGGTGATTGTTGTCTTTCTAATGGCGACGGCGATCGTGCTGGACCTGAAAAAGGGAGAGTAGCGACATGTCCTGGCTGAACAATAGGCGGGCGTTGGCATACACGACCCTCGTGGTGGCATTCATTTTCCTCCTCGGGATCAACGCCCTGTCGAACAATGTTTTTCGCAGCGCGTCAGTCGATCTGACAGAGGACCGCCTCTACAGCCTGTCATCCGGAACCCACAAGGTTCTGACGGAGATGGATGAGCCGGTTACACTAAGATTCTTCCTGTCGCCAAAGCTGGCACAGGTCGTCCCGGCCTATGCCGTCTATGCAGCCCGGGTGCGCAATGTTTTGCGGCGCTTCGCCAAGCTGTCTAACGGCAAGATCCGGCTGGAAGAATACCAACCAGTCGCCTTCTCAGTGGAGGAAGACCGCGCGGTGGCCTACGGCCTGCGCGGCGTACCGGTAGACCAGTCCGGCGAGCTTGTCTTCTTCGGCCTGGCCGGAACCAACACAACCGACGATCAGAAGACGGTCGCGTTCTTTCACCCCAGCCGCGAACGGTTCATTGAGTTCGACCTGACCCGTTTGATCCGCTCGCTCTCGACACCGAAAAAGAAAATTGTCGGGCTAATCAGTTCATTGCCAATCCAGGGCCGCTTCAGCATGCGCGGCATGGTCAGGCCCTGGGCGGTATATACCCAGATCCGCGATCAATTTGACGTCCGCCCATTGACTGCACCGAAGAGGATTCCCAAGGACATTGACGTCCTGATGATCGTGCACCCTTTCGCCCTGCCAGATCCGACGCTCTATGCGATCGACCAATTCGTGCTCAAGGGCGGTAAGCTCATCGTCCTGGTCGATCCGGTGCCGGAGGCGGCGCCGCGTCGGCGGACAATGTTTGGCCAGGGCCCCATCCCGCCGGGCTCTGACATGCCCAAGCTGTTCAAGACATGGGGCATCGAACTCGTCGGCCGCAAAGTGGTCGGCGACATTGAGAGCGCAGTGCGGGTGCGGACGCAATTCCAGGGGCGGTCAGTGGTTGCCCCCTATGTAGTGTGGATCGACCTGGGCGCGACGTCGCTCAATCGCCAAGACAAGGTCACGAAGGGATTGCGCCGGACGATCCTTGCCACAGCCGGCGCGCTGCGAAAGCTGAAAGGCGCCACCACGAAGTTGACGCCGCTGATCTGGACCCGGAAGCACGCGTCGCTCATTGACATCAACAAAGTGCGCTTCCGGCCGGATGTGGTGAAGCTGTACCAATCCTACCGCACAGACCGGCGGGCCTATGTGGTTGCTGCGCGCGTTACCGGCCAGGCCACCACGGCGTTTCCAAAGGGCAATCCGGTAAAACCCAAAAAGAAGGCTGAAAAGAAATCCGGCAAGAAGGCGGATGGCGATGCCAAAAAGAAAGCCGCTACAGCCAGCAAGAAAACCGGAAAAAGGAAAGCGAAAGAGCCTGAAAAACCCGTCCACCTGATGAAAGCCACCAAGCCCATCGACGTGATCGTGGTGGCGGACGTGGACTGGCTGACCCAGGGCTATTGGCAGTCGACCACCAACTTCTTCGGCGAACGGATCACAGTACCTACATCGGACAACGCCAATTTCATCATGAATGCGCTGGATACCATGAGCGGCGTCGAAGCCTTCACGGGCCTTCGCGCCAAAGGAACTGCCCAGCGCCCGTTCACGAAAATTGAGGCTCTCAAGAAAAAGGCGGAAGAAAAGCAGCGCGCCACCCGAGGGGAACTGGTCAAGGAACTCGCGAAAACCCGCAAGGAACTCAAAGACGCGCGGACGCGGTCGAAGGGCGGAAAACTGGTTTTGACCGCCGATGAGCAAAAGAAGATCGAAGAATTCCGGCGCAAACTGCTGCGAATCCGGCGAGACCTTCGATTGGTCAAATTTGAAGAGCAGAAAGACATTGAGCGGGAACAGACCCGATGGATGCGAATTAATATCGGCCTGATGCCGCTGATGATTTGCGCCATTGCCCTGGTTGTGGTTGTGGCACGGCAACGCCGCCGCCGCCGCAAGATCGTTCAGTCCTAATTTTGCCCGTGAGAGACACCCCGCGATGACCCGAACATCATTTCTCGTTTTCACCGGACTGACCGCGCTTGTGGTGGTCGGCGCTTTCTTGACCACGCCCGGCGGCGGGCTTTCCCGTCCGGAAGTAGGCGCGCCCTTCTACCCAAATCTGGATGCGAAAAATATTGATCGCGCGGCAAAGATAGAAATCTGGGTTAATGGCCGATCCTTCACGATCTATCGCAAGGATAAACAGTGGGTCGTCAAACAGTTGAAGGATTATCCTGCAGACCTCGGTCCGATCCGAAAGACCCTGAATTCCCTCGCCGCGATCCGGCCTTTCGAGAAAAAAACATCGGATCCCAAACGCTTGGGCAAGCTTGACCTGGAAGATCCGAGCAAAAAAGGCGCGTCGTCTAAACGTGTTCGGATCACAGACACCAAGGGAGTCGTGCTTGCCGACCTAGTCATCGGCAAAGCCAATGCAAATAGCGCCATTATCGGCCAGGACATGGTCTATGTCCGCAAGATGAAACAAAACCAAGCATGGCTGGCCGTTGGTGACCCGCAGATTCAGAAAGACAAGCTCGACTGGACCCACAAGCGCATTGTCGACGTAGATCCCGCGCGCGTTCGCCGGGTGCTGATCATGGGCCCGAAGGAAAAAATCGAAATCGCCAAAGCAAAGCCTGCCGACAAGGAATTCAAGCTGGTCAACCTGCCTGAGGGTAGAAAGCCCAAGGGCGCGGCAAACCGGCGCCAGGTTGCTGAACTCGGCAACGATATCGATATCTACGACGTTCAGCCCCTGTCGAAGGTGGATTTCTCAAAGAGTCAGAAAACCGTCCGGGTGGAGACATTCGACGGGTTAATCGTTCAAATGAAGCTGGTCGCGGTCAAGAAAAAGGTCTGGGTGCAGTACACGGTAACGATTGACGAAAAATCTCTGCAGTCAGGCAAATTGCCGAAAGACTCCAAGCTCAAAACAGCGGCGGATGTGCGCAAGGAAGCGAAAGAAATGGCTGCGCGTCTGAAAGGCTGGGCCTATCTGCCGCCTGTCTGGGCCCGGCGGACGATGAACTGGAAACTCGAAGACCTGCTGATCAAGCAGAAAAAGCCGAAAAAGGCGCCTGCGAAGAAGTCGGAAAAAGCCCCCCCCGCCAACGTAAAAAAAGCGGTGGAAAAGAAGCCGGCTACCAAGGACGACACAAAACCTGCGAAAGCCCCAGCGACTGACAAGAAGAAGCCGGAAGACAAGAACTAGACGGCTGGGGATTAAATCGGCAACGGGGACACACCCTCCCCCTTTCTCCGTAATACAACTATAGTGGGTGTGCGGCACCAACGGTCGCCGCTCACATATTGTAACGCGCACTGCTATGGGGGAATGCCATGACCGCACTTTGGGTCATTATCGCCATCGTCGTCCTGGTGCTGATCGTCGGCTACATGTGGTACGCCGGTTTGATCAGCAAGCGGAACAAGGCAAAAGAGTCCTTGTCAGGCATCGATGTCCAGCTTCGCAAACGCTTCGATCTGATCCCCAATATTCTGAAGATCGCCACGCGCTTCATGGAGCACGAGAAGGAGTTGTTGACCAACATCACCGATCTTCGTGCCAAAGCTATGCAGGACTACAATCCCGGTGACCCGGACGCGGTAAAAGGCCACCTAAACGCAGCAGGCGCCTTGCAGCCGGCGATGATGAAACTGTTCGCTGTGTCCGAGAACTATCCTGACTTGAAATCAGACACCACCATGGTGCGTGCCCAGGATACCTATACAGAGGTGGAAGGCCATATCGCAGCCGCCCGTCGCGCCTACAACGCATCGGTCACCAGCCTGAACAATTCGGTAGAGATCTTTCCAGGCAGCATGATCGCGCGTATGGCAAATGTGCAGTCCATGCCCTTCTACGAAGAGACGGAAGAGGCCGCGCGCCAACCTGTCGACGCCAGCGATTTCCTGAACTAGGCCGCTAAGGAGACCGCCGATGAGTGCTGACGCCGCCGTTCTGAACATCGACGAAACCCGCAGCGAACTCCAAGGCTTTCGGTCCTTCTATCAGAAGGAAATCGAGCCTTGGATGAGCGAACAGCAGGGTAAGCAGGCAAATGCCCGCCGCATGGCCATATTCGTTGGAATTCCCGGACTGATTGGCCTGCCAATTGCCATCTGGATCTCCTTCTTTCTCCTGAAATGGGAGACCTGGGCCTTCATTGTTGTAGCGCTGTACGTTGTGGGCGTTGGTGCTCTTGCGGCATGGCCGCTTATGAAGCTGCAGGGTGAGATCAAGGCATTCCTGGTCGATAAGGTTTGTAACTATTTCGGGTTTACCTTTAGCGAATCCGCGTCTGGCAGCGGCTTTGACCAATTCGAGAACTCGGGCCTGTTGCCAAGCTACGACAAGCGCAAGCTTGAAGATGAAATCAAGGGCGAACATAGCGGCGTGCCCTTTGACCTGGTGGAATGCCGGCTTGAAGACAAGCAGCGGGACAGCAAGGGCAACACCCGCTATGTCGAGATCTATCACGGCATTCTGTTTCGCTTCAATTTCCCCAAGGACTTTAACGGCCAAACGCTGGTCACCAAGGACAGCGGGCGCATCGGTAATTTTTTCAAGGGAATGAAGAAGACCGGCGAGCGCGTCAAACTGGAAGACCCCCGTTTTGAGAAGCAGTTCGAGGTTTGGGGAACGGATCAGATCGAGGCCCGCTATCTGCTGACGCCGACCTTTATGGAACGTGTTGTGGAACTGGCAGCGTCCATGGGCGAGAAAAAGGTCGAGCTATGTTTCAACGGCAATCGCCTTCTGATCTCAGTACATGTTGGTAAGGATCACTTTGAAGGCGGCGGTATCTTCACGAGCGTCACCGACCGGCGGCGGGTCGAAGGACTGGTCAATGAGATATGCAAAATTTTTGACATCATCGACTCGCTGAAACTGACGCTGCAAAGCAAAATCTAGGGGCGCCATAAACCATATCCAGCAAATGGGCTGGCGTTGTCGCAATTTCGCCCTACCTATTAGGGTAGGATTTACTCACTAGATCCGGCTGCCAACTGGCATCAGCCGAAAGCCACGGACTCACCCAAGGAGCCGCACATGCGCATTGCGCTGGCCGCACTCACCATCTGCGCAACGACCCTAGCGCTGACTCCACCCGCTATAGCCGGAGACCCAATCGATCCGTTCGTCGGAAAGTATAAGGGCAAGGCCACATCCAAACTTGATGGAAAACTCACCGACCGTGACCTGAATTTCGAGATTAAGAAACACAGCGGCGGATTCAGCGTCCGCTGGGTGACCGTGATCCCGCGTGGAAATGGCACTACAAAACGCACCAGCTACCGCATCAGGTTCGACAAGACCCGCAAGATCATGCTGTTCTCGGCGGCCATGCGCCGCAATGCCTTCGGCGCGCCTGTGCCACTCGATCCGCTGAAAGGTGACCCCTACATGTGGGCGAGCATCCAAGGCAAGACGCTTGGTATCTATGGCGTCCACGTGACTTCAAATGGTGGATACGAACTGCAGGTCTATGAACGCACACTTACCACGGGCGGCATGAAGCTCATGTTCAAGAGAATTCGGAATGGCAAGCCCTTGAAAGAGATATCCGGCTTCGCCAAGCGCGAGAAATAAGCGCAATCACCGGCTGGTGCTGGCGGTGGCGGTAATTCAACGCTAGAAATCATCTGCGAAATTAATCTGACGAGGCTTCCGGTATGAGGGTGAGGCACTTGCGTTTTGCTGTGCGCTGCATGGCTCTCTTTCTGTTCGTCGCGTCGGCCGGTGTCGCCGAAGCCAAAACGAAGAAGAAGGATCTGGAGAACATGCTGTACATGGAACTGAAGTCCGGTCGGGTGACGATCAAACTGCGTCCCGACCTGGCGCCGAATCACGTAGAACGCGTCAAGGAATTGGTGCGTGCAAAGTTTTATGACGGAATCGTATTTCATCGGGTGATTCCAGGGTTCATGGCGCAGACCGGTGACCCGACCGGCACAGGTACCGGCGGATCCGACAAACCCGACCTGAAAGCGGAATTCTCCAAGGAACCGTTCAAGCGTGGAACGATCGGTGCTGCCCGGTCAGCAAGTCCTGACAGTGCCAACAGCCAGTGGTTCATCTGTTTTGAACCTGCATCGCACTTGAACAGCCAGTACACGGTCTGGGGCGAAATTGTCGAAGGCATGGAGCTTGTTGACAAGATTGCGCCAGGCGAACCACCGGCCACTCCGGACAAAATTGTCACTTTGCGGGTTGCCGCGGACGTCGAGGACGAGAGATAGGAGCGGCCCATGACGGCAAAAGGTGAGACGCCCTGGACCCCGCCGCCGGATATCGCCGCCAAAATGCCTGCGGACCTCTCCGGCAATACCGTCAATGGCTTGGGCGAGGCCGACCGGCGGTCTCCCTCCCCCATCATGTGGCATCAACCAAAGCGCGTCCCTGAATTCGCGGCGATCCAGCAGCACGTAAACGACAGGTATGAGTGCGAACCGCTGTTGACCGGGGTCTTCAATACGCCGGACCGTCGCGATCCACCGGTGCCCATCGCGGATGTATCGGAAGAAGACAGCGCTGAATCGTGGACAGCACGGGTCAAGGAATTTGCTCTGGCCAACGAAGCTGATCTTGTCGGCATTGCGCCTGTCGACCAGCACAATGTCTTCGAGGGCTTCACCGTCTCCAATCCCTGGGTCATCGTCCTGGGCGTCTATATGGACCACGACGAACTCTCCAAGGCGCCTGAGGCTGAGGCGGCCGCGGAAGTCGCCAAGCAGTATAACCGCGGCAACCGCGCGGCCAAAACGCTGCAGAACTGGATTCGCGGGCTCGGCCACGACGCCCATGGCCACGGCGGACCGGGCGCCGGGCCGATCCAGTTGGTCCCCTCTGCGCTTCGTGCCGGCTTCGGTGAATTGGGCAAGCATGGATCGATCATCAATCGGCAACTCGGCTCGTCGTTGCGCCTTGCCGGTGTCACTACCGACTTGCCTCTGATTCCCGACCAACAGGATGTGTTCGGCGCAGATGACTTCTGCACATCTTGCCAAATCTGCACGAATGCCTGCCCGCCGGACGCTATCTTTCGGGACAAGCAAACCGTACGAGGCGTCGACAAATGGTTCGTGAATTTCGATAAGTGCATGCCGTATTTTGCGCAGCAATGGGGTTGCGGCATCTGCATCGCAGTCTGTCCTTGGAGCCGTCCCGGCACTGCCCCGAAGCTGGCGGAAAAGATGACCCGCCGCCGCGAGCGGACGGCAGCCTGAGATCAGCGGTCCATGACATTCGAGTTGCATCCGCAATTGGACGCTGACACGGCGGAAGTCACCCGGCTGGAGCTGTGCCGTGTTCAACTCATGGACGACACGACCTGGCCATGGCTGATCCTGGTGCCACAGATTGCGGGGCTGAAAGACCTCCACGACCTCGCGCCGGGCGACGACGCGGTGGCGATGGCGGAGATCCGACAGGCGAGCCGAGCGCTGCAGGCGCTCCACCGGCCAGACAAGATCAATGTCGCAGCACTGGGCAATCAGGTGCCGCAGTTGCATATCCATATTATCGCCCGGCATGTGGGCGATCCGGCCTGGCCAGGACCTGTCTGGGGTGCAGCGGCGCGGCAGCCCTACGACCGTGACGCCCGCGACGCGGCACTCGTGTCGATGCGCCAGGCCCTAACTAACGCTGCCACCTGATAAGGCTCCTGCCATGTCCGCCATCATCCAGTCCGCCAGCGCCGAATTTCTGCTCTATCCGCTGCCGGGCGCCGTCGGCGGTTCCGGTGTCACGGCCGTGGATGTTGTCGCCGTGGACCTCACCGATGCCGACGGCCAGACCGGCACCGGCTTCACCTACGGTCTGCGGGGCGGCGGGGCGGTCATCCGCGCGGCGGCTCAGGACTTGCTCGATCGGCTGATTGTTGGCCAACCAGCGGATTCACCGATCGCGCTTTGGCGGCAGATGGATGCGTCGCTCAACCGATTGGGCCAAGGCGCCTATTACATTGCCATAGCCGCCATCGATCTCGCCATCTGGGACCTGCACGCCAAGCAGCGGGCGGTCACCCTGGGCGAGGCGCTGGGTGGCAGACCGCGTACTGTGCCGGTCTATGGATCAGGCGGCTATCGCCCCAACCAGACGCCAGAGGAGGCCGCAGCGCAGGCCGTCAGGCAGGCCAAAGCTGGCTTCCCGCTGGTCAAGTTGCGACTGGCCGGGGACCGCACCGACATCGCCCGCATGGCCGCCGTGCGCGACGCCCTGCCCGCCAATGTCGACATGGCCGTCGATACCAACGAAAAGTGCGATCTGAACCGCGCCCAGTGGCTGGCACGGGAATGCGCCGAGCTGTCTGTCCTTTGGTTCGAGGAGCCGCTGGCCGCAACCGACTTTGAAGCCCATGCGGCGCTGGCCCGTACGTCACCCGTGCCTATCGCCACCGGTGAGCATCTACAAGGTGCGGTCGAATGCATGCCGCTTTTCCGCGACAGATCCTGCAGCATTATTCAGCCCGACCTGGCGGCAATCGGCGGCATTACCGAGGCCCTTCGGGTAACCCACCTGGCGGAGCATTTCGGCATCTCCTGCGCCCCGCATTTCCTGCCTGCGCTGTTTATTCACCTGGCGGCAGCCTGCCCCAGCCTGACCTGGCTGGAGGACTTTCCGCTGCTGGAACCGCTGTTCGATATCGATATTGAGATCGACGACCATCAACGGATGACACCGGGTAGCCGGCCTGGCCACGGCCTGCTGTGGGCGGACGGTGCGCGGGAGGCCTACCGCGTCGTGGAATAATGCCTAGGCCACAGCGTCGAGCGAGCCGTTGACCGCATAGTTCAAAAGCTGGACCACCTGCGCCGGGTCTTCCGCCACGGCCATCGCCGCGGCATCCACTTCCTTGAGCGCGTGGGTCAGGGCCGGGTCGTGTAATACGATCATCGGCTTGCCGAGCGCCGCCGCATAGCCAGCGTCAAAAGCGGCGTTCCATTGTTTGTATTTGTCGCCGAAGCGCACCACCACGATGTCCGACTTGTCCATCAGGGTCCGCGTGCGGATGGCGTTGACCTTGGCGCCCTTGTGATCGTGCCAGAAAGGATTGTCCTCGCCGCCGAGGATGTTGACGCCACAATCGTCGCTGGCGCCATGATCGGTCACCGGCGCCACCAGGGTCACCGGCAAGCCTGCCTGGGTGACGCCTGCCTGGATCCGCTCGCGCCAGTCGCTGTGAATTTCGCCTGACAGATAAACAGTCCAATTCTGCTGTGCCATTTCTCGATCTCCTGTTTGGCGCCTACTCGGCGGCCTGCATCTCTGCCGGGCGACCGGCAAAGCCTTCCAGGCGTGGTGGCGCCGCACGACTGCCGGAGCCACGGCCCGGCACCATGGGCATGGCGAAGCCCTGCTGATAGCTCGCGCGCACGATCGCCGTAAATTTCCAAAGGAAGCCGCCGGCAATAGCTGCCAGACCACCGACCAGAAAGCCCATGAGCGCGGGTGCGAACAGGCCCACGGCAAATCCGAGGATCACCAGAACATGGCCAATCAAGTGCAATGGCAGGCTGACACCATTCAGCACATTGCGGCTAAGAGGTGGAATGCCGCGGCTTTTCGCGGTGGTCCGGTAAAGATGCCAGAGCACCGCATTGACAAGCGCCAACACGATTCCGGCGGCCGCGGCCCATTGGATCCCGCCAACGGTTGCCGCAAGTAACAGAAGGTTGCCGGCTTCTCCTCCGAGGATGACCCATATCGTCACCGCGCCGGCGGCGCAGATCAGCCCTGCTCCTTCGAGCAAGCCAGTGGCAATGATCATCCATGGCATCAGGGGCACCCGCCAGTTGGGAATCCCGCGCGCTTTGAAGAGAATCATCGCCTGACAGAAAAGGAATGCCAGCGCCGCAATACCGGCCACCGCAAACGCCACGGCATGATGGGTGAAAAGCCCCGCCAGCACGCCGGCGCCAAAGATTGGCACGACATAGAGCTCGCGGGTCATCCAACTGGTCTGGAAGCGCGTGATCGCCCGCCAGAAGCGCATCTTGCGGCCGATCTTGAGGAACACGAAAAACAAGCCGACGCACATCAACGCGCCCGCCCCGAAATTGAACCAGGCCAACGCCGGCGCTGGCAGATCGGCTGCGAGATAGAGCACCCACGCCAGGAAGGCCGCGCCTGACGCCAAGCCACCAAAACACCAGTTCATCGCCGCCCGCCAGTCCCAGAAGGTTTGGCGTTTGCCCACCAACGGGTTGACCGGATCAGCCATTTCTTCTTCGCTGACAGCGTTGGCGACGACGGCGGTTTCACCTTCGCGCCCCGGCACAGCAGGCGTCGTATAGAGATATTTGATCTGCGGATTGGTGCCCAGCTCTTCATGCATCTGGAAGAACTGGCTATCGTTGGTCAGCTTGGAGACCTCGCTGTTCGGGTCTTTGTAGTCGCCGAATTTGATCGCCTGGGCGATGCAAGCGGCCGAACAGGCGGGCGTTGCAGCTTCGTCGATACCCGGGGTCAAACCCTGGGCGAGGCCGTCGTCGACCCGGTCTACGCAAAACGTGCATTTCTGGGCAACACCGAGTCGGTCCTTATCGAAGACCGCCTCTTCCTGCACAGTCAGGTCATGGCCATCATAGTAACCGTGGATGTCATGGGCGATGGTCCGCGCCTGATAGGGGCAGGACACCGCGCAATAGCCGCAGCCGATGCAGACGTCGTAATCCATCGTGACCAACCCATCGGCGCGCTGTTTGGTGGCGCCGGTGGGGCAAACAGGGACGCAGGGCGGCTCCTCGCAGTGCTGGCAGCCGACCACCAGAAACTGGCGCTGAACGTTGGGATATTCACCCTGCTCGATATCGATCACACGCCGCCACTGTATATCCGGCAGGGTGCTGTTCCAGTGCTTGCACGCAATGGTGCATGTCTGGCAGCCGACGCAGCGATTCACGTCAATCGTCATTCCCCAACGCGGGGTATGATTGGGATCGTGGCACAAAGCCTCAGTGGGAGACTGCGGCTGCGTCTCGGTAGAACCTTCACTCATGTCAACACTCACTCTGCGGCTTGGGCGAAGGAGATATCGGCAATGCCGGTATCTTTTGCCGAGCCGAGTTCGTCCACTGCCAGCGGTTTTTGCAGGTGCCGCTCGGACGCCTTGTAGATTTTCACACAGGTGATATCCGACCCACTGCCCGTACTGTCTGTCAGCTTGAGCGAGATATCGGTGACCGAGTTCAGGCTTGGCCGGTTGAGGTCCTTCGCATAGGGCGTCTTCCAATGATCGAACTGGCCGATCATCAGCACCGTGTCCGGGCGGATGCCCTCGCGCAGCACGGCTGGGCCCTCGGTACGACCCGTGACCGATTCGATGACCACCTGATCGTCTTCTTCGATGCCAAGCTCCCGTGCTCGGCCCTTGTTGATGACCACGCCTTTGTGACCAGCGATATTCTCCGCCATCTCGTTGATCAGCGGCAGGCCGACGTTGGCGCCCCAAGCATACTGGAAGGAACGCGCCGTCAATGCCCAGAAGGGATACTCCTCCGGCTCACGGTTGAAGTCCTTCACATAGTCTGTCCAGATTTTCGGAAAGGACTCATAGGTCGGCATGAATTCGTATTCGCGCAGCTGGGTTTCCCACCAATCGACGCCGATCTCGCTCAGGCGCACCGCCAACTCGCGGCCGTGCCGGGTCAAACGCTCCTGATAGGGCAGCTCGTAACGCAGTCCCTTGGCCTTCATCGCCGGGTGGATGTACCAATCAATCTGGTTGAAATCCTTGAGCATGTAGCCGTGCTCTCGGAACCAGTCGAGGTCATGCACTTCCTTGCCCTGGGTCATATCCCAGGACACCGCCTTGCACATGTTGTCCCAGACCTGTTCGGATACCGGCGGCTCGCCCATTGGCAGCGAGTAGTCATACTTGTCCTCGCGCGCCAGCCGTGAACCGGCAGCGCCATCGTTGATCTTCTCGATGTATTCATCGAGGATCCCCGCCTCCTGGGCAAACCGGGTGATGATGTCCGACATGTCCATCGTGTCGCCTACCGGGTCAATGGCCTTCGCCCGAATTGTCCAACCTTCGTGATGCCAGAAATTTTCCTGGAACTTGGTACCGCCCAGACGAATCAGCTGGGTCGATTCCAGGTCCGTGCTCTCCGGCAACAGCACGTCTGCGAAGTGGTTGGTCTCGTCCATTGTGTAGGTGAACGCGATGATGAACGGGAATTCGGCCAGCCGGTTGGCCACTTCCGGCGCGTTCCACGAGCTGATCGACGGATTGGTGCGATAACACATCCAGATGTCCGGCGGGTCGTGGCGCGGCCAGTTATTCGGTTGGTGCTTCTGGAATAGCCAAGGCAGATGCGCCGGTCCGAGCGCCGCGGACCAGGGGCTGTCGGATACCAGAGGCACCAGCGTCTTGTACGCATTGCGGATGTGCGGCTCACGGTTCCAGGCATTGGACGACGTGGCGTTGAACTGATAGCGCATAAAGCCGTCTTCGCCCGGAATGACGGAGCCAACGCGGGACGCGGCAGGACGAACAAGTTTGACCGCCGTACCCAGTGTACCGCCCGGCACCTCAAGCGCGCCCATCAACACGGCCAACATGGTCCGAGCCCAACAGGTGTGATAGCCGCCCCAGCCGTTATTGACGCTCTTACCCAGCAGGATGGCCACCGGCCGGAATGGCAGGGTTTGCCCTTCGATCTCGATGGTTTCGCCGACGCAGGCATGTGCGATGTATTCATCGGCGACACGGCGGATTGTATCAGCCGGCACCTCGCTTTCGGCTTCCGCCCATTCCGGCGTGTATTGCGCCATATGCTCCAGCAGCAACTGGAAAGACGGCTTTACGTCAATGTCCTCGTGCTCCCAACGATGGTTGTCAGGGCCAAGTTCGTATCCGGAAACTTTGTAAGTGCCCTCCATCGCAGGATCGGTAATCTCCGCGTCGATTGGCTTCGCCCGGCCGTCTGCAGCGTCCCAAATCAGCGGCTGGCCGTCAGGATTGCGCATGAAATAGCCGTTCGGCCCAATCAGATAGGGCGAATTTGACATATGCTTGAGGAAGGGCACATCGCAGACTTCTTCCCAGCCACGCTCAACAATGATCCGGTGGATCAGCGCAAACAGGAAGGCGGCATCGGTCTTGGGCTTGATTGGCACCCATTCAGCGGACGTCGCTGCTGTAATGGACATGTGGGGTTCCACATGGATCCGTTTTGCGCCGCGGGCGCGGGCATTGGCCTCGCGCCAAATTCCGACAACGCCAGACTGCGCCTCTGTGTTGGCGCCGCAATTGAGGATGAAGTTCACGTAGGGCGTATCAGGCGCCACGATGAAAGCGCGATGCCACAACTCGCCATAAAGATGTTCGGAGTGGTAGCACTTGACGCCTTGCCCGGCACCGAAGCCTTGGTCGATCGGCCCCCAGGCGCCCATGAAGGCCGGGAAGGTGCCCATATACTGAACCGGCGTGCCGCCTCCGCCTGTTGAAGATGCCAGGCGCGGATGTCCGTTCTCGTTGACCAGTCCCTTGGCGCGTACTTCACGAAACTTTTCACCGACGATCTGAAAAGCTTCTTCCCAGGAAATCGGCACAAATCCGGGATCTTCGTCCCGCCCCTTCTTCGGGTTTGTGCGCTTCATCGGCTGGCTGACGCGGTTGGGGTTATAGGTTTTTTGGATCAGGCCAAAGGCCTTGACGCAGAGGCGACCGCCACCGGGATGCTCTTCCTTGATATCGAAATTCGCTTCCAGCCGCTCGGCTACACCATTGCGTACCGTGACCTTCGCCAGGTCAGGCCCCGCCACACATTGGTAGCAATAGAACGGGACCTTTTTGATGTCATCGCCGCTCTCGGTCTGAGGACCGTTCTTGCCGTTCTTTGCCATTCCTGTCACTCCCGTCGCCGCCCGATTGGCGTCCTGATCAAGTTTTTTCAAACTGTTGCGGAATGTTACCAAATGTTGCGGTTTGATGCGCTAGTTCCGTTCCACCTAGCGCACAGGCTGGTTTCGCGACCGGTCATGGGTGGGCACTATGCAGACCGTCGCGCCGGCAAAACTCCACAATGTGGTGTTTTGTGGTGTTTTGTGGGCTTGGGACGCGAGCATGCACCTCTTTGCCCGGCCACACCAGGCAATCTCTATATAGGATTTTTTTCTCTTGCCGCAACCGACCTAGCCGGCGAGCCGGGCCTTTTTCCTGGTCAAACGTTCGCCCTGCTTGGCCTTGTCGATGACGAACCGGACGTGGAGCGCCTTGCCCACCTGGTCGAGCTCATCATGGCACTCCACCTCAAATGTCACCCTCGGGCCTTCAACTTCCACAACCTTCGCCGTGATCGTGACCACCTGGCCGATCAGGGTCGCGCCCATATGGTCGATTTTCACGTGGGCGCCCACGGAATCCTCACCGTCATCATAGTGGGCCATCATCAGATTGCGGCAGGTGTTCTCGACGTCGCGCACCATATTTGGCGTGGCGTAGACACGCAGATCGTCGCCCATGAAGGCGATCGTCCGCTCCGTATCGATGTCATATTTCTCTTCGTGGGCCGTGCCCACGGTCAGGCTGTCTTTCATCAATGTCTCCCTGTTTCATAGAACCCCGGAACGGCCAGCGGCCGATGCGGGGAGAGTTGGTTGGTGTTTCTGATCCCCATCCCGCCGCCTGATTCAGTCCAGATCGGTATCTGAAGTGGGCGCCATGGGACGGGACAAATGCAACTAATACCTACCCGACAACCTCCCGCGGCTCATCCGGATCGCTGAAGGTCTTGCGCAGGTCGGTCTTGAGGATTTTCCCCATGGCGCTTTTCGGCATTTCGCGCAGGAAAGCGAACTGTCGGGGGATCTTGTAGCCGCCGATATGCTCGCGGCAGTGGCTGACCAACTCGTCGGCGCTCACTGATGCGCCGGGCTGGGGCACAATGGCAGCAAACAACGCTTCGCCATATTTCTCGTCGGGAAGTCCCACCACCGCGCACTCACCCACGGCCGGGTGTTTGTAGATCGCCGCCTCCACCTCGAGCGTGTAGACATTCTCGCCGCCGGTGATGATCATGTCTTTCTTGCGGTCGACCAGATACATGAAGCCTTCGTCATCCATCCAGGCAACATCGCCGGTGTGGAACCAGCCGTCGCGAAATGCTTTTGCGTTTTCTTCCGGCAGATTGAGGTAGCCCTTGGTCACGTTGGGCGCGCGCACGGCCACCTCGCCGGTCTGGCCGTTGGGCACTTCGTTGCCCTTGTCATCGACGATGCGCATATCGACCGCGATGACCGGCCGGCCACCACTCTTCAGGCGATCCAGATTGCCCGATGCAATGGCCTCGCGGTGCTCATCGTCGCTCAGGCAGGTCAGAATCGGCGATGTTTCCGTCAGTCCATAGCCTTGGATAATTTCCACGCCCGGCAGCGCGTCCATGGTGCGCTTGATCCATTCCACCGCCATCGGCGCGCTGCCATACATCACAGATCTCAGCGATGACAGGTCGTACTGACTGATATCGGCCTGCTGCAGTGTCATGATGATCATCGTCGGCGGCAACATGGTCCAGGTCGCTTTCAGATCCCGGATGTGCGACAGCAGATCGTCCGGGGCGAACTGGGCGATAAAGGCATGGGACCCGCCCATCAGTGTCCAGGCGGTGCCGAACAGATCGGCCGAATGGAACATCGGCGCCACATGCAGGTAGGTGTCCTTGCTCAACGCCACCATGGTCTGACCGCATTGCAGGCCGTTCGCGACCACGTTGCGGTGGCTGAGTTGCACCCCTTTCGACCGGCCCGTGGTGCCGCCGGTGTAGAGCAATATTGCCGTGTCTTCCTCGCCAGCTTCGTGGAGTGGCATCGGCGCGGAATCGGCAATCAGCCCCTCATGCTGGGGTAGATCGGATTTTGCAGTCTGGGACACCTCAAACGCATGCGGCTTCCAGCGTGCCAATTCTTCGCTCTCCAGCAAAGGCAGGAAAACGTCCTCGCAGGCGACCACTCCTGCACCGGCATTTTCAAGGATGTAAGCGATCTCGGGCGCCGCCAGGCGGATGTTGCAGGGCACGGGAATAGCGCCCATCCAGTAGCCAGCGTGCAGCAGTTCGCAGTGCCTGAAGGTGTTGCGGCTCAATATGCCAAAGGCGTCGCCCTTGCCGACACCCATGGCGGCCAGACCGCCGGCGAGGCGTTTCACCCGGTCGAGGTGCTCGGCCCAGGTCCAGGTGCCTTCATAGTCGACGATCGCGTTTTTGTGCGCGTAGTAGCGCTCCGCCCGGTCGAGCGCGGACGACATGGTCAGCATGGCGCCCTCAGCCTCCCTGATCTGTTGCCTGCCAGCGGACAGGTGTCGCGAATTTCACGCCAATGATCAAGTGCGGCAGCGGCGCACCAAATGACCTGCATCAAGGAAACGGACGGCGCTACTCGGCCGCGACTGGCGTGGGCGCATTGCCCATGCCCAGCGCGTCGGTAAGCGTGTCGCCTTCCGGGTCGGCCAGGGCCGCCTCGCGCAACCGGGCGATCTCGTCCGAAACATCCGTACCGGCCTCGATGGCCGGGCGAATCAGACCGTCTGCGATGCGCTTGAAGTTACCGGTGCCGCGCTTGTGGGTGTCGCTATAGCCTTTGACCAGCCGGGCGCACTCGCACACTTCCAGCGCCATGTTACGGCCGACGCGGGCGGCTTGTTTGATCAACTCGAGCCAGCTGTCGATAAGCTCCTGCTCTTCGTGATAGCGGTAGCCCATGCGCCGCACCTTGCGCATCGCCGCCAGCGTGCGCACGCGGTAGAAGCCAAAGACCGTATCTGTGCGGATGTGCAGGCCGAAGTGCCACTTGCGGGCTTTCTCCGGATTGTTGTCCGCCCAACGGACGATGCGCCGACCCAGGCGTTTCGGAAGCACGGAAGCAAACTCATAAGGGCCCGGTTTGAAATGCTCGGTCACCTTGACCAGCTGATCGTCGGCGGCCTCCACCTCGCGGCGCACCCGCTCAAACCGTGACTTGCGGCTTTTCAGCTGCGCGACCCGCATGATGTCCTCGAAGGTCATCCGCAGGCCCAGATGGCGCGCCACTTCGTTGGTCAGCTTGTAATCGCCGTCCTTGCGGCCGTCGTCAATCTTGCGAATGGCATCCAGCCGGTCGAGATACAGGCGGGCATATTTGGCGTCCTGAAAGTCCAGAACCCGGCCACACGCCTCCATGACGATGGGATGCACTTCCGAGGGATAGTCCCGCTCGATCCGCGCCTTGAACTCCGCAACCTTTTTCTCGGGCTTGCGTGAAGGGGCCTGCCGCTCCGCCTGGTCCGGCAACACTTCGACAATATCGCCCTTGGCATAGGCGAGGCCGGCATCGAAGCCCGCCAGATTTGCCTTTACCGCCCGGCCAGTCGCCTCAATCTCTGCACGAAAGGCTTCAGCCGGGATCGGCAGCCGTCCGCTGCCGGCAATCGCGCCCAGCACCACCGAGTTGATGATGCTGCCCACATCCTGGGCGGCCTTCTCCATATTGAACATGATGGTCCCGTGCGCCATCTGCTTGGCGGCTTCCATCACCTTGGAGCCGTCATAGCGCTGGTCGCCCATGGCCATCTTTTCCGACAGGGTATAGACCCGGTGGGTGGACGCGACCAGGGTCGTGCGCTCAGGGCTGATAAAGCCACGCTCCATGGCCCTGCCGGTTTCCAGCAGCTCTGTCGCGACCATCACGTCGATGCTGCCTGGACCCGGATAGAGGTCGAGCACCGGCTCCTTGTCGCCAAGCTCGTCCCATTTTGTGGGCAGGATCTCAATGTAATAGGTGGTGGCCCCGGTGCGCTGGGCCACGCCGGGGATCGATGTTGCCTGTACGGGCAGGTTGGCCTTGCGCGCTGCCGCTACAACCCAGGCGGTGAGTACACCGCCACCCTCGCCGCCCATGGCGGCGATCATCATGGTGGTCGGTCGGGTGTCTTTGTCAGCCATCACTTATGCCGCCTTGGCCGCTTCTTCTTGTTCCATCACACCAGGAAGTGGATCCGTCAGTCGGATCGCCTCGCCGGTCATGAAGGGCCGGATCATCGCCTTGCGAATTCCGGAGAACACTCTCTCGACCATGTTCGGGTTGTAGACGATCTCCGCCCGGTAGAAAGACGGGCAGAGAATCGCCGCGTGGGCAATTTCCCCGCAGAGCCCGCAACCAACGCAGCCCGTATTCACGTGGGCAATCGGGTCGGTCCGCAGTGGGTCGGGGTTCGCCTTGATGGTCAGTGACGGGCAACCAGACAGCCGGATGCAGCTATGGTCGCCGGTGCAGACATCGTCATCGATGCCAAAACGCTCGCGTACCGCACGTTTTCCGGCCTTGAGCCGCTCGGCGCGTTCCGCCTTCACCCGGCGTTGTTTGGCCAGCATACATTCGCTCTCGGCGATGATGACCTTCAGGCCTTTCTCCGCCGTGGTCATGGCTTGTTTCAGGGTCTTGACCATCTTGCCGACGCTGTAGGTACGCACCTTGCGCATCCACTTGACGCCCATGGAATTGAGCGTTTCCTCGATCGACATATCGCTCTGGTCGAAGTTGCCGTCCTTTGGCGTCGACGGCACCCCCTGCCAGCCTGTGGCCGAGGTGTACCCGTTCTTCATGATGATGAGCACGGAGTCGTTCTTGTTGGACAGAGAGCTGGAGATACCCGTTGAAAGCCCGTTATGCCAGAACCCGCCGTCGCCCATGATCGAGATTACACGTTTGCTGAAATTGGGCGCGATGCCGGTGGAACTGGCGAGCCCCAGGCCATAGCCCAGAACCGTGTTGCCGAGATTGAACGGTGGCAGAGTAGAGAAGGTATGGCAGCCGATGTCGGCGCTGATATGGGTCTTGCCCAGATCCTTCTCCATCAGGCTGATGGCGCTGAACACGGGCCGCTCCGGACAACCGGTGCAGAATGTGGGTGGCCGCATCGGCACCTGGGTGCCGAGATAGGCGATCGCCTTGCCGCTCAGGCTGCCGATATGCTCAGCATGGGCGACTGCCCGGTCTACGTCCGCACCTTCCGGTTTGATCTCGTCGATCCATTTGGCAAGACCCGTCTGAATAACGCCCGAGGTGTACTGACCCGCCATCGGGAACGGACCCTTGCCCCAAACCTTGGTCTGCACGTCCGCACGGCGCAGGGCCACAGTAATCTGCTGCTCGATATATTCCGGGTGGCCTTCCTCAACCACGAGCACATGGTCCTTGCCGGCGCAGAAGTCTGTGACTTCATCATCAACCAGCGGATAGGTCACATTCAGGCAATAGATCGGCACTTTGGAGTTGCCGTATCCATCCGCCAGGCCAATCTCCTCCAGCCCGCGCATCACGGTGTTGTAGAGCCCGCCCTGGCAGATAATGCCAATATCCTTCATGTCGCCATCGAAAAACTCGTTCATCTTTTCGCGGCGGATGAAGTCGATCGCGGCCGGGAAGCGATGCTCCCACTTGCTCTTTTCCTGGTTATAGGTGGCCGGCGCCATGGCAAGCCGCTGATAATCAAAATCGGGCGAATCGATCTTGTTGTTGCCGCTAAAGCGGCCGTGCTTGTTGTCCTTCGCGGTGAACCGGCCTTGAACATGGCAGGCCAGGATTCGCAGCATGACCATGACAGGCGCGTTCGACGCCTCGCTCAGTTCAAATGCTTTCTCGACGGTGTTGACCATGGAATTAAGGTTTGGCCGCGGGTCGAGCATCCAGAGGGACGATTTCATGGCGAAAGCATGCGACCGTTCCTGGATGATCGAGGCGCCTTCGCCATAGTCCTCGCCAATCACGACAACGGCGCCACCAATGACGCCGGTCGATGACAGGTTGGAGAGGGCGTCCGAGGCCACATTCGTGCCCACCGTGGATTTCCAGGTCACCAGCCCCCGGATGGGATAGTTGACCGACGCACCGAGCATCGAGGCCGCACCGGCTTCGTTGGCGCAAATCTCCAGATGGACGCCATATTCGTCCATGATGTCTTTGGCGTCGCTCAGCACATCCACCAGATGGGATACGGGCGAGCCTTGATAGCCACCCACATAGCTGACGCCGGACTGCAGCGCCGCCTTGGTGACGGCGAGGATGCCTTCACCCTCAAAAACTTCGCCATCACCCTTTTTGAGTGCCTGGACTTCTTTCGCGAACGAGCGTTCCATTCGCTGGTCTCCCTCAGTCAGCGCCGCGTGGCAGCCATTCATTCTCCGCACACGGCTTCGCAATTGCTGTCGGTATAATAGCCGATACCTACCCGGTGTGCACAAGAACTGCCACCGGTGAGTCCTGTCTTGGGGAATAAGTTAAGATGCGGTCACTGCATAGCAAGCGCTGCCGGGTATGACCTCCGTTCGGGCTGGGCGATGGCATGTGCTGGCGATCATCGTCATCGTGCGCATCGCCATGGGCTATCAGTTCCAGGCCGCGCCTTCGCTGACGCCTTTCCTCATGGACACCTTCAAGATCGACTTTGCCGCTGCCGGCACGTTGATCGGGCTCTATCTGCTGCCCGGCCTGGTGCTGGCCGTACCCGGCGGCATTCTGGCGCGCTGGATAGGGGACAAACGCCTAGCCGTGGGCGCGATCCTGCTGATGGCGGCAGGTGGCTTTCTTTCTGGCAGCACGGACAGCTATGACGTGGCCTGGTGGGGACGACTGGTTGCTGGCTGCGGTGTCGTCCTCATGTTCACAATGATGACCAAAACCATCGGCGACTGGTTTCGGGGGCGCGAACTGTTCATTGCTTTGTCGCTCTTCCTGAACGGCTGGCCTATTGGCATGGGTGTCGGCCTGCTGGTGCAACCGACCATCGCGGACGCTTTCGGCTGGCAATGGGTCTTCCTGTCGACCGGCATCCTGTGCGCCGCCGCCATGATAGCGTTTGGTGGTTTCTACCCGGCGGGTCAGCGGGGCGACACGGGCGGCCACCGGCTGGTGCTGTCGTGGCGGGAGGCGGCGCTCGTCAGCATCAGCGGCATTATGTGGGGGACGATGAATGGCGCCCATCAGAACGTGCATGGCTTTGCCGCGACCTGGCTGGAGAAATTCATGCCGCGGCTGGAAGCCGCCGCTACCGTCAGCAGCAATATCTGGGCGATCATGATCGGAATTCCCATCGGCGGACTTCTGATCGCCCGTCTGGGCCGGCCCAATTGGTGGATGACCGCCTGCCCGGTGCTTTCTGCGACCTCGATGGTGATGATCGTCCTGGATGACAATCCGGTGCTATGGCTGTCGGCAACCGGATTCTTCCTGTTCCTACCCTCGGGGATTGTCCCGGTTCTTCCCATGGAGGCAACCCGCGAAGAGGCACGAAACCTGGGGATCGGCATTTTCTACGCCTGGTGGTTTGCGGGCCTGGCCTTGTTGCCGGTGCTGGGTGGCTGGATTGCAGACCTGACCGGCGAAACGGCCGCGCCGATGTATGTGGCGGCGGCATTGATGTTGAGCGTGCCGCTATGGCTCGGCCTGTTTAGATGGCTGCAACGGCATTCACCGCCCGTGCGGTAGATTTCTCGGCAATCGGAAAACCCATTTGCGCCCCGATTTAGCCATCTGGGCGTGGTTCAATATCCTCAACAGTGAAGATTAGGGGTTCGACTTTGAAAACAGTTCTCACGATCATTTTGGCGACGGCCATGGGCCTCACATTGGCCTCGTGCGGTGACTCCGAACCAGAGAGCCACGGTGCCGGCATCAGCGCCAGCGATTGCGAACCGTGGATGCGATGGCGCGCTGGCAAATCGGGCCAAGGTGATGCTCAGGCAGTTCAAGCCAAGGCACCGGCCATTTGCGCCTGCGTCTCAATGGCTCTTAACAAGTCAGGTGTATTGGCGCCTGCGGATGCGAAAGCCCTCAAGACCTATTTCACGGTCTTCTCAAACCCGGTAAAACGGGATCCGACCTACGGCCACATCTCACAGGCTGGCCGCCGGTCATTGGACTTAATCTCACGGCAATGCGCCAAAAAACAGGGCTTGGATCTGAAATAGTCTTCGGATCGTCCCCAGTCAGGAAAGGGCCGCCTATGAAATCCCATCACATTATATTCGCCCTGTCCCTGATGGTGCTTCCCGCCACACCGGCCTGGTCTGCCCCTGGGGACAACGTTGCCCGCAGCTGCATCAAAGCATTTGACGACCTGGCCAAGCGCGGACGCCCCGACAAGTTTCATGCGGTCCGGCACAAGGTTTGCAATTGCGTACAGCAACGGGTCAAAGACGACCTCAAGATCGACAATGCCAACAAGGACAAGGTTGGCGAGGTGCTGGCCCACATGGCCAGCGATCCCGTTCGCTCAGGTGAGCTCCGCCGCAAACTGCCCAAGGTCGTGAACGAGCAGATGCGCAAGCACATGGGCGCCTGCAACAAATAGCGCTTGGTTCCAGGAAACAGATGACGAGATTCATTTTGGCGGCCGCGCTGGCGTTCCTGCTGGCTGGCAGCCCTTTGACTCGCGCCATTGCCGAGGCGGGCGATGGCATCGCCGCTGGCTGTGTCGCGTCTTTTGAGGCTCGCGCGAAACGCATCGGCAAGGAAGACAGGCAGTTTCCCCACCGCCGGGACCTATGCAAATGTCTGCAGGTCCGGGTCAAGGAAGACAAACATCTAAGCGACGAGACAAAGAAAAAGCTCGCCCAATTCTATGCGACGTTTGCGAAAGATCCAGCGGCGGCGCGGAAGATCCAGCGCACCGTGCCTGCAAAGCAGAGCGGGCGGATCCGCCGCCACGCAGGCGCTTGCACCAACGAGGTTATGCCCAAATAGCGGCTATTCCGCAGCCGCCTGCGCGGCGACCGGCACCTTCAGACCGAAGAAATCCACGGTGTTGGCGTGAAGCAGCCGGTATTTTTGCGCGTCCGTAAGCCGTTCATTCTCAAGCAGCGTTTTGGGTGCGCCCATATTCTCGCAGTCGAAATGCGGCAGGTCGCTCGACCAGCCAACGGCCATATCCTCGAAATATTCCATCGTCGCATGAAGGTTGGCCTCGTCGGCCTCGACCGTCACGAAACACCGGTCGCGGAAGGTTTCGAACGGGTCGGCAACCACCTCGGGCATGGTCCATCCCATCATTTCCCACTTCTCGTGCATGCTCGCGACCCAGAAGGGCGCCCAGCCGGCGCCGGCCTCGAAGAAGCCCACTTTCAGCTCCGGCCGCTTGTCGAGCAGGCCGTAGAGCAGAATGCCGGCCGCCGCGATCATCGCTTCGCACACATGCGTGGTCATGTGATAGGGCGCGAACCGGCCGGGAAAACGCTCCGCTGCCAGACCGCGGTTGGCGATAACCGCAGCACCCGTATGGGTACAGAAGGGTACACCGAGTTCCGCAATCGCATCAAAGAAGGGCGCATAAAAATCGTTGTAGACCGGCACCGGGCCATGCATGCCGGAGGGCGAGTAGATCGCCACCGCATTCAGTTCCTCGACCGCGTACTTGGCCTCCTGAATGGCAAGATAGGGATCGCAGATCGGCACGGTCGCCGTGTTCCAGAGCCGGTCGGTATCCGCCGAGCAGAATTCAGCGACGTAGCGGTTGACGCCACGGCAGATGCCAGCGGCGATCTCGCCATTCTGGATGACGCCGGAGAACAGGCCCATGGACGGAAAAATCACCGAGCCCCAGACGCCCTGCTCGGTCATGAGCTCCAGGCGCTGTTTCGGATCAAAGCCGACCACATGGCCGTCGGCGTATTTCATCGGCTCGCGCGGCTCCCGGGTGAAACCGCCGGGTATGGTCGTCTCGCCCCAGGAAAAGCCCGGCGGCTGCGGCATGTAGTTGCCGGCCATCGCAAACATCTCGCCATGGCCCTGGTCCATCATGCGCGGCGCCAGGTGCCGGTATTTCTCGTCGGTCAGCTCGCGCAGGCGATCCAGATCCTCGGAAATGTGGCTGTCGCAATCGACAATTGGATAATCAACGATGGCAGTCATGGGCTTCCTCCCTCAAGGACGGCGGGAAGGTAGCATAGGAAAACCCACATCATGAAATTGAAACCGCAACGCCGGTGTGGACTGGCGGCTTAAGGGGCGCCGGAATCGGCCCGCGGTCAGTCCCTATTGGGCCGCCAAGTGCCCGGTCTTCGCCCAGATGGTGCACCCGTCCTTGCTCCAGGCATGGTGGCGGCTGCCCGGCGGGTGGCGGTTCCAGGTGCCGGTGGGATAGACGCCGAAGTCGTCTTCCAGCACGCCGTCGAGAACCAGAATTTCCTCGCCAGCCACATGGCCGTGCCGGGGCACAACAGCCCCGGGCACGAGCCGCAACAGGCGAACCACCTCCAGACCGTGCTGGTGCAGTTCCAGGCTCTCCAACCCGTCCCGGAGGAACCGTTGGAACGATCCGGTCCTGGTGTCGACAGAGACCTCGGCCTCGTCTCCCTCTTGGAACTGGCGCAGCTTGACGAAGATGGTGCAGCCGTCGTCACTCCACGGCGCGTGGCTGGTGCCCGGCGGATTGCGCACATAGCTGCCGGGGCCGTGGTCACCATCCTGGTCGGAGAAGACTCCGTCCAGCACCAGGTATTCCTCGCCCATGGCATGTTCGTGCGCATCAAACCGGCTGCCTGACGCATATCGGACGATGGATGTGGCCCTTGCCACTTCATTGCCGATGCGGTCGAGCATGATGCGTTCGACGCCGGGCAGCGGCGACGGGATCCAGTCCACATCGCCTGGCCGGACGGTCGCAACTTTGGAAAAGTCCGCGTTGATCTCCATGGACTGGTTCCTTTGCCCTACTCCGCCGCTGCCTGTGCCACATCTTCCCCGAGGGGACGCAGCTTGGGCATGACGTCTTTCGCGAAACGCTCCATGTTGGCGCGGGTCAGGTCCGACGGCAGGGTGCCGAACTGATGCAGGCAGAGCAGATTTCCGAGGCCGGTTTCTGCGTGATAGAACTCGATCTTCTGGCGTACCGACTCCCTGTCGCCGACGACGATCATGCCCAGTTCGTCGGCCTGCTCCATGGACATCCAGCCTGAGAGCTGCGCCTTGACGGCAGCGACCCGCTTTTGCGAGCTGAGCGACAGGTAGCCCGGCGGCAGCAGCATCTCGAACGGCATTTTCAGGAATTTGTTGCGGAAATTTTCGAAGTGCACCTTGGCCTCTTTCCGGGCCTCGGCTTCCGTTTCGCCCACATAGATCGGCATCAGCCAGCCCATCCGATCGCCGGTTGCCTCGTAGCCGTAGTCCGCCGCCGCCTCGCGATAGAGGTTCAAATTGTGCTGCACCGCCTTCCACGGACTGAACGTCTGACAATACATGTAGCGCCGGTCCGGGTGAGCTGCCCACTCGATGGTTTCCTGACTGCCCTGTGAAGGGATCCAGACTGGCGGGTGCGGCTGGCTGTACGGCCGCGGCCACACGTTCACATACTGGAAGTGATAGTGCTTGCCCTCGAAGGCGAAGGGCCCCTCCCGCGTCCAGGCCTGGATGATCAGGTCGTGGGCTTCGTGAAAGCGGTCGTGGGACTGGGCCGGGCTGACGCCCCAGGAATGATATTCTGCACCAATGCCACGGACAAAACCGGAGATCAGCCGGCCCTCCGTGATGTTGTCGATCATCGAATGCTCTTCCGCGATCTGCAGCGGATGTTCGCGCAGGGGGATCGCACTGCCAATGATCGCGATCTTGGCCCGGGTGGTGCGTCGGCTGAGCGCCGCGGCAGTGACGATCGGCGACGGCATGATGCCGTAGGCGTTCTGGTGATGCTCGTTCACCGCCAGGATGTCGTAGCCCAGCTCCTCGCCATATTCGAGCTCATCCAGATAGCGGTTGTAGAGCTTCGCGCCCTTCTTCGGGTCGTAATAGCTGTTCGGCAACAGTGTCCAGGTGGTCGGGTATTTCTCGTCGTAGGTGAGATCCAGATCCGCGTAGGGCATCAGGTGAAAGAGTGTGAATTTCATACCGCCTCTCCTCAGGCGCGCGCGCCGTCCGCGATCGCGGCGGCAAACGCATCCGGCTTTTCGATATGCATCAGGTGACCGCAATTCTCGAGGATCGTCACGCCGGACCCCGGAATCAACTTCTGCCATTCTTCGGCATAGACCGGCGGCAGCAGCTTGTCGTCATCCCCCCAGATGATGTGGGTCGGCACCTTGATACGCGGCAGCCACTTGTAGAGGTGCGGATCGTAGAGGCGCGGCTGCCAGGCCAACAGCGCCACCGTCCGCCAGTTGCGCAGCTGAATATGCTCTTCTTCCGGGGTCTTATCGTGCGCCAGCATCTTCTCCGCCAACGCCGGGTCGTGCACCATGTTGCGCGCCAACTCTTCGGGCGACCAGATGAACATGTCACCCTTGGGCACCCCCTTCACGTGGATGCCCGAAGGCCCGCACAGGGTCAGACTTGCCAGGCGGCTGGCGTCGCGCACCGCGATCTCCGCCGCGAGCCATCCACCGAGCGACATGCCCACCAGATGCACATCGCGCAGGTCCAGCTGCTCCAGGAGCGACAGGTAAAAATAGGCCTCGTCATGGATGTTATCGAGCCACGGCGGATCCTCCGTATCTCCAAACCCCGGATGCTCCGGGACGATGACGTCGAAATCCGCTGCAAGTGTCTGCAGAAATGGCGCCCAGCCGGGGACGCTGTTGGCGCCATGCAGATACATCATTGTCGGCCCGCTGCCGCCACGCATCACCCGGATCGCGCAATCGGCAACGGTGATGGTCTCCTCGG
>JAJFFJ010000021.1 GCA_021776685.1 Alphaproteobacteria bacterium
GGAAACCCCGCCCCCATCAGCGCCGCAAGAATGAACCCCGCGTCGCTGTAGCCAAGCCACGCCTTGTCCCGCGCGGCGTCGGTCAGCTTCGGCAGGATGCGTGTCAGCAGCCGCCCGGCGCCATAACCGCCTCGGGCAAACCAGATCGCGTCGACCGCCGGGTCGTTGGCGTGGTCCAGCAGCGCCGCAGCCCGCGTATCGTCATCGCCGGCAAAATGACCGGACGAGAGAAAACACTGATCGTGAAACAGAATCTCAACCTGTCCGCCCGCATGGTCTGCGGCCACAGCCTTGACCTTCTCCGCCGTGCTCGTGTCTAAGCGGTTGCCGGGCGCAATCACGCCGATGCGCACGGTCATATGTCACCTTCCCGGCCAGCCATCTGGATCACCTCAAACCCCGCGCCCTCAAACCCGCACCCCTTAACCTGCACATGGAATCACGGTCCTATTTTTTCTGCGGTATCGGTGGCAGCGGCATGCTGCCTCTGGCGCTGATCCTGCACGGCCAGGGGCACCGGGTGCAAGGTTCCGACCGTGCGCTGGACCAGGGCATGACGCCGGACAAGTTCGATTTTCTGCGCGCCCAGGGCATCGACCTGTTTCCCCAGGACGGCAGCGGCGTCACCAGCCAGAGCCAGATTCTGGTCACCTCGGCCGCCGTGGAAGACAGCGTGCCTGATGTGGCCGCCGCCCGCCATCTGGGCGCCGCCGAGATCCGCCGGGCGGCGCTTTTGGCAGAGCTTTTTAACGCCGCGCCCACCAGCATCGGCATCGCCGGCACCAGCGGCAAATCCACGGTCACCGGTATGGTCGGCTGGATTTTGCACACGATTGGGCGCGATACGGGCGCGGGGCCGACAATTCTGAATGGCGCCGTGATGACCAATTTTTCCGGGCAGGACACGCCGTTCGCCAGCTCGGTCATGGGCGGCGGCGATGCGCTGGTCAGCGAGGTGGACGAGAGCGACGGATCCATCAGCCTCTACCGGCCCAACATCGCCGTGCTGACCAATGTGTCGGAAGACCACAAATCCATGGACGAGTTGCGGGGGCTTTTCGGCGGTTATCTTACCCGCGCCGAGACCGCGGTGATCAACGCAGACGACCGTGAAAGCCGAGCGCTCACCGCCACACTCACCACCACGCTCTCCGGCCCGCGCGTGATCACCTTCGCCATCGACGACGATGCCAGCGACACCGACCTTGTCGCGCGCAATCTCACCCCCGCACCGGACGGTATTGGCTTTTCCCTGTGGAACGGGACCGAGGAGGTCCGGAACATCCAACTTCGCGTGCCGGGCCGACACAATGTCAGCAACGCGCTGGCGGCGCTCGGGGCGGCGCATGCAGCCGGCGCACCTCTGGCAGAGGCAGCAGAAGCGCTGGAAGGCTTTACCGGCCTGCGCCGACGGCTGGAGACCGTGGGGTCCGCCGCCGGTATAACGGTGATCGATGACTTCGCGCACAACCCGGACAAGATCACCGCAACACTCGCGACTCTGCACGATTTTCCCGGCAGGCTGCTGATCCTCTTTCAGCCCCACGGTTTCGGCCCGCTGCGCAAGATGCGCGACGGCTTTGTCGACACCTTTTCCCAGGAGCTCGGGCCGGAAGATGTGTTGCTGATGCCGGAGCCGGTTTATTTTGGCGGCACCGTCGCGCGCGAGATCTCCAGCCGGGAGGTTACCGACGGGATCGCCGCTCGAGGGCGCCAGGCGGAGGCCTTCGAGACCCGGAACCAATGCGCCGACCGCCTGCTTGAGCTGGCAACTTCCGGCGACCGCATCATCATCATGGGCGCCCGGGACGATTCCCTGGCCAGCTTTGCCCGCGACCTGGTGGAGAGGATTGGCGGCACCACAAGCTGATTTGTGCTACCGTCCGGGCGCTAAAACATGCCCCGTACCGGGCACAGGAGGGACGCCATGGCACAGCCGCAAAAGCTGCTGATCAAACACGACGATGAGAATTTCGCCGCCGCCGGAATCCGCGACCAGTTCGTTTACCGCGAACTGGGTCTGACGGACGCCACGGGCGGTGACTATATGGCCCACGTGATCCGCGCGGGCGACGGCCAGCCGCCGATCGAGACCCACCAGCACCCCGAGATCAAATTCCAGTTTGTCTATGTGATCCAGGGCGAGGTGACCTTCTGGTACGAAGGCCGCGGTGAGGAGACCTTGAAGGCCGGCTCCTGCCATCTGCTGCCGCCGGGCATCAAGCATTCGGTGGAAAGCTGGAGCGATGATCTGGAGATGGTCGAGATCGCGAGCCCCGCGGACTTCAGCAGCGAGGAAGTCGCCCGGGACTGAATTGGCGACTGAGTCGGCGACTGGGTCGGCGCCTGAGCCCTGAACTGAAACGGCGACTGCCGGGGGGCTACTTGTTCGGTGTCTGCAAACGCCTCCCAAGGATTAAAGGTTCTGCCACCGGCCTGTGCGGGATAGGATTGCCGCCGGCCTTGGCCTATTCCGGGCGATGGCGGATCAGAAAGCTGACACTTCCATGACCAAAGCCTCATGACTAAAGCAAAAGCCCGACAGCGGGCAAAAGCCAAAGCGGCCGCGAAAGTAGAAAAGCGCAAGGCCAATGCTGATGCGCCCGCCAAAGACATTCCTGCAGGGAAGTTCGACCCCGGCCCAGGCTCGATCAAAAGCCCCCGTGCCGCCAACGTCAAAAACGTCGGCGGCGCCCGGCGCGGCGCGTCCCGGTCGAGATAGCCAGCACTCGCCAGGAGCAAAGGCTGCGCCGCCGGCCCGGTTATGTCACAGGCATGACCGGTTTCAGCCCGCGGGCGGACGGGTGATACCGAGGGTGCTCACATCCGCTTGTGACATGACCCATTGCGGACCTTCCGCCGTCGCATTGGCGTCTGGTATGGCGAGCTGATGAAGGGCGGCACCGGGCCGCGTGCGAAAAAGGTATTTCAGCGCCGCGCTACTTCTTGCAGTGGTCGATTCTGACCTTGCCGTCGGGCATTTTTGTCTTGCTGAACTCAGCGCCAGTCAGCAGCGTGTTAAACAGGTCCGCGCCACGCATGTGTAAATTCTGCCTGGACGCTGTCGTCGCGAGCAAGGCCTTGCACTGCCAGCTTCGATCGAATCAAAGCGAGATGTTCGCGGCCAAAGAGCCCAACCTGACGACCCGTTGTGTCATCTAAAAACACGTAATGCGGCACCCCAACGAAGCCGCTGGCATGTGCATCTTCCACGTATTTTGTGAGCTCCCGCTGTCCGTCCGCATCTGGACCCACGAACTTTTCGAAGCCATCAAGGTCGGCGCCAAGGCACGCGAGCGAATTGCGCAATTGTGTCAGCGATTCGATCTCGTAGTCCCGCCATCCACTTCCCCAGCCACGAAGACAGACGCTCATCATGAACGGGATTTCCAGCGCCTGGCGCTTCGCGAACAAGAAGGCGCGGTGGGCCAGCTCGGAGTCCAGCAATCGATGCGGACTGCGAAACGGAATCCGCTGCAATTTGGCGTATTCTCGGGCAGCCGCATAGTACATGCGGGCTTTGCGATCAGCCTCCGGCGAAGGTGGTCGGCGCTCATTGTTCTCGAGGGTGGTGCTGAGCCCGAAGTCGGTGTAGCTCAGCGGGTACGGACGAAAATCGATCTTGACCCGATAGTCTCTCGCCAACTCCAGCGTCGGTCGCACGGCGATATATGCGTGCGGAGATTTCATATCCAAGTAGACGCGAAGCGATGTTTTGGCATCAAGGCTCATGATGCGCCGCCAATCTTTCGCTTCGCCCATCACTCTAGCAACAGCGCCCGATAGCGTTTCGGAGGGATCTGTGTGGGGCTGTTGTGCCTCTGAAGCCATGATGACTGACGACTCCCTAAACCGTGCTGGATGAACGCGATACGCAGCTTGAAACAGTGCGGAACCCGACTACACCGATAAAACGCGGTTGTCGACTGGTGGTGATTATCTGGGGCATCGCCCTGGTGGTGGCTTCGTAATGGTTAGCATTCCGCTGAGCTAAAGCGGCGATCTATCAGGAGCGCCCCTGAAGTGCAGCTTGACGGCCGCTTCCGGCAGGCTGCAGAGACTGCGGCGGCGCCGACCAGGCAGCAATTGAGACGCCTGCAGGCTCAGGTTTCCCGGAAGATTGATGCACGTCAACACCGCCCCCTTCGTCCGGTGCCATTCTTCAGCAGGTTAGATGGCGACACGTTGGGGTGGACGATGCCAAAGGTTACTTTCTCGCATTTGGTCGGGGTGGGCAGCGCGCTGGCTGTTGGCCTGTCGGTACTCGCCGGCGCCGGGACCGCCAGTGCCTATGATGCCCGGCTCGACGGCCGGTGGACCTTACAACCAGGCAAGTGCCGCCTGGACGAACGCGCGTCCACGGACAGAAGAATCGGCTTCCCGACGGAAATGCGGCTTCGAGGCGGCCGGCTTGCCATGAAAAATGGCGGGTGCCGATTCACCGGATTTAATGCAGCGCGCGTGAAAAATGTCTGGTCCGTGCGGCTAGCCTGCAAAGATGGCGATCAGAAATGGACATCGAGCTATGTCTATGTGTTGCGCGGCAAACGGCTCGCCGTGATCGACGGGAACGGCCTCGCCGTCAGCTACATGAAGTGCCCGTAGACGAAGCCTGCCTGGTGAGAGCTCTTTGGGTCGGATTTTCGTGAGAACGAGTGCCATGCCCCGATACGTCAGGATCAGGACCGGTTTCTGCGCGGCTTTAATCGCTGGCACGTTCGCGTTTGCGTTGGCCTCGCCCTCCGGGACGGCGCATGCCAAAGAGGAATACGCAAGAAAGACAAAGCGTGCCTGCAGCGCCTGTCATACCCGCGGCTTCCCCCTGACCCCATTTGGCAAGGCGTTCAGGGACAACAACCACAAACTGCCGCCCTGCAAGCGGGTTACGATCAAGCTCTACGATCGCCGTGGCGTTTACCAGCGGACATATCGGGGATGCTTCCCGGTAGGGGGAACGACCGTCACGATTGGCCAGTAGGGAACGCCGCGCGACCTATTCTTCTAGGTGCATGCCACCTGACACTTCCAAATGCTCAAACCGCTCATCCGAAAGGCCTCCGTTTCGTCAACGGCCGGCTGTCCGCAGGGTCTGACACGGAGGCGGCCGCAAAAAGCGGGCGGGCGAGACAGAGGGCGTAGGTTCCGCTATTGACCCGAAAACGACTCTTCGATCCGCGACGCGACACATAGGAAAGAAGGCATTGGTCGGTCCCCGGTTGGCCGTGTTCAGAGACACGACCGGCTGGACGGCGTCTGCTTCTAACCCGAAATAGCCCTTAAAGTGCTTGTGCTGCTTCTTTCCCGGTGCGCAATCGCCAGCCTATCGGCGCGCTTGGGTTGCCCGTTCAACGTCTTTGGCTGCCGCGAAATCGTGAGCCGGAACAATGACAATATCTGGAAGCCTTTGTTTCAATCGCCGGACCTTCGCATAGGACTGCTGGAGCACCGTCTTGTCTCCCGTCCCGGGCAAGACACCCTTGTCCAGAAGGCTGGCCTCATAGGTGAGGTCTCCCACAAGCAGGACTGGCGCCCAGGCGTCGTTGCGCACCAGCATGGAGAGCGATCCCGGCGAATGCCCAGGCGTCGGCAACAGCATCATCGAGCCATCGCCGGCAACGTCAAGAACCTCCCCGAACTCTTCCAGCAGCGGATCATCGGTGGGCTGAAACGCGACCGGCTGCCAGTCGGCCTTGGGAATCTCGATATGATCCCGCAATACCCATTCATGTTCCGGATGTGGCTCTGACAGTTGCGCCCACTCTTTCGCGCTCACGATCAGCTTTGCCTGCGGGATGTGCGCGATCCCGCCGACATGGTCGAAATGGAGATGGGAAAACACAGCCGTCCGGATGCCGTCAGCTGAAAAACCCACGGAGGCGAGAACCCTGTCCAACCGGTCGTCATCTGTGATGTGCAGCCTGAATATCCGCTTCAGCAACCAGCGGCCGATTGGGCTTGAGATATATCGCGGGTCTGTCGCAATCGCCGGATCCAGCCCCGTGTCGAAAAGAACCGGTCCGTTGCAATGGTCGATCAGGAAGTAATTGATCGGAAGCTTGACCCAGCTTCTGGAAGTGAGAACCCACCAAAGCCGCGGCATGCGACTGCCATATCGGTGCTCATTGTGTTGCTCGCCCCAGCCAGAACTCAGCACGCGCAAGGAATTGATTGCGGGCCCGGCTGCTGTTGCGTTGCTGATCGGCGCTTCACCCTTGGCAATAGGCATTGTGCACCTCCGATACTTTGCAGGCGGTGCTGCAAAAGTCTTTGTCGGCGAACAAGCCGGGCGCAGGCGACGCTCCCCACTCAGAGTCCCCGCCGATTTGGAGGCTACCATCCAGCAGAAACCCGAGCGTTGACGCATATCAACGCGACACCGGGTGGCCCTGGCTATTTTGACGAGCTGGGCCGCTTCCGAAGGAACGGCGATGCGCGGCTCTGACGAAATCGGGCAATCGAAATGAACGGTCGAAATGAGTGGCCGAAATGAACGGCGCAATCTTCTTCACAAGCAAATACGGCCGCACAGCGCAATATGCCGGGTGGATCCGGGACGCCACTGGCCTGCCGATTTTCGATGTGAAGGATCCTCATGCGGATCCTGCAGAGTACGACTTCCTGGTTCTTGGAAGCCCTGTGTATTTCTACAAGCTGCTGATCCGAAAATGGATAATGAAGAATCAAGCAACGATTGAAAATCGACCGACGATCCTGTTCACCGTTTCCGGCGCCTCGTCCGGGCCAAAGCTTGATGACTGGGTAGCTGGCAGCATGCCCGGCGCATTGATGTCAAAGGTGGAACACGTTGCCTTGCGCGGCAGGCAAAGCCCCAGGGAAGTCACGTGGTGGCACAGGCTGTTGTTGAAAATTGCCGCGATGAGAAACAAGGATCCCGCCGCCAGAAGGGAAGAGCTAGAAGGCTTCGACTACATGGACAGATCGAGCATTGATCCGGTTGTTGAACTGGTGCGGGAATGGCGCACCTGAAGCCACGTCTCCAGGGAATATGACCCCTCTCAATGAGATCCGAAGGTTTGCCGGTCTCTACGTGAGGACATGTGCCGATATGTGTATCAACCCTTGTAAAATCGGGTTTTTTTCCTATATCAGGTGATCTGAAAAATTTCCTATTTCTCTAAACCTCTGGTAGCGATGTTATTTTTTCACACGCAATTACAAATGCTTATCTTTAGTTTCTAAATTCAACATGAAGATATTGCGCCTATGGATCAGCGCCCTCCCCCACATTCCCCCACAAAACCCCACACCAGGAGTAAATCGCGGGCACGGCAACAAACAGCAACATTTCGCAACGTTTCAAAAAACCGCCACGTGCCGCGAATCCCTCATGCAGGGATCATGGGAAAGGGATCAGCACTCTCCCCTGCCCCACTGGATGTGGGGCCAGCATTCAGGGTCCGCGACGGCACCGGGATGGCCTCGGGGACCGGTTCACACGCCCTGCGCCGGTGAGCTGTCCGCCGACCGGGTCAGCTCACATGTGGCCCGCGCATCTCGGCGATTGCGGCACGGATTTTCTGCCAGTGCCCCGCTTGTATCGGATCGTCTGCAGCCTGGAAGCCGGCGGCTTTCTGGGCGGCCTCCGCTTCGGCCTTGTCGCCATGTGCGTCCAGAAGCTGGCGGGCATATTCGGCAATTCTGGTTGCGTCCATCGGGAACCTCCATTCCTGAGTTACGGTCTCCAGTGACCCTGGGCAAAGACATCGCCAGAATTTCCCAAACCGGCGTGAGATACCTTGCGCCAGATCAAATCCCTGCGCCCTTCCGCGCCTCCCACCCCGGAGCCGCTTGGGTATAGTAGCCATCAAGCAGAAAGCGCGCCTTTGGGAGACTTAAGATGATCGATTATCAGGTCGACGGCGACGGCATCGCCACCATCACCTGGAACGTGCCGGACAGGCCCGTAAACGTGCTCAATGACGACACCATGGGCGCATTTTCGGAGGCCGTGCAGAAGGCGATTGAAGATGATGCGGTCAAAGGGGTGATCGTTGCCTCCGGTAAAGATGATTTCGTGGCCGGCGCCGATCTGGAGGCCATGCTGTCCCACACCGATGCGGAACGGCATTTCAAGACCTTCTCGATCATGGATCCGATCACCCGGGGCATGGAGAAAAGCGGCAAGCCCTGGGTCGCCGCGATCAACGGCCATGCGCTTGGCGGCGGCTTCGAAATCGCGCTCGGCTGCCACTACCGAATTGCGGCAGACAATCCCAAGACCCTTGTCGGCCTCCCTGAAGTGACCCTTGGGTTGTTGCCGGGCGGTGGCGGCACCCAGCGGATCGCACGCATGTTGGGCATTCGCGACGCGCTGCCCTTCCTGCTGGAAGGCAAGAAACACAAGGTCGGCAAAGCGCTCGACCTAGGCATCATTGACGAGGTGGTGCCCGCCGATGAACTGCTCGACCGCTGCCGCGCCTGGCTCAAGACCGAGCCGGACACCGTCAAGCCCTGGGACAAGCGTGGCTTCAAGATCCCCGGCGGGAACTCCCAGTCTCCGGGCGGCATCCAGAATTTCCTGGGTGGCGTGGCCATGACCCGGGCCAAATCCTATGGCAACTACCCCGCGCCACAGGCAATCCTTTCCTGTGTCTTCGAAGGCACCCTGGTGGATGTCGACACCGGCCTGCGCCTCGAAAAACGCTATCTGACGGACATGATCGTCCATCCGCGCAACCGGGCGATGCTGAAGACCACATTTTTCGGCATGAACGAGGCGCGCAAACTCGCGGGCCGGCCGAAGGGGGTGGACAAGCGCCAGTTTGCCAAAGTGGGTGTACTCGGCGCCGGCATGATGGGCGCCGGCATCGGCCATGTGACTGCGCAGCGCGGCATGGACGTGATCCTGATCGACGAAACCCAGGAGGCTGCCGACAAAGGGAAAGCGCACGCGGAAGCCCAGCAGGCAAAGCTGGTGGAACGCGGCCGCCAGAGCGAGGACAAGGCGAAAGCGGTGGTCGACCGGATCACCGCCACCACCGACTATGACGCCCTCGCCGGCGCGGACCTGGTGATCGAGGCGGTGTTCGAGAACCGGGACATCAAGGCCGACGTGACCAGGAAGGCAGAAGCCGTGATGGCCGCGGACGGCGTGTTCGCCTCCAACACCTCCACCCTGCCGATTACCGGACTGGCGGAAGTCAGCCAGCGGCCAGAAAGCTTCATCGGTCTGCATTTTTTCTCACCGGTGGAACGGATGCCTCTGGTAGAGGTGATTCGCGCCGAAAAGACCAGCGACACCTGCCTGGCCCACGCACTCGACTATGTGAAGGCCATCGGCATGACGCCGATTGTGGTCAACGACAGTCGGGGCTTTTACACCAGCCGGGTCTTCGCCACCTACATCATGGAAGGCATGGCCATGGTCGGCGAAGGGGTCAATCCGGCGCTGATCGAGAATGCCGGTAAAATCTGCGGCCTGCCCGTGGGTCCGCTGGAGGTAGTGGACGCCACCAGCCTCAGCCTCTCACACGCCGTGCGCAAACAGTGGCAGGCGGATCTGGGCGACGCCTATGTGGCCCATCCCGCCGACGACGTGATCGTCAAGATGGTTGAGGAGCTGAAACGTCCGGGCCGCAAGGCCGGCGCCGGCTGGTACGAATATGGCGAAGACGGCAAGCGGCTGTGGCCCGGCATCGGCGAACACTTCCCCCGCGCGGCCGATCAGCCGGATGTGGAAGAGGTCAAAAACCGGCTGATGCACATTCAGGCGCTGGAGACGGCCCGCTGCATTGAGGAAGGCGTCATCTCGGCGGCAGATGCGGATATCGGCTCGATCCTCGGCTGGGGCTTCCCGGCCTGGACCGGTGGCGCCGCCTCCTATATCGGCCTGATGGGT
>JAJFFJ010000022.1 GCA_021776685.1 Alphaproteobacteria bacterium
CAAACGGGGCGACTCAATCGTGATCACCGCGGGCATGCCCTTTGGCACACCAGGCGCCACCAACATGCTGCGCATCGCCTGGGTGAACTGACCGGCGATGGCGACCATCGCCAGCAAGGCCGCGGTGACCGGCATCGGCGAGACCGCCTACACACGCGGCACCGACAAAAGCATCCTGGCCCTGCAGCTTGAAGCGTCGTTGGCAGCCATCACGGATGCGGGACTGCACCCAACCGATATCGACGGCGTCATCGTCTACAGCAACGGTGTGACGGTCGCCGAAGACTTCATCACCAATCTTGGCCTGCCCGATCTGCGCTTTTCCGCCACCACGCCCATGGGCGGGGCAAGCTGTGTCGCCGCCCTGCAGGCCGCGGCGGCAGTGGTCGCCACCGGTGTCGCCAACCATGTGCTGATCCCGGTCGGGCGCACCGGCTATTCCGGCGAGCGCATCGCGGCCCGGGTCCAGCAGGTGCCGCAATTCCGGACCATTGGGGAGTTCGAGATGCCCATGGGCGCGATCGCCCCGGCACAGCTCTACGCCCCCATGGCGCGGCGGCATATGGAACTTTACGGCACCACCAGCCTGCAATTTGCGGAAGTGGCGATGACCATGCGCCAGCATGCCTTGCGCAACGACAACGCGTTGATGACGGAGCCCCTGACGGTGGAGGCGCATCAGACCTCGCGCATGATCGCCGATCCCTTCCGGCTCTATGATTGCTGCCTGGAGAGCGACGGCGGTGCGGCTGTGGTGGTGAGCCGGACCGAGGCCGCGCGTGACATGGCGCAACCACAAGTGACGATCATGGGTGTGGCCGAGGGCCATCCGGATTCACCCTCGACGATCACCCAACGGCCCGACCTGACACAGCTGGGCACGGCCAAAGCTGCCCCCCGCGCCTTTGAGATGGCCGGGGTGACGCCTGCCGACATCGATGTGGCGGAGATCTACGACTGCTTCACCTACATTTTGATCTGCCAGCTCGAGGACCTCGGCTTTTGCGCCAAGGGCGAAGGCGGGGCCTTCGTCGAAGGCGGACGGCTGGCGCTCGACGGCGCGCTCCCCACCAACACCCATGGCGGCCTGCTGTCCCAGGCGCACATTCTGGGCATGAACCATGTGGTCGAGCTGGTCCGCCAGCTTCGCGGTATTGGAGGCCCGGCCCAAGTACCGGATGCAGAGATTGGCCTGGTCACGGGATATGGTGACCTGGGCGACGGCGCGGTGGCCATCCTGCGGCGCGGCGCATGACCGAAATCGAGCCAGTCCTGCCAACGCCGACCCGAGAGGCCCAGCCCTACTGGGACAGCCTGCGCGAGGGCGTTCTGCGCCTGCAACGCTGCGCAGATTGCGGTCAGGTGCGCCACTATCCCCGGCCGATGTGCCCGGCATGCCACTCCATGGCTGATGACTGGGTCGAAGCAGCGGGTACTGGCACGGTCCATAGCTGGACCGTGTCCCATCACGCCTTCCACCCGGCGTTCAAGCGCGACCTGCCGCAGACATTTGTGACCGTCGATCTGGCGGAAGGCGTGCGGCTGCTCGCGCCTTTACGCGGCGACGCTGGCCGAATTGCCATCGGGAGCGCGGTACAGATCGAAATTGAAGCACTTGACGATGATTGGTCGATTCCGGTGGTCCGTCTGGCCTAAGCTGCTGTCGGCATGCAAGAGGAGTAGCCCATGCAGTTCCAGATGACAGAAGACCAGTTCGCCATTCAGGACACGGCCCGCCGCTTCGCCTTGGATCGCCTGGCGCCCGGCTATATGGCGCGCGAAGCCACCCGCGATCTGGATTTCGATCTGGTGCGCGAGATGGCCGAGCTGGGCCTTGTGGGCACGGACCTGCCGGAAGAATTTGGCGGACTGGACGTGAACGGCGTCACCGCCGGCATCATCTGCGAACAGATCGCCTACGGCGACATCAATGTCAGCTATGTGCAACTGCTGGGCTCGCTGCTCGGGCGGATCATTTGCGACAACGGCAGCGAGGAACAGGCCAAGCACTGGGTTCCAAAAGTAACCGCCGGTGAAGTTGTCGTCAGCCTGGGCCTGACCGAACCCCGTGGCGGCTCTGACGCCGCCAATCTGACCGTGCGGGCCGAGCGGGACGGCAACGGCTACATCCTGAATGGCGAAAAGACCTCGATCAGCTTTTCCAACCAGGCGAGTGTAATGATCCTGCTGGCGCGCACCGGCGACCCGGGCGGCGGCGCCCACGGCGTCTCCGCCTTCCTGGTGCCGATGGACACGCCCGGCGTCAGCGCCACCCGCTTCAATGACATCGGCACGCACATCGTCGGGCGCGGCTCGGTCTTCTTCGACAACGCCAAAGTGGATGCGGATTGCCTGATGGGCTCGGAAGGCGCCGGCTTCGCCCAGGTGATGCGCGGTTTCGACTACAGTCGGGCGCTGATCGGCCTGCAATGCGTCGGCGCGGCCCAGGCGTCCCTCGACGAGAGCTGGCAGTACACAACAGAGCGGCAGTCCTTCGGCGAGCCCCTTGCGCGCTATCAGGGCGTTACCTTTCCGCTGGCTGAAGCGGAGACCTTGCTCAACGCCGCGCGACTGATCTGCTACCAGACACTCGACATGCGTGACCGCGGCCTGCATCACACCAAGGAGGCGGCGATGGCCAAATGGTTCGCGCCCAAGACCGCCGTCGACGTCATCCACCAGTGCCTGCTGACCCACGGCCATAGCGGCTATTCCATGGACCTGCCCCACCAGCAGCGCATGCGCGATGTCATGGGCCTGGAGATCGGCGACGGCACCGCCCAAATCATGAAGCTCATCATCGCCCGCGAGAAGGTCGGCCGCATCGCCGTGCAGTACGATAAGGGGATTCGGGACTAGCTAGCTAGCCTGCGAGCATGGCCATAGGTGGGCCTGAGCAGGAAAGGACACAGGCCTCATGTCGACATCCCGAGTAACAGTTCTGTGTTTCTTCAATTTCGTCGCTGCCGCCTGCCTGATGCCTCAAGATGCTCAGGGAGCCCCTGCAAGGCAGGGATCTCTGGAGCAATACTACCGTGGCGATATTTGCGATTACGTTCAGCACCATTTGAGCGGAAAGGCGCCCCTGACAACCCAGGTGAAATACATCGTGGGGGACGCCATCCTGTTTGGAAGGTGGCATTTCTCGATACTGGTTCCGAAAAACAGCCGGGAATGCATGTCAGAAGAGGTAATAAAAAAGTTCGACCTGACCCCTGATCATGGATTGAAGCTGTTGAGAACGGCTGCAAAATCTGGACATGCAGGAGCACACTATTCATTGGGAATAAGCCGAATTTATGGATTCTATAACCTAAATATAAATAAAGTGATCTCTCATTTCGAATTTGCACTACAAAGAAATCTCAAAAATTCGCGAAATTACCTTATTGATATTTATATCAACCTGGCAATTAGTACAAAAAATGAAAGCCAAAAAAGTATATATATCAGTAAAATTGGAAAACTACTTATTAAAACCAAAAATCTAGGAAAATTATCTTGGAATTTTTACTTTGGCATATTCTCTCTTCTTGAAAAAGGCCATCTAAAAAGAATTCCAAATTTTTGGAATACTATTCGGAAACATGCGCAAGACGGAGATCTAAATTCGCTAAAAATTCTCGTGCAGCACAATCTCGCGCTGGGTGCATATGGGAAAGCACTTCACTATGAGGTTCTGAGAGATGAGATTCTTGGATTTCAGCCGCCAAGCATCTACAGGCAAAAACTACCTATGGCAAAAATTCAAAAAATAACAAAAAACGCGAGAATAATTTATAAAATGGAGATCGAACAAAAAGTAAAAAATAGCATGGATACTGGATGGTGTCTTAATAATATTGATATTGTAAGAATATATACTTGCCTATATTATTCATCAGAAGATGCGCCATTTTGCGAATACCTCAAATTAGAAAATGGAAAGTTCCGCCAATTTACAAGTACCAAAGCATACCACTTGTGCCGACTTGGCCGCGCAGCACTTCAGGGCTACCGGAAGTACCGGGAATAGCGACTTAGGAAGACATCCATTCGCCTGCTAGGGCAGATGACCTCCGCCGCCGCGGCCTACTCCGCCGCGGCCGGCAGAGGCGCCCTTAGCGGCGGTAGCATCGTCACTGCCGTCAGGATCAACCCCGCCGCCACGGCCAGCACGGTGAACAACAGGTCGAACCCGCCCGTGGCGTAGATCCAGGCGATTACGGGGACGGAGACGGCGGTGACGGAGAAGGTCACGATGTAACGCGCCGCCAGCACCCGGCTGCGCCAGGCGGAACGGGTCACACGGCCCACTAGCACATCGTTGATAGGGATCTGGCCAAAGACGCCCAGCATGAAGAGGGTTGCGGCCCCCAACGCCATCCAGCCGGTAAGGCTGGGCATGACGGCAAAGAGCGCCACCTGCAACACTGCCACCCCGATAAAGACGAATCGGATGGCGTAGCGGTCCACCAGAAACCCGACGATCAACTGTCCCGCAGAGGCGATAGCGAAGACCACGAACGCGAACCAGCCAACCGCCGTCGCCGAGCCGCCGAGGTCGCCCAACCGCTCATCGAACACCTTGGGCAGGCTGAAGGTCGTGCTCTGAAATACCAGCCCGCCCACGGCGGTGCTGAAGAAAATAATTCCGAAGACGCGCAGCAGAAAGGCGCGGTCATAGCTTTCCGCCGCGGGTCTGGCCGCCGCTTCCGCCTGCCGGGCGGCGCTGCGCCCACGGGCGGCGGGCCGGAAATGCTTGATGCCATAGAATATGCCAAGCCCTACCGAGAGCAGCCCCGGCCAGATGAAAGTCCCGCGCCAGCTGCCATTGTCGATCATGAGCCCTGCAAGTAATGCCGCGGACGCCACCCCCAAATTGCCAAAGACGCCGTTGACGCCGAGGGCGACGCCGGTGCGCACCCGCCCCTCGATCACCAGGGCAATGCCTACCGGATGGTAGATGGCTGCGAAGATGCCAATAGCAAACAAGCCGCCGGCCATCTGCAGCGGTGTCTGAGCGAGGGCCGTCGCCGCAGACGACAGCCCGATCCCGATGAAGAACACCACCATCATGCCGTCGCGGTTCCAGCGGTCCGCCAGCCACCCAGCCGGCAAGGAGAAGACTGCAAAAGCGACGAACCCGGGGGTCGCGTAGGGGATCAGTTCCGCATAGCTCATGCCCCACTCACGC
>JAJFFJ010000023.1 GCA_021776685.1 Alphaproteobacteria bacterium
ACCACCAGCGAAGATCCAATCGCCAGGAACAGGTCACACGCCTCGCACTCCCGCTGGGCGCGGATCATCTTGTCCTCGGGCATGGCCTGGCCGAAGGAGATGGTCGCCGTCTTGACCATGCCCTCACACTTCTCACACTCAGGCAGCGTCTCGTCCTTCTCGAACACTTCGCGAATGGGGCCCAACTCGTAGCGCTCGCCGCAATCAAGACAGCTGGCATAGGTGCTGTTGCCATGCACTTCGATCACCTGCCGCTCCGCTACGCCGGAGGCCTGATGCAGCCCGTCAATATTTTGTGTGACAACGCTGGAGCACTTGCCGTCCTCGACCAACTTGGCCACCGCCCGGTGGCCGCGATTGGGCTCCGCCTGGGTAAACGTCTCCTCCATGGCGAATTTGCGCCGCCAGGATTCCCGACGCATCTCTTCCGAGGCCACAAAGTCCTGAAACTGGATCGGCTGATATTTGGTCCAGATGCCGCCGGGGCTGCGAAAATCAGGGATGCCGGATTCGGTGCTGATGCCGGCGCCGGTGAACACCACAATCCGTTCGGCTTCCCGGATCAATGCGCCTAACTGATCGGCCGCCGCCACCTCATCCTGCAGATCGCTCACGCGTTGCTCTTTCCGGATGAGAAATTTTCGGCGATCCGCGCCTTCCAGTCACCGGCGACCAGGACCTCCACCAACATGTCCACTTCCCGCGCCATGGCATGGTCCAGCGCGTCCCGCCAGGCTGCCGTCACGCATCGCTTCATCCCCGCACGTGCGGCCGGCGGCAGTCCGGCGATGTGGCTGGCAAGCGCCATTGCCTCGTCCACGCTGGATCCTGCCGGCGCGACCCGGGATACCAGCCCCATGGCGTTGAGCTCAGCCGCATCCACCTTGCGGTTTGAATAAAACATGTCGTTGGCGCGCATGGCGCCGACCAGCGCCGGGAGCAACCAGGTTACGCCGCCACTCACGAACAGGCCGTGGTCAAGCTCCGGAAAGAATCCACGGGCGCCTTCATCCCAGACGGCCAGGTCGCAGTTCATCGGCCACGAGAATGCGCCACCCACTGCCCAGCCGTTGACCGCAGCCACCACCGGCGTCTCTCCCAGCATGATGTTGCGGGTGACGTCTTGAATCTTATCGGCGAAGCGGCGGAGGGCCTGTTGGTCGTCCGCCTCCATATCCTGCTGCTCCACCAGGTCGTCACCGGCACAGAAGGCCTTCCCGGCCCCGGTGATGACAATGGCGCCGATGGCGGAACTTTCCTGGGCGACCGCCAGAGCGAGGTTGAAGTCATCCAGCAACGGTTCCGTGATTGCGTTCATCCGGTCCGGCCGGTTGAGCGTGATCAGCGCAACGCCGTCCCGGTCTTCAGTTAGTACAGTGTTTGTCATGGAGCGCTCCCGCGGTGGTTTATTCTGGCTTCAGCAAAGCGCGATTGCCGGTGTTGAACGCATCCAGGCGGCCCTTTTTCACGGCACACCATGCCCCACCGTGGCGGATTCGGAATGTCCCGCCCAGGCTGGTCGCCTTGCCCCGCGCGAGCCTGCTCGTGGCGATGAGGCGCACGGGCTTGCCGTCCCGTGCCTTGCCGAAGGCGACCGTAACGCTTCTTAACTTTCGCGGCATCTTCAGGCGCAGGCGTACCGTGACCCCGCCTGCCCGCTTATCAACCTTGTGTGCGATGACCTCTGGCCGGGCTTTAGTGGTTCCATGGCCGAGGAAAACTTTTCCGTCTCCAACACGCACGGCGAACATCCGGACCGGGGTGTCGCGCAACAGGTCGACATCAATCGAAAGATGGCCACCCTGCCAAACCTGCACGTGGTCGCTGCCCCGCCAACCCTTGCCAATGCTTAGGGCCGCGGTGTCCAAAGTAATCAGTAGCGTCCGGTCGCCAAGGGCGAGGACACGCAGGCGCGAGCCTTTGCCCCCGGGCGCTTTTACCCCCTGGACGACGAACCCGCGGCTGCCGTCACCACGTATTTCCAGTCCGCAACTGCCGATGGCCGGCGCAGCGGCGGGAGCCAGTGCGATCCCCTTCCTGAACCAGGGGATCACCGGAAACCTGTGGGTCGCCTGGTCCGGCGAACACCCCATGTCGTCATTTCCTGTGCCAGGCTTGAACTTCATGATCTGGCGGCCGCGAAATGTGCGCCAATCCCAGAAGGTCATCTCAAATCCGACGGAGATGTTGTGAAAGGAGCACGTCTCCACCTTGAGCACGCGCAGGGGATCAAGCGAGACCGTGCGCTTCACATCCCAGCGCCAGGCTGAGCCGCCATTCTGGTGGTGAATCATTTTATTCGATGTGACCGTGATCTGGTCCTCGCCGACACCGGACGCCCCGTAACCGTCGTTGCAGAGCGACAGCATCCGCCTTGCGCCAACCCTGTTGGCGGGACCCACCACACGCCAGAACTCGCGCCGGTATGGGCGGCACCGGATCGTGCCGTCTGCGCTCTTCGGTCCGAGGTCCAGTTCGATGACGCGCAACTGATTTCCGTTCTGGGTCTTGCCGGCCGGGTAGCTTTTGATGATCTTGCATGACGTACGCCCCCGGCAGAGCTGCGCTTGCAGGGGCTTGGTCGCAAGCGCCGGCGCCACGTCAATCATCAAGAGCAGAAGAGCCGGCAGCACGGCAAGTTTGCGAATCATCCATCACCTGCGAAGTAGGCGGTCATGCGCTCGATCGCCGCGTCCAGGGTCGCGTCCTCCTTACAGAAAGAAAAGCGCACGAAATGCTGCGGCGGTTCTTCACCATAGAAGGCGCTGACAGGCACTGCGGTCACACCACCGTCGACGGTCATGCGCCGGCAGAATTCCACATCGTCGCCGTTGAAGCCGTTCAGGCGCGGGATCAAAGGGCGGAAATCACAGAAGATGAAATAGGTCCCCTCACAGGGAATCACGCCAAAGCCGATATCCTCCAGCCCTTGCGCCATCCGGTCCCGGCTGCGCTGCAGGTCGGCGGACAGGCCGGTGAAATAAGCATCGTCCTTGCCCAGACCATAGGCCGCGGCGCGCTGCAGATTGGGCGGTGTTGTGAAGGTCAGAAACTGATGGGTCTTCGCGATCGGCGTCATCAACTCAGCGGACCCCGTCAGATAACCGACCTTCCAGCCGGTCAGCGAAAACGTCTTGCCGGCGGAACCGATGCGGATACAGCGATCCCGCATACCCGGCAGGGTCATCAGCGGAATATGCTCGCGCCCGTCGAAGGTCAGATGCTCATAGACCTCGTCGCATACCGCGTAGGCATCATGCTTCAGACAAAGGTCGGCGATGAATTCAAGCTCTTCCCGGCTGTAGACCTTGGACGCCGGATTTTGCGGCGTGTTCAGCAGGATCAACTTGGTCTTGTCTGAAAAAGCCGCCGCCAGTTCGTCCCGTGGCAACTCCCAGTTTGGCGGCGCTATTCGCACAAGTTTGGGCACGGCCCCGGCGCGGCGGACGATGGGCAGATAGCAGTCATAAAGTGGCTCGATCAACACCACTTCGTCGCCAGGCTCAATCAACCCGAAATGACAGGCCGCCAGCGCCTCCGTCGCACCCGACGTGACGAGGGTTTCCGTCTGCCAGTCCACATCCAGATCGTAGAAACGCTTGTTGTGGGCGGCCACGGCCTGGCGCAACTCCGGCACACCCATCATGGGCGGATACTGGTTGGGTGGCCCGTCCAGCGCTTCATGGGCCACGGCCCGCACGTCATCCGGACCGTTGCCGTCGGGAAAGCCCTGCCCGAGGTTCACCGCCTCATGCTCGATGGCGAGGCGCGACATCACCTCGAAGACCGTGGTGCCGTAGCTGGAGAGTATCGAGTTCACTGGTTTCATGGCGCAGTTTCACTTGATCACTGACATGGTCACTGAAGCGGCCATGGGCCGCTAAATCAACCGCAATTCGCCACCGGCGTCAGCAGCCGAGCTTGTCGGCCAAATCTTCGAAGCTGGTGGCGGCCACATCAACACCCTCCCAGGGCTCCCTGTCCTTGGTCTGGTCTTCATCCGCAACTTCGGTCGGACGGCAGACAAACGCGGCGCTGAGCCCGGCAACTTTCGCCGCCTTCAGGTCATCATTGTGGGCGGCCACGAGCATGCATTCGGCGGGCGCGACACCCAGCATATCGGCAGCAGACAGGTAGGCCTCCGGCATCGGTTTGTAGGCTCTGGCCACCTCGGCGCCGAGTACAGCATCCCAGGGCAGGCCGGCGCGGCGGGCCATATTGACGATCAACGCCACGTTGCCATTGGAGAGGGAGGCCAGTGGATAATTGGTCCGCAGCCGGGTCATCCCCGCGACGGTATCGGGCCAGGGATCGAGCCGGTGCCAGGCAAAGTTCAGATGATCGATCTCCGCTTCGGTCAGCCCGTCGATCTCAAACTCTTCCAGCACCTCAAGCAGGTTTTCCCGGTGCAGCACGTCAAGTTTGACGAAGCCGCGGTTGCCGGAGCGCACCCGCTCCATCGCCGGCTGGTACCTATTGCGCCAACTAAGCGCAAAGGCATTCCAGTCCCGCTCCAACCCCTTGCCTGCACCCAGCAACGCTGCCGCTTCCCGCGCAATGCTGCGGCGCCAGTCCACGACCGTGCCAAACACATCGAATGTCAGCGCCTTCACATCTTCCAACGCCATCTTCTACTCCTGCGGCAGCACGCCGGCGCGGATGAACTGCCCGGCGACGACCTCGATGGCGATGTCCAGCGGTTTGCGCACCTCCGCCCGAACCACGGCGCGATAGTCGGTGCGCCGTGGGTCATACCAGGCGCCGACAGGCATCAGTTTGCGGGCGTAAACACCCCGATAGGTCTTGCGTCCCTTGCGGATTCGAATGTCGAGATAGATGGAACAAAGTACGCCGATAGTGCCGATGTTTCGCTTCTGCGGCACGCAGACCTGGCGATACCGATGCAACCATAGCCGGCCAACGCGGGTGCGGGATGGGAACATGATGACCAATTTCCACAACAGATACTGGCCCATCGCCACCCGATGCTTTGAGCCGCGGACGGCAGTGGGATAGCTGGCCACGGCCTTGCGAAAGGACGACACATCCGTGTCCTTGATGATCTGATGAACCCGACCATGATGTTTCAGGGTCTTGTGAGGATGTTCGTCGTGGGTCACCTGTGCGAGCGCCGGCAACGCCACCGCCGCGATCAGTGCCACTACGATGATAAAGATCACGATCCGCTGCATCTCTTCTCCCTCCCGGATGTCCCCGGTGTTTGCATCCCGGCGCGATCATAGTCAGCACCGGCGTATATGTCCCGTGCCGCGCAGACGACTCGCGTGACGGCCTTTGCCTGTGGTTTAACCGACCCGGAATTCCGCTTTGATGCGAAATATGGACACGACGATGACAGGCGCGCTGCAGCTCTCAGAAAAAATGTCCCGTCTGGGCACGGAAACCGCCTTCCAGGTGCTCGCCCGGGCCGAGGCTCTGGCCCGTGATGGTCGGGACATTATCAATCTGGGCATTGGCCAGCCCGATTTCAAATCTCCACCGCATGTGGTCGAGGCGGCACAAAAAGCGCTGGCCGATGGGCATCATGGCTATACGCCGGCGGCCGGCATTCCGCCGCTGCGCGAAGCTGTCGCCAGCTATCTGGAGGCACAGCACGGTTCAGCCGTAGACCCCGCCAACGTGCTGATCTTCCCCGGCGGCAAGGTGACGATGTTTTTCGCCATCCTCATGTTCGGCGAGCCGGGCGCAGAGATCATGTATCCGAACCCCGGATTTCCGATTTACGAATCGGTGATCAACTTCACCGGAGCGACCGCCGTGCCTATCCGGTTGCTGGAAGAAACCGGATTCGCTTTCAAAGCCGAAGAAGTGCTGGCGCAGATCACCCCCCGCACCCGGCTGTTGATCATCAACAGCCCCGCCAACCCCACCGGGGGCGTGGTGCCGAAAGAGGAAATCGACAAACTAGTGGCGGGCCTCGCGGACCATCCGCATGTGGCGATCCTGAGCGATGAGATCTACTCCCGCCTCCTCTACGACGGGCGCGAGCATGTCTCGCTGTTGTCCTATCCGGAAATCCGGGACCGGCTGATCCTGCTGGACGGATGGTCGAAGACATTTGCCATGACCGGCTGGCGCATGGGCTATTCCGTCTGGCCCCGGGACCTCGTCGATCCGGCAGAGCGGCTGGCGGTCAACTGCCACTCCTGCGTCAACGCGGCGGCCCAGTGGGCCGGCCTGGCAGCCCTCGAAGGTCCCCAGGACCAGGTGGACAAAATGGCCCGCGATTTTGATGAGCGCCGCCGCGCCATCGTCCCTGCGCTCAACCAGCTTCCCGGGGTCACCTGCGTCGAACCGCTTGGCGCCTTCTACGCCTTCCCAAATATTACCGGGACGGGCATGAGCGCCCGGGACCTGCAAGACAAATTGCTGGAGGAAGTCGGCGTCGCCACCGTGGCCGGCACCAGCTTTGGCGCACTCGGCGAAGGCTATATCCGCTTCTCTTACGCCAACAGCCTCGAGAATATTGAAACCGCCATCAGCCGCATCGGCACCTGGCTGACAGATCAGAACGGCTGACCCCGCTCAAAAGACAGACCTGCCCCATGTACCACCCCAACCTGACCCAATCCCTGTTCCTGGCGCAGACCGATGACGTGGTTCTCGAAACAACCGTCGGCGGCCTGCTTCGCGAACGCGCCGATATATCTGCTGCGGCAAGCGCCATGGTCGAGGTGGGAATGGACGGCGAAACGGGCCGCACCTGGACGTTTGCCCAACTGCTGGATGATAGCGAGAAGCTGGCACTGGCGCTGGCCTCCCGGTTCGCGCCGGGCGAACGGGTCTGCGTCTGGGCGCCCAACATTCCCGAATGGCTTTTGATGGAATATGCCTGCGGTCTGGCCGGCCTGGTGCTGGTGACCGCGAACCCGTCCTATCAGGCGGCGGAATTGCGTTATGTGCTGGAGCAGTCCTCGTCCGCAGCGCTCTTCACCATCGACAGCTACCGCGGCAATCCCATGGCGGAGATTGCGGCCCGCGCCTGTGAGGGGCTCCCCGCAGTACGCGAGATCACCGACCTGGAGGATCCGGCAGTCCTCTATCGGATCGGCGACAGACCAACAGAATTGCCGGACGTCTCGCCGGACGATCCGGCCCAGATCCAGTACACATCCGGCACCACGGGCTTTCCCAAGGGCGCCGTGCTGCACCACCGTGGTCTGACGAATAACGGGCGGCTGGTGGCGGCCCGTGTGGGCGCGCCGGACGGGTCCACATGGACCAACTTCATGCCGATGTTTCACACCAGCGGCTGCGGGATCATCGCCCTCGGCACATTGCAGACCGGATCGCGCATGCTGATGGTCAAGATGTTCGATCCCCTGCAGGCCATTCAGCTGATTGAACAGGAGCGTCCCCGGGTGGTGCTGGCCGTCCCCACCATGCTGGTGGGCATGCTGGAAGCCCTGGAGGCCGAACCACATGACATGAGCTCGATCGACGTGGTGATCTCCGGTGGCTCCCTCGTCGCGCCGGAATTGATCCGCCGGGTGCGGGACCGTTTCGACTGCTTTTACCAATCGGTCTACGGCCAGACTGAGACGTCGCCGGTGGTCACCCAGAGCCAGCGGGAAGACTCCGTGGAAGACCTTTGCCATACGGTGGGCCAGCCCCTGCCCTGCACCGCGATCTCCATTCGCAGCACTGAGGCTAATTCCGTTGTCGCCCTGGACAGCATCGGCGAGATCTGCAGCCAGGGCTACTGCAACATGGTTGGCTACAACGACAATCCCGACGCCACCGCCGCCGCCATCGACTCTGACGGCTGGCTGCACACGGGCGACCTGGGAACCATGGATGCACGCGGCTATGTGCGGGTCACCGGCCGGGTGAAGGAAATGATCATCCGCGGCGGCGAAAACCTGTTCCCGGCGGAAATCGAAAATGTTCTGCTGGAGCATGCAACGGTGGCGGAGGTCGCCGTTGTCGGGCTGCCGGATGACCGTTGGGGTGAGATTGTCGCCTGTTTCGTTCGCCCGGAGCCCGGCGCGACAGTGGGTGCCGCGACCCTGCGCGAGCATTGCCGCGCCCATCTCTCGCCCCAGAAAACGCCGGCTGTATGGGTGTCCCTAGGCGAGTTTCCACTGACAGGCTCAGGAAAGATTCAGAAATTCCGCCTGCGCGAGATGTATGTGGAAGGCGCCTTTGACGGCAGCCGGATTGACTGACACTGTCTTGCGTTTAGCCGATGTGCCCATGAAATCAGCATTTTGCCTAATTATTGAGCAACAGATTGAGAGGCGGCTCCGGTGGGGCGTCTGCGCCGCCATATAAGAATTTATTTTCAATAGGTTATGGTGGGCCCGCCGGCTATGGCATGAAATTTGCTTTCTTTTCTGCGACAGGCGTGCGTGGCGACTGACACCGCCTTTGGTCCGAAGGACCCGGGGCGCAGTGCCACGGCAAGCATGCTTCCAGGAGACACCCCCCTCACACGGGTCTACAAGAACGCCATGAAAAAGATCGAAGCCATCATCAAGCCCTTCAAGCTTGACGAAGTTAAAGAAGCCCTCAATGACCTGGGCATCAAGGGCCTGACGGTTACCGAAGCAAAAGGCTTCGGGCGCCAGAAAGGCCACACCGAGCTGTACCGCGGTGCGGAATACGTGGTCGACTTCCTGCCCAAGGTGAAGATCGAGATCGTCCTTGAGGACGGTCTGGTGGATCAGGCTATCGAGGCCATCGAGCAATCGGCCAAGACCGGCCGCATCGGCGACGGAAAGATCTTCGTGTCATCTGTGGAAGAAGTCATCCGCATCCGTACCGGTGAGCGCGGCGGAGAAGCGATCTAGCCCGCTCTGCGACCAAATCTGTTTGGGCTCCGGGGGAAGCCACCAAAAATCCCACCGCCAATAAACTCTGAACCTACGGGAATGAAAAAAATGTCCGACGCCAATACCGTCCTGGAGATGATCAAGGAGAACGACGTCAAGTTCGTCGATCTGCGCTTTACCGACCCGCGCGGCAAGTGGCAGCACACTGCCCAGACCGTGTCGACGATCGAGGAAGGCACGTTCGAGGACGGCATCATGTTCGATGGCTCGTCGATCGCCGGCTGGAAGGCCATCAACGAATCTGACATGATCCTGATGCCCGACCCGGCAACGGCAGTGATGGATCCGTTCGCCGCGCAGGAATCACTGATCCTGTTCTGCGATATTCTGGAGCCGTCAACCGGCCAACCCTACTCGCGCGACCCCCGGTCCACGGCCAAGAAAGCCGAGACCTACATGCGCTCCACGGGCGTCGCGGACACAGCCTATTTTGGTCCCGAAGCTGAATTCTTTGTCTTCGATGATGTCCGCTTCGACGTATCGATGAACCACACCTTCTACCAGATCGATTCCGAAGAAGGTCCGTACAATTCCGGCGCCGAATACGAGATCGGCAATATGGGCCACCGCCCCGCTATCAAAGGCGGTTACTTCCCGGTGGCGCCGGTCGATTCAGGTTCTGACATGCGGGCAGAGATGGTCAGCATGATCGAGACCATGGGCGTCGAAACCGAAAAGCATCACCACGAAGTCGCGCCCTCGCAGCACGAACTGGGCATCATGTTCGGCACCCTGGTCACCCAGGCCGACGCCATGCAGATCTACAAATGGTGTGTCCACATGGTCGCCCACAAGTGGGGCAAGACGGCCACTTTCATGCCCAAGCCGGTGATCGATGACAATGGCTCCGGCATGCACTGCCACCAGTCGCTCTGGAAAGACGACAATCCGCTGTTTGCCGGCTCCGGTTATGCCGACCTGTCGGAAACCTGCCTGCACTATATCGGCGGCATCATGAAACACGCGAAGGCCATCAACGCCTTCTCGAACGCCAGCACGAACAGCTACAAGCGGCTGATCCCAGGCTTCGAGGCGCCGGTGCTGCTCGCCTACTCGGCACGCAACCGTTCGGCGTCCTGCCGCATCCCCTTTGTGGCGTCGCCCAAGGGCAAGCGGGTCGAAGTCCGCTTCCCCGATGCCGCCGGCAACCCCTACCTGACCTTCGCGGCCATGCTGATGGCCGGCCTCGACGGCATCGAGAACCGCATCCACCCGGGCGACCCGATGGACAAGGATCTCTACGACCTGCCGCCGGAAGAACTGCAGGACATTCCGACGGTTTGCGGCTCATTGCGTGAAGCGCTGGAAAACCTGGACGGCGATCGCGGCTTCCTGACCAAGGGCGATGTCTTTACGGAAGATATGATCGACGGCTACATCGATCTGAAGATGGAAGAAGTGCACGCACTGGAGCACACGCCCCATCCGATCGAATATGCGATGTACTACAGCCTGTAGTACGTCGGAAGCAGACACAGACAAGGGCCGCTCGGGCAACCGGGCGGCCCTTATTTTGTTTCTCCTCAACATCATCGGGCGCATGCCAGTACCGGCGAATTTGGCACTTCGTTCTGGTCTGATCGGCGCTTAGGCTGGTCACCACACCCCATGTGGATTGGCCAGTGCAGGGCCGCCCCGCATTGACCACCCGGAGCGCCGACCGATCCGCCAAGCCTCTTCTTCCTATGCCTGGATCGTCGCCGGCACTGCCATGTTGGTGGTCCTGGGCGCTGTCGGGCTTGCCCGATTTGCCTTCGGCATGATCCTGCCCAGCATGGCCAGCGACCTGTCTCTCAACTACGAGCAGCAGGGAATCCTGGGCGGCAGCTATTTTCTTGGCTACCTCGCCATGGTCGCGCTCATGCCTTGGCTGGCGCCGCGCCTTGGCCCGCGGCGGCTGTGCCTCGGCGGTACCGCACTTGTCGCCATCAGCCTCGTGGGCATGGCGTTGGGACGCGATTATGGCGTGTTGCTGGCCATATATTTCGTCACGGGAATCGGGAGTGGTGCGGCCTTTGTCGGCGCCATGACCCTCCCCTCTTTCTGGTTCCATCCCTCCCACCGGGCGCGGGGCGCCGGCGTTGCAACGGCGGGTGCCGGCGTCGCCATCCTGTTTTCCGGATTTCTGGTGCCCCAGGTGACTGGCGGTCTGGGCCTTGTTGCCTGGCAGTTGATCTGGCTGATCTTCGCCGGGCTGACGGCGCTTATCCTTGCGCTGGCCTTTTTCATTCTGCGCGACAGACCATCGGATATTGGGCTGGAACCCTACGGCCGCCCGGCACCGCCGCCCGCACCCGGTGTAACCGCCCGGCCGCGGGTCCGCAGCGGTCGTTTTCTTCTGCAGCTTGGCCTGATCTACGCCCTCTTCGCGACGACAATGCTCACCTACACAACCTTCATTGTCACGGCGATGGTGGACGGCCTGTCCGTGAGCAAGGGGACCGCAGGGCTCCTCTGGGCATGCGTAGGCGGACTCAGCATCTTTTCCGGCACCCTGTTCGGCAACATCTCCGACCGGTTCGGGCACAAGGTCGGCATGATGTGCGGCCTCACCGTGCAGGCGACCGCCTATGGACTGGTCGCGGCCGGCACGGGTGAGATCGGGTTATATATTTCCGTTGTCCTGTTCGGCCTCTCCGCCTGGAGCATGCCGTCAATCGTCGCCGCCGCATCCGGCGACTATCTGGGGCCGGAAAAAGCAGCGGCCGGATTTGCTATTTTGACCCTCATGTTCGCGGTCGGTCAGGTGGTGGGGCCAACCGGCGCCGGCATGCTGGCAGAATCGACTGGTGGCTTTGCCGCCGCATTCGGACTGGCCATGGGCGTCAATCTTCTGGCCGCATTCCTGTGCCTGTTCCTTCGCCGGGCGCCGGCCTGATCCCCAGTCTCCTGTTTTCCCATCAGACCGATTCGCGATAGACACAATGCTGCATCATTGCTGTGACACTATCTGCGCAGTTCCATTTCGAGGCCCCTTCATGAACCGACCCAGGATTGCCCCAGTCTTATTTGCAGTGGGCGCGCTTACGTTGTTCCAGCCCCTCGCCCATGCACAAACGGATGCGACCGGCCCCGTCAAAATCGCCTTCTACGGCGACCAGGGAATGAGGTCCGGCGCGAAGCAGGTGCTCGACCTGGTCGCCCGGGAAAAGGCGCAACTGGTGGTTCATCTCGGTGATCTCGGTTACGCCGAAACCGACCCTGATTCCGCAGACCGGTTTGAAAGGATGATCACGGCAAAGCTGGGGGCCAACTTTCCCTACCTCGTGGTGGCCGGCAATCACGACCTGCACCGGTGGGGCGGTCCGCGGGGCTATATGGCTCATGCCGCCGCACGACTGGGCCGGGTGAAAGGGTTGACCTGCACCGGCCTTACCGGCATTCGCGCCAGCTGCACCTATCGCGGCATCCTGATCGTGCTGTCCGGCATCGGGCTCGCCCGATATGACGGGCGCTATCGGCAGGACCGGATCGTCCGCGACGCCACCGGCAAGGCCATTCCAGACGCTTACCGGGATGACAGGTATCTTGAGCATCTGCGCAAGAGCCTGTCGGCGGCCACCCAACGCTGGCGCATCTGCGCCTGGCACAAAAATCACACATGGCTGCAGGCAGGTGGCAAAGACCGGGAGGTGCCGCTGGCAGCCTATGAGATCTGCCGGCAGCACGGCGCCATTGTCGCCACCGGCCATGAGCATTCTTATTCCCGGAGTCATCTGATTACGCGGTTTGCGCCCAGGATCGTCGCCGGCGGCAAAGCCGACCCCCTGGTCATCAGGCCCGGACAGACAATCGCCTTCGTCTCCGGCCTGGCCGGCGCCAGCGTGCGCGACCAGAGGCAGCCCTGCCGGGCCTGGTGGGCCCGCTCCTATGTGCGCCGCTATCACCGGAGATATCGCGGCGACAAGAACTGTCCGGAGACCATCACCGGCGCAACCTATGGTGCTCTCTTCTGCACCTTCAGGGCCAAAGGCGTGGCCAACCGTGCCGAATGTTATTTCAAGACCGTGGATGGGAAGACGGTCGATCAATTCTCACTAACGGCCCAGTAGCGGACCGTTAGCAACCCAGTAGCAGCCCATCAGTGGCCGTCAAGTCGCCGCGCTGTAGCGATATATGCGCTCTTCGCCGGAGACGCCCTTCAGCCGCGCCAGTTCCGCCTGGCCGCTATAGCCAGACATTCTCAGTTGATCGGTTGTGGACTGGTTGTCGTTCAAGGCGCTGGTCACACAAATCTCCCCGGCATCCGCAAGGCCTTGGACCCGCGCCGCGATATTCACAGTCTGACCGAAATAGTCCAGATTTTGGCCGGCGTTGATTGCGAGCGCCGGGCCGGCATGTAGGCCGACCTTGAGGCCAACGTCATCATCCCGCCCATCGGCAACCTTCTGCATGGCAGTCATCATGGCGATCGCCGCGCCAATACCGTCGTCACCTGTCGGGAAAGCTGCCATCACCGCATCCCCCATGGTCTTGATGACGGCGCCAGAGTGGGACCGCACCACATGTTTGAGGGCCGCAAAATGGTCCTGCACAAGTCGATAGGCCGCCAAATCCCCTTCCCGGTCATAAAGCGCGGTTGAGCCTTTCAGGTCCGTGAACAGAAGCGTGAGGTTTCGCAGTTTCAGCTTCAGATCAGGTGCGAGTTCATTGAGCGCAAAACAATCGCGGAAGGCCTGGTTGTTGATCAGGTGTTTGCCGCTGAGGCGCTGGGAGAATTGAGGCGGCCCCTGTTCCACGATGCCCATGATTTCGTCCATGGCGAGACGCAGCAGGCGGAACCAGACCGGCTGTTCTGTCATGTTGCTCAGTGACAGTGTCGACGGGCCGGCAGGCAGCGATATCTGGGCCTTTGAAAAGCCATTCGCTGAAAGCGAGAGATCGTCTGTATCGGGCGAACCACTTCCGACATTTACGTCGGCGCCGGAATGGGTATCAAGACAGAGCATGCGATAGGATTCGCCGGATTGCAGTTGCAGCGGCAGAACTCCGGCCTGTCCGGGATCGAGCTTGATATCGGCGACGGTATTCCGCTCATGGTATGCCCCCCATTCAGACCGGTACGGGTAGCTCGATGATGTGAAGTAGTGCTGATAGGCAGTAAAATCTCCGTGCAGATCGAAGCCAACGGTTGGCTGGCTGTAGGCGAAACTGACCTCAACCGTATCGTCCATGATCGACGGCACATCCTGGTTGCAAAGCGAGCAGTGCAGGCTGTCTTCTGCCACCTGGTCAAGCTCGGCGGCGCTGTGGGTGATCGCGCCACAGAGCGGACAGACCATGCCCCATTCGAGATCGAACAGCCCAAGTTTGGCGCCATGGACAAACAGGTCGATGGCCTGCTCGCTCTCAATGCCTGCACCTTCCGCAAAGACGAAGGGATTGATGCGCGCCGCCTGAAATGCCGGCAACGATTGCAGATGCTCCGCAAAGCGGCCGAGAACAACACCATCGCATCCGCTGCGCTCGGCAGCCGCTTCGAGGGTCGCTGGTACGCTCTGGGTCATCGCCATTTCCTCTTCGACGCTCGTGTCACCTGATTTGGATGTGGCGTCGGCTATGGCCGACGGCAACCCGTCACGTTTCTTCCGATATTGGGCGCGGTTCGCGATTCTCGCCCAGCGCCACATAGGTGAAGAGGCCTTCCGTCACATTCACATGGGCGTCGGAATTGCGCCGCTCCGCCCAGGCCTCGATTTTCACGGCAATGGAGCTTGTGCCGACGCGTACGATCTTCGCATAGCAGCACAGAATGTCGCCGACGAAGACCGGCAGGTGAAACTGCATCGCGTCCACGGCCACAGTCGCCGTGCGTCCTCCGGCGCGACGGTTGGCGACAATGCCACCTGCGATATCCATCTGCGCAAGCAGCCAACCGCCGAAGATATCGCCCGCTGGATTGGTATCCGCGGGCATGGCGACAGTCCGTGTGGACAACTCGCCAGCACGGCCGCCATCGACGGGTGCATCCTTTTGCTCTGCCATGGTAGGTGAAGTTCCGTCTGATGCGCCGCGGCGCGGGAGCGGTCCGTCATATCCCGGCCATGATCATTTGGCCAGATAGCGTCCGGATCGAAAAAAATCACCCCCACAGGAAACGCTATATCTTGTATCCGGTTTGGGGACCATCTACTGTATAAGCCCTTTCGTTCCCGCTACGTTTTTTGAGCCGCATGACCGTTATTCCTGACCTGTTCGACGATTCCGACCCGGCCAAAGCCCGGCCTGCCAAACCGCGCGCGGTGGCCAAGAAATCCGATGCGGATCCGGTTGCGGGTCCGGGTGCGAAACAGGGTCAGAAAAAGAATGGCCGCGCCAATGATTCCTACACCGCCCAGGATATCGAGGTGCTGGAAGGCCTGGAGCCTGTCCGGCTGCGGCCCGGCATGTATGTGGGCGGCACTGACGAAAAGGCCCTGCACCACCTGGCGGCGGAAGTCATCGACAACGCCATGGACGAGGTGGTCGCCGGCCACGCAACCCGCGTGGAGATCGATCTTGCCGCCGATGGATCGCTGACCATTCGCGACAACGGCCGCGGCATTCCCGTGGACCCGCATCCCAAGTTCAAGGACAAGTCGGCCCTGGAGGTAATCCTCACCACCCTCCACTCCGGCGGCAAGTTCAGTGGCAAGGCCTATCAGACCTCTGGCGGCCTGCATGGCGTGGGTGTCAGCGTCGTCAATGCGCTGGCGGAACGGCTGGATGTGGAGGTGGCCCGCGATGGCCATGTGTGGAAGCAGAGCTATTCCCGCGGCGTCCCCCAGACGAAGCTGAAGAAGGTCGGCACAGCGCGCAACCGGCGCGGCACCACGGTGACCTTCATGCCGGACTCCGAAATTTTTGGCCCCAGGGCCGTGTTCAAACCGGCGACCCTGTTCCGCATGGCGCGATCCAAGGCCTATCTGATCCGCGATGTGGAAGTGCGGTGGTTCTGCGCCCCGGAGCTCTTGGAAGACGACGAGACGGTCCCCCAAAAGAGCGCGATCAAATTCCCGGGCGGCGTTCTCGACTATCTGACCGAAGCCCTGGGCGACCGACCCACCTGGACCGAGAACGCGTTTTTCGGCACCACCGAGTTCAATTCTGAAGGCCGCGTCGAGTGGGCCATCGCCTGGCCGGGCGACGAGAAAGGCTTCACCCTTTCATACGTCAACACCGTCCCGACCCCGCAGGGCGGCAGCCACGAACAGGGCTTCCGCGCAGCGTTGCTCAAAGGCCTGCGCAGCTATGGCGAACTGGTCAACGCCAAGAAGGCGGCGGCCATCTCGGGCGACGATTTGATGGAGGGCGCCTGCGTCATGCTCTCTGTCTTCATCCCCAATCCGCAGTTTCAGGGCCAGACCAAGGAGCGCCTCGGCATGCCGGAGGCGGTCCGCTATGTAGAGAATGCGGTCAAAGATCACGTCGATCATTTTCTGTCCAAGGATCCGGCCAGCGCCCGGCGGCTGCTCGATCACATGCTGGAAAAGGCGGACGAGCGCATGCGCCGCCGCAAGGAACGCGACCTGGCCCGCCAGAGCGCCACGCGCAAGTTGCGCTTGCCCGGCAAGCTGTCCGACTGTTCCGAGCGCAAGGCGGACGGCACCGAAATCTTTCTGGTGGAGGGCGACAGCGCGGGCGGCTCGGCGAAACAGGCGCGCAATCGCAAATTCCAGGCGATCCTGCCGCTCCGCGGGAAAATCCTGAATGTCGCCAGCGCCACCCTCGACAAGATGCGTGCCAACCAGGAATTGAACGACCTGACCCAGGCCCTCGGTTGCGGCGCGGGCCACGCCTATGACGGCGCCAAGCTCCGCTACGACCGGGTCATCATCATGACGGACGCGGACGTGGACGGCGCCCACATCGCCTCCCTCCTGCTCACCTTCTTTTTCCGGGAGATGCCGCAGTTGATCCACGACGGCCACCTCTATCTGGCCCAGCCGCCACTCTATCGCCTGGCCCAGGGTGGCGAGGTCGCCTACGCCCGCGACGACGCCCACAAGGACGAGCTGATGAAGGACACCTTCTCGGGCCGCGGCAAGGTGGAGATCAGCCGCTTCAAGGGCCTGGGCGAGATGCCGCCGGCGCAGCTGAAGGAAACCACCATGGATCCGGCGAAGCGCGTCCTGTTGCGCGTCAATATCCCGAACGACCAGGACCCGCACCAAGCCGAAGAAGCCAAGGAAACCGCGACACTGGTCGAAAGCCTCATGGGCAAAAAGCCGGAGCTGCGGTTCGCCTACATCCAGGACCACGCGCGCTTCGTCGCCGATGTTGATGTATAGTGGCCATCCACGTGCGAAGGAGGCCAGCATGACCGACCATGTCACCACAGACCACGCCGTCGAGAGCCAGGATGACTTGCGCGAAATGATCGGCGAGCCAATGCATCTGGCGACCCTGAAAGAACAACCCTCGCTGGACCATCACACCCGCGAGTTCATCAACCGCTCGCCCTTCCTGGTGATGGCGTCGGTTTCGGGCAAAGGTCATGTGGACGTGAGTCCGCGCGGCGACCCGCCCGGATTTGTCAAAATCGTCGACGACAATACGCTGATCCTGCCTGATCGTCGCGGCAACCGCCGGGTCGACACCATGACCAACATCCTCGAAAACGAGAATGTGGGTTTGATCTTCTTCCTGCCCGGTTTTGAAGAGACCCTGCGTATCCGCGGCCGCGCCAGCCTGTCCCGCGACCCGGCAGATCTTGCCGGCATGGAGGTCAATCAGAAGGCGCCGGAGCTCGGCATCCGCATCGACATCGACACCGTCTTCTACCACTGCGCCAAGGCGCTCAAACGTTCACGCCTTTGGGACCCCGAGGCGCAGAAGACGTCTGAGGGATATCCCAAATACGCCCAGATCGTGCGCGACCAGCGCATGCCGGAAAAACCGGTCGAGGAGATCGACGACTTCATCCAGAAAAATTACCGGGAGGAGTTGTACTGAGCGGGCACCAATCAGGTCCAGGGGGAGAGACCTGTCCGGCAGGCCCGTTTCGTATAGAGCCACACCCCAATCCCATCGGAGACATTCATGCGTAAGAAAGCCCTCACCCTTCTCAGCCTTTTCGTGCTGGGTCTTGGCGCTGCCGCCTGTAACACCATCGAAGGCGTCGGCGAGGATATTTCCGCCGTGGCCCGGGGCGGCAAGAAAGTGATCCGCGGGAAGTAACCAGCCATGGCCGGGCGCGAATTGCTGCACCTGGCCCGCCGCCGCTAATCCGCGATCGTCAAGTGGATTGAGCCTAGTTGGGAATTTCCTTTTTCAGCAGGGCCAACCATGCGCCGACGCGCTTCTTGTTGACGTCTAAGTCGCGGCGGCCATATTTCGCGCGACTATAAATCGCCAGCCCGGCCTTGCCGCCACCGAGGTCAAAAGCCTGCACGGTGACAAAGTCCGGAAAACGGAACACCCCACTTCGCTGAACCAGCTCGAACTGCAGGTTGCCGTCGATGTCGCGCACCAGCTCTGTGCGGGGCCGTTTCAGCCACAGGTCTTTGGCCCGGTTTGCCAGTGCGGCCGCTGACACCTTGAATGCCGGGCTGGTCACATCTGGCTTGTCGCTGCCAGCAAACCCTTCCGGGAGCACCAGATATTTGTTGCCTCGCCCCATCAGCTTCAGCGTCTTGAAATCAATTACCACGGTGCCCATTGCCCGGCCGTCCACATCCTGATTAGGGTTGAGCATCGTCCAGGCGCCAAAGCCAATCACGGCCACAACGACCACGGCGACGATGCGTATGATCCATTTCTTCATCCTGGTTCTCCGGTTTCCGGCGCTTATCTCACGAGCGCGCTGACCCGCTTGAAGGCTGGGTCGCCCGCAGTATGCAGCCATTCGAACACGGCCATCTCACTGGTGACGGTATCGACACCGTGCGCCGAGATGCGCTCAAGGGCCTGCGCCTTGTCACTCTCATGACGGGATGCCACAGCGTCTGCCGCGACCGCAACCTCCAGGCCCAGGGCTTTCAGGCCAATCGCAGTCTGCAGCACACATATGTGCGCTTCGATGCCGGCAACCAGCACCTGGGTCCGTCCTGCACCTTGAATGGCCTCGCGCAGGTCCGGGTCATGGGCGCAGGAGAAATGCAGCTTGTCCAGAATCGCGCCGTCCGGCGCCAATGCGGCAATCTCCTCAACGGTCGGGCCCAGACCCTTCGGATACTGTTCGGATACCAGTACGGGAACTTCCATCAAGCCCGCAGCGCGCATCAGCCGGGCAGCTCGGTCGATCATTTCCGATGCCCCGGTCATTACGGGCGCCAGCCGCTCCTGAATATCGACGATCAGCAACAAAGACTTGTCGGCATCCAGTAACACCACGCATTCTCCTTTGGAAATCCTGGCTCAAAAAGATCGCGGCAAGTTGTTGCACTGCAGCGAAAGTTGTTGAATTTCCGGTAACATTTCGCACGTATACTAATGTTGTAACTAAATACGTGCTTCAATTAACGACACTCGCACGGATTCAATCGGAAACATATGACATTTCAAGACCTTGGTCTTAGTGACCCGTTGCTAGCCGCCATCGAAAATTCTGGCTACACAATACCGACGCCGATCCAGGAAAAAGCCATTCCCCTCGTATTGATGGGGCGCGACATATTGGGTTGCGCGCAGACTGGCACCGGCAAGACCGCCGGCTTCGTCCTGCCGATGATCGACATTCTGGCAGAAGGCAAGCCCAAAGCGCGCATGCCGCGCTCGCTCATCCTGGAGCCCACCCGCGAACTTGCTGCCCAGGTTGCGGAAAAATTTGACGATTACGGCCAAAACCACAAACTGACCAAAGCCCTGCTGATCGGCGGCTCGAGCTTTGTTGATCAGAAGAAGATCCTCGACCGCGGCGTCGACGTGTTGATCGCGACACCGGGACGTCTCCTCGACCTGTTCGAGCGCGGCAATATCCTGATGAGCGACGTCAAGATTCTGGTCATCGACGAAGCCGACCGTATGCTTGACATGGGCTTCATCCCGGACGTGGAAGAAATCTGCTCCAAGATCCCCGCGATCCGCCAGACCCTGTTCTTCTCCGCCACCATGCCGCCGGAAATCAAACGGCTGAGCGAAAAATTCCTGACCAATCCGAAGGAAGTCACCGTCGCCCGCCCGGCGACCACGGCCTCCACCATCGAAGACTTCATCACGAACACGCACCCGCGGGACAAACGCAAGGTTCTGCGTGGCCTGATCGAGGAGCAAAAAGTCCACAGCGCCCTGGTCTTCTGCAACCGCAAACGCGATGTAGACGTGGTCGCCCGCTCGCTCAAGAACCGGGACTTCAATGCCGCCGCCCTGCATGGCGACATGACCCAGGACAAGCGGACCGAAACCCTGGACCGCTTCCGCGCCGGCGAAATTCGAATTCTGGTGGCCAGCGACGTGGCCGCCCGTGGCCTGGACATCAACGATGTCTCCCACGTCTTCAATTTCGATGTGCCGATCCACCCGGACGACTATGTGCACCGCATCGGACGCACGGGCCGCGCTGGCAAATCCGGCCGGGCGTATACCCTGGCGACCCGCGAGGACGAGAAATTCGTCGCCGCGATCGAGCGCGTGATCGGCCGCAAGATTACCGTTCTGGATGGCTCTGCCACATCACCTGCCCCAGCACCGGCGCCTGCCGAAGTTAAGGCGGACGACGTCGCCGCTGCACCGGTGGAAGAGCCGGCAGCGTCAGCTGAAAAGCCTGCTGAAAAAGCTGCTGCGACGGAAGAAGAGGCCAAGCCCGCAAGAACCCGCCGCAGCCGCGCCAGGAAAGACACGCCGCGTGACGACAAACCCGAAGCGCGCGAGAGCCGCGACGAGAACAAGACACGTGAAGGCCGGGGCGATGGACGGGGAGACCGCCAAAGCCACGGTAGCCGCAATGAGCCGCGTAATCACAAGCACCCGGACGAGCGGCCGGAAGCCAAACCTTTGCCGGACACCGAAAAAGAATTCGGCAAGACCGACCAGGTGCCTGCCTTCCTGCTGCAGGAAGTCACCCTTAGCGACGAAGAAAAAGCCGCCGCCTGACTCGGCAACGGAACTCGTACGGCAAGCTTCAGCTCACCGAAAACCCGACCGCCGCTTCAAGTTCGCGGAGTGCATCCGCAGGCGCCGCGACCTTGATCGTGGACATGCCGAGGTCGCGGGCGGGTTTCAGATTGATGCCCAGATCATCCAGATAAACCGCCGCCGCAGGCGGCACCCCCAGCTTGTCGCAGGCCATCTGATAAATTCGAGGGTCGGGCTTGCGCAAACCGACCTTACTCGACTCGATCACCAGCTCAAAGAGCTCCATGACTTCAGCCACCGCTGTCGCATGTTCCGGTGTCCGGGACATGGAGGGTCCGGACAGCGCCGAGACATTGTTGGTGATGCAGCCGACCTTGAGCCGCGCGCGGCAGCGGCGGAGTGCCTCCACCATCTCCGGCCGCACCTCACCCGCCAGCAGGCCGATAATCTCCCGCCCACCGATCGGATGACCCAGCTCTGTGCTCTCTTCCCGGAACTGAGCATCGAAGGCGTCGAGTTCGATTTCGTTGCGCTCAAACTGGGCCCAGGCATTGGTGTCGGGGTTGCGGGTGTTGACGCTGCGGATGAAATCGTGGGGCAACCCCTGTTCTGCTTCATAACGGTTGAAGGCATCGAACGGGCTTGAGGTCAGAACGCCGCCAAAATCCCAGATGACCGCCTTGATGTCTGCGCTGGCGGGCAACCCATCAGCTCCCGGCCTGATTTGACGCCTGCTTCGACGCCTCAAAGGCGGCATTCAAGCTTTCCTGCATGCGCCCGGCCCCCATCAGCAAACAGCCACCGTCAACCGGCAGGCTGATACCGGTAATGTAGGCTGCGGCCGGCGAAGACAGGAAGATACAGGCATCCGCTATTTCCTGCTTGGTGCCGTAGCGTTGGATCGGCAGGCCCATGCCCGCATCTTTTTTGCGCACCTCGTCGGTGGAAAGACGGCGCATGCCCTCCGTATCCGCAATGGGACCGGGCACGATGGTATTGACCCGAACGTTCAATGGACCCCATTCGACCGCCAGGCATTGGGCCAGCATCTCGACCCCCGCTTTTGCAGCGCAGACGTGGGACTGCAGGCCATAGGGGATTAAGCCCTGGGGCGCCGAAATTGCGATGCAGGAGGCGCCTGACGGGCTGTCCGTATTCAGGTGCTCATGTCCGGCACGGAAGACGTTGAAGGTGCCCTGCAAATCAATGTCCATCACGGTCTTGAAGGCGTTGGCAGACATCCCCAGCGCCGGCACCACAAAATTTCCCGCAGCGCCGGAAATCAGCACATCGATAGGCCCAAGTGACTGCACAGCCGTCTTGAGCGCATAGGCGACCTGCTCATAGTCACGCACGTCTGCTGTGGCGCCGATGGCGTCCACACCTTCGCTTTTGAATCCGGCGATGGCGGCTTCCACATTTTCCGCCTTGCGGCTGCAGGTGGAGATATTCGCGCCCATGCGGGCAAAGCCATGGCCGATGCCCTGGTTGATGCCGGTGGTGCCACCGGCGATGAACACATGCTTGCCCCGGAAATAGTCCGGATCGAAAAGATGGGGCATGGCTGCCTCCTGCATTGGCGTGATGAATATGGTGGCGGCTGTGCTAACAGATTGCCCGTCACCCACCAATTGGCCCATCGGTCACCCCTGCCCCCATTTGCCAGTGAACATGCCTGCTGATCCGCCCGCCACTGCGCCCCTGCAAACTGCGCCCGTCGTTGTCGCCTTCTCCGCAGAAGTGCCGGACCCGGGGGACTATCTGACATTGCCCATGTCGGACCCCGGCGTCTTGCTTGTGCGGCAGAGCGATGGCGCTGTCTCGGCCTTCCTCAACCGTTGCCGGCACCGCCGCCGGCCTGTGGTCATCGAAGCCCATGGCGACGGCGCCCGCGGCTTCATCTGCCCCTTCCATGCCTGGCGCTATGGTCTGGACGGCGACCTGACCTATGCGCCCAAGCATGACTGGCCGGAAGGGGACGGCTGGGCCGGGATACAGCGCCTGTTGGTGATCGAGGACGGTGGACTGATCCTCACGGCCGATGAACCAGACGCGAAGGCGGCGGCGATCCAGCAGGGACCCGCCGAGGCCTTACAGATCTTGCGCGGCCTGATTCCGGAAGGATTGGCACGGGTGGCCCGCGCAGCGGTCCGTACAGAGTCTGAACTCCCCACCATGATGTCTCTGGCGGCCACGGTGCTGATCCCCAACGCCGACTCCTTCGTTGTGAGGTCACGCGAGCCGGCCGCGCAGGTCTTTCGCGCGCCAGACGGCGATGCCAACGGTCCAGGCCATCTGTTCCTGCTCGGCCCGGGAACCCTCATCTGGCGGAATGATAGCGGGGCAACCCTGGTGCGGGCCAAAGTCCTGCGGCGGGGCGGCTGCGAAGTGCAGATTGCCGGATTTGCCCATGGTCCCGCCCCGGAGCATCCGGCCAATGATCTTGCCCATGCCCTGCAGGAGGACACGGGCGGCGATGAAAACGGCGTCCTGTTGCCGGCGATCGCCGCGGCTTTTGCGTCGCCCGATCCTTAGGTATTTGCACCGGCAAGACGCCATGATAAAGTTAGTTGCATAAGAAAACTTAATCGAAAAACCTAAGAGCTGGGACTGCCATCCCAGCCGACGTTGAGGGAGCACATCATGCCGGACGCCAGCGGTTCCGCCATCGCCGAACAGATCGTCGCCATTCGCGAAAAATGGCACACCAAGAAACACCCCTTCTTCACGTCCATGCTCGATGGCTCGCTACCGATCAAGGCGCTCGGCATCTACATGGCCCAACACCAGAAATTCGTGAACAAGGCCGTGCCCGGCTTCGGCCTGATGGTCTACAGCTCACCGCCCGACGTGCGGAAGGCCATGGTGGAGAACCTGGCGGAAGAGGAAGGCCTGCTGGCAATCCCCAAGGAAGGCCATGTGGCCCACGACCACTGGGCAATGATCTCCGGATTCTGCCTCGCCTCCGGCATGACCCAGGACGAGATCGAGAATACCGAGCCGACGCCCGGCTGGTGGGGACGGACGCTGCACTATGTGAATACCATGCGCGAGGAGCCGGTGGGCGTGGCGCTGGCCATGCAGGCGACCCAGGAAGGCCAGCAGGTGGCCCTCAACACCGAAATCACCATCCCGTCCTTCGCCAAACACTATGGCTACACCGCCGAGGATGACGAGATCTCCTTCTTCGTGGAGCATGCCGAGGCGGACGCGGAGCACAGCCGCCGCCAGCTAGACCTCGCCGTCAAATATCTCGACACCCCGGAGTTGCAGGCCCGCGCCCTGAAGGTTTGCGACGAAGCCGTGCGCCTCCGCTGGGCGTCCACCAACGACATCTACGAGATGCATGTGCTGGGTAATCAGCCGATGATGCCGGAGGGAGTTGCGGCCTAGCCTCTCCGCCTGCCAACGTGAAACCGGCTAGCGCCGGGCCTTAATGTTCTTTCGTCACCGCAATTTCGCCGACCGAAGCAATGGGTAGAAATTTTCAGATCGCCCGATAAACTATAAAAAACCGCAACCAATGCGCCTAATGAAAGAGGAAAGCCGATGAGCCCCGATGCTGACGCCGCGCCTGTCCTGCAAGGGATTGAGCCCTCACAATATCCGCGCCTGACCGTTCCACGCAGGGCCGGGCCTGATCCCCGCTTCCTGCGCAACAGCTGGTATGTGGTGATGTTTTCGTCGGAGCTCGAAGCCGGCCAGTTGATGCATCGCACCATCCTGAACGAGCCCATCGTATTTTACCGGAAGGAAAAGGGGGGCATTGCCGCCTACACGGATCGCTGTCCCCATCGCTCTGTCCCGCTGTCGATGGGTAAGCTTTGCCCGGGGGATCGGGTGCAATGCATCTATCATGGGTTGGAATTCGGCCCCGACGGGCAATGCGTAAATAATCCGCACGGAACCGGTAACATTATCGACGCCTTGCACCTCAGAAGTTTCCCGGTCGTCGAAAAACATACGCTGATCTGGATCTGGATGGGCGATAAGCCGGCCGACCCCGACAATATTCCGGACTATAGCTGTCTCGATGACCGGCCCGAGCTGCACGTGACCCGGCCCGGCTATCTCAACGTCAAGGCACACTACACGCTCGTCGTCGATAACCTGCTCGACCTGAGCCACATCAACTACACCCATGCCGGAATTCTCGGCAACGCCGATGCGGTCAAGGCCGAGGTCGATATCACCCAGGAAGGCGATGTCGTCACGGCCAGCCGCAACAGCACGGATACCGAGACCCCCGGGATTCTGAAGATGATGGCCCCGGATTTGCCGCGGGGGAGCTTGTGGAACTCGATCTCCTGGTATGCACCGAGCAATCTGCTTCTGCAGTTCGGCATGAGTGCGGATGGCGAGTCCAAAGAGAGCGGCACTGGCTACTACGCGATCCATTTCCTGACGCCCGAGACCGAGCGGACGACCCACTATCACTACACGGCCTCCCGCTACAACGTCCTCACGGACGATGAGGCGAACAGGGAGATGCGGGACCTGATCTACAAGATGCGGACCTTCGCCTTCGCCGATCAGGATGTGCCAATAATCGAGGCCCAGCAAATCGCCCTGGACCAGGCGAGTGAAGAAGTCGAGCAGGCCCTTCTGAATGTGGATGCCGGGCCCAACCGCTATCTCAGAGTTCTCGACAAACTGTTGCGCGAGGAAGGGAGCTAGCCTCCCGCCTGACGCAAGTCAGCCCAAACGACACCAATAGCAGAGCCCATCCGCTTGCATTGTCTGGCGGGTGGGCTTTTGCGTTGGTGATGACTGCTCTGTCACCAGGAATGGACGAAATGTGCGCCCCGCCAATTGTCCGCTAAATGCAAGGAGCGGACGATAGGTATCCGCACTGGGGGCGTGAGCTATTGAATGGATTTAAGTTTCTTGAAGTTAATTTTGCGCGCAAACGCGAAAACTACGTCCTTTGGCACATTTGATGAGAATATAACGATGCCAAATTCACCAGCGACAATAAACAAATTTGAATTTTTATTTGTACCTTTAAAGTAAGCGGTCATACCATTTATCTGCATTTTGTTATTTTTTTTGAATTCTTCTCTGATAACTTTCTGGTATTCCTTTTTTTGACTGTAGGAGATATATATTGTGATCGATTTACTACAACACGGTGGAGACTGATAACCACGCTCTGCACTGGGATAATATTTTTTCTGTCCTTGCTCGGTCGCCAGTTCAGCCTGCGTAATGCCCTTAGAGGCCTTAAAACCTTCCAGCTCGGCCGGCAATGTTGACAGCATCTGGCGAGCAAACTGCTCGGCGCTGCTTTTGGTGAACATCGGGACCGTCTTTGCATGGCTCTCGGGTTCAAAACCAGCCCACGCAGCTACGAGGCATGCAACAATTGTTGTCAGGCCGCGAATTCGCATCAATCCCATTTTAACATCCGAACGGTTTAGTCGAGGCTCCTTATCTAGGCTCCTCTCAGAAAACCGACTGTAGATAGAATGGAATCCAAAGGCAACGAATCGGCCTTTTCCGCGTGCCTGCCTCGGAAATACGAGATGGCCGGGATATCGGCCAACACCTTTCCCGGTTTGTAAACTCAGCAGCGGAAACCGAACCATTTGTCGGTAGCAAATGATTTGGGCGAGGACCGGTATGCGATTCATTAGACTTCGTAGCCGTCCGCTCTGGGACACAAGCGGACATCACGGCATCAAAATTTCGAGTCAGTTAAAGGTTCACCAGCTGACCTTTTTCGCGCGCTTCGCTCTAAATAAAAATACCCCGTGGCCGCTTTGCGCAACGGGCGACCACAGGGCTTTGAATATGACAGCGGTGGGACAGCGTTAGGCCCCGACACGGGGCTCAGAGGTCCATCGGTCCCGATGGCGTTCTGCCGGCCTAGTTCGGCAGTTCCACCTCGGCGACACCGATCATGGAGTCGCGGCCGATGACGCCCGCGAGTTGTTCCTCGCTCCAGCCATCGGTGCCGGCGGGGCGCTTTGGAAGCACCATGTAGCGCATGTCGGCGGTGGAATCGTGGACGCGGACTTCGCGGTCATCGCCGATCTCGGTGCCGAACTCGTGCAGGACCTGCCGCGGGTGGCGGACGACGCGGGAGCGGTATTCCCGGCTCTTGTACCAGTCCGGCGGCCGGCCCAGAACGAAGACTGGATAGCAGGAGCAGAGCGTGCAGACGACCACGTTGTGGACGTCTTCGGTATTCTCGACCACCACCAGGTCCGCGACCACCACATCGATGTCCATTTCGTCTTTCAGCGTCTTCTTGCCGTTGGTCAGCAGTCGCTCCTTGAAGGACGGGTCGGTCCAAGCCTTGGCGACAATACTGGCGCCGATGGCCGGTGTGCGGCTGTCGATCCGTTCGATCATCTCACGCACGTCGGAGCCGTCGAAATAGCCCTTTTCGATCAGCAGCTCGCGGGCGGCATCGGCCAGATTGTGATAGTGGCCCGTCGGCTCGTCCGCCTGGATCGGCGTATGGTCGTGATCGTGGTCATGCCCGTGACCGTGGCTATGGCCGGTATCGTCATCATGCCCATCATCGGGCCCATCATCGTGATCGTGGCTATGGGGCATCAGTTGCCTCCTTCTGCTGGCTCCAGCCAGTGTTCGAATATCTCCACATCTACCTTGTCCGCAGCCGGCCCGTCATAGTCGGGCCACACATGAGCCTGATCGAACCGCACCCGGTAGAGCGGAAAGGCGTTGGCGTCATAGTCGCCGAAGGCCAGTTGCTCCGGATTTTTATATTCACCGCAGATGCGCTCAACAGCGCCGGTCTTGCCGCGGATATAGTAAGGCGTGCGGATATGGCGGGGCCCCGTGGGATATCGGGCCGCGACGGTGACCTTATCACCAGGGGCGAAGCGGGCCATCACGCGCCTCCTCCAGAGTTTTCGACACCTTTTTCGACCACCGGCTCGCCCGCGGCCTTGCGCGCAGCCACATCCGCCATGCGCGCGTCCAGCTCTTCCCGGCTCAGCACGTCCTTCTCCACCAGAATCTCCGTCAGCCCGGCAATCCATTTCTCATAGTAGGAAACGCCGTCATAGACCTCCGGCGGCAACTCCTCGATGCCGCGGCGCAGCTCGTCGATGGTAATGATCGGCGGTTGGCGCAGGGACAAAAGCCGCACCAGTGCCTCGATGCGTTTCTCCCAAGGTTCGAACTCGTGGGTGGAGGGCTGGACCGTCTCCGCGTCAAGCCCGCCCATGTCGTGATGTTGGCGTGTATCATCGGTCATGGGGCGGAGTATGCCAAATTTCAGACCCGTTCGTCATCCCCGTGAATACAGGGGTCCAAAAAACGCCGCGGAACCGGATTCTCGCCTTGGCAGGAAGGACCGATTGATTTGGCCGCACCATCAATCAATGCGACCGACCGTTCAGCCTTTCGCTCTGACCCGCGCTTCCAGCTCATCCCGATCAAGAATGCCTTGTTCGATCAGATGGTTGGTCACGGCCAGCGCCCAGCGGCCGTAATAGCCGGCGCTGTCGTATACGTCCGGCGGCAGGGATTCGATATGGCGGCGCAACTCGTCAACGCGCATGGTCCGGGTCTTGTAGCCGGTGAGCAGATAGACCACCGCCTCTAGCTCTTTTTCCCAGTCAGCCTCTTCATGGCCGGTACGATCGATAGGCCCCGCGGGTTCGCTGCCAACCTGGCCACCCATGTCGTGATGCTGGCGCGGGTCCTCCGCCACGGGGCTACCGGCCCTTGAAATCAGCGTCGCGGCGTTCGGTGAAGCTGGCGACACCTTCCTGAAAATCCTCGCTGCGCATCAGGCGGGGTGCGATCTGGTCGAACTGCAATACGGCGGCCTGCTGGCCGGCATAGGTGTAGGTGCGGGCATTCTCCATGGTCGCCTGCACGGCCAGCGGCGCCTGTTTCACGATGCTTTCCGCCAGTTCCATGGCCCGGGCCTCGGCCTGTCCCTTGGGCGTGATCTCCTGGATGAAATGCATGCGCTTGGCCTCGTCCGGCCCGAATTCGTCGCCCGTGAGCAGCCAGCGCATGGCGTCGCCCCAGCCGGCGCGGCTGACAAAGCGAATGGTGGCGCCGCCGAGGGCCATGATGCCCCGCTTGACCTCAAGCTGGCTGAAGCGGGTGCCCTCCTCCGCCACGACGATGTCACACGCGAGCATGAGCTCAATGCCCAGGGTGAAACAGATACCCTTCACGGCCGCGATCACCGGCTTGGTGCGGAGCGGCGGACGCAGGCCCATGGGATCGATGGTGCCGGCCGGCATCATATGGCCGTCCACGGACTCGAATTCCGACAGATGAAGTCCAGCGGTGAAATTATCGCCATTGGCCTGGACCACGCAGCACCACGCATCTCGGTCTTCTTCATAGGTCGTATAGGCTTCCGCCAGCTCGTGCATCATGGCCGGGGTGAAGCCGTTATATTTCGTCGGCCGGTCGATGGTGATGACGAAGATGCGGTCCCGCCGCTCCCACAGGATCTGGCCGGCCTCCGGGCCATCCTCGGTCTTGTGTTTCACATGGGGCATAGGGTCGTCCTCTGTTACGGGAAAGCCCCGAGGGAGTTACAGGCGCGTTACAGGCGCAGAATGCCGTTCCTCGGCTCGGCCATGGGCGCATTCAGGCTGGCGGAGATCGCCAGACCCAGCGCATTGCGGGTATCGGCAGGATCGATCATGCCGTCATCCCACACTTCCGACGTCGCATAGTACGGACTCGAGTCAGCCTCATAGCGCTGAAAGATCGGATCGCGGATCTCGGCGATTTCCTCGTCGCTCGGGTTCTCTCCGGCGCGTTTCATTTGCGCTACCCGCAGGTCGGTCAGGACGCCCGCCGCCTGCTCCGCGCCCATCAGGCAGACCCGCGCGGTCGGCCAGGTGAACAGAAAGCGCGGATCGAAGGCACGGCCGCACATGCCGTAGTTGCCCGCGCCATAGGAGCCGCCGACGATCACCGTGAATTTCGGCACCCGCACATTGGACTGCATCATGATCATCTTGGCGCCGTCCTTGGCGATTCCCCGCGCCTCGTATTCGCTGCCGACCATGAACCCGGTGATATTCTGCAGGAAGATCAGCGGTGTCTTCGACTTGTTGCAATGGTCGATGAAATGGGCCGCCTTGAGCGAGCTGTCGTTGAACAGCACGCCGTTGTTGCCGAGGATGCCGACCTTGTAGCCCCACAGGCGCGCAAAACCGCAGACCAGGGTGGTGCCGTAATTGGGCTGGAATTCGTGGAACCGGCTGCCGTCCACCAGGCGGGCGATGATTTCACGCACGTCATACTGGATGCGGTCTGACGGCGGAATCACGCCATAGAGCTCTTCCGTGTCGTAATAGGGCTCTTCGGGCTCTGCCCAGTCGATCTCTTCCTTCTCGGCGGGCGCAAAATTGGTCGCGACGATCTCCCGGGCAAGCGCGATGGCCTCTTCCTCGGTTTCCGCCGGATAATCGGCCGTGCCGGAAACGCGGGTGTGAACATCAACCCCGCCGAGATCTTCCGCAGAAACTTCCTCGCCCGTTGCCGCCTTCACCAGGGGCGGACCGCCCAGGAAGATGCCGCCGGTGCCACGTTTGATGATGGCGTAGTCGCTGAGCGCCGGCACATAGGCGCCGCCTGCCGTACAGTGGCCCAACACCACGGAAATCTGCGGAACCCCCAACTGGGACAGGGTGCACTGGCTGTTGAAATAGCGGCCGCCATGGCGGGCATCGGGAAAAAGGCCGGCCCAGAGCGGCAGAAACCCGCCGGCACTGTCGCAGAGATGGATCACCGGCAGGCGATTTTCGATCGCGATATCGAGGCCGCGGTTCATCTTCTTGACGGTCAGCGGATACCAGGCGCCGCCTTTGATGCTGGCATCGTCCGCGTGGATATACACCTCGCGGCCCGATACCAGACCGATGCCGGAGATCGTGCAGGCAGACGGCACCTCACCGTCATATTCCTGATTGGCAGCCAGGGCGGAGAGCTCCAGGAAGGGTGAACCCGGGTCCAGCAACAGCTCGAGCCGGTCGCGGACATAGAGTTTGCTCTGGCGGGCCAACCGGTCCATGTCCCGCTGCGGACGCACATGACGGGCGGCATGCAACTTCTCTTTCAGTTCACCCACAAGGTTCAACTGATAGGCGCGATTACTGGCGTAAGTATCTGAATTTACGTCTATCTGACTATCAATTCGCCGCATTAGGCCGCCTCCGGTTCCAGACTTACCAGGGCATCGCCACGATCGAACGTGGCGCCCTCGGCGATATGAATTTCCGCCACCGCGCCCGCGCGCCATGCTTTGACCGTGGTCTCCAGCTTCATGCTCTCGATCACCACCAGCACATCGCCTTCGCGCACTGATTGGCCGTCGGAAACCTTGATGCTCAGCATGGTCCCCGGCATCGGTGCCGTCATGCTGTCGCCGCTGACGCCACCGGTGCCGCGCGCGGCGGACATCAGCGGATCGTCGATCTCGACCGTCCAGACCTCACCGGCGTGATGCACATGGATGCGGTTGCCGTCGCGGACCGCCTTGCCCGGCCCCACCTGCCCATCCACATCCGCCAGGAATCCATGGCCGGTGGTCATATAGGAGGTCACCGGCATCCTGCGTCCGTCGATCATCACCTCCTGCGGGTAGGTCCGCTTAGTGAAGGCGAGCTCGTGAATATTGCCGTCCAGGGAAAGTTTCCAGGCCATCGTGTTCTCGTCAGTTCCGCCAGGGGCCGATACGGCCCCAGGGGCCGGGCGCGGCCAAACCATGGCGACCTTCCAGGGTCACCGCCGCTGCCGCCAGCACCACATTGCGTCCATGTTCCGACAGGGGCGCACGGGTCAGGTCGTCCGCGTGCCGGTCCAGAAAGGCCGTGTCCAGTTCAGCCTCGCGAAAGGCCGGGTGGCGCATCAAGCGGCCCAGCCAGCCTGTATTCGTGGTCACGCCCAGCAAAACGGTTTCATTCAGAGCGCCTTCCAAATTCAGGACAGCTTCAAACCGCGTGTCACCACTGGCGATGATCTTGGCCAGCATGGGGTCAAAGGATGCCGTTACCGCCTGGCCTTCTGCGAAGCCGGTATCGACCCGGCACCGCCAGGCCGCCGGCAGAGTCATGTGCAACAACCGCCCTGTGGCCGGCATGAAGTTGTTGTCCGGGTTTTCCGCGTAGATCCGCGCCTCGATCGCATGCCCGTTCAGGGGCACCGCCTCCTGGGCCAGTGGAATGGGCTCGCCCGCCGCAATGCGCAACTGCCACTCAACCAGATCCAGGCCAGTGACTTCCTCCGTCACCGGATGCTCGACCTGAAGGCGGGTGTTCATCTCCAGAAAGTAGAAGTCGCCATCCGGCGCCATGACGAATTCGACCGTACCCGCATTGGCATAGTTCGCGGCTTTGGTCAGACTGACGGCCGTGGCGCAGATGGCTTCGCGCTGCGCATCGGTAATCGTCGGGGACGGCGCCTCCTCGATCACCTTCTGGAAGCGGCGCTGGATCGAACATTCCCGCTCCCACAGGTGGATCGCACCACCGGCGCCATCGCCAAACACCTGCACCTCGATATGCCGTGGCCGGTCGATCCAGCGCTCGGCATAGACCACGCCGCTGCCAAAGGCGCGTGTCGCCTCGCTCTTGGCGGTCTCGATCGCCGCGTCAAGTTCGCCGGCCTCGCGGACAATGCGCATGCCCCGGCCACCGCCACCCGCAGCCGCCTTGATTACCAGCGGAAAGCCGATTTCCGCCGCGCGCGCCGCGAAGTCCTCGCCCTCATCCACCGATGGCGAAAGCGGCACGCCATGCTCTGCCGCAAACCGGCGGGCCGCCACCTTGTCCCCCATCAATGCGATCACGTCCGCAGAAGGGCCAATGAAGGTGAGCCCGGCGTCCGCAACCGCGCGGGCGAAATCAGCATTCTCGGACAGGAAGCCGTAGCCCGGGTGAATTGCGCCAGCGCCAAGAGCCTTTGCGGCCTCAATTATCTGCGCGCCATCCAGATAAGCGCCCACCGGCGTCTCGCCCGTAATCTCCACGCTTTCGTCCGCCTGACGAACCGCTGGGCTGGCGGCATCCAGATGGTGGAAGACAACCGCGCTGCCAATCCCAAAGGTGCGAAGGGTGCGAATGATGCGGCAGGCAATTTCACCCCGGTTGGCGATCAACACTTTTTCGAACAAGGGAGCGCTCATGCTGCGGCCTTCCAGTCATCAAGCCAGCCGCCGGGCGCCAGCCAGTCCGCCGGCACATATACCGGCATGTCCAGCAGCATCTGGGCATAGGCCTTGCCCTGGGGGTCGTAGCGCAGCGAGGCAATGCCGCCACCGCCCAAGGCATTCAGCAGCAGGAAGTTGAAGGCATTCATGCTCGGCAATTCATAGCGTTGCACCTGCGATGCGTCCGGTGTTTCGAGGACGTGGCTGAACCAGCCTGCCACCGACGCTGTCGTGAGCGTTGCGCGCAGCAGCGGCAGAAACTCCCGCCGGCGCGCGATAATTCCGATGTTCGCGTGATTGCCTTTGTCGCCGCTGCGTCCGTGGGCCAGCGCCACGAGCGGCACCATCTTGGTGTTGGGCGAGGGCATCGCCTCCCATCCCGGTACGACCAGATCATCTGCGGCAGCTGCCGTCCGCTCTGTGGAATCTACGCTCTCGGTTTCAGGTGCAGGCGCCGGCACATGAACATCAACGGCATGGCGCACCCCGGCAACGTCCACCGTCACCGGCACATTCTGTTTCGGCGCCAGGCAGGAGAACAGGCGAACCACCGGCGTCGGACGGGGCCGCCCGGCATAGAAACCCGTTATTCCCGGCGCGAAGGAGGTTGCCGACGGTGCAATCTCCCGGGAGAAAAGCTCAACCGCATCCCGACTGTCGTGGTGTACCGCGAGCTTGAGCACCACATCGCGCGACGCAACCCGGGCATGGTTGCCGTAGGTGCCTTCCGCGCCGATCACTTCAATGCTGGTGTCGCGGAAATCTCCCAGGTTGGTTTGCGCCAGCATCTTCCGGACCCTGCCCAGAACGGCGTCGCCAACACGTTGGGCTTTCCGTCCCGCATCGATGCCGCCGATCATCAGCGTGGTCATCGCGCGAAAGCCATCCGGATAGGTCGCACTGACTTTGTAGCTGCCTGTCGGCGGCTTGCCGCGTGCACCGCTGACCGACACCCGGTTGACCCCCGCCTGTTCAAGGCTCAGCTGGGTCCAGTCACAGGTTACGTCTGGCAGCAAATAATTTGCGGGATCGCCGATCTCGTAAAGCACCTGCTCGCCAACGGTGGCGGGTGTCACGAGGCCACCGGTGCCATCCGGCTTGGTAACAGTGAAATGCCCGTCCGAGGTGCATTCGACTATCGGGTAGCCGATATTTTCCCAGTCCGGCACGCTCTCCCAGTCGGTGAAGAGGCCGCCGGTTGCCTGGGCGCCGCATTCCACGATGTGCCCGGCCAGGCTTCCGGCGGAAAGCCGGTCATAGTCATCGTCCTGCCAGCCGAACACGTGAAGCAGCGGTCCGAGCGTCACGGCGCTGTCGACACCGCGGCCGGTGATCACAATGTCCGCGCCGGCGTCCAGTGCGTCGGCAATCGCCCGCGCGCCAAGATAGGCGTTCATGCTCATCAGCCGCGCCGGCATGGGATCGCCGGAAAACATCTCCGTGACGCCCGCATTGCGGTAGTCATCGGCCTGGCTCAGCAGATCGTCGCCTTCGACCACGGCAATCGAGAAATCGACACCTGCCTCCGCCGCCACCGTCTCCAGCGCTGCCCGGCAAGCTGCCGGATTGACGCCGCCGGCATTACTGACAACCCGAATGCCACGATCCTTGATCTCCCGGGCCAGGCGGCGCATCGGGCCATTGACGAAATCCGGTGCATAGCCGAGGTCGGGATTCTTTTCCCGGGCACGGGCCAACAGGGACATGGTGATCTCGGCCAGATAGTCGAAGACCAGAAAATCGATCTGGCCGCTCAGCACCAATTGCGGCGCCGATATCTCGCTGTCGCCCCAAAACCCGGAGGCACAGCCGATGCGCACCACTTTGCCGCCCTGTTCCTGACCTGCCATATCCTTCCCCATCTATTCCGGTGATAGCGGTGCCGTGGTGCGCTCGCAAGCCCCTGCCACCCACGGACCACGCGGCATCGGCGCGCACGATTTTTCCGGCTTTGGCTGTATCGGCCATTATGGCTAAGCTGACCGCCGAATGGGAAGAACAGTGGGAACCGCGATCTTGGACTTTTCCGGACGCAGCGTCGTCGTTACCGGCGCATTTGGCATTTTGGGCACTGGCGTTGTCTGCCGCCTTCAGCAGGCTGGCGCGAAGGTCATTGCCGTCGATGCACATATAACGCCGCAGGACCGCTGGGCCGCCGCCGGCCTTGAGCGGGTAGACGTGCGGGGCGGCGTTGATCTGCGCGAGGAAGGGCCGGTTGAGGAGCTTTATCAGTCCATTGCCGCGCCGTGGGCGTCGATCCACATCGCCGGCGGGTTCCTGTATGCGCCGCTTGCTGACACCAGCCAGGCCGATTTTCAGAACATGATGCAGATGAACGCGCGGACTTGTTTTCTCTGTTGCCGCGCCGCCGCTGCACGCATGGCCGACGGCGGCCGCATCGTCAACATCGCCGCCCGGCCTGGCGTGGAACCGCGCACGGGCGCGAACATGAGCGCCTATGCGGCAAGCAAGGCGGCTGTTGCGGCCCTGAGCGAAGCATTGGGTGAGGAACTGGCCGGCCGCGGCATCCTGGTGAACGCTGTGGCGCCGTCGATCCTCGACACGCCCCAGAACCGCGCCGACATGCCCGACGCAGACCCCGCCGACTGGCCAAAGGCCGAGGACGTTGCCGAAACTATCGCCTTCCTCGCCAGTCCAGATAACACCGTGACCCGCAGTGCGGTCGTGCCGGTATACGGACGGGCATGATGGCTTGCCGATCAATCCGCGCCGCGATTCTGTTGACGATACTGGTGGTAATCCTGGCTGCGTGGCTCACCAGCCCAACCCCAGCCTCGGCCCGTGCTGGCGAAGCCCTGATGGCGTCCCTGCCGATACCACCTGCCGGCTGGTCGGTGGCCAACATCAAAGTGGGGCGGACGCGTCACCGGGAACCGATGGCGGAGATCCAGTTCCGGCGTGCCGGTGGGGTCGCCTATGTGCGCGTGGTATCTGCAGACCGGCCGCTTAGGGCCGACCCTTCGGTCGCCGTCAACAACGATCCCTTCCTCACACGCGCCCGGGCGGAAGTCCTGACGGTGCGGGCCAAGAAGCTGATCCTCTTCACCCTGCGCAAATCCTGGTTCGTGATGGGAGTTGCCGGCCCGCGCAACAGTGTGCAGATTTTCGTGGCCTACGGTCGCGCCCGGGACCGCGGCCGCAGTGTCGCCATCGACCTTGCCCGCAAAATCAATTGGCGCAAACTGGCCCGGGCAAAGGCACTTCCCTGACCCCAATCATGAATCATCGCACGCTATGACAGAAATCGGCCCGACCCTTCCCGACCATGCCGAGCGCACGCCGGATAAGCCTGCCCTGATCATAGCCGGCAGTGGCGAGGTGACCAGCTTTGCCCAGCTGGAGGAGCGGTCGAACCAGTATGCCCACCTGTTCCGGTCATTGGGGCTTCAGGCCGGCGACCATATCGCGCTCTACCTGGAGAACACGCCGCGATATCACGAAATCTGCTGGGGAGCGAAACGCAGCGGTCTCTATTTCACCTGCATCTCCAGCTACCTGACCGCACCAGAGGTCGCGTTCATCGCCCAGGACTGCGAGGCGAAGCTCTTTATCAGCTCCACCTACAAGCAGGACGTGGCCACTGAGGTGGAGGCTCAGTGCCCCGGCATACCCCACTGGATGATGATCGACGGCACAATCGACGGGTTCGAGTCCCTGGAGGACGCCGGCGCGGCCCAACCCACAAGCCGTATTGCCGACGAACTGGAAGGGCAGGACATGCTCTACTTCTCCGGCACAACAGGACGGCCCAAGGCGATCAAGCAATTCCTGCAGGGCAACCCTTTCGGCACCATCGATCCGTCGATCCACGCCATCGGCCAGCTATTCGACATCGACCAGAACACCGTCTACCTCTCCCCCGCGCCGCTCTATCACGCGGCCCCCCTGCGCTTTAACCTCCGGATTCAGCTGGCGGGCGGCACCAGCGTGGTCATGGAGCGGTTTGATCCGGCGATCTCACTGGAACTGCTCGACCGTCACAACATTACCCACAGCCAGTGGGTCCCAACCATGTTCGTGCGCATGTTGAAGCTGCCGGAGGCGGAGCGTCAGCGGCATGATTTTTCCAGCCATCGTATTGCCATCCATGCCGCCGCCCCCTGCCCTGTCCCGGTAAAGCGGCAGATGATCGACTGGTGGGGGCCGATCATCCGCGAATATTACGGCGGCAGCGAATCCAATGGCTTCTGCTCCATCAACACCGAGGAATGGCTGGCCCACCCCGGCAGCGTCGGCCGGCCGCTCTTCGGCGTGCCCCGGATCGTCGATGACGCCGATGTCGAGCTGCCCGTGGGCGAGGAAGGCTCGATCTATTTCTCAGACGGCCATCCCTTCGAATATCACAATGACCCGGAACGCACCGCCGCCGCCCATAATGACCGCGGCTGGAGCACGCTCGGCGACGTGGGCTTTCTGGACAAGGACGGGTATCTTTATCTCACCGACCGCAAGGCCTTCCTGATCATCTCCGGCGGGGTCAACATTTACCCGCAGGAGATCGAGAATGTGCTGATCACCCATCCGAAGGTGGCCGACGTGGCCGTCTTCGGTGTGCCGAACGAGGAATTCGGGGAAGAGGTGAAGGCCGTGGTCCAACCGATGGACATGGCGAAAGCAGGTGACGATCTGGCCGACGAGCTTCTGACCTTTGTGCGCAAAGATCTCAGCGGTCTCGAGGTCCCGCGCAGCATCGACTTCGACGCCGAACTCCCCCGCCACCCCACCGGCAAGCTCTACAAACGCCTGCTGAAAGACCGGTATTGGGGCAAGGAAGATAGTCGGATTGTGTGAGGAAAATGGCCGATCGGCAGATTGCCACTATCCGTATTGGTGCCAAATTTCAAAGTCAGTAAATCTGCATGAGATTTCCGCTGAAATGGACTGCGATTCTGTCAGGAGTAATTGGCAGCGTATTCGGAATCCTCGTTACCTTGGGTTGGCTTCTAGTTTGGTGGGTCGAATCACCAGACTATCCACGACAGTATGTGCCCAAAAATTTTGATATTGAGGCAGAGGTCTACCGCAATGGAGCTTCTTCCTGTCATATTCTCGTCTTCCAACTCACAGAAGGATTTCGGGTAAAATTTGCCCGAAAAGGGCAACCGCTACTTCAGACAGCGATTGTCAGGAAAGTGGATCCTCCTGCGCCAGGGCTGGCGCCGCCCGAGACGCCGCCAAAACCTCGTATACATCGCTGGCATGCCACACCATTCGCCAATGGACATGATACAGGTCTTAGAGAGCAATTTGCGGCCCGAATAGGCGGCTGCATTAACTCAGGGACTAAGTTTTCCAACACGTTCCAAAAATATGCTTATGGCAAAGGGGCATGGCTCACCCATTGGGGGTCGTCTTTTACATTGATCCTCTTTGTCCCAGCTGAAAATTTGTTGTTCATTGGCGCAGCAACTATCTAGCCGCGTCAGATCCAGCAGAATCCGGCTCACCATCGAGCGCTGCAGGCCCCAAGGATCTTGGCCGCACTTCATTCAAAAGGATATCAGGAATGTTCAGGCCGCACGGGGCTCGACCCGCTTGCGGATTTCCTTGCCGGCTTGAGCCTCCGCGACGCTCAGGTCGTAGGCGGATTGCAGGTTCATCCAGAATTCTGCCGTCGTACCGAAGTAACGCGCCAGTCGAAGGGCCGTGTCCGGAGACACGCCGCGGCGCTCGCGCACAACATCGTTGATCCGCGGGGTATCGATCCCCAGCGCTCGCGCCAGCGCATTTGCGCTCAGACCGAGCGGAGCAAGAAATTCCTCGCGGAGGATTTCACCCGGATGTGTGCGAATGCGTGTCATCGGTGATAGTCCACAATCTCCACGTCGTGCGCGCCATCGTCCCAACGAAAGCACAGGCGCCATTGGTCGTTGAGGCGAATGGAATGCTGTCCGGCACGGCGCTCTTTCAAAGCTTCCAGTCTGTTTCCAGGTGGCACCCGCAAATCCTCAATCACGACTGCCGCATCCAGCATATCGAGCTTGCGCAAAGCGACGGTGCGGATATTCGCAAACTGCCTGGACCGCCCGGTTTCGAACAGCACTCGCGTGTCACGACATTGAAAGCTCCGTATCGCCATCTATTTCAGTACACGTATAATGTTATACGTTAAATATCAATTGATTAACTCTTCGAATCTGTAAGAGTAACCACCTTGTTTCCCGCGTCATGCCCAATGTCGGCCCGCCCCAGATACGCCTTCCCCGCTTCTTCACAGCGGTGCTGCACCGTCGCCACCTCGTCCAGTACGAAGTCCGGGTCGTTTTCCGGCACCTGGCTGATGCGGCCGAGGCGGAGGCCGGCGATCTGGTCCATGCCCGGCGCGCTGAGCACCTGCCAGAGGGCGCGGTCGATGCGGTACATGTGTTCGTCCACGTCCTCGATCATCAGCACGCGGCCTGCCAGGTCCGGCTGCCACGGCGTGCCAATCAGATGGGTGAGGACGGTGAGATTGAAGGCCGCCGCTTGTTCGCCCGCCGCCACGTTCGGCTCCAGCGCGCTCTTGTCACGGTCCACCAGCCATGCCAGCGCGCGCCGGATGGCCGCCTCCCCGCCCTCGCGGTTGATGTCCGAGACCATGGGGCCATGGGCCAGATGGGGAAACCCCGCCCCCATCAGCGCCGCAAGAATGAACCCCGCGTCGCTGTAGCCAAGCCACGCCTTGTCCCGCGCGGCGTCGGTCAGCTTCGGCAGGATGCGTGTCAGCAGCCGCCCGGCGCCATAACCGCCTCGGGCAAAC
>JAJFFJ010000024.1 GCA_021776685.1 Alphaproteobacteria bacterium
AATCTGGTGGGCGAAATGACCGGCAGACGTGGCGGCGCGTCACAGGAATGCATTGCGCAGGGGTTGGCCAACACCGTAACAGGGTTTTTTGGCGGCATGGGCGGCTGCGCCATGATCGGCCAGTCCATGATCAACGTAAAATCAGGCGGGCGCACGCGGCTTTCGGGCATTGCCGCCGCATTGTTCCTGCTCACGTTCATTCTGGTGGCGTCATCCATGATCGAGCAGATACCGCTGGCGGCGCTGGTGGGTGTCATGTTCATGGTGGTGATCGGCACGTTTGCGTGGCAGAGCCTGACGATTTTGCGCCGTATTCCCCTGAACGACACGCTGGTCATGTTACTGGTGACGGTGGTCACGGTGATGACCGATCTGGCCATTGCCGTGGTGGTGGGCGTGATTGTCTCGGCACTGGCCTATGCCTGGAACAACGCCACCCGCATTCACGCCACGTCGCAAGTAACGCCGGAAGGTGCCCGGGTATACCAGATCGAAGGCCCGCTGTTTTTTGGCTCTGTCGACGGTTTTACGGAAATTTTCGACACCGCAGGCGACCCGGACGTGGTCATCGTCGACTTCATGAACAGCCGCATCGTTGACCAGTCCGCCCTGCAGGCCATCGAGGCGCTGGCATCGAAATACGAAAAGATCGGCAAATCCCTGCAGCTCCGGCATTTATCCCACGACTGCCACAAGCTGCTCAACCGGGCCGGTCAGTTGATGGTGGATTCCGATGATGATCCCAGTTACGGGATTGCGGTGGACTACTTCGTTAAAACCGGGTCGTTGTGACGGCGTGACGGTGGGCAGAAGGATCGTGAGGGTGGTTCAATGTGGATAAAAGATTGAAAACCACCACTGGCTGGTTGCCTCTTCATACAGCGCGATCATTTTCGCCCGCATCTCTGTTGTCATGGTCTCGGGCGGAAACCCACTGTCCAGAAGATCGACCAGTTCCTGCTCATGATCCGCCAATACGACCGTGGACCATGTAATGGGGAAGTCCTCTGCTTTGCCCAGAAGCGCGGCCTCGGTCATTTCCCCAATTGTCGTCGGGAAAATGCCATCGAGGTCGTACGACAGGTTGGTCTGGTTTTCCCGGTGATATCTGTAGATTGTCGGGCAATCGAACAGAGAGTCCGGCGATCTATCCGACAGCTCGTGCTCGCCGGAAACGTCATGTCGTGCAGCGACAACACTGCTGCGCAATACATAAGCCGCACGCCAAATCAGGTCGATCAGGTCTCGATAGTACTTGCCTTGTTCGTCAAGGTAAGCAGCAGACTTCAGCAATAACTCTGCGAGAGCGAGTTCCGTGAATACAGTAAGCAAGGGAAGTGTGGGTTCGAAATATCGGTAATCCGCTGCATGGGTATCAGCCATACTCAGGCGACAAAAGAGATGTTCTGACCGGTTGAACGACGCAAGTGCACTGACGAGATAACAGGATATCTGCCTGGAATACCGACAATTGGCACCCAGAGTCAGATCATGGGCGCGGAATGATCTATCGGATATCTGCGGCGTTTGGCCGACAGTTCTGGTTCGGTTCTTTATAGCCTGCGCATACGACAGGATGGGCACAGAGTCGTAGATTGATAGCTGATCCAGACAATCCGGGAAATTCAGGGTTCGCGTGTCAGCAAAAAAGTACTGAAAATCCCTGTCATACGCGCCCCGTTGAGCAGCATGTTCTTCACACTCAGCAGCGTTCTGTGCCCAAACGGAAGTTCCGGCGCTCCAGAATAAAACTGCTGCGAAGATAACGAATAGTAACGGGAGAGTTGATAGCGCGGGGCAAAACCCCCTGCCCACACTAACGCGATGTCTTTTTGACTGATGGACCTTCGATTCCACCGGAGCAAATTGATCTGTCATCACTCATACATATCACAATTCCTGCAGGGTGCATCGACGAACAACACCCGCGCTGCGTGTTCGTGCGTCTCTTTAGCGTGCCACCCAATTAATATAGGTAAAAGTTCGGAGTGGGCAGGAGGTTGTGGGGGACAAAAGGAGTAAACTGTCGCCACATTCGTCACTGTACCCCCTGCCAATATTCATTTCCATAAACTATCATCTTGATTTCGAACTACTCTAAAAGAATTGAACGCGGCACGCGCCTGGAAACATTCGACCTTATAGTCAAACTGCATAGCTCTTTCTTCGATATTACTACGAGATAGAATTGATTCTGGTCCCACGACGATCTTTTTCAATTTTGCCCTTTCTGAAAAATCGTAATAATAGTGACCCGTCACGGGGTCCTGATCATCAAGCCCGACCCAAAGCCGCCACTCATTTTCGTACTGCCAGTGACTGTATTTTGTAGCAACAAAATTCTTCATTGCCATATACTGTACAGAAATGTTGTTGGAGAATAGGTCTTCTGGATCGGGGCGTTTCGACGTGTAAATCACTTGGTGAAGATCTTCATTTACGACTTCAAATCCTAAACATATTCCCTTGTGCCGATCTGCGTAGTGACTCCATAACAACGGGTTAGTGCGCATTTTGCTAAAACATATCAACCCTGTTTTTCTCGACATTTCCTGTTTGAATTTAACAAATGCCTTGCGAAGGGCCGAATTTGATAAGTTGGGTGCCATCAATTCAAATGGATCATTCAATTCGCTGATCAGAGAAACTTTGAACCTTTTTTGCCTCAATGCTTCAAGACCGTATTTCTCACTGAAAAACTTGTAAATGAGCATTGTTCGTCCTAGCCGGGAACTCGGTGACAATATACTCGGTAATAGAATTCGGCGACAGCATACTGTTTCCCACGTCCAACCTGCCCTTGCCCGGGAATTCTAGGGACACCTTATTCGGGAATTCTAGGGACACCTTATTGGGAATTCTAGGGACACCTTATTTATCTTTTGGTTTTGGGGAATTCTAGGGACACCTTATTTATCTTTTGGTTTTG
>JAJFFJ010000025.1 GCA_021776685.1 Alphaproteobacteria bacterium
CGCACCTCGCTCCAGTCCCGCTCAAGACAGGCCTGGTCGATCTTGAAGCCGCGTCGCGACAGCAGCATCACCACCTCGTCATAGATGCTCGGCCGCTCGAGCAGCTCTGTCAGCCGCTCGACGATGTGCGGGCGATGGCTGTGCGGGCGGATCATGGCGCGGTTCTTGTTGCCAAACAGAAATTCGATGGACCGGTTCTGGAAGGATTGGAAACCCGAGGACTGGCCGAGCCCGTCGCGGAAGGCGAGGTAATCTGTCGGCGTCATCGTTGTCAGGATGTGCCAAGCCTGAACCAGATTCTCCTGAATGCGTTTGACCCGGGCGAAAATCTTGAACGCCGGGCGCAGGTTGTCATTCTGGATGCTCGGCATCGCCGCTTCGAGCTCGTGGATCATCAGCTTCATCCAGAGTTCCTTCACCTGGTGCAGGATGAAGAACAGCATTTCGTCGTGCTCGCCGGTGATGTTCGGCTGCGCGTTCAGGATATTGTCCAGCTCGAGAAAGTCGTGATAGCTGCGCTGGCCGGCCATGTCGGCATGGTAGGTCTCGCCTTCGAACCGGCCACCCAGGTCGTCCTTGCCGCGGGTCTGGGCCGGCTGGTCGCCAGGCTGGTCACCAGTCTTGTCGCCAGTCTGGTCACCGGGCTCATCACCCGTATTGTCGTCACTCATATCTCGCCCTTCATGTTGGTGCTGCGGCCCAAAATGGGCGCCCGCACAGCGGCCCGCCTTGATACATCGCAAGCCTGCGGCGCGTTAACCGATTAACCCTTCCGCACTGTACCGCCAAAGGTGAAGCGGCTAAAAGGGGCGCCTCGGAACGCCTGAAAAACAGGATCAATCGCGCGCCGCGCAGAGGGAGGCGAGAACCGCCCTACCGCGTCGCGCAATCGCCGCCTGGCCGGAAAATGACTCGGGCAGAACGGCACCAGCGAACGTCAATGAAGGAGCACGGCCATGTCGCACCAGATCAAGTATCAGATCAGCGAGCGGGAAATGCCGAAGCAGTGGTACAACATCGCTGCCGACCTGCAGAATCCACCGTCAGCGGTGATCCACCCCGGCACCATGCAGCCAGTGGGCCCGGAAGATCTGGCGCCGCTGTTCCCCATGGAGATCATCCAGCAGGAAGTCTCTATGGAACGGTTCATCGATATTCCGGAGCCGGTGCGCGACGTGCTGCGCCAGTGGCGGCCGACGCCGCTCCACCGGGCCCGCCGTCTGGAAAAGGCGCTCGATACGCCGGCGAAGATTTTCTACAAGTATGAGGGCGTCAGCCCGGCCGGTTCGCACAAGCCGAACACCGCCGTGGCCCAGGCCTTCTACAACAAGAACGAGGGCGTCAAACGCCTGACGACAGAGACCGGCGCCGGCCAGTGGGGCAGCTCTTTGGCTCTCGCCGGTGCGATGTTCGACCTTGAGGTCGAGGTCTTCATGGTCAAGATCTCCTTCAACCAGAAGCCCTATCGCCGGGCCTTCATGGAAAGCTTCGGCGCCAAATGCTTCGCCAGCCCGTCGGACATGACCGAGGCAGGCAGAGCAATCCTTGCGGAAAACCCGGATTCGACCGGTTCACTCGGCATGGCAATCTCGGAGGCCGTGGAACGCTGCGTTCAGCGCGACGACACCAAATATGCGCTTGGCTCCGTGCTCAACCATGTGCTGACCCACCAGACCGTGATTGGCCTTGAGGCCATCGACCAGATGGAGATGGCGGGTGAGTATCCGGATATCCTCATCGGCTGCACGGGCGGCGGCTCCAACTTCGCGGGTCTGTGTTTCCCCTTCATCGGCCAGATGATGCGGGGCGGCGACGAAATTGACGTTATTGCCGTCGAGCCGGCCAACTGCCCGACGCTGACCCGAGGCAAATACGCCTACGACTTCGGCGACACGGCGCAGATGACGCCGCTGGTGAAGATGCACACGCTCGGCGCCGGCTTTGTTCCGCCAGGCTTCCATGCCGGTGGTCTGCGCTATCACGGCATGGCGCCGCTGGTCAGTCAGCTGGTTGACGAAGACATTGTCCGCCCGGTTGCCTATCACCAGACGGAGACCTTCGCCGCAGGTGTCGCCTTCGGCAAAGCGGAAGGCATTCTGCCCGCGCCGGAAGCCAACCACGCGGTCAAGGCAGCCATCGTGGAGGCCCTCAAGGCCCGCGAGGAAGGCAAGGCGAAGACCATCCTGTTCAACCTCTCCGGCCACGGCAATTTCGACATGGCCGCCTATCAGGAATATGCCTCCGGCAACCTGAAGGACGAGGCCATGAACGATCAGGAAATGGCCATGGCCCTGGCCGGACTGCCCAAGGTGCCGGAGCCGGTTGCGGCGGAGTAAAAGGCCCACGATTAGCAGGCCGACATAGCCAATAGATCAACCTCCCCCTCCCGAGAGGGGGAGGTTTTTCTTTGCCTGCCTCATACCTGCCAGCCGCCGCGCGTCATTTCGACCGCGCCGCGGGCATTTCATCGCCGGCAGGGTCCGTCCTATCGTGGCGGCCATCAACTTCAGTGGACGCATATTCCGGCATGACTCTCTGGTACGAAGACTTCGCCATCGGCGACCGTTTCCCCTATGACAGCTACACCATGGACAAGGCGGAAATGATTGAGTTCGCCAAAAAATGGGACCCGCGGAACTTTCACACCGACGAGGCGTTTGCAGAATCAACGCTATTCGGCTCCGTCACCGCATCCGGCATCAACACGCTGGCGGTCTACACCAAGCTGTTGAACGAGAAGACCAGCGACTGGGCAGCACGTGGCGCGATGGGCTATGAGAAGCTGCGCTTCCCACGGGCGGTACTGCCGGGCGATGTGCTCACCGGCGAAACCGAAATCCTGGAGACCCGCCTCTCAAAAAGCCGGCCGGGATACGGCATCCTCAGGGAACGGGATTCACTGACCAACCAGAACGGCGAGCTCGTGCTCGAACTGTTCCCCACGGTACTGGTGGAACGCGCGCCGGGTTGGGACAAGACCGACACCAACGACTGAAATCGGGAAAGACCGCTATGAAACTTTACTATTTCCAGGGCTCCTGCGCCCTTGCCCCCCATATCACCCTCGAATGGGCAGGCGCCGACTATGAACTGGAGGAGGTCAAACGCAGCGACACGCGCAAGGAAGACTTCCTCAAGAACATCAATCCTTACGGCAAGGTGCCGGTGCTGGAACTGGATGACGGACGCAAGATCCACCAGGTCAATGCGCTGCAGAATTGGCTGGCGAAGCATTTTCCGGATGCGAAATTGGGCGCCTCGGACGAGAACGGGGACAATGAGATGCAAATTCTCATGTCCTACTTCAATGGCGACGTGCACCCGGCCTTCACACCCTTCTTTCTGACCTTCCGCTATACGGACAACGAGGATCACCAGCCCGGCATCAAGGAAGCCGCGGCCAGGGAGCTCGACTTCCACCTGACAAATCTGGACACGCAAATGGCCGGCCGTCAGTGGGTAATGGGCGACCAACGCTCCATCCTCGACCCCTATCTCTTTGTTTTCTGCAACTGGGCCCGATTCCTGCCCAAGTCGCTGGACGAATATCCGAACCTAAAGGCGTTCGCAGGGCGTATGATGGCGGATGATGGCGTCCAGGCGGCGATGAAGGCGCAAGGTCTGATTAAATAGGCGGACCGGAGACGGTGTTACGCCGTTTCACCCCTGCCAAAGGCCCCGCCTGCGGTGCCAGTCTTCGATGCCTTCGTCGGGATAAAATTCGAATTGCTTGTCTTCGGCGCCCGCCTCGACGGGCACCCAGGCGGGCTTGTATCCGAGCATTAAATGGGTAATCGCGGGTGGTTTGGGCAGCGGCGTGTCAATGGCTGTGGCAAAGGGATAGACCCAATCCGGATAGTCCGGATTGAAGGTCCAGAGCGGCGCGCCACAGGTTTTGCAGAAATGCCTCCGGGACAGGCCAAGGCCGTCTTCTTCATAGGCGCCCCGGTGATTGTCGGCTGAGCGATAGACCGAAATATTGTCCTCGCCCGTGATCTGCAGGCTGGCGGCGTCGCCCATGATATTGATGCCATATCCGCCACCGCCGGTTTTGCGGCACTTCGAGCAATAACAGCGGTTGAAGGGATGAGGGGTGTGCGAGGTGACGGTGAAGCGCACCGCGCTGCAATGACAGGATCCTTCGAGAATCATCTAGCGGGCTCCGCAATAGGCATTTGCCGAAGCAGTGAGTCTAACGGTACCGTCGGATAGAAGGCAAAGCGCCAATTGAAAGTACAGGGAACGGCGATGATCGATCTTGACGACGCAATTGAAGAATTCTGGCAGGCCCGCCACGGCGGCCCCTACCCGCTTGAGTGGGAAGCGAAGCTGACCCAGAACGACGCCTATCGGATCAGTCTGGCGTTGCTCGACCGCCATCTGGCCGAGGGACGCAAGCAGGCCGGGTGGAAAGTGGGTCTGACGGCTCGGGTGATTCGCGATCAGTTCGGTCTGCCCGAACCCCTCTTTGCGGTCCTGTTCGAAGATGGCCGCTGGGAAAGCGGCGTCAGCCACCCCTTCGCGGATCTTTATCAAGCCGGCTGGGAGAATGAGCTGTGCCTGACCATGGGCGCGGACCTGTCCGGCCCGGACGTCACCGAAGACCAGGCCCGCGCAGCCATCGCCACGGTTGCACCCGCCCTGGAGATTGTGGAGGCCCGCGGCCCCAACTCCATGGACGGCCTCAACTGCATGATCGCTGACAACGGCCAACAGCGCGCCTTCGTGGTGGGCGATGCTTCACCCTTCGACGCCGCTTCTACCGATCTGGGCGCAGCGACCGTGGAGATCTTCCTCGACGGGGAAAGTCAGGACAAGGCGCCGGGCACTGCTGTGATGGAATCGAGCGCGGTCACCTCTATCTCCTGGCTGGCCAACAAGCTGGCGGAATTCGGGCGCACGCTGGAGGCGGGCCAGGCGGTGATGACCGGCAGCTTCACCCGCCAGTTTTTCATCGAAAAGCCACTCAAGGCGGAAGCCCGATTCGATCCCTTTGGCAGCGTGGTGGCCACCTTTACCTGAGCACTAGCCGTCCCGCCGCGGGTCCTCGGCAGTTGAATGATCGGTCGGCTGCGGGGTGGCGGTCATGAGGCTGACGCCATCCGGCGCATTGAATTTGTGCCAGCAGCCCTGCGGCACCACTGTCAGCATGCCTGCAGACATCTCCAGCACCTGGCTGTCCGTTTCGGTGAGAATTGTCAGCGTGGTCGCGCCGGCGACCACTTGGACCAGCTCGTCGCCGCGGGCGTGACGCTCCCACGGGCTTTCGCCCACAAAGCTTCCTGCAAAGATTTTGCGCTCGCCCAACTCCGCCAGCATGGCAAAGGCGGCGGCGGCCTCCGCCTCGGTTGTCTCGGGGCTCCGACCATCCAGTACCGGTAGGGCATCGAGCACCGCTTTAACGTCCACTGCCTTGATCATACGGTCCACACCCTTGCCCAAAAGAAAGCAATTATAGCGATGGCTCGCCCCCGGGCCGCGCGCAAAAAAAACCCGCCGTCGAAACGGCGGGTCAGGATAAGGGAGGGGTTCCATCGGGATGGAAGCTGTAAAACAGCGTGGGCACAGCCTACCCCGCTCCTCGCGGCAAGACTGTGATCCCCGTCACACCTTCAGATTTATTTTTTGCGCCGCACCCGGAGCAGCCGCCAACGCCCCGGAGACGCCAGCACCAGACAGTGTTGAGGCGCCTTCACCCGCTGGTAAAGCACCTGCGGCACCAGGTAGGCATTGGCCTGGCCGCCGATGACCTGGCTGAGGTTTGTCGACTGGTCCCAGACCCGGACGACACGCGAATCGCCATAGGGCGCGCTCACCATCAGCCACATCTGCGGATAGGGTTTTCCCTTTGGCCGCTTTTGCGGGGCCACGCCGGTCTCGCGGCAGCCCGCCACCCGATCAAGATAGCGCCGGTAGGTCTGCTGCAGTCGGGTGAGATCACCTGGCGCCACGAACATGATGTCGCCCACCCCGTCGCCCAGCGAGGTGCGCAGCAGATGCCAGCGGATCTGCGCCAGGTTGCGCGCCGCCTGTACGGAGGGGCAGCAGGTGGCGTTTGTATTTTCAGATGACTGAGCGGTCGCCAACGTCGGCAACAGGACGGTCAATGCTAACAGAGCGACCCCCGGCCACCGTCGCCGGGCGGCGCGCCTGCCAGAATCCCTTCGGCCATATCCGCTCATTTGGCTGGCTCCTTTGCCGGTTCTTTGGCCGGTTCCTTCGGCTCGGGGAACAACTTGGCCTGTAAGGCGGCAAGTGCCTTGTAGTCGACCTCCCGGGCGATCCGCAGGCCGGCGCTGCCCACATGGTGGCTGGTGGACAGGGTCAGGATCAGGCGGCCCGCCACAATTACCAGCCGGGCGCCGGGCACACAGGTGTCCCCCTTTGGTTGCCGCTTGCGCTTTGCATGATCGAACCAGCCCAGCAGCCACGCCTCCGCACCGGCGATCATTGGCCTGCTGACGCAATGGGGCGCTTTTTCCAGGATCCGCGCCATCTGCCGCCGCTTCTGCTGCACCCACCGCGCGGGCGTCAGTATAGCGCGCAGGCGAAGCTGCTTCGGCGCGGTACCACGCCCGGCCAGATAGATCCGCGCCGCTGTGGGCAGATAGCGCCAGCGCTGGCCGGCGCCCTGGTCGGGCGCGCTCGCCTGGTCGCCGAAAACCACCCCTTTTCCCATGCGCCAGCCCCGGGACCCTTTCGGGAAGGTTGCAAGAATTTGGCGCGCCAACTTGGCGGCCCGCTGAGGATCCTGGACAACTGCTTCGCCCGGCATCTCCGCCACAGCCGTTTTCGGCAGGCTGATGCCCGATACCAAAACCGGACCCAGGGCCAAAATCACGGCACACGTGACAGAATTTTGCCTCAAGATGCTCAGATATGGTGACAGGCGCATAGCGGGAACCAGCGATATTCAATCCGGGATAATCGTTGCGCAAAGGCCGTCTTGACTCCACGCCTAAATACTGACTAAACAGTCAGTATCTTAACTGGGTGCAGCATGACCGAGAGCGTACCGACAGTTTCCGTGGGAAAACCCGCTACAAAAAGCGCCCAGCGCGCGGCCAGCGTCGAGAATTTGCTTGGCGCGGCGTTGGCGCTCTTTGTGTCCCAGGGCTACCGGCACACCACCGTCGAGCAAATCGCGGAAGCCGCCGGTCTGACCAAAGGCTCGGTCTATTTCTACTTCAAGAGCAAGGATGGCCTGCTGCACGCCCTGCTGGACGGGGTGGAAGAGATCGTCGTCGACCACATGGTGCGGCGGGTGTCCGATGCCGGTCCAGATGCCGCCGCCAAGATCGTCGCTTTTGTCCACGGCCAGGCGACCCTGGGCGTGACCCAGGCAGAGCATGTGCTGCTGCTGGTGCTCATGTCCCTGGAATTTGGCGGCCAGGGTGAGGCGATCGAAGCGCGAACCAGGGCGATCTATGACCGCCTCTACCGCACCCTTGAAGACCTGATCGACTTTGGCAAATCCCGCGGCGAGTTCCGGACGGATATCCGCACACGGGAGCAGGCCGCGATCGTGATGGCCGGCCATGACGGCACCTTTCTTGAATGGTACCGGCGGAGCGAAGATTTCAATGGCGAAGAACTGGTGCGCGCGCTTCGCACCAGCACCCTTCGAAGCCTGACCCAGGAGCAAACAGCATCATGACCAATTCACAAGACGCCGTTGGCGGTGACACCGCCGATGATCTGCTGCCGGAAGATCCGATGGCCGGGATGGAGATGCCGGAAGGCGGCGCCAAAGCCGCCGGCGACCGGCAGCCAAAGATGGTCGAGGGCAGCGCCCTTAAAATGTACAAGCGGGACGATCCGGACATGCCGCCGGAGTTCCGCGACTTCATGGTCAAGCTGCTGAAATATTCCCATGTCGAAAACAACGGCAACCCGCACTATCGCGACGTGCTCGCGGACATTGCCGAGCCTGGCATGCGTCATGCTCCCGACGGCCGCAGCCTGATGATTGAGGCGGAAATCCTGCGGCAGGAAGTCGGCCACGGCGAAATCGTTGCCAACATCATCCGCTCGCTGGGCGAGGACCCCTATCACGACAAGCGCGTCGGCCAGTACGCCTTCTTCATCGATAAGGATTCCTGGTGCGACGTTTCCTGGTTCCACATGCTGATCGACCGGGTCGGTCTCTATGTGGGGATCGAGTGGATGGGCAGCACCTATGAGCCGCTCGCCAAGGTCGCCGACCAGCTTGAGAAGGAGGAGTATTTCCACGCTACTGCCGGATTCCGCTACCTCAAGAAGCTGATGAGGGAACCGGAAAACCGCAACGAGGTGCAGGAAAAGCTCTATAAATGGTGGCCGGCGGCACTCGATATGTTCGGCCGGTCTGATTCGAAGAATTCTGCGAAATATGTCAAATGGGGCATCAAGGCGAAAACCAACGAACAGCTGCGCCAGCAATACATCGCCGATACCGTCCCGCTGCTGCAGGAACTGGAACTCGACGTCCCCGATCACACATCCAACCGCCAGTTTTTGTAAAGGCGCGCCCCATGACCGAGATGCCCAAGATTATTCAATACAAGAAAGATGACGCGGAAATGCCGGAGGAATACCGGCAGTTCCTAGTCAAGCTGCTGAAGTATGGCCACGTAGAGAACAACGCCAACCCGCACTATCGGCGCCTGTTGGGCCGGATCGCAGAAGCAGGCTTCACCTATGCGCCGGATACAAAGTCGCTGCTGGTCGAATCGGAGATTGTGCGCCAGGAAGTACAGCACGGCCATATCGTCGCCGAGCTGATCCGCGGCCTGGGTGAAGATCCCGTCACCGACCAGAAGCCGAAACAGTATCTGTTCGAAATGCCGCTCGAATCCTGGGTCGACGTAGCCTGGTTTCACGGCATCGGCGACCGGGTCGGCCTCTACGTCGGCATCGAGTGGATGGGCAGCACCTACAAACCGCTGGCTGAAGTCTCGCCCCAGCTGGAAAAGGAAGAACGCTTTCACGCCAGCGCCGGCATCGCCTATGTGCGTGAGATCATCAAGACTCCCGATGGCCGCAAAGAGGCGCAGGACGGCCTTCATAAATGGTGGCCCGCCGTGCTGGACATGTTCGGCAAATCAGATTCGAAGAATTCCGAGATCTATGTCAAATGGGGCATCAAAGCGAGGTCCAACGAAGAACTCCGCCAGAAATATATTGCTGACACCGTTCCGGTGCTGGAAGAGCTTGAGATGGACATCCCGGATCACCTGGCCAACCGGAGATTCTTGTAACAAGAACGAGGCCCAATAGAACGGGCCCCACAAAACGAGTCCTTGAGGGAGGAATGCCGTGGTCGCGCCGATCACCCATCACACGCCGGCGGCAGCCGGCGCGAAATACTGGAATGCCTATACCGAGACGATGCCCCGGGAGCAGCTCGACGCGCTGCACCTGAAAAAGCTGCAATTGCTCGTCGACTATGTCTGGCACCACAGCGCCTACTACCGCCGCGCCATGGAAACGGCGAAGGTGACGCCAGAGCAGATCAAGTCACTCGACGATTTCAAGAAGCGCATCCCGGTCACCGACAAGCAGGATTTTCTGCAGCTGCAGGCGGAGCGCCCGCCCTATGGCGATACGCTGACGCTGCCCGATGAAATGATCCACCATCATGCGGAGACATCCGGCACCACGGGTACACCGCTCGGCATCCCGTGGACGCTCTATGACACGGAAAGATACGGCGAGAGCTGGACCTATGGCTTCTGGGCTCATGGCATTCGGCCCACGGACTCATTCTATTTCGCCTTCAACTGGGGCAACTTTGCCGGCTTCTGGTCCTGCTATTGGGCAGCGCGGCGTTTCGGCGCCAAAGTCGTCTCCGGCGGCGGCGCCAACTCGGAACAGCATGTGCAGCAGATCCTGCGCATGAAGCCGACGGTACTGATCTCCACCCCCACCTTCGCCGTTCGCCTGGCGCAGGTGGCCCGGGACATGGGCGAAGACATGACCCAGAGCAGTATCAAGTTTACCTATCACGCGGGAGAACCGGGGCCCTTCGCCCTGCCCGCCATGAAAAAGCAGATCGACGAAGCCTGGGGCGCTGATTCCGGCGAGCTGCTGGGCATCGCCGAGATCGAGGCCTTTGCCCCCGGCTGTCCCAATCGCGACGGCGTGCATGCCAATGAAATGAACGTCTTCACCTGGTCCATGGATCCGGACACCGGTGACGAGGTGCCGGAAGGCGAGATCGGCGAAAACATTATCACCAGCTACACGAATTCTGCGCAGCCGCTGCTGAACTATCGCAGCCACGATCTGGTGCGCAGGCTGAAAAGCTGCTCCTGCGGACGCACCTGGGACAAGCTGGATGGCGTCGTACTCGGGCGCACGGATTTCATGGTCACCGTGCGCGGCACAAACGTCTATCAGACCGCGGTCGAAAATATTCTCGGCGAGACGCCGGGTGTCAGCCCCTACTATGAACTGGTGCTGGACCATATTGACGGCAACGACCGCATGACCGTGCGCTATGAACCGGAGCCATCAGTCGACGCGGGCAGCTATGACGCGCTGTCGAAGCAGGTGCAGGAGACCATCCACAAGGCGTTGCATGTGCGTCTGGAGATGGAACCGCTCGCACCCAACAGCCTGCCCCGCTATGACCTGAAGACCAAACGGATCACCGACAATCGGCCCAAGGAATTGCGCCGGGCGCTGGACCGCTAGGGAGACGAGCCATGCTCACACCAGATCAAATGATAGAAAAGCTCAAGGCCGCCCGCGCGCTGGTGGACGAGGTCTGCCAGGGCACCGACATCCCGCAGATACAGTCAACGGTGCAGCAGGCTGACATGAACCTGCACTGGGCGCTGTGGAATCTGGGCGATGTGGAAGCCCTCCGCCACGACATGCCCCCGGAATAGGCCAACAAGACTTTTGAAGCCGGCGTGCGTTTTGTGCCGCCGGATTGAATGGACAGAGACAGGACCACCATGACCGACCTCAAATATCTCGAACTTGAGAAACATGGCGCCGTCACCGTGATGCGGATGAACCGGCCCGAGACGCTGAACGCCTGGAATCTGGAGATGCGTCACGAAATGCGCGACACAGTGGTCGAGCTGGTGGAGGATCAGGACCTGCGGGTGCTGATCATTACCGGCACCGGACGCGCCTTCTCCGCGGGCGAAGATGTTCGCGGTATGGGCGATCTGACATCGCTCGGCACCCGCGGATTCCGCGCCCACGCGCGCATGTTCCACAACGTGCTGGATAATATCGAGCAGATGGAAGTTCCGGTGATCGCCGCCATCAACGGCGTCGCTGCCGGCGGCGGCTGCGAGCTGGCGCTCAGCTGCGATTTCCGTTTCGCCGCGGAAAGCGGCCGCCTGGGTCTGCCGGAAAACAATGTGGGCCTGATCCCCGGGTCAGGCGGTATCTCACGGCTGGTCAAGGTGGTCGGGCCGTCCCAGGCCAAGCGCCTCGTCATGACCGGCGAGGTGATCCCGGCTTCCCGTGCGAAGGAAATCGGCCTGGTCGACGAAGTCTATCCGGACGACGAGTTGATGCCGAGGGCGATGGAGTTTGCCCAGACCCTGGCGGAGAAAGCACCGCTGGCTCTGGCGACGGCCAAAGTGGTGATCAATCAGTGCATGAATGTCGACATCGAGACCGGCCGAAATTTTGAGCGGATCGGTCAGAGCGTCCTCAAATTGACCGAGGACCACAAGGAAGGCGCGCTGTCCTTCATCGAGAAACGCAAACCGGAATTCAAAGGGCGCTAGGGACCCACGCTTCTGCTCATCATCTGGCGTTGCCATTTTTATTGACTTAGGCAACTAATTAATTGCCTATAACAATTAATGTGATTGGCCGAAATGGATGGGGCGGTGGCTGAGACCCTGATCAATGACCGGACTGCTGCGGTACGGCGGTTCAGTCGCTTCTACAGCAGTCGTATCGGCATGTTGCGGGAAAGACTGCACGAAAGCCCCTATTCCCTGACCCAGGCGCGAGTGCTCTACGAACTTGCGAATCGGGAACATCTGACGGCCACGGACCTGTGCCGGGAGCTTGGCCTGGATCCGGGCTATGTCAGCCGGCTCCTGAAAAATTTTGAAAAGAATGGCCTGCTGATCCGCCGGTCAGCACCCGACGATGCCCGCCGCAGCCACCTGAGCCTGACCCATAAAGGTCACGCAGCCTTCGGCCAGCTTGAGCAAGGGTCCAACCGTGAAGTCAGCGAAATGCTGGCGGGGCTCAATGAGACCGACCAACAATATCTGGTCAGCGCGCTTGAAAAGGTCGAGGCCCTCCTCTCACCCGAAACCGGGGGGCTGCAACCTTATATGCTGCGCCCCCATCAAATTGGCGACATGGGCTGGATCGTTGAACGGCATGCGGTGCTCTACGCCAATGAGTATGGCTGGAATCAAGATTTCGAGGCGTTGGTCGCAGAACTGGTGGCCAAATTCATCCAGAACTTCAATCCCGCCCGGGAGAGATGCTGGATCGCGGAAATGGACGGCAAGCGCGTCGGATCGGTTTTTCTGGTCGAGGAAAACAAAAAGACCGCCCGCCTGCGCATGCTGTTCATCGAGGCTTCTGCCCGTGGCCATGGCATCGGCCGGCGTCTGGTCGACGAATGCCTGCGCTTTGCCCGACAGGCTGGGTATACGTCGATGACCCTTTGGACCAATGACATTCTCCATGCGGCCCGCCACATCTATGAGCAGGCCGGGTTCGAGCTGACCGCGTCCGACGCCCATCACAGCTTTGGCCAGGATCTGGTCGGCCAGACCTGGGACCTGGATCTGGAAATTCCCGCGAAATGACTGTCGGCGAGGCGGCAAGTTGCCGGCTCCCAGCCCTATAAATTTTGGCTATTCTCGTGAGATGACCGACACCGCTTCTCCCGACTGGCAGGCCCTCGCCGAGCGGCTGGATACCCTGTCCGAAGAAATCATGACCGCATCCGGCGCCCTTCCCGACGACCTGGACAATCAACTCGTCCAACTACAAGCGGTGACGTTGCGCCACTATGCCCACCATCTGCGGGAATACAGCTACGGCTGACCGACTCAGGCGTTAACTTTTAGGCGCAGCAAGTATTGTTTATTTTCAACCGGTTACCGAACAACCACCCCGGGCCGTTGTTAGGAATTCACCGTAAACCAGCGAAACGTGCTGTTAACACATACCCCCTAACCTGCCTGTCTGATCTTGGGCATTCGCCCGTTGGAGACAGGTTATGGGTAGACCTCATCTGATTGCCGCGCTGATTATCGTTCTGTCCACCAGCTTGCTGCTGCCGGGACACGATGAGCCTGGCCACTATATCCAGACCGCGATTCCACAAGCTGGCGGCAATGCCGCTGGGTCCAACAATCTAGATGCCGACGCACCTTTGCTGATCAGGAAGCGCTAGGCGCGCCAGGCGCGCCCAAAACGACCACCTCTTAGGCGTCGTCTCCCGACTGTCCCGCCTGCGGGCCGCCGTCAATTGAACCGGTATTGCCTGCCATTCTGTCACTGGAGTCCGCCTTGTCTGCGTCCGGCGGAGTCGGGCGGCTCGGGAACTGAGGCATGGTGCGGGACCGCATCATGCGCGCCCGGGCCACATCCACAGGCCGCATATGCGTCACTGGCGCCGGGGCCACTGGGGCCGCACCATTCTGTCCCGACGGTGAAGCAGCAGGTGCCGGCGCAGCGACCGGAGCCTCCTCAACCACAGGCGCGGGCGCGGCCTCCGCCACTTCCTGTTGCACAGGCACGGGAACTTCAGACTTAGGCGCTTCGGGCTCTGCGACAAACACACGGTCAAGGCCGCCGGCCCGCAGGCTCGACACATCCGCGAGTCCCGGCAGGCCCATGGCATTGCGCCGCGCTTCCGCATGACGACGCTTCAGACGGGCCAGGGTGCGGGTGACCCGCTCTGCAGGGTCACGCCAGCGCGGTCCCGTTGGCGCGGCCACCGGCGCCTCTTCGGCCGCGGCTTTGGCCACCAGGATCTCTGGCTCTTCCACCTTATAGTCGGCGAGGGACACAGATTTGTAGGTGGCCCGCTCGAATTCCGGGCGACGCGGGTGGGGCTGGGTCGCATCGAAGCCGACCTTGCTGCCGAAATAGTCCGGGAAGGACGGGTTCAGACCGTGGCCGAAGGCGTGTTCCACCACGACCACGCCGTGGCTCGGATCCATACGGGTGGCCAGCGCCCATTCCACATCCTGTGCGCTTCGGATATCTACGTCGTCGTCCACCACCGTCACCATTTTCAGCGGCGGAAAGGCTGCGAAGGCGGCCATGATCGCTTGCTTCGACCAGCCGGCCCGGGGCTGCTTCATCGCCACGACGCAGTGGTAGAAGCCGCAGCCGCCATGGCTGAAATAGGCATCGGTTACGCCCGGCACCTGCTGCTGCAGCAGGTTCAGCACGTTCGCCTCGCCCAGCAGACCGACCGAGTTATGAACTTCCATGCCGGAAAGGATCGTATGAAACACCGGCTCGGCCCGGCGGTGAATCTTCTTCACATGCACCACGGGGCGCGGCGCCACGGTGGCGTAGTAGCCGGTGACCTCGGCGAACGGACCCTCGTTGGCAACCTCGCCCGGGACCATCTCGCATTCCAGCGCCCACATGGCGTGGGCGACGATATCGTCATAGCCGTTGGAGCTTTTGACCAGTTCCAGAGGCCGGCCGTGAAACTCGCTGGCAATGCCCAACTCGTCCATCTCAAGGGGAGCCGCTTCCGCGGGGGCAGAGCCGGCGAAATGCAGGCCCGGGCCGACGCCGCAATTCAGCGTAAAGGTCAGGCTGCGGCCCTGCTTGGCGGCCTTCGCCAGATAGTCCTCCAGATGGCGGCCGGAATCGATATTCACGTGCAGCCGGTCCTTGCCGGTGACCTGGAACCGCTGGATCGAGGCGTTGCGAACCTCCGTCTCCGGGTCCTTGGCAATCACCACGCCGGCATCGAAATAGGCGCCGCCATCCTTGGTGGCGTGAACCGGTATCGGCATCTTGGCGAGGTCGACGTCATTCTCCGTCACCTCCAGCACCGGCCCGTCGCTGACCACTTCCGGGTGTACCGGCCGGGTCTGCCAGTTCTTGATGCAGCCGGAAACATATTGGGGCAGTTCCCGTTCGTCCTTGCGCAACAGCGCGGCAAGCAGCTCGCGGCTCCAGTAGAGGCCGGTGACCACAGGCCAGGGGTGACCCTTAACCTTCTCGAACAGGAGCGCGCGGGGCTTGCCCTCGAACTCTGCGGCCACGCCCGCCAGGTCGTGGACCGGGTCCACCTCGCTTTTGACCCGCGCGAGACGCCCCTGCGCCTCCAGATCATCAAGGATCAGGGCGAGGTCGTGAATGTGCTCCGTCATGGCACCACCGTTAACTTATCCCGGGCTGCAGAAGGGTCCGCCTTTACCGGCGGTTATGGGCAGCCATGTCTTTGTTTGCGCCGCACCATACCGGCGCGACTGCTGAAAACCTAGCAGGCGGTGGTTAATTGGTTACTGCCGAAATGCCGCTATTTCTTGCCGCGGAACCGGCGGACCTTGGGGCCGTCGCCATCTTCTTCGCCCCAGCGTTTGACGAGACCAAGTTCCATATCGAACAGATCGAGCGCGCGGCCGACGCTGTGATTGACGATGTCGTCGATGGTTTCCGGATTGTTGTAGAAGGCCGGCAGCGGCGGCACCATTACCGCCCCCATCTCTGTCAGCGACGTCATCGTCCGCAGGTGGCCCAGATGCAATGGCGTCTCGCGCACCATCATCACCAGCCGGCGACGTTCCTTCAGCACCACATCGGCGGCGCGGGCCAGCAGGTTGTCAGTGGTCCCGGTAGCGATCTGCGACATGGTGCGGATTGAGCAGGGCGCGATCAGCATCCCTTCGGTATGAAATGATCCTGAGGAGATCGCCGCGCCGATATCCTGGATCGGGTGCACCACATCAGCCAGGTCGTGAATCTCCGCCACCTTGGCGGACATCTCGTAGGCCAGCGTAATCTCGGCCGATTTCGACATGACCAAGTGGGTTTCGATGGCGGTGGGACGGAGCGCTTCCAGCACCCGGACACCATAAATGATGCCCGATGCCCCGGAAATTCCGACGATAAGTCTTTGCGGTCGATCACTCATGCCGGAGAAACTAGCTTCTCGGACTCTGTGGGACAACTGTTGCGGAGGGCCGGATTGGCGCAGGCTCTCATCTGAAATGAAGCGGGCTGGCCCCAATGGGAGCCAGCCCTATTCAATTCTCATTGCGGCGATCAGTGCTAACCGAGCGCCTGCACGTCCGCGAGTGTCTTCGCCGGCTCAGGCCGGTGGGTGTAGTCCACATCGATGTCAGTGGCACGCACCACGCCCGACGAATCAATCACCAGGCGCGCCGGAATCGGCAATGTCTGACTGCCGTCACCATTGGTGCCGGGAAGATCGATGCCGAAGCCCTTGTAGATCTCCGCCACTTCTGCGGAGAGCTCAAACTTGAGGCCCAGCTGCGCCGCGTAGGCGTTGCCGGGATCGCTCAGCATGTCGAAATCGAGCTTGTGGCGCTCGATCATGGTCTGATTGTGCTCGGCCAGCTGGGGCGTCAACGCCACCAGATTAGCGCCAGCCGCTTTCAAATCTGCATGTATGTCGCGCAAAGCATACAGCTCTGCATTGCAGTAGGGTCACCAGTGGCCACGGAACACAGTCAATACGACTGCGCCCCTGCCCAGCAGATCGTCCGAGCTGACGTCAGCGCCGTTGGCATTCTTCAGGACGAAGGGCGGCAGCGTATCGCCAACCTTGATCGTCCTGTCGAGCATGCCCGAGTCGCGCTGCCCCTTGGTAAACGCGCCAACAATGGCCCGCTTGTCTTCAGGGATGCGCTTTGCGCCCGCCGCCCGGATTTCTGCAAGTTTTTCTTCCAGGCTCATAGATTGCTCCTCAGCCGCACCAGCTCCTGCCGGCGCTTCCATCAGCAAAGTGGCACTCAAGCGTGGCGGGATCAATAGGGGCCGGGGGCCACTCACAGATTTGTGCGACCATCCCGGCGCTGTCACCCCGCCGGCCGGAGCGCTAAACAAGGCGAAACGCCCTCCCTAGACGCCAGAGTGTTCCCACATGTCCCATCCGTCGCCCACAACTCCCGAACAGGACCTGTATTTCGAGGACTTTGCCCCAGATCAGACGTTCGTCACGGACTCACGTTCTGTGGACGAAGCGGAAGTCCTCGCCTTTGGCCAGCGTTACGCCAACCTGCCCTATCACACCGATCCGGCAGCGGCGCGCGACACGATTTATGGCGGGCTCATTGCGCCCGGCTATCTGACGGCAGCGATCACCTTCGGCCTGTTTGCTGATCTGGGTGTCCTGCGTGCCGGCGGCATGGGTTCCCCCGGCGTCGACAAGCTGCGGTGGCAAAAGCCTGTACGCGCGGGCGACAGCCTGCATGTGGTGGCGACGGTGGCTGAACTGTCGCCCGCGAGCGACGCCGGCGGCAAGGACGCTATCCGCATGTCCTATGAAACGGTCAATCAGGCCGGCGAAACGGTCATGACCCTGACCAGCCTGCACTTCGTAAAACGGCGACCGGTCTGACCTGAGGGGGCTGATTCACTACCTTTCCGCGTATCAACCTGTCAGGAGCGACATCTCATCTATGTCGGGCGGCGATTGCGAAAATGCCGCCGATCAGGCATGATTTGATCAGGTCAAACCAGGGGCCCCCGCGTTGATGCGGGGTGGTTGGCTATATGGCGGAGCAGGAATTTCATAACGCACTGCCTGTTGGCACGGAGCTTTCCGGCTACAGGATCGACGCCGTTCTTGGCGCGCATGCCTATGCCATCACATATCATGCGACCGAAACCGCCCACGACCGATCCGTTGCGATCAAGGAATACCTGCCGACTGGCCTCGCCATGCGCCAGAGCGACGGCACGTCCGTCGGCCCGATCTCCAGCAGCCACGCCCAGAATTTCGACTGGGGTCTGAGGAGCTTCCAGGAAGAGGCGCAGATCCTCTACGATCTGAGCCACAGCAACATCGTCCCGGTGCTGGGCTGCTTTCGCGAGAACAACACAGCCTATCTGGTGATGAAGTTCCAGGAAGGCGAGCGCCTGTCTGCCAGGCTTGCTGCCGGCCCGCTCAGCGAGCAGGAGATCGACCACCTGCTGCCGCCGGTTCTGGAGGCACTGGAAAGCGTTCACGCCGCAGGTCTGCAGCATCTGGATCTACGCCCCGACAAAATCCTGACACGCCAGGACGGCACGCCGGTGCTGCTCGATTTCGGGCGGGCGAACCAGATACTGGCCCAGCGTACGGACAATGCCGGGGCCGTTGCGGCGGACGGCTATGCGCCCCATGAGCAATATGAAGCCAGCGACAACCTGGGACCGTGGTCCGATATCTATGCCCTGGGTGCCGTGCTCTACCAGTGCATGACCGGTCAAAAACCAGTGACGGCGACGGCAAGGGCTTTCGCAGCGTTCCGGGGCGAACAGGACCCGCTTCAGACCCAGGCACGACCGGCCACCGGTGACTATCGCCCTGCCCTCTTTGCCGCTGTCGAGCAGGCCCTGCAGATCCCGGAGAAATCCCGGCCGCAGACCATCGCGGCATTCCGAACGTTGCTGGCGGATGCGGATGCCCCCGCCGCTGCGGCGGCACCCGATTCGGGGTCAACCGCCGCGACTGCCGGTCTTGCCGCGGCCTACGCCGCCGAGCCGGATGCCCGGACGAAACGGGCCGAGCCCGCAGAGACTGCGCTTGCCCCGGTGGCCCCAGTGGCAGCAGCGGAGGCGCCCGCCGTAGCAGGCCCAACCGATGCCCCGCCAATGTTGCCGCCACCGACCGATAGCGGATCACCCTGGCGGCGCCCTCCGGTGCTGATCGGCAGCGGCGTGATTGCGCTGCTTCTGCTTGGCGGCGTCGGGTTTGCAACCCTGTCTGGTGGCACTGGGCCGGCCGACCCGCCAACAGAAAGCACCAGTGGCGCCGGCAGCGCCCGGGGGACTGACGGCAACAATATGTCTCCGGCGCAGGACGCCGAAAAAATCATGAAGGCGTCCCAACAGGCTGAGGAGGAAGCTGCCCGGCGCGAGGAAGCGGCGCGACGCGCGGCGCGTGCGCGGCGGAAGAAAAAGGCGGCTGTGCCCCGCCTTACGGTGCTGTTCGCCAATCGCCGGCTGCAAACCTACATGCCCGGCCGGCCGCGCCTCACCTTGCTGCGCTTCAGGGCCGGTGGCGGCCTTACAGCGGTCACGGAAAGACCGCCCCTGCAGACGGGGTATATCAATGAACGCGGCACGTGGTCGGTGCGGGGCAAGACCCTGTGCATCCGCCTGTCGGAGTGGAACAACGGCGCGACGGCCTGTTTTACGGTTGCCTACACCGGCAATCCAAAAGGGGGCCGTGTCCGGGTATCAGCCTTCGGCGCTGCCGGCCGTCTCAGCGGGACTTTGACTTACTGACAGGTCGGCCTGACAGATCGGCTTGGAAAACCCACGCCCGCAGCGGATGGACGGCATCCGCCGGCCACGCAATCAAAGGCATCAAAGGCGGGAGCGCACGGGCACCAGGTAGCCGAAGGTCAGCAACTTGTCCGCGAACTGATCGACCCAGGGCTGCAGATCATAGGCCATGCGAAAGTCCTTGATCGCGCGGTCCCGCTGTTTCAAGGCGTATTGATATATCAAGCCGCGGGCGTAGTAGGCGTAGGCGAACCGCCAGTTCACCTGAATCGCCTTGTCAAAGTCGGCGATGGCCAGCTTGAACTTCTGCAGGCGCACATAGGCGTTGCCCCGGTTCCAATAGAGGATGGCCAGGTCTCCGCGGACATATTTGCCACTGGCGATCAGGCGCGTGCAGGCACTTATCTTCTGAGTTTTCTTGCCACATCTCGCCAGATCGGCACCCGACTTCGCTGCCGCCGGCGACGTGACGATCAAGCCCGTGCCGATCACAGCTAGCCACATAAATATACGCATCCTGCCCTCCGTCCCGCACTATAGGCAGGCAAGGACCATTGCCACGATCCAGGATTTCGGGAGCTTGTGGAAAGGAAGGGTATGTTTGATCCTGGAATCACTTCTCCATAAGACGCTGTGTAAGTATTTCTGAAACAGGAAGGCTTGTTGTTGTCGGCCCGTATTAATTGTGCGACGGTTGTTGCCGTTCCGAGGGCTTGGGGAGCACTGTGGAACAAGGAGAGGGCACCCATGCGAAGTTCGCGCTTTCAGGTAGCACTCAACGGTATCGCGGCCACTGGGCGTGATACACATTTCGTCAGTGTCAGCCTCCGTCACCGTGAAGGTGCAGGAGTGCTGGTTCGGTCAGAAGCCAAGGGGTAATAACAGATGATACGACTTCTCAAATGTGTGGTGGTTCTGGCCGCACTGATGCCTGCCTGGGCTGTGTCCAGTGCGCAGGCAGACAGAATTTACAGCTTCCCACGCGCCAGTGGCGCAATCCTCGATCACTGCTGGACCTGGGCGCGAAACTGCGGCAGGGCGCGGGCAAACTGGTATTGCCGTGCAAAAGGCCATCCAGGTGGTGCACGGTCCTACTCGACATATCGGCCTGGCCGGACATTCGTGGTCGGGTCGGGGCGCTATTGCACCGGCGGCGGCTGTGTCGGCTATCGGCGCATTCGTTGCATCACTGGCGGCGGTGGCGGCGGTGTCGGCAACAAGGTGAGCTACTGCCGGGCCTACGCCCAGCGCGCCGTGAACCATCAACGCACAAACCGCTCGCGCCGATGCGGCGGATTTGGCACCCGGTGGCAAAGCAACTACGGCAACCACTACAACTGGTGCATGCGCGTGGCTCCTAGTCGCGCACGATCCGAGGACAACGCCCGCCTGGTCAGGCTGCGGCGTTGCGGCGCCAGTGGTGGTGGCGGCGGTGTCGGCAATAAAGTGACCTTCTGCCGGAACTACGCCCAGCGCGCGGTAAACGCCCAGCGCGCAAACCGCGCGCGCCGGTGCGGCGGCTTTGGCACCCGGTGGCAAAGCAACTATGGCAACCACTACAATTGGTGCATGCGCGTGGCCCCTGGTCGCGCACGGTCCGAGGATCGCGCCCGCCAGGTCAGGCTGAGTCGTTGCGGCGCCAGTGGTGGTGGCGCCTGCGCCAACCCCCGTCCCGCCTGTGGCTGGTGGAATGGTCGGCGATACAACTTCGCCAACATCTGTCAGCTTAGGCGCCGCGGCGCTCGGCTCATCCGCTACGGCCGCTGCGGCGGCGGTGGTGGCGGCGCGGGTCAGGCCTGCTTCGTCGGCAATGCACGGGTCTCTGCCGCGTCACCGGGCTGCAGCGGTAGCCAAAGCGCGCGCATCCCCTTCCCGTTCCGGCGGATGCGGCACGGTCAGAGCTGGCGCATGTCCGTAAATTCAGGTGTCATCACCCGCGGCGCGCCACCCCACGGTGTCTGCAACTTCCACTCCAACATCGTCTACCGTTGCTTCAATGGTCGCCTGCGCATTCAGGCGGTGACACAATGCACACAGGCCCGGACGCGCAACGCATCCTGCCGCGTGTCTCAGTAGACGTTTTACCTTTCGAACCAGGAAACGGGGCCCTTCGGGGCCCCGTTTTTTTGCGTTTGATGCGGCACTCATGGCCTTGTTCGCGTGCGTGGCCCGCACATATAGTCACCTGGTGACCAATTCGACCGTGAGGGAGATGCCCCGATGACCGACGCCTATATTTATGATGCCGTGCGCACACCACGCGGCAAGGGAAAGGCCAGCGGGTCCCTGCACGAAGTTACACCCGTGCGTCTCGCCAGCCATGTGCTGGAACAGTTGCGCGACCGCAACGATCTGGACACATCGCACGTGGATGATGTGGTTCTCGGCTGCGTTGAGCCGGTTGGCGAACAGGGCGCGGATATTGCACGCACCGCCGTCCTGCAGGCGGGCTATGACGAATCGGTCAGCGGCATTCAGGTGAACCGCTTCTGCTCTTCCGGTCTGGATGCAGTCAACTACGCCGCCGCCAACGTGATGGCTGGTCAGGCGGACATGACAATCGGCGGCGGTGTCGAAAGCATGTCCCGCGTGCCCATGATGAGCGCCGGGGGCGCCTACTACTGCGACCCGGATGTCGCTTTCCCGCTCTACTTCGTGCCCCAGGGCATTTCCGCTGACCTGATCGCCACCCGTGAAGGTTTCAGCCGCGATGACGTCGATGCCTTCGGTGTCGAATCCCAGAAGCGCGCAAAGCATGCCTGGGACAATGGCTACTTCGAAAAATCCGTGGTGCCGGTAAGCGACCGCCAGGGCCTGAACATCCTGGACCATGATGAGCATATGCGCCCTGAGGCCGACATGCAGTCCCTCGGCAGCCTCGACGCATCTTTTGTTGGCATGGGCGCACAGTTTGGCTTCGACGACGTGGCCATCCAGCGCTATCCCGATGTGGAGCGCATCAACCATGTGCACCATGCCGGCAACAGCTCGGGCATCGTTGATGGCGCAGCAGCCGTGCTGATCGGCACGAAAGAACTGGGCGACGAACTCGGCCTCAAGCCGCGGGCGCGCATCCGCAGCTTCGCCTCAACCGGCTCCGAGCCGACAATCATGCTCACCGGCCCCGTCGCCGTGGCGGAAAAGGCCTTGAAACGCGCCGGCATGACCGTCGACGATATCGACCTTTATGAGCTCAACGAGGCCTTCGCCAGCGTCGTCATGTTCTTCATGAAGAAGCTGGGCGTGCCCCACGAGAAAATGAACGTGAATGGCGGCGCGATTGCCATGGGCCATCCGCTCGGCGCCACCGGCGCGATGATCCTCGGCACGTTGCTGGATGAACTGGAGCGCAGGGACCTGCAGACGGGTCTCGCCACCCTCTGCGTCGGCGCCGGCCAGGGCGCTGCGACGATCATCGAACGGGTTAACTAGGACCGCCTTCCAAAAAGCATTTCCGGCATCTTCTCCTTCGCGAGAATGCCGCCAAAAACACTGCCGACAGGATACCCCTATGAGCCTTGAAAGCGTCACCGACACCGTCCGCGAACGCGTTGCCACTGCCAGCGGCTTCGATCACACAGTCAAGTTCGACTTCGGTGATGATGGGAAGGTTTTCATCAACGGCAATGACAACACCGTCAGCAACGACGATGGCGACGCCGATTGCACCATCACCATGACTCTCGAGAATTTCGAGAAGATGACAGCCGGCGACCTCGACCCCACCACGGCCTTCATGATGGGCAAGCTCAAGGTTTCCGGCGACATGGGCGTCGCCATGAAACTGTCGAGCGTGATCTAGAGCCCCAGCCGCTTCCTGAGTTCGAACTTCTGAACCTTGCCGAGACTGGTGCGCGGCAGGGGCTGGTCGAGAAAAATGACGTCTGACGGCCGCTTGTAGCGGGCGACGCGGTCATCGAACAGCGCCAGAACCGCCTCTTTGGTCAGATCCACGCCTTCCTTCGGCATCACGCAACAGACCGGGGTCTCGCCCCATTTTTCGTGTGCGCGCCCGATCACGGCGAACTCCAAGATGTCCGGGCAATCGGCCAGGATATTTTCGAGCTCCGCCGGATAGATGTTTTCGCCGCCGGAAATGATCAGCTCTTTCTTGCGGTCATCGACAAAGATCCAGCCGTCATCGTCCGTGTGGGCGACATCGCCTGTCTTGAACCAGCCGCCCTCGGCGAAGGATTCTGCGGTCGCTTCCGGATTGTTCCAGTATTCCTTCAGCATGTTCGGCCCCCGCAGCCAGATCTCGCCTGACACACCGGGCGGGCAATCCTTCCCCTCCTCGTCCACCACCCGTGCCTCCGCGTGCAGGACGGCCTTGCCGGCAGAGACGCTGTGGGTGAAGCCAAGGGCGATGGGCACCGCGGTTACGGTCGGGCCGCTTTCCGTCAGGCCGTAGACCTGGGTGATCGGCACGCCCCGGTCATGCCAGGGGGTGAACGTTGCCTCCGGCACGGTCGAGGAACCGGTCCCGACACAGCGGAAACAGGAAAGGTCGGTCCCGGCAAAATCAGGATGGGCTGCCAGCGCCTGGGCAATGGCAGGCACGGCGACCATCAATGTCGGGCGGCTTTCGGCGATCTCTGCGAGCACGGCAGTGGGTTCGAACTGGGGGAGGATGGTGACCGTTGCGCCGGCATGCATGGCGGGCGTCGTCATGATGTTCATGCCACCTACGTGAAACATGGGAATGCAGGTCAGCACATGGTCGGCGCTGGTCATGTCGAACACGGCCGTGCTGTTGACCGCGCCGTGGAAGAGCGCGTTCTGGGTCAGCACCGCGCCCTTCGGCCGGCCCGTTGTGCCGGACGTGTAGACGATCAACATCGGGCTCGCGAGGTCGATGTCATAATCGCAGGCCCTGGGTTTTGCCGTCAGCACATCCTCATAGGACCGCCATCCCTCGGGCGGATCGCCATAGCCGACCATGGTGAGGTCCGGGAACGTCTCCCGCAGGCCATCCATATGGTCGTACCAGTCAGGCTCGACCAGGACCACATTCGGCCCGCAATCGGTGATCTGATAGGCGTGTTCGTGCGGGGTCAGCCGCCAGTTCAGGGGCACCAGGATGGCGCCGATACGCGCGCAGGCGAACAACAACTGCAGCAGGTCAGGCGAGTTGTAGCCAAGGTGAGCGACGCGGTCGCCCGGCCCCACACCCAGTCCGTCGCGCAGTCCGCCCGCCAGGCGCCCCACCCGCGCTTCCATCGCCGAATAGGTGGTTTCCCGGCCTTCAAAGCGGGTCGCAACCTTGTCCGGCGACCAGGCCGCGCGGTGGGCGATCCAGTGCGATATATCCATGCCGTTCCCTCTGTCCGGCGAATACCAGTGGGCTACGCTGCCTCACCGAGCTCGTTGGGGTCCAGCACACTTTCGCGGCCCAGCCGCTCCATGCAGATTTCCGGCGTCCAGGGCAGCATCAGGGAGCCACAACGGCTGTCGCGATAGAGCCGTTCCAGCGGAAAGCGCTTGAAGATGGTGCGCCCGCCGCAGGTGCGGATCGCCAGCCGGCAAATATCATTGGCATGTTCCATCACCGTGTACTGGCTGCAATAAGCGCGTAGACGGTCGGCCTTGCTGGGCTGATATTTTGCTTCGCTCATACACCGATAAAACAGCGCCTTCGACTGCTCCAGCTTGATCCGCATCTCCGCCAACGACATCTGCTTGGCCGGCGACAGGCGCGCCTCGCCACCTTTCGCCGGGCCGCCTTCGATATTGCCAACGATATAGTTGATGGTGAAGTCGAACGCCGCCTGGCTGAGGCCCAGATAGGTGGGGCACAACAGCAGGAACATGTGGGGGTAGTCGCGGGCGCCCTGATAGTAGATGCCCGGCGGCACCATCATGTTCTCGTCGGGCACAAAGACGTCGGTGAACTTGAGCGACTTCGACACGGTCCCGCGCATGCCAAGCACGTCCCATTCACCGAAGATCTCGACGCCTTCCGCGTCCGCTGGCACTGCCAGATACATGGCGCCCTTCATGTCTGATTCGAAACCCGGTTCGTCCCGGGTGACCACCAGGCCGTAGTAGCTGGCGGCGCCGGTTAATGATGCGAAGTGCTTCATGCCGTTGACCTTCCACCCACCGTCGACCTTAGTAGCGGTGGTCCCAAAGGGCGATTTGCCGGCGGCGGCCGCTGTGTTGGGCTCAGAGAAGGGCTGGGCAAAGATTGCGCCATCCTCGACCACCTTGGCGGCGATCCCGATACGACGCTCGTTGTGCAGCTTACGATCCTCGTCCGACATCGGCATCGAATCTGCAATCTGGAAGGACCACATGAACGTGGCCGCGTGCATGTTGAAGGTCAGCGCCGTGGTCGGGCACCAGCGGCCCAGCTCCGCAGAGATCATGCAATAGGTTTGGTAATCAGCGCCCAGGCCGCCATATTCCTCGGGGATCGTGACTGCGAGAAATCCGGCCTCGCGCAGGTCGTCATAGTTCTCGAACGGGAATGCGCCTTCACGGTCATATTGGTCTGCGCGGGCAGCGAACTTGTTCTGGCCCAGCTCACGAATTTTCATAACCAGCTCGCGCTGGCGCTCTGTTGGGTCCTGATGCAGGATTCCGAGTTCCATTGCCATTGTCTCCTCCCGGTGTCGGGTTGGGGTTCAGCGTAGTGAGGTGAGAAAACCGCCAAGCGCCTGATTGAACGCGGGCGGGTCTTCAAAATTCGCCAGATGGCCAAGGCCGGCCAGGCAGGTGTATTTCGCACCAGGTATCTTCCCGGCCAAGCGGGTCATGGTCTTGGGCGGCGCTAACGCATCCTTCTCCGCGGCCAGCACCAATGTGGGGCAGCTGATCGAAGACAGTTCCGCGATGCGATTGAAGGTGACGATGCAGGTCAGCGCCTGGCGATAGGCCGAGGCTGGTACAGCCGCCATGCTTGCGGCGGCTTGGTCCTTCGCCGTCTGAGAAGTGGCGTCGCCAAACATGCCGCCCACCAACAGCGGCGCGATATCCGCCGGCGTCTTGCCGGCATCCAGCGGCGCCAGCCGGTCCGCGAGGAACCTGTCTTTGAAGCTCTCGTCACGGCCACCGAAGGCAGGCGTGGTTGCGAACAGAATCAGCCCGTCCAGCCGATCCGGGTGCCGCGCAGCAATTTCCTGGGCAATCATGCCACCCATGGAGTGGCCGAGCACTGTCGCGCGTTCCGCACCAAGATCGTCGATCACCGCCACCGCCGCCTGGGCAAGGGAGTCGAACGTCATTTCGTCGAGAGGCGCGGAGTCGCCATAGCCCGGCATATCCCAGGCGGCTGCACGCCAGCCGTCCGGAAGATCAGCCATCAGATCGGCAAAGCTCTGATTGTTGCCGCCAATGCCGTGCAGCAGCAGGAGGAGCCGGTCGCCCCCTTCGTCCCTGGTGGGGCCAGCAAGCGTGTAGGCCGGAACGGTCATCGCGTCAGGCTGCCAGTTCGCCTTGCAACACGCCGTCTTTCACCACGGTGGTGTTGTCGAGTGTGACGGTGCAATTGCGGAAGGGCAGATCGAAATGGCCAAGAGTGTGGCGCCCTGCCACTTCGTTGGCGCCGGTGGAATAGACGAAATTCCCGGCGAAGGCGCGCAGCTCCGTGCCGTTGAAATCGTTCTTGTCATACATGGTCATGGAGTCCCAGCGGGCGCCGTCATTCATGCCCCACCCTACATGGCTGACCGCATAGGCCTCCCGGTCACCCCAGGCCGCGATATAGGAGCGGAAAAGTTCCGCATCGACGCCATCGCCTTCGATTTCGGTGACGAAATCATTCTCGATATGCAGGGTGAAGGCGGATTCGACATAGCGTTTGAAAGTCAGGTTCACGTCGCCGGTCGCCATCACCAGCTTGCCACTCACACTGTCGGGCTGCGGGAAGCACAGGCACAGGCCGCCCGGCCAATGGGTCATGGTGCCGGGGCGTTTGGTGAAGCCCCAGCCGCCGCCGGCCACTGCGCCATCAACGGTAATATTCAGGTCCGTGCCCGCAGGTGATGTCACCCGCATCTGCTTCGCGTCCCGCAACATCTTGATGCCGGTCTTCACCCGACCTTCCAGCGTGGGATCCGGCGCCAGACGCTCCAGTGCCTCCGGATGTTCGTTGGAAATCATCAGACCCCGGGTGCCCATCTTGAGGATTTCCGGTAGTTCCGGCGCATGCAGGCTGCCCTCCACGGTCATATCCAGAAACATGTCGGTGTTGCCGAGCGCCTGGATAACCGGCTGCAGCCCCTGAATCGCATCCGTCGCGCCGGTAGAGCGAATCGCCACCGGTGCGGCTTGCGCAGGTGTCGGGATCACGACGTGGAAGGCTTTCACGCCCATGCCCAACAGCGCCAGCTCTGCGATGTGCACATTGATCTGGCGCGACTGGGTTTCGGACAGGATCGCCACCGTATCGCCGGCCTTGACCTCGCACAGTTCAAAGACCCGCGCGAAGCTCTCGATCCACTTTGCCTCGATCCGTTCCTGAAGCATCAATTTACTCCCTCATTTGATCCATGTCATATCATATGAATTTTCATATGAAAAGGCATATATTTTCATCTTGAGTGATGATACGCTCCTTCAATGACCGAGAAAACGCCATTGAAAAAGCGCAGCAGGGCGCGGGGCCATGGGGCCAATGACACCGGCTTTCTCGACGGTTTTCTGCTTTACCTGCTTGCCCGCGCATCGGCGGAGGCCAGCGCCGACCTACACGACATGGTGCGGAAACGCGGCCTGAGCGTGCCGGAATGGCGGGTTATGTTCACGCTGCACGATGGCCCCTGCACGGTGGGTGAGATGGCTGCCCACACCCTCATGCAGCAGCCGACCTTGACCAAGCTGCTCGACCGAATGGAAACCGCGGGCCGGGTCAAACGCCAGGTCGACCCGGCTGACGGGCGGCGGGTGCTGTTGACCCTGACCCCTACGGGTCGCGCCCATAACGATGCGCTCATGCCGCTCTCGAAGGACTATGAAGCGGGCCTGCTGGCAGGCTACACGCCGGCGGAAGTAACCGCCCTCAAGACCGCATTGCGCAAACTTATCGACCGGGGAAACTAGGGCAGTCGGTCAGGCGCAGATTTCCCGGTGCACCTTCAGGAGTTCAGGAATCGTCGAGGGGTCCCGCCGACCAAAGCCACATTCGGTCGCGACGTCATAATCACCAGCGAATTCGTCTGCGACCGCCATGCGAGCCCGGGTGCCATTGACCCCGTCGGTATGGTGAACCAGGCCGAGAATCAGCCGGGTCTCATTCGGCAGCCGCATATCTTCCAGCGGTCTGAAATAGCCTTCGTCGCCCCGTCCCCGGGGCACCGGCATATGGATGAAATCGACCCGGCGCGGTGATTTATCGAAGATGCCATTGGCGAAGGCGACACAAGTGCCCAGATCCTGCGGCTCGACGATGTGTTGATGGCCGGGGTCCCCATAACAAAGGTGAATGCCCAACTCCACGCCGTCATTTATCAGACCGCACAGACGGCCGATGCGGGGAACGGAATCGTCAACTGGATTGGCGTAGGGCAGCGCAGGGCCGCCATCCGTCCCGACCACCTCGAAACACACGTCCAGCTGAATGCTCAGCTTGTCCGCCGGTATGCCGGCC
>JAJFFJ010000026.1 GCA_021776685.1 Alphaproteobacteria bacterium
CCGCAAGTGCCGTCATGTTGACGATACCGCGGACAGTGACATTAGGGGTCAGCACATGGGCCGCCTGCCGCGCGCCCAGTAGCATGGGACCGACCGAGACGCTGTCATCCACGCCCTTCATAAAGGTCAGGGCGACGTTGGCGGCATCCGCACTCGGCATAATCAGGAGATTGGCAGATCCTTCCAGCCGCGAGTTCGGAAACACGCGCTGGCGCGCCTTTTCCGACAGGGCGGCGAGCGCATTCATCTCGCCATCCACCATCAGATTAGGGGCTTCCCGGTGAAGACGGGCGACCGCTTCCGCCATCTTGACGGCGCTCGCCGCATTGCTGGAGCCAAAGTTGGACGACGACACGAAAGCAATCCGGGGCACAATACCGAACCTGCCAACATGGGTGGCCGCCATTTCCGCCATCTCCACCAACTGGTCCACATCCGGGTCTGAATTCACATAAGGGTCGCAGATGAAATAGGTGCCCGAGTCCAGGACCAGGGCCTCGAGCGCAGCAACTGTGCTCACGTCCGGCTCATGGCCGCCTACATCCAGGATATCCTGCATGTGCCGGTCGAAACGGCCATAGAGACCGCAGATCATGGCGTCGGCCTCATCCTTTTCGATCATCAACGAGCCGATCACCGTGTTGCGGGACCGCAGCACACGCCGGGCTTCGTCCGGCGTCACGCCCTGCCGCTCCGTCAGCGTGTGGTAGGCGCCCCAGTATTCCCGGTATTGCGGATCGTTCTCTGGGTCGATGACACGACAGTCTGTGCCTGGCTTGAAGCGCAGACGGTATCGCTCCACACGCGACTCGATCACTGCCGGACGGCCAATCAGGATCGGCTCGGCGAAGCCTTCGTCCAGGGCAAACTGTACGGCCCTCAGCACCCGCTCTTCTTCCCCCTCGGCATAGACCACCCGCCGGGGCGCAGCGATCGCCGCATCGAAGACCGGCTTCATCAGCGTGCCCGAGCGGATGACGAACCGATTGAGTTGCTCTTCGTAGGCGTCGAGATCCTCGATCGGCCGTGTCGCCACCCCGGTCTCCATCGCCGCCTTGGCGACCGCTGGCGCCAGCGCCGTTATCAGCCGTGGGTCAAAAGGCTTGGGAATCAGGTATTCCGGACCAAAGGAGAGGTCAGCGTCACCATAGGCGGATACCACGGTGTCCGGCGCCTCAATGCGGGCCAGCGCCGCCAGCGCCTCGAGGCAGGCCCGTTTCATCTCTTCATTCACTGTTGTGGCGCCAACATCCAATGCGCCGCGGAAGATGAAGGGGAAGCAGAGGACATTGTTGACCTGGTTGGGGTAGTCGGACCGGCCTGTGGCAACAATGGCGTCGGGCCGCACCGACCGCGCGTCCTCCGGTGTTATCTCCGGATTGGGGTTAGCGAGTGCGAAGATGATTGGCCGCGGCGCCATGCGCCCGACCATTTCCGCCGAGAGGACTCCACCGACGGAAAGCCCAAGGAAGATGTCGGCATCGTCGATAACATCACCCAGGCCGCGGGCTTCAGTATCAATGGCATAGTGCGCGACCTTGGGATGGAGCGCGCCGGGCCTGCCGGTGTAGAGCACGCCGTCTACATCGGTGACGATGATATGCTCCCGCTTCAGGCCGATCGACACCAGCTGGTCCAGGCAGGCAATCGCCGCGGCGCCGGCACCGGAACAGACCAGCCGCACCTGGTCCAGAGATTTCCCCACCAACTCCACAGCATTCCTGATGCCGGCAGATACGATGATCGCCGTGCCATGCTGGTCGTCGTGGAAGACCGGAATATTCATGCGCTCCCGCAACGCCGCTTCCACCTCGAAGCAATCGGGCGCACGGATGTCTTCCAGGTTTATGGCGCCGAAGGTGGGCTCCAGTGCGGCGACCACGTCCACGAGGCGCGCCGGGTCATTCTCGTCGATTTCGAGATCGAAGACGTCGATGCCGGCGAACTTCTTGAACAGGACCGCCTTGCCTTCCATCACCGGTTTGGCGGCCAGCGGACCGATATTGCCGAGGCCGAGCACTGCGGTGCCGTTGGACACAACCGCCACAAGATTGCCGCGCGCGGTGAGGTTAGCCACTTCGGAGGGATCATCGACGATCGCCCGGCAGGCCGCGGCCACGCCAGGCGAATAGGCCAGCGACAGGTCAACCTGGTTGCCGAGCGGCTTGGTGGCGACAATCGCCAGTTTGCCCGGCGGGTCCTGGCGGTGGTAGTCGAGCGCGGCTTCGTCGAGATTTCGCGGCATCGGCTATCCTTTTGCCTGCGTCCCTGGCCGGTGCGCCGGGCTGGCGCGGGGCTCAGGGGGATGGTGCGGTCGAGAAGACTCGAACTTCCACGGGCTTGCGCCCACAGCGACCTCAACGCTGCGCGTCTACCAATTCCGCCACGACCGCATCATCGTCGCCGGACAGCGGTTCGTCCGGCCCAACGCAGCACTGGATATGTGCCGCGCTGGTGGATATCAAATCCCCTTGAACCATTCAAGTGAACGCTGGCCGCAGGCCCAGCACAGATTGGCGCGCCGATGCCCCAAGACCATCCTGAGCCCCCTACCGTTGCCGCCGCACCTGAGTGGCGGGTGTCCGCGGGCCCGGTCGGCTATGGGGACGCGGTGGCCGAAATGGAAGCTCGTGTGGCCGCCATCCGCGCCGGCGACGCGCCCGAACTGATCTGGCTGCTCGAGCATCCGCCGCTCTACACTGCCGGCACCAGCGCTGACATGGCCGACCTGCGTGCGCCCGGCCGGTTTCCGCTCCACCAGACCGGCCGCGGCGGCCAGCTGACGTATCACGGCCCCGGACAGCGGGTCGCCTATGTATTGCTCGACCTCGACCGCCGTGGCCGCGACCTGCGCGCCCATGTGGCCGGGCTGGAGGCCTGGATGGTGCGCACCCTCGCCCACTTCGGGATCGACGGGGTGAGCTATCCGGACCGGGTTGGCATCTGGGTCGACCGCCGCGCCGACAAGGGCCCGGGCCACGAAGACAAGATCGCCGCCATCGGCGTCCGCGTGCGCCGCTGGGTCACCTATCATGGCGTCGCTTTGAACGTAGAGCCCGAGCTCAACCACTTCGACGGCATCGTACCCTGTGGCATCGACGACCCGCGGCTGGGCGTCACATCTTTGGCCGACCTGGGCCACCTGGCGACCATGGCGGAGGTGGACGCCGTACTCAGGGAGACTTTTGCCCTGGCTTTCCCCCCTTGTAGGCCAGTGCCGGCGCACCGTCCGGATCACGAATAAACAGGGTCAGCCACGTGGCGTTCAGCGCCGCCTTCTGTGTGTCTTTCGTTTCCAGCACGACCCGTGTCCGGAACTGCCATTTGTCGTCGCCCCGGCGGACTACTTCCTGCAGATGGGCGCGCATGCGCACGCAGTCGCCAATCATCACCGGCGCCAGAAAGCGCACCCGCTCGAATCCCAGATTGAGGCCATAGTCGACCCCGTCCGGTTGCAGGCCGATAGACCAGGACAGGTGTGAGAGGAGCGACAGGGTGTAGAAGCCGTGCGCCACCGGCCCGCCGAAGGGGCTGTGCTCCGCCGACCATTCCGGGTCCACGTGGATCGGGTTGAAATCATCCGTCGCCTCGCCGAAGCGGCTGATCTGCTCCTGGGTCACAGGGTACCATTCGGATTCACCAACCGCCCTGCCCACATACGCGTCGGCATGGTCGATGTGATAGGGAACTTCCTCGAGGACGATGCGCCCCATCTACCGCCACTCCCTTGCAGCCCGCCTAGGCGGTTGGCAACTGACGGAAGCCCTCCTCCGCCGGCACTGCCGCGCTGCATTCCTCAATACGCTTCACCCGCGCCGCCGCCGGGCCCTGCCGGCAGGCTTCGACCATCTGACGCACACGGTCTGCCGGTCCGGCGAACAGCGCTTCCACTGTCCCGTTGGTTCGGTTTCGCACCCAACCTTGGAGGCCTAATTCGCGGGCCTGACCCACGGTCCACCCCCGGTACCAGACTCCCTGGACCCGCCCGGAGATGCATACAAGGACCGCCATGTGGTCGCCGCCGCCAGACATTGTCCGTTCATAGACCAATGACCTGCCTTTTCAAACGCTTCAATCCGTCCTAGTAGGTGGACGAACCACGAGCCGAGGACCAGAAATTGACCAACGCCGACATTGGCAGCCCGCCCAGCGACCGCACCCGCGTCAAACGTCTGGCGCCGCGCGGCCGCTACGACCGCGAGACCATCCATGCCATCCTCGACGAGGCGGTCTATTGCCACGTCGGCTTCAACCTGGACGGCCGCCCCGCCGTGATCCCGACCGCACACTGGCGCGAAGGCGACAACATCCTGATCCACGGCCACGCCAAAGCAGGCATGCTGCTGGCCCTTCGTGACGGCGCCGACTGTTGCGTGACCGTCACCCTGCTCGACGGTCTGGTGCTTGCCCGCACCGCCTTCCATCACTCGGTCAACTATCGCTCCGTGGTCGCCTACGGCCAGATGACCGAGATCACCGACCCTGATGCGAAGTCCGCCTCGCTCAAATACTTCATGGACCACATCACGCCGGGCCGCTGGGGCGCCGCCAAGCCGCCGGACGACCAGGAACTGAAGGCCACCATGGTGCTGTCGATGCCCCTGGACGAAGCCAGCGCCAAGATCCGCTCCGGACCGCCGTCCGACGACGCCGAAGACATGGACCGGGACGTGTGGGCAGGCGTGGTGCCGTCACGCCTTGTCTTCAGCGAGCCGGAGACTTCCCCCGACATGCACCTGGAAAAGCCTGTCCCCGATCACGCCCGACACCTGATCCGCGACTAATCCGGTTCGTCCGCGCCCTTGTGCTGGTATCGCTCCCGGCTCAAGGGGCGGCAACCAGATCTGTCGCCTCTCCCGCCGGCAGCATTGCTCCAGGCGGTGCAGGATGTGGCGTTATGTGGTGTTTTGTGGCCTGGCTCGCAGCGGCCTGAGCGATTGGAGCGCGGCCCGCCTGATTCTGCGTCGGCCCCCACGCGGACATGGGTTCGTCCAACCGAAATTCGTCGGGAGCAAATTCATCACGATCAGGGTCGGGCGGCCTGGTTTTGTCAGAAGCGCCGTCCGGGTCGGCGGCGCCTGCAGCGGCAAACACGGCCTCCTGAATCAACCCCACGCGGTCATCGACGACATGGGCCAGCCACCTATCCTCATCGGCGCCATCATCAGCATCGTCATTTGTGGCGGCTTGTATCGCTGGCGCTGCCGGTTTCACGGTCGGCCGGTCGAGGCCGGTCATCCGCGCCATCGCACTCAGCGCACGGATCATGGCGTTGGGCTGCCCCTGACGCAGGGCCATCTGCAGAGCCGCATTAAGCATCATCACCAGATAGCCGGCCTCATCGCGCACTTGCTCCTCACGCGCCGCGGCCAGCGCCTGGATACGTCGGCGGACGGACGCTTTCTTCAGATTGTCCCGAGCAATGAAACGGGCGTTCGCGACTGAATAGCCGGCCCGCCGCGCCGCCGCTGCGCCATTGCCGCACACAACATAATGCCGTGCAAATGCCGCTTGGCGTGCGGTGAGGGACGCCCCCCTGCCGGCTGCGGGCAGCCCGTCATTCCCTCTGATTTCTTCGAGTTTTGGTACATCCGCGGCGCTGGCTGGCGCGGGGCAAAGGGAATCCACAGCGGCGCCAACCGCGTGAGCCAGGTTCACGACTTCCATGGGGTCTATCCTTCGGTGCTGTTAAAGCTACCAATATAGGAAAATTTACCCTTATTTCAAGAAAATTTGCCCATTCGCGTTGTCAAAATCGGCCCAATTGGTCCGGAAGCCAGGTGACATCCGGGATTTTTTGATGGTCAGCTTGAAGCCAAATGGACATCGGTAAATTCGTGGGCGGCTAATACCGGCCTGACCCTGTCGGCCGCGAAGGCCAGCGGTAGCGTCCATGTAAGTGAGTAATGCACACAAATCAGGCCGCACGAAATCCGGAGGGTCACAAACGTCCGAATACCGACGACATGCAGTCGGTTTATGTATCAATCCTATAGGCCTGCTTTTAGCCAGAAGCGGACTTTAGTGACCGGCGCAATTTATGGCCAGACACAGAAGCCGCAAGGCAAACAGAATCGTATGCTGCGCAAGGATACGACGAGAGAGGCCCCGCAATTAATCGGGTGGGATGGGACAAATAATCACCTAATCACTGGTCTTGCATCAAATTAATATATCGATTATCCTGGATATATGGATAAAAGAAAATCATTATTGGCTCTCGCCGCGTTGAGCCAGGAAACCCGGCTGGACGTCTTCAGGCTCCTGGTAAAAATGGCACCTCATGGACTGCCGGCTGGGGAAATCGCGAAGCGGCTAAAAGTTGTTCAGAACACCATGTCGGCCCATTTGGGCGTGCTGGCACGATGCGGCCTCATTTGCGCCCAGCGCAAGGGGCGAACGGTAGAGTATGTGGTTGATTATAAGGCTGTGCGAGGATTTCTCGTCTTTCTCTTGCAGGACTGTTGCCAGGGTGAACCTGAGATCTGTTCACCTCTGTTTGAACTCGTGGATTGTGATCGATGATGCAGGAGGGCTGAGGACATGACCGAGAATTCGACTAATGTCTTGTTTCTCTGCACGGGAAATTCTGCCCGCTCGATCATCGCCGAGGCCATTCTGGCGAAGCATGGCAAAGGCCGATATCAGGCATTCTCTGCAGGGTCTTTTCCTAAAGGAGAAGTGCATCCTTACGCGATCGAACTGCTGAAAACGATGGGCTATGAATCCGACGGGTGCCGCTCAAAGAGCTGGGACGAGTTCTCGGGTCCAGGCGCGCCGAAAATGGATCTTATCATCACCGTCTGCGATAGCGCATCAAACGAAGTCTGCCCTATCTGGCCTGGCCAACCAATCGCGGCGCATTGGGGGATTGCCGATCCGGCGGCAGCGGAAGGAACCATTCCAGGAAGGCGTTCCGCATTTATGGATGCGTTCCGAATATTAGCTGATCGTGTCAGCGCTTTGGTGAAGCTTCCAATCGAAGCCCTGGATCGGTCAAGTCTGCAAGGTCAACTCGATGAGATCGGCCAAATATCATCGGATGCGACTTAGAGCCAACATAGCCTGATAATTCTTGCACGCATTTTCGGCAATCGGTCCGGGCCACGAACGAAGATGGAGATCAGATGAACAATGAGACTGTGGCGGACACCACACCACCCGGCGGTATTGGATTCTTTGAAAAATGGCTCTCGGTGTGGGTCGCTCTCTGTATCGCTGCGGGGATTGGTCTAGGCAGCGCTTTGCCGGGCCTGTTTCAGGTTTTCGCCGATCTGGAATATGCATCGGTCAATCTGATCGTGGCCGTCCTGATTTGGGGAATGGTCTACCCGATGATGGTGAATGTCGATTTCGCCAGCTTGCGTCATATCGGCGAGCGCCCAAAAGGGCTGGTCATCACAATCGCCGTGAATTGGCTGATCAAGCCGTTCACGATGGTTGGTCTCGGCATATTGTTTTTCGAGATTTTCTTCGTCGATCTTATCGCCCCCGCTGATGCACAACAGTATATTGCGGGGCTCATTCTTCTTGGAGCCGCCCCCTGTACGGCGATGGTTTTCGTGTGGTCGCAGCTTACACGCGGCGATGCAACCTACACCCTCGTTCAGGTGTCATTGAACGACGTCATCATGATCTTCGCTTTCGCACCGATCGTGGCGTTGCTGCTCGGTGTCACAGACATTGATGTCCCGTGGGAGACCCTCATGCTTTCCGTCGGGCTGTATGTCGTTGTTCCGCTTTTTGCTGGAGCGATGACCCGGAGATGGTTGGTGAACCACGCTAGGCGCGGAGAAACCGGCGAGACCGCGATCGTCCGGTTTACCGGTGGGATCAAGCCGCTCTCAGTGATTTCACTTCTTGCCACGGTGGTTCTGCTATTTGGCTTTCAGGGGCACGTCATCCTCGATCGCCCGCTGCTCATTGCATTGATTGCACTTCCCCTCTTGGTACAGTCCTATGGCATTTTCGCAATCGCTTATGGCGCGGCTTATCTTTGGAGAGTGCCGTTCAATGTCGCCGCCCCATGTGCTCTTATTGGCACCTCAAACTTCTTTGAGCTGGCTGTGGCGGTCGCCATCAGCCTCTTTGGTTTGAACTCAGGGGCCGCACTGACGACTGTGGTGGGCGTACTCGTCGAGGTCCCAGTTATGCTGTCGCTGGTCGCTTTCGCAAATCGCACGCGAAGCCTGTTTCCGGCGGCGTAGCGAAATGCCCGCAATCTTTCCGAAGGACGGTTGTCATGACGCGCGAACACTAAGCCTGCTATGGAACGATGTTTCATGACACGCTGCATTTCAACATCAACAAAGGGATGAATGGCAAAGTTTTCAGTTTCGAAATCAGCTCCATCGGCCTGGCGCGATCTAACCGTCAGGTCAAAGTAGATATCTCAGAGTGGGACGATTGCCTGTCATGTCCGGAATTTGATCATTGTTACAAGCTGTGTATTGCGAAACTGACGTTGGAAGCCACCATTGCTGAAGGTTAGGAAGGCCTTCGGCGTGAACGTCATTCTGCGTTGATGCCGCTGAGAGTTCGCTTCCACCAAGTTTATTCACCAATTGATCCACAGCAGTGTTGGCGCATTTGAATGTCCGCGGTGGGTCATTGGCGGTCGCAATCACCACCTGCCGAAAACGTCTGCTTTCAAAGAAACTCCAACCAACCGGCAATCTTCGATACGCCGGGTTTATGGCTCGAACGTAGATGCGCCCATCCTGTTGAATGGACCAGCGTATTGCTTGGATATGTGACGTGACTTTTCGATCTGGCCAATTTTCCACCATCGGATTTTTTCATTTCTGCGAACGGCAGCCCCCGCCGGTCGGGCAACCATTTATCGCCAATGGGACCGCTCGATCTTCTGCCAGCGAAGATGCGCAATAGCGATTTTCCAGAACCCAAACACATCAAAGAGACCATTCAACAATTGTTAGGGATTTCTTAAGTATAAATTTTCCTTTTTGTGCGATTTTGCAGATCAACAACGTGTTTTTTACAGAAATATTGCGCGCACCATTGGGGGTAATGGTTCGTATTTCCCGTAACAGGAGGGAACTGTGTTCCCATCGACTGCGCCTTTCTGGCTTCAGGCCATCCTTGCTGTCGCGACCCTGATCGCGCTGGTCGCCGGCATGCTGCTTTTTGCGCAAAGTCGGCGCGCTGACCGCAAATGGATGATTGCCG
>JAJFFJ010000027.1 GCA_021776685.1 Alphaproteobacteria bacterium
GCCTGGATCTTGGCAGCGGCCGCTAGGGCCCCTCGGCATTTCCTGCTTCGGAGAGGACGGTCTAAAGGGGCCGTCCTCTTTCCTTATGTTTTCGATGTGCATGGCTTCCGGGTCGAAGCGCCAGTATTCCGCTTCTGGCTATAAGCGGACCTCCTTGCAAGCCGCCCAGAGCGTCCGCTTCTGAGGGGATAGCGGACATGCCTACCGGCAAGCACATTGGGCAGCCCCCGTCCGGCAAGTTACGGGCAGGGGTCCCACGGGCGCACATCGGGGAGGGTGGAAATTAGCAGCCCGCTCCTCAATGCAGAGGAAACTCCGCGGCGCAGCCATCCGCCTTGGCGGGAAGGGCGCGCGAACCTGTCCGAAGTCGCCCCAGGCGAGGGCACCCCAAGGGGGCCACCGGCATGTTGGCAGCACTGTGGGGGTTTTGCCGGGCCGCCCCTTAGGTGTTATATCTTCTTCAAGGAAACGGCTATGCGGGCGTTATTGACAGGAACGTTTCTTTTGCTATCTGCAGCGCCGCCGGTTTGGGCTGAAATCAAGCAAGCCGTGCGGGTTTGTGATCGTGCGTCCTCGACTCCAAAGGCTAGAATCGTGGCTTGCACCCGTTTGGTGCATTCTCGCAGGTGGTCCGGAAAGGTGCTGGCGGCAATTTACAATAACCGCGGCGTCGCTTACGCGGACCTCAAGCAATACCGTCGGGCTATCGCGGACTATAACAAGGTCATCCGGCTGAACCCACAAGACGCCGATACTTACCACAACCGGGGGCTCGCTTTCTTTAGGCTTAAGCGGCACCGGCGGGCCATCGCGGACTACGATCACTTTATCCGACTGAAGCCGCAAGACGCCCGAAGCTACTACAACCGCGGCACCGCCTACTTTGTGCTCAAGCGGTACAGGCGCGCCATTGCGGACTATGATCAGGCCCTCCGTCTAAACCCGCGGATGGCCATGGCCTACAATAACCGCGGCCTGGCCTTCTTTGGCCTCAAGCAGCACCGGCGGGCCATTGTGGACTACGACCAGGCCATCCGACTGAACTCGCGGGATGCTAAGGCCTACTACGCTCGCGGCCTCGCCTTTGCCAATCTCAAGCAGTACCGGCAGGCCATTGCTGACATTGACCAGGCTATCCGACTGAACTCCCGGTATGCTGCGGCCTACTACCTCCGCGGTACTATCTACCGCCACGTCTACAGAAACCGTCCACAGGCGGTAGCGGACTACCGTTCTGCCCACAAGCTTGAGCCTTGGAGAAGCAGGTACGCGGCGAAACTGCGCGAGATGGGGGTCGAGCCCTAAAGACAAACCGACCCAACAGATGCATGCGCGGCTGCATTGTGGCGGCGAACAACATCCATGGCCGATCAGATCGACATTTACCGCTCCGCAAGCCTTATGATCCGGCGGCATGGTAGCGAGACGAACATCCACGCTGCCATGCCGGCGAATCAGCAAGTTGGCTGTCCGGTAGATGTCGATTTCAGCCGTCATCCGCTGAGTATACACCCTCCCCCAAATATTCTGGTTGTCGCACCTGGAAAGGGGTTGCGACTAACCTAAACCTCGTTAGTTTCACATGTAACTATAAAGGCCAGGGTAGCCCGAAGGGCCGGTCGATGCGTCAGAGCATGGGAGACACCCGAATACCGGAGAACCTGCGATGACAGAATTGGAGACCATAGCCAGGCTGGATGACCTGCACGCGGAATGGAAACGCGACGGCGACCGGGTCTTTAGACGCCTCGCCCTTGAAGACCCACTGCGCTATTGCGCAGTTGCCTCGTGCCTTAAACTGGAGGTGCCTGATGGCATCGATCATCGATATTACCACTGACAACCTGCCCCTTGATGTAGAGGCAGGACAAGAGGGACGCCTGCCGGGCGGGGAGATCATTAAAGCCTACGAGCATCCCAAGGGCGGTGTCTTCTGGCGACGGAGCAACGGCCACATGCTGCCCGGGCAACCGTCATTGGCCCGTGGTGTAGGTAGAAAGCGCAACGAGCTTGCCGGGCGCTTCATCGACGATCTGTTCAAAGACTGGAAGAACCACGGTGAAGAGGTATTCGAGGACTGCCGCAAGAGCCATCCCCACCAGTACCTAAAGGTAGTTGCCTCCCTGATACCCAAGGAGCTGAAGGTCAACCACGATGTCGGCGATACCTTCATTACCCTGCTGAAAGAGATGAGCCGCAAACGGGAAGACAGCCTGGCGCGCATCGTGGATGTCACACCGGCTAAAGAATAGGACATGCAGGGAAGTGAATGGGGTGCGCATCGTCCGGCCTAATGCGGGTTTCGTCCGCGAGAGGGCCCACCTTTAGTCGCCCATATTGCCCCCGATAATAACTCTTATCTGTCGCTATCACGCTGCCTGAGAACCCGGCCCCGGGGGGCCCCAGGGGTAGCGGCTTCCGGGACTCCGGCGCGGCTGTGTATGGAGTGGGTGTCGCACTGGCCAGCCTGAAAAAAATATAAAAACATTGTCCCCGTGGCCCGATTAGCTCCGCCACCATTGCCCTCCAGAAAAGCAAACGCCCCGCCAGTGGATAGCGGGGCGCTGCTTATTCGGTTGGTGCGACTCGTCCGCAAAAACAAGGCGCATCCAGGCAAACACTTAACGTGGGGTGGGGAGGGGTGTGTCCCCGGTGTCCCGTTGGGAGCGGGACAAGACAGAAGGTATACGCTGCGATTCTCTCCCGCAACCCCTTTGTATGTACACCTATGAGTAAACCGCTACATCATGGGTGGAATTCAACTGGTTGTGGATGCTGGGGAAAGAGAAGTTACATATTGTGGAAATTTATTGACAACCCGCCTCACCTAAAAGAAAATCCAGCTACCTTGTAGACACCGCAAAATTTCGTCTTCGAGGTCCGGTTTTTGGGGAAGACCGGTGGCAAACCTTAACAGGCAGACGGCTTGCGAGCATCTGCCGGGGAAAAAGGAAAAGTGGAACAGACCGAAAACGCGCCGCAAGACGGCGACATTGGGAAACCCCACACACCTGAATCCGAACCGTACGCACCGCCTGTAATGGGCTTGGCGCTATTCGGTGACTGGCACCCGAGTCCAGGTGTGGCCGCCCTTGCGGGTGGGGCCATCCCAATGGCCGGGCCATCCACCGTCCCACGGGGGCAGCCCTTTGCATCTCCGCTATTCGGCGCACCGGCGGCGGCCATGCGCGCCCAGTTGGTGAGGATGGAGCGCCAACAGTTGCGGCTCATTGAACGCAGTAGCATGCGACAAGAGCAAATGCTGGAGGACGTTCTCAAAGCTGCTCAGAAGGCTGCGAAACCCTACGGCGGGCAGATGAAAGCGAAACGGGCCGCCGAATATCTCGATATGTCGTTGACCAAGTTTTACGGCCATGTTCGCAGCGGCGAGATTCCTCCCGGATATGAACAAGGGGGCAATGTATTTTGGGATCGCGCCGTTCTGGACAGCGTGATCCAACAGTGGAAGGGTTGTGCATCAGAAGATGATCCGGGGCCGGGCATCCATGCACTTCGTAAGGGTCATGCACGTTAAGCGCGTCGTCAGCAACGGCAAGGTCTACTGGTATCACCAGAAGACGGGGGAGCGACTGCCTGATGAACCGAACGCACGCGCTCTAAGGGTCTTTGAGATTAATGCGAAGCTTGAAGAAGAGGCCATGCCCCGCGGTGATGCTGGCACTTTGTCGGCAGCGATACGCAGCTACCGCAGTCACCGCTCGTTTCTGGACAGGGCTGACAAGACGCGCCTGGATTATGGCCGATACCTTGATTGGCTGGACGCTGAATATGGCGGCACGCTGGTAAAAAATATCAACCGCGAAGCTGTCAATCACATCCAGGACGAGCGTTCCGGTAAGCCGCGAACAGCAGACTTGACTATCGCCGTTCTCAGCGTGGTGCTGAAGCACGCGCTCAAGTATCCGAGTGTCTACGGTCTCAACGAAAACCCAGCAGCAGGGATTGAAAAGCTGCACGAAGGCGAGTGGCCACCTTGGCCCGAGGATTTGATTGCGGCCGCGCTGGAAAAAGGGAACGCAGCCGAGAGGAAAGTCATTATAGCGGCGCTCTATACGGCCCAGCGCTGCGACGATCTTTGCCGCCTTTCCCGGTTTCACATCAAAAAGACCGGCAGTAGGTCCACATTTGTCATCAACCAGAGGAAGACCGGTGAGCAGGTTCACATTCCAATCTATGGGCCACTTCAAACGCTTGTCTTGGATGAGATGGCGAAAGATCAAACGACTGTGCTGCTGACCAAGACGGGTAAACCCTGGACGATGAACCACATGTCTCACGTCATAAGTCGGCTGGTTCGAGACTGCGGATTTAGGGGGCATTCCCTGCACGGCCTCCGCAAGAATGCTGCTGAGAGGCTGGCTGTGAACGGGTTGACGGTTCCAGAGATACAGGCCATCGGCGGGTGGCGGTCACCTTCAATGGTGCAGAAGTACACCAAGGGAGTTGATAAGGCCAAGATGGCCGAGAATGCCCACGCCAAACTGGAACGCGGGGGCAACTGACAAATGGAAAAACGTTTGGAAAAAAACGACGGCTCCTTCAACCACACCACCCCACTATTCAGTAAAGCTGGGCGAGAAAGTGGTGCCGCAAGAGGGACTCGAACCCCCGACCTACTGATTACAAATCAGTTGCTCTACCAGCTGAGCTATTGCGGCATCGGGCCTGAAGCCTGACGGGGAAGATAAGCGGCCCGGGCGAGGGCGGCAATCGCTGTTGCGCGGGGCGCGCTGATTTTCACGGTTTCGCTGTTGCCCTCCAGTGACAACCAGCCACCGGGCTGGACTGAGGCGCATGTGGGGCGCATGTGGGGCGCAGGTGGCACACATGTGGGGCACATGGCCGTTGCCAAAGTGCCCACGCCTGCCGCAAAAAGACCGTAGAAACCTGACACGCCGCAGAAACACTCTGGAGGGGGCTGCCGGCCCATGACCATGCCGACACTTATTACTTGGCGCACAGCCGTGGGCCACGCCGCCCGGCGTCTGCTCCTGGCCCTGGCGCTGCCCATGTGTTTGGGCGTGGGACTTGGGTCGCTTGCGGCGTTTGCGTCCCTGCCGGCGGCAGCGCAGAAGACCGTGTCTCTCCGCATGTCTTACTGGGGCAAGGAGCGGGATCCGATCTTCCGTAACGTGCTGTTGCCTTATGCCCGTGCCGTGCGCCGGGCCACCGGTGGCCAGGTGCGCATCCAGTTGTTTCCCGGCGGGCTGCTGGGCCGGGGGCGCCATAACCAGTTCGATATGCTGGAGAAGGATATCGCGGATATTGTCGTCGCACAGCCGCGCGACCGTATGGACATCTTCCGGGACGAGGGGTTGTTCGGCACTCCCGGCGTCATTCCCGACGCCAGTACGGGATCCCTGGCCGCGTGGCGGATGGCGCAATCGGGGAAGCTTGCCGGCTTCGACAAATATCGGCCACTGGCGCTGTTCTTGTCGGCACAGCACATCCTGCATATGAAAGGGCCGGTCACCCTCACCAAGCATCTGATCGCGAAAACCGTGGGAGCTGTGCCGGGGCCGCAATATCGTTTCCTGCGCGCGCTGGAGGCGAAGGGCGACCTTGTTTCGCTGCGCCGGGTCACTGACGCTGTCGATCAGCAGGCCATCGACGGCACATTCGCGAGCGCTGCCTGGCTCGCTGACGCCAAGGCCGACGAATTGCTCAAGCATCACCTGGTGTTTCCTGCCGGCGCCACATCTATCGGGCTTTTCATGCTGCGCTCCAAATTCCAGCGCCTGCCCCCTGTCGCGCGCAAGGCGTTGATAAGTGAAGGTGGTTTCAAGCTGGCGCGGAAATACGGTCGTCTGGCGGAAGCGCGCGAGGCAGGACAGTTGGCGCGGTGGCGGCGCGATTCCGGCAGGACTGTGACAGTCCTCCGTGGTGCCGCAGCGCAGCCCTGGATCGAAGCTATCCGCAAGGGCATCGCCCGGTGGCGGCGGTCCAGCCGGCGCAACGCGGCGTTATTGAAGATGCTGCAGGAAGCCGTCAGGCAGTCACGATAACGTCTGGCGAAATCGCCCGCCGCGTCGGTGGCTAGCGCAATGGATTCCCGCGAACAGCGCGGCGGTATTCGTTGAATGTGATTTGCTTGTCGCCGTTGCGATCAGCGGCCTTCATCAGGGTGCGACCGGCGGCTAGGAATTCGGCGCGGCTGACAGAGCCGTTTTTATTCTGGTCCATCTGCAGAAAACGCCTTTCGCTGCCACGGCCACGCAGAATCACAACCTCCGCAGCGGTCAGCCGGCCATTGCCGTCGGAATCCAGGCGGCGGAAGGCGACACGCCGCGCGCGGTCCAGCTCCTGATCGGTGATGGCGCCGTCATTGTTGCTATCGATCTGGGCAAAGGCCGCGCGGGCGGCATTATCGCGCGACGAGCGCTTGCCAAGACCGGGTGGTGGCAGGCCTTCGGAAGGGCTGCTGGGCCGCTTGGCCGCGGCGCGGGCAGGACCACGGCGCAGCTCGGCCCGGGTCAGGCGCCGGTCGTTATCCCTGTCGATGCGGCGAAAGATGCCTCGGCCAAAGGCCAGATACTCGGCGCGGTTGACGGTGCCGTTGCCGTTTCTGTCCATGTTCTCGAAGCGCCGGGCGCGACGGCCACGCAGCAGAATATCCCGGTCGTCCCGGCGGACGAACTCACCCCGGCTCAGCTTGTCATCCCGGTTGCCATCCAATTTGCGAAAATCGGCACGGCGCGCCGCATTGAATTCCTTCAGGGTGATCACACCGTCGCGGTTGGTATCGACACGTACGATCTGACCCGGCCGTTGGGCGACGGCGGGACTGATAGTTCCCAGACTGACTATGGTGGCGATCGATAGGAGAAGAGCGCAGGAGATCACGCGCATGATAGGGGCAACTCCGGAAAAGTGGGCAATGGCCAGCGTCCCGGCGGTTGTCTCACAGGCGTTGGTCGGAGTCGATGGTCGGGTAGGGTGCGCTGCCTAAACCCAGGGACGGACGGCGCCATCCATGGGCCAGGGGCCATGGGCGCGGATGGTCAGGTCGGCAAAGCGCTTGGCCTCGCCGAAAAAACCGACGGTTTCACCCGATGGGTCTGCCCATGCGTCGCCGCTGGTGGCGCAGGTGCCCACCTTGCCGTCCAGGCGCCGGCCATCACAGACAACGGACATGTTGCCGTCGCGGCTGTGCTCAAAATGCACCATCATGCCGTCAGCGACGCCCTGGTTCTTCTCCGCCGCATGTTCGATGATGAAAAAGCCGATATCGTCGGTTTCCGCGCCGTCCAGATCGATCTGCACGGTTTCGCCGCCGGGAATCAGTCCGGCCCGGGCCCACAAGATCTGTCCAAATGCTGGCCGACCTGCTTTGCCCTGGACGAAAAAGCCGATGGCGTCCGCCGCACCTGATGCCGCTTCCAGGGTTACGTCCACGACGGCCGCCGTGTAACCGGCTTGCCGGATCGCCGCCGGTGTAGTTTTCGGCGCGGCCTCCGTCGCAGGGGCCAGGCTCTCCAGCACGGGTGCGGGCGGCGCATCCAGCACCAGTGTATCGTTAAATTCCGGTTCGAACTGTCCGTCCATGGCCAATGGTCCCTTTGGGGCGTGCCTCCGCCCCCAAATCAGGGCGGTGCTGAACAGATAGGTCCCCAATGATTGACAAGCCGTTAACGACGGGTGGCAATCAGCCGGTGTTGCGGCGATTCCTGTTCTGCACAACCAGTCCCAGCGCGACCGCGGCGGCATTGGATACGTTGAGGCTGTCCATCAATGGCGTCCGGTCCGGTGGTCGCGGCAAGCGGGCGGATAAATCGCACGTTTCCCGCGTCAGTCGGCGCATGCCGTCACCCTCTGCGCCCATAACCAGCACGGTTGGCCCCGAAGTGTCCGAGTCGGCCAGGTCGATGTCGGCCTCTCCGTCCAGCCCGACGCACCAGAAACCGACGGATTGCAACTTGCGCAGGGTTGCGGCGAGATTTCCCACCCGATAGATCGGCACCATATCAACCGCCCCCGCCGCAGCTTTCGCCAGGGCGCCGGATTCCGGCGGGGCATGGCGGTCGGTCAGGATCATCCCGGCGGCGCCATAGAAGGCCGCACTACGCAGGATCGCCCCCACATTCTGCGGGTCGGTCACGTGATCGAGTGCGATGAGCAGATCCCCACCCGGCAGCCCGGCCAAATCGTCGATTACTTCGTCCAGGTCATGTGAAGACAGGGGACTTGCCTGCAGCGCCAGGCCCTGATGGATCGCGCCTGGCAGCAGGGCATCCAGGTCGCCGCGCCCTGCCGATTCCACGGACAGGCTCGCCCGACCGGCGAGATCGCTGCGAAGCGCGTCTGGCAGACGGTCCATACCCTCCGGCGTGACCAGCAGCCGTTGCCCTTGCCGCGCAGGGTTTTCCAGCGCCGCCACCACTGGGTGCAGGCCGTAGATCCACAGCAAATTTCGCCGGCTGGGGCGCGCTGTTCTGCCGCTTTTCCGATCGGGTGGACGATGCGACCTTTGCTTGCGTTTGGCCATAGAATGCCTTATTAACCGCGCTTGGAATTACACCAGCCAACCTTTCCGGCACACGGTCGCCGGCGGGGGAGGCTGTATTTGTCTTTGGCGCAGGTTAAAAATCCCGCTGCGATGCCCATATAGACGGTTGGCCGCGTCAGGTTAAGCCTTTCTGGTGTATCGGAGAGATTTCTGCAGTTTACTGTCGATATGACGCTGAGTGAGGAGGGGTGCCTGAGCGGTTAAAAGGGACGGGCTGTAAACCCGTTGGCTATGCCTACGTAGGTTCAAATCCTACCCCCTCCACCATCAGCCCCTGGGAAAAGCTCAATCGGGTTCGAAGACAGGAAGTCCGAAGACAGAAAGTCGGAAGACAGGAACAGGACAGGTTACAGAGATATAGCGATAATCCGGCCACCAAGCGGGTGTAGCTCAATGGTAGAGCAGAAGCCTTCCAAGCTTACGACGAGGGTTCGATTCCCTTCACCCGCTCCAGTTAGCCGCGAAGCTCCCGTACCGGTCGAATGACACCGACCACCTGACCGGTGGAGTGCAACAAGGGAAGGGGTCTCGACGAGAATTCGCGAGATCCGGGCATCAACCGCACGGCGCCGCCTGGGAACAATCCAGGGCAGGCCGGCAAAAGGGTAAAGAAGAGAGATGTCGAAAGAGAAGTTCGAACGTACGAAGCCGCACTGCAATGTGGGGACGATTGGGCATGTTGATCATGGCAAGACGACGCTGACGGCGGCGATCACGAAGGTGATGGCTGAGGCATCAGGCGGCGACGCGATT
>JAJFFJ010000028.1 GCA_021776685.1 Alphaproteobacteria bacterium
GGTCCAGGCGCACCGTCTCCGGCGCGATCGCCAACATCAACGAGGTCTCGCGCTCGTCCGCATGACCGCCGCTGCTCTGTTCGAGCAGCGGGTCGGCGCTGCGGCCGAGGCTGCGGATGTCCGCCACCGCCATTTTGACCCGGTGCGCCTCGCGCATGTGGCGGGAGACCAGCTGCAGCGGCGCCTCGGTGGAGACGCCGGTGTTCAGCACCGCGATCCGGGTCACGCCGTGCCGGACCAGGCTTTCCGCCACCTCGGTCACCAAGGCCTGGAAGGTCGCGGCAGAAAGATGGGTGCTGCCGGGCCAATCCCGGAAAGCGGGGTAGTAGCCATAGGTGAGGACTGGCGTGACCACCACTGGCAGCCGCGCCATGACCCCGGCCGCCAGCGCCCGCGCCACCCGTGCGTCGGTGTCGAGCGGCAGGTGCGGCCCATGTTCCTTGGCCGCCGCGCCAACAGGGATCAGCGCCAGGGCGCCAGCCTGAAAGCGGTCCTGCGCTTCGGGCCAGGTCAGATCGGAAAGATAGAGCCCCGGGGGGCCAACCATGGGACTGTGGCGCCCGTGACCTGCTGGCGTCTTATCCTGAAAGGCTGACGTTGACCGCCTTCGGGCCCTTTGTGTCAGCCTCGACGTCGAACTCCACTTGCTGGCCCTCGGCCAGACTGTCGAGCCCGGAGGCCTGGAGGGCGGAGATGTGCACGAAAATGTCCTTCGAGCCATCTTCCGGCTGGATAAAGCCGAATCCCTTGGTGGTATTGAAGAACTTGACGATACCGGTTTGCATGGTCCTGAAACTCACTCGGAGAGGCGCCAGACGACCCGCCGTCTGGCCAGATCTACGCCGCCGCAACGACGTCCCCTGTAGTTTGAGCCAGAACAGCCCTTTGCGCAAGCAATCGTGGCCCATTCGCAGGCACAGGTCGTTGCGCCGCCAGACCGCCCACACCAGGCGAAAGCCCTGGACGCCAGCGCTGCCTCCGCCCCATTTTTCCAGTCAGTCCACACCGAATCCACACCGGTGGCGACAGCCCTGTGTTGATCGGAACAAAACAGGAATATACCTTGCCAATATCATGCCCAACCGCCAAAGACCCACTGGCCGCGCCCGCCGCACTGGCCTGATCGACACTGCGCCCCTGCGCGCGACCCTGGCCGAGGCGCGCCGGGCGGCCGTGCGCGTGCTCACCTGCTACACCATCGGCGGCCCGGAATATCGCGCCGCGGAGGAGGTGCTGCGGACCCTGGATGCGCTCAGTCAGGCGCTCGATTGTTGAAGCGGCGGCTGAGGCGGTGCGGAATTTTTTAGAATGTTGCGATATGTTGCCTTTTGTTGCGGTGTGTTGCTGAGGGGGTGTGATTTGCGGCCGCGGGAAAGTGCGTCAGGTACCCCGCTCATGTGAGCATTTCCCTTCCCCTTTCAAGGTCTATTTTCCTATCATGCAGCGTTTTTCCGCCGGTTCCCGGGCTGCTGGTGGTTGCATCCAGGGCCGGCTGATGCCAGCCTGCGGCCCACCACAGAGACACCACACCCCCTAAACGACCCGCCCAAGCGATACCCCCCGGCAACACCAAGAGGAACCCGCCCCGATGACCACCCGCAAAACCATCGACCCCGGCTGGCCCTGGCTCAAGACCTTCAACATCACCGCCGGCGAACGGGTGGGCGACACGCTCTATCTCTCGGGCATGCTGGCCTTCGACCCCGAGGGCAACCTGCAGGCGCCGGGCGACATGTACGCCCAGACCATGAAGGTCTTCGCCAACATCGCCGAGGCCATCGAGAGCGAAGGCGGCACGCTCGCCGACGTGGTCAAGATCACCAGCTACATCACCGACCTGGCCATGTACCCGGACTTCAAGCACGCCCGGTCCGAGACCTTCCCGAACGGCGTCCCGGCCAGCACCGCCATCGGCTGTGCGTCATTGCTTGGTGAAGGCAGCGTGATTGAAATCGAGGCCGTCGCGGTCCTGGGCACTGGCGGTTAGGTCGGCGGGCAACGACGCTGTTTTTGTTGCGCTACCGCTTCGCTGCTTGAGCGCGGTGTTACTCAAAAAACCGCCGCCGTGGGGTCTGGTGTGCGGTCCGCCTTGGCGTTTGATGGGCTGTCCGCCCTTGGGTTCTTTGGGCGGCCCGGCATACGGTCATTGGTAAATGGGTGCAGCGGCCAGCGCCCGATCTAATCCCGGGGACCGGCTGCGCGGCCTGGCGCAACCGCTACCAGACGCATACGCCCTCCACCCAAAACCCAGACACGCTTAAGCACGGCCCGAACCCTGTTTCGGGCGGCCGCTGGCGGGTGATGCAGGGTGTGCGCCGCCGGCCGGGTGACCGGATCCGGCAGCGCGGTCCTTAACCCGTCGTGATTAGTCGATGAGCTTCAGGTTGACGGCCTTGGGGCCCTTCTGGTCCTGCTGAACCTCAAAGTCGACCTTCTGGCCTTCATTGATGGTTGTCAGACCGGATTGCTCCACGGCTGAGATGTGTACGAATACGTCGCGGTCGCCGCCGTCGGGCTCGATGAAGCCGAAGCCCTTGGTGGTGTTGAAGAATTTCACGGTACCAATAGTCATTTGTCTGTGTACTCTTTCGCTTACTGTTTCTCGCACCCCCGGTTGGGGGAACGCTCTGGTTCCCGGCCGCCAATTCAACTGCGAATGGGACCGGGGATGAACGTGCCGCCCCGGCCCGCCCCCGAAATGAAATCACGGGCAAATCCGGCTTGGCAACAACACGCAGGAGTGTGCGGGAGAAACGAACTTTCGGCGCCCGCCCCGCCCGCTTCCGGGCCGGCCAAACGACGTCACTCAAATCTTCCAGACAGCCAACGTCGCGCTGCTGCCGCGGACCATGAGGGAAACCGCGGGGAATTGCAATCTTTGTGCCGGGTTGCCGGGCCGCCCCTGCCCGCGCACTTTGTCCGCTACCACCACCGGCCGACCAACCCCTGCTGCACAGGGCCGGCTCCAGCAACAAGCGCCTTTTCCTTCACCACCCCCACAGAAATGGTTCACCGATGTGGGGGAATGTGGGGGAATGTGGTGTTCGTGGGAAAAACGCCGGGCTTTTTAGAACGTTGCGGTTTGTTGCGAATCGTTGCGGCGCATCTGCTCATTCCGGATAAAGATCTGCTTTTCTTCTGACTGAGGGGTTCAGGCGAAACATGGCCACAAACCTGCAATTTTCAAGTATTTTTTCCTATATCTATACATACATCACGCCCTGCCCCGGCTGGCGATGACGATGAATCGGATGCCCGGCCTGGAACGGAGAATCACATGAGTCTGTTCGCTGGAATTTCAATTCAGCGATTTTCTCTGCTATCCTGCGGCATGGACCGTTGGCATCGGCGGTCACCGGACTGCCTGTCGTGAAAGGAGAATCCTCATGCGCCCCTGGCCCCTGATCCTGATGCCGTTGCTGGCTGCAGGTTGCAACGAGCAGACAGCGGCAAACCTTGACCCAAGCGCAAAAATTGCGCCGGATGAAGCCATAGTCGTCATTGGCGTCCAGGCGCCGGTCCGCAGGCTTCCGCGACCCCGGATCTCGATGAAGTGGAATCGCTACAATGCGAAAACCGGGAAAATGGAACGCGACTCGGCGGGAACAGGTTTCTCGATGTTATGTGGCGGGAATCCGAGTGTGGCCCAAAGCGTTCTCTGGGGTGCATTAGCGGTCAAAAAATGCTCAGGCGGCCCTATTTTCTCGGCGAGACCGATAAAAGCCGGCACCTATGCCCTCAGGTTGGTCTGGACTCACGGCTGGCCGACCACATACCTCACCTACTATGGCTCCAAACCCGGCGGGATCTTCGGCCCGCGCGAAATTATGGGCACCGGCGGGCCCAAATTTGTGATTCGCCCGGGCGAAACCATCTATATCGGCACGCTCGTGATCGAATATTTCTCGGCCAAAGGCAAATTCGGATTTGCGCGCGTTCGCGAAATTATCCGTCACGATGCGGCGGCGAAGAAATATCTCAGCCGGCACCCTGGCCTTGCCGCGAAAATGGTCTACCGGGCACCAAGCAGGTAATAAGCTGCCCGAAATTGGATCCCGCCCTGCATACAATGCGGGGCCTCATAGCCGCCTGACGTGCCGCGATGCTATTGTGCGAGTCGCAATAGCAATTGTTGGGGGATGTTTCCATGGGCAAATTCGCAGCAATCTTCAGCCTCTTGCTTTTGACATCCTGCGCCACGGAAGTCGGCGACAACATTGGAAAGGCCAACAAAGCCGACCCCAAGAAGGCCATCGTCATCATCGGCTTTCAGAACCAACGCCTGCCAAGTCGCCCGCCGACTCTTGTCACCAATTGGTCGCTCATTAACCCGTCAACAGGCCGAACGGTCCGCGGCTTTAGCAATAATATGGTCATCAAGGTTGCCGGATGCAGCGCAAGGCCATTCCTCATCAAGCTCAGCATAATGCCGAAAACCGCCTGCGCGGCAGATCCGGTCTTCGTCATCCGTGAGGTCAAGGCCGGCACCTGGCGACTCAATTTCATCCAATACATCTGGCCCGGTAGCCTTCATGTTGTTTCCGGCTTTGCGCGGGACCGGCCACTTCTGACGCCGCGCAACCCACGCTTCACCCTAAGTCCCGGTGAGGTCCTGTACGCCGGCACCTTTGATATTGTCCGTCAGGGCGAATACCTGAGGGTCGCCCGGGTCCTTAATCAATCCGGACTGGCAAAACGCGCCGCCGCGCGCGTTCCCGGTGTTGCGGAAAATATGACCTACCGGAATATGGGCGGTAATTAGAACTCGGCCCGCCCGTCCGCCAGTTAGGCACCGCATACGGCCAAAAAGGGGCGGACCCCCTTGGATTGACCGAAGTCCGCCGGCGGTCCGCCCTCAATTCCACATCTGTTTCAGCCCGCTAGCTGATGCAGCGGATGATCGACGGGATGCTCTTGTTGCGATTGGCGCGGAAGCCATTCTTGTCGAGGATATAGAACTGGAAGGTCAGGTTGGCCTTGAAATTATAGGTGCCGTTCCGCCCACGCATCTTCTCGCCGCAGAAGCGCGCCACCTGGCCGCCGAAGTTGCCGGCGAAATCCCGGGCATTGAGCGAGAAGCGCAGCTGGTTGGCCTTGAGCTTCCATGTCTTCTTGCCCTGCCAGATCTTGATACGGCGACCGCCGGCATTGAACGCGAGATAGGTCATCCGCTTCCGCTTCGACTTGACGTAGAGCTTGAGGTTGAAGCGCACCTTCTCGTTGGCGCGGAACATCCAGCGGCCGTTGACCAGCCGCACATTCACGATCGGCCGGTGCCGGTCGCGGTTTTTCACGTCGAGCGTCTTGATGCCGATGGCGGCGGCGGCGGGCGTGGCGGTGAGCGCGGGTGCGGCCAGGACGGCGGCGGCGACGGCGGCGATAGCCAGAGGGGTGGCCAGGGAGGTGGCGAGCGGCCGGGTGACGCGCCCGGAAGGCGATTGGGCAGGCGATGTGGCAGACGATGTGGCAGGCGATGGGTCACGGGTGATCATGGGTCTTCCTCTCCGGTTCGGGTTGACCCCGATCCCGTTTTTCGCGCACCCCGAGCCGCAGGCTCGCTGTGACCGTAATCACATGTGGCAAACCGCGCTGTGACGGCCGTCACACAGAAAGTGGGAGAGATTTTGGGGATGGGGAGAGGGGCCGCGCCGTAGGCGGCCAGCCAACATATTATCTCGCCGGCACAATCGTCGTCGTCACCGTGTGCCAGCGGGCGCCCTTGCCGGTCATGATGATGACACAGCCGTTCTGTCTCACCCAGGTCCGCTTGTGGAAGGTGCGGCCGGCGTTGCCGCCCAGCTGCTCGCCCTTGATCCGCGACTTGGACCGGTACATGCGGTCGAGCAGCGCCTTGCCGGTGCCCCGCTGCCGGATGCCGCAGACGTGGAGCAAGACGGTGTCGAGAATCCGGGTATAGGGCCACTTCTGCTCGAAGAGACCGTTGGTGGAAACGCGGAGCTGCACCTGCCGCGCCCTGAAAAACACGGTCAGCCTGGTTTGCCGCCAACTGTTGAATTGCCAGATCTGCCGGTCCGGCGCGGGCGATGGCAACTGCTTCCGCTGGGGCGCCGGCCCCGTGAACCAGCTTCCCACTGACTTCCGGCCGGGGTCCCAGTATTTGGCGTGGGCGAGGCCTGCGCTGCCCGCCACCAGCATACCGATACCCGCCAGTGCCAATACCGCTGTTGATACCGATGCCAAAACCGACACCCGGCGGCGCGGCGCCTTGATCTCTCTGTGACCTGTCATGAACGTATCCGCCCTCAACGTGATGTTTCTGCCGTGCCGCGAGCCTAGGGGACGGGCGCAGCGGTGCCAAGGTGGATTGGCGGTGCAGACAGCAATTCGCCGACGCCCGGATGATCGCCGCGCGGGTGGATCAGCCGGAGATGAGTGACGGCTCCAATTCTGGCATTTTGGCCACCGCCGGCCGCTGCACCGCTAAATTCCGCAAGAAACGCGCCAAAGATCGATTCCCACGTGGTAAACGGCCACACTCTCCTAAACGAGAACAGCGGGGAATCGAATTCAAATTTAGATGAAAGATACCTACCTGCAAAAATGGTGGGCAAAAAATTGCTTTGCTGCAATGAGGATCAAAAAGGCGTATTGTCATTTCAACATCTAACACAGGTAGATTAAATTGGAAGGTTTTGCAGCATATCCAAGTGCGCCCAACACAATTGGGCATTCCATCGAAACAGCAGAACACCTGCTGTCCAAAAGGCAACGCAAAAATTCATTTAAAACATGGAGAACAACTTCAATACCAGGGGAATTTCTTTTCTCCCCAATTCGAAAATCAATTGAAGAATGTGACTTTTTACTATTTGATATTAGCTATCCGAACTTTAATGTAATCTATGAAGTTGGATATGCAATAGGAAAAAGGAAGCCTATTTTACCGGTAATTAATCGAACGTTGGAAGATGCCGGAAAATATTTGAGATATTTGGGTATATTCGACACAATTACCTTCGAAGAAATTGAAAATGGCGATGATATTTATAATATAGTTAATAGTTTCAGCGATAACTCAAAACCTATTTCTATAGATAATGAAATTAATCAGCTTCAACCCGTTTATATTTTGGATACGTTAAGACGTGGTGAGGTAATCAGCAGAATTTTTTCGTCGGTTAAATCGGCACGAATCGGATTTCGTAGCTTTGACCCCAAAGAACAACCTCGCTTATCCGCAATGGAGGCCATAAAAGAAGTTAGCGCATCTTCGGGTGTTATTATCCCGTTGTTAGGGATTGGTGCTGAAGACCATGAAATGCATAACCTTCGTGCTGCTTTTTTAATTGGTTTAGCTCATGGAATGGAAAAAGAGGCACTAATAATTCAACAAGGTGAGGACCCAGTTCCTCTCGATTATAGGGAATTTGTCAGCCCAATTAATCACCCGAGTGACGTAGCCAATTTGATCGGTGATTTTGCCTTACGGGCATTTGCCGCGCTGCAAAAAAGTGGCGATACCTCTATTGGCGAGCCCCGTTCATTCTTGGAATCTTTAACCCTTGGTTCTTCAGCGGCCGAAAACGAGTACAAAAGCCTCCACAGATATTTTGTTGAAACCCATGAATATCAACGCGCATTGAGAGGTGAAGGAAGAATTGTAGTAGGAAGAAAAGGTTCCGGTAAGACAGCGATATTTTGGCGGGTACGAGACAGAAAAAGAGACGACCCCAACTTAATCGTCCTTGATTTGAAACCCGATGGCTATCAACTTCGGAAGTTTAAAGAACAAGTACTAAAGATGATGCAGGAAGGGACTAAGGAGCATACTATTACTGCATTTTGGGAATACCTATTATTGTTAGAAATTTGTCACAAAATACTTGAAGCAGACAGAAAAAAATACCTAAGGGACCCAGAACTTTATGAAAGGTACATGGAAATTTCGGCTCAGTATAGAACTGATGACTATATCCAAACAGGTGACTTTTCAGAGAGAATGTCCAAATTACTTTCAAATATCGATCAAAATTTCAAGTCTGAATTTGGAAACGATGATGATATTAAATTAGATCAAGAAAAGCTTACAAACCTTCTTCATCTACATGACGTCAAATCACTAAAAGTTGCAATCTCCAATTATATGAGGAGCAAAGACGGCATATGGATACTTATTGACAATGTAGATAAGGGTTGGCCGCCAACCGGGTTGCAACCCGATGATATACTTATGGTACGAACATTGGTCGAATCGACCCGAAAAATTGAAAGGGAGTTTAATAGGGAAGGCTTTGATTGTAATAGCCTAATTTTCATTCGAAACGATGTGTATGAACTTTTAGTGGACAACACAGCAGATCGCGGGAAGGAAGGCCTGATTGAAATAGATTGGACGGATCGTGAGTGGTTGCGAGAGGTTTTGCGTCGACGGTTAGTATATAGTGGAGCAGATGAAAAACTTAGATTTGATTCTATTTGGCGACAAATTTGCAATCCAATTATAGATGCCAAAGATAGCTCTGATTATTTGATCGACATGTGTTTAATGAGGCCAAGATTTCTTATTCAAATTCTGGAATATTGCGTCAGTTCTGCAGTTAATCTAAAGCACGAAAAAATTGAGGTCGAAGATATAAAGAAAGGTTCGTATTCATTTTCATTGGGTCTGATAGACAATTTTGGATACGAACTAAGAGACGTATATTCTGATGCGGAAGACATTATTTATGCGTTTATTGAGTGTGACTATATTCTGTCCTATCAAGAGGTACGTCAGCGTGTCATTGAATCAGGTTTTCGTGAAGAGCAAGCAGATAATTTGATTAGCCTGCTAATTTGGTTCAGTTTTTTCGGTGTTGAACGCGGACTAAATGACGTTCGATATATCTACGATACCCACTATAAGATGCCGCTCCTTGTAGGTGGAGTTGAGCAAGATCAACTATCCAAAGTGACCTACATAATAAATCCGGCGTTCTGGCCCTCACTTCAAATCATTACCGAGTAGCAATATTAACTCACATATTCCGCCGATACTGCCCGCCGACCTCGAACAGCGCATTTGTGATCTGCCCGAGCGAGCAGACGCGGACGGCGTCCATCAGCACCTCGAAGACGTTGCCGTCGGCGCGGACGGTGTCCTGCAGCCTCGCGAGCATGGCGTCGGCGTCGCCGGCGTGGCTGGCCTGGAAGTCTGACAGGCGGGTGAGCTGGCTCTGCTTTTCCTCTTCCGTGCTGCGCCTGCACCCATGACGAGACTTGGAGGTGATTTCAGACCGGCAGGATTGCTATAAGCCTGTCATCGTTGGCCGACGAGAGATGGATAGGCTGGGCGTTCAATCACCGTGACAAGGATCCCGTGGCATGAGACATCTTTTACTCCTTCTGGTCGCCGTGGCGCTGGCCGCCTGCGCACAGGGCAGACAACTGGCACCAAGATCCGGCGTGGACCAGAAACGGGGGGTCGTCGTCATGGGAATATATACGGCACCATATCCGGGCAAGGCGAACTTGATGACTATGAACTGGGCGCCCTATTCCGCGGCGACCGGAAAGATCGGCACAGATTTCCGGACACTTCGCCAAACACATTTTGTGATCAGAACCTTCTACTGCGGCCGAATCTCGAAATGGTTACGTCGCCGGGTCACGCCGGCCTGCAAACGCACAGTCAGCTTCATCGCAACCAGCGTCGCGCCGGGCAGCTACGTGCTGAGGTCCATCAATCTGCTCGGGCCACACACCACCACCTATTACGATTTCAAGATAAGCGGCCTGATTCGGCGGAATCTGTCGGAAACGAAAGCACCGAGATTTACCATTCGCGCGGGCGAGGTCGTCTATATCGGGACGCTCAGGATTGGCTTCCGCACCCGTACGAAGAACGGCTCCGGGGCTCTGTTCGCCGTGGTCCGGCGTGTCGAACGGCACGATGACGACGCCCGCGCCTTTCTGGCCAAGTTCAAGAACGTGAAAGCGCCCATGGTGTTCAGAAGTCCGGAGTCCGAATAGCGGGCCCGCGGACTGCGGGGGCTGTGGAAGGCTTCGCGCGCGAAGTGGTGGATTCGAGCTCCGGGCCACCAGATCCCCGCTTTCGCGGGGTTATGCAAAACCTAAACCCTTCCAGCGCGGGGTGCGCCCAAGGCGGTTTTTCTCACATATTCCGCCGATACTGCCCGCCCACCTCGAACA
>JAJFFJ010000029.1 GCA_021776685.1 Alphaproteobacteria bacterium
CTGGAGCCGGGCGCCCATGTGCGCGAGCACGCCCATCAGCGAAATGAGGAAATGCTGTTCATCGCTGAGGGCGAAGGCATGGCCCTGATTGATGATACAGAATATGAGCTCAAGCCCGGGACGCTGGTGATTGTTGACCGCTACGCCCAGCACAAGCTGACCAATACCGGCAATACGCAGATGAAGATTTTCTGGGTAATCCTGCCGCCGGGACTGGAAAACTGGTTTGCCGCTATCGGCGAGCCGCGGCAGGCAGGTGACGCGGGACCGGCGCCGGTCTTTGACCGGCCCGACGACGTGGCCGAGGTTCAGCGGGCGATGTTCTTCCAGCCACCGGATAAACCTGTCGACGCGACCTGATCAGTCCGGGTCGCTTTTCCTGAACTTGACGATATAGCCAGTGACTTTGAGCCTGATGCGGCGGAGGCCGCGGTCGGACGAGCGGAAGTGGATGCCGTCGACCAGCCGTTGGGTTGGCTGACGTCCCGGCGTAAACACCGCCTGCAGGGTGGCCGGCAGGCGGCCATCCTGCCAGTTGGTCGTGGCGCCGCTCTCCTCATTTTCGGCATGAAAGTTGCCGACGAGAAAGCCGCCCTCATTCAGCGCTTCAAGCTGGCGGAGGGTCATGCCGGCCTTGAGGCCGCTCTCGGTGCGCCACTTGCCCTGCGGGTCATGCACATGCACCGCGCGGATGGCGCCGCCTTTTTCCGCCCAATAGATGGTGATGCTGAGCCCATCGTCCCGCTTGATGGTGGTCAGGTGATTGGCGGTCAGCGCCTCGAATGTGTATTTGACGGCGGCGTTCGGGAAAAGACGCGGCAGGTCCGTGTCCCGGGTCTCGGCGGTGACGGGGCCGACCCGTTCCCCTGCAACGATTTTCCAGTCCAGATCGGGACCGCTCGCGGCGGCGGCGGTGGCGGTCAGAGAAAGGGTGAGGCAGGCAAGCAGCAGGCGGCAGGCAGGACGCATGGACGGCTCCGGAGGGTGGGATTGGCTGGTTCAAGTTCGCGGGCGCGATTTCCGCAGGATATGGCTAATATACGGTTAACCGGGCCGGGTCGTGACGACCCGGCAATTGGCCCGCGGAGCAGGACATGACGGCTAGTCCCACTGCCATTCCCACTGCCAGTTTCACTGGCATTCCCAACGACTCCCTGGACCAGCTTCACGCCGATATGGCGACGGCCAATATGGCGCCTACCTGGGTGCATGTGAGCGAGTTCGTCTCCCGTCAGCCCGCCGTTCACTATCGGCCGTGGCTGTGGCGTTGGGACGACGTGATCCCCCTGTTGATGCGCGCCGGCGACCTGATCACGCCGGAACGGGGCGCCGAGCGGCGCTCCATGGAACATGTCAATCCAGACCTCAAGCATTCCTTTTCCGCCAGCCACACCATTGCCACCGCCTTCCAGTTGGTGCGTGCGGGAGAGACTGCGCCCGCCCATCGGCATATGGCATCCGCCATTCGCTTTGCGGCGAAGAGCAAGGGCGGCGAGATCTATACGCGGGTCGAAGGCGAGCGGCTGATGATGCAGGAGAACGACCTCTTGCTGACGCCCTCCTGGACCTGGCACGAACATGCCAACGAAACCGGCGAGGACATCGTCTGGCTGGATGCGCTGGACTTTCCGTTGGTGAACCTGATGCAGGCGAGCCTGTTCGAGCCCGGCGAAAGCGGCCAGGTGGCGGCTCGGCCGGACGATTGGACCGACCTGCGTCTGGGCCCTGTGCGGCCGGAAGGCTGGGCGGATTACCCGGACCACCACCCGGTGATGCGTTATCCGTGGGCTGAGGTGCGGGACCGGCTGGAACGGCTGCGTGGTGAGGCCGGCTGTCCCGTCGACGGGATCATCCTGGCCTACGTGAACCCGCAAACCTCAGGTCCGACCCTGCCCACCATGTCCTGCCGGGCGCAGTTGCTGGCTGCTGGCTTTCAGGGTACGGCCCGCCGGGCGACGGCCAGCACGATCTACTACGTAATTGAGGGGCAGGGCGAAAGCGTCATCGCCGGCACGAGATTCCGCTGGGGACCGGGCGATGTGTTTGTCACGCCCAACTGGGCCTGGTGTGAACATGCCGCTCCCGGGGGCGATGCCACCCTGTTCAGCATCACTGACGCCCCGGTCATGCAGATGCTGGGCATGCACCGGCAGGAAGCGCACCCGGACATCCATCAAGCCATCGACGGCGATTTCGCAGGATAGGAGTGACTATGCCCCGGAAACAGGTGATCCAGCCCGAGGCCCTGGCGGCGCCCGTTGGCGTCTTTTCAGCCGCCGTGGAGGGCGAAGGCAAGCGCATGCTCTTCATCTCCGGCATGACCGCGCGGGATAAAACCGGCGATATTGTTGGTCCCGGCGATTACGAAATCCAAACCCGGCAGGTGTGTGAGAATCTGAAGGCGGCCGTCGAGGCAGCCGGCGGTACCCTCGATGACCTGATGCGCGTGGATGTGCATGTGATGGACGTGGCGGCCTTCGACATCATCCACAAGGTGCGGGCGGAGTATTTCCCGTCCAACCCGCCGGCCTCCACCATGGTTCAGGTGGCCGCCCTGATCGATCCGCGCATGGTGATCGAGATAAGTGCGATCGCGTTGCTGGACTGAGTAGGACTAGGCAGAATTTATGCGGCTTTCAGCTCACGGGCGCCGGGGCCGGGTTTGAAAATCACATCCCGGGCATGGATCGCGTCACCGCAGGCGCTGCACGCCACTTTCGGCCGGAAATCCTGACCGCAGTCCTGATGGGTCAAAATCAGGGGGCGGCCCTTGCCGGCGTCCAGCCACTCGTCGCCCCAGGACATGAGCGCCAGGACGCTGCCATAGAGATCGCGGCCCTTGTCGGTCAGGCGGTACTCGAACCGCTCCGGACGCTCCATATAGCGTCGGCGGTCGAGGACGCCGGACTGTTGCAGGCGGCGCAGCCGGTCGGTCAGGATATTTCGGGCGATTCCCAGGTTGGTGCGCAAACGGTCGAAGCGATAGACGCCGAAGAATATTTCCCTCAGCACCAGGTAGGTCCACTGATCGCCCAACACCTTGAGCGTCCGCGCAACCGAACAGGCGCGGCCGCGCTCATATGAGTCCGGCTTGGAAGCCCGGCGAATACGCCGTCCTCCCTCGGGCGGTGAAAATCCCGCGGCTGGTCCGTCACGATAGGACACATTGCGGGCGAAGATTTCCAGGTCGCAGCTGCCGCACACCACCAATGCGTTGAAGGGCTGGCCGCAGGTCTTATGGGTAAAGACCAGTGGTGCGCCATCGTCGCCCGCCTCCCAGGTGTCCGCCCATCGGATCATGGCAAGCAGCGCCGGATAGAGCGCCAGGCCCTTTTCCGTCAGCCGATAGTCATACCGGGGCGGCCGCTCCATATAGCGGACCCGCTCAAGGACTTCGTGTTGCACCAAATGATTGAGCCGCGCGGCAAGGACGTTGCGGGCCACACCCAGATACCTCTGCATCGCGTCGAAGCGGTAAACGTGGAAAAACGGCTCCCGCAGGACCAGAAATGACCAGGCGTCTCCCATGATCTCGAGCGCACGGGCGACCGAACAATGCCGGTGCGCAGTTTTTGAGGGGTTCTCAATCGCAGTCATATGGGGCTTCTATCATATGCGTTGCATTTAAAAACCCACTAAGTTGCATTCAGAAAACCTTATCCCCGGTGCATCTCCGGTGCGGCGGCGGTGACGGGTGACACCCGGCGGGCGCTGGGCTAAATCACGGCAACAAAATGAAGCTGACCGACGCTGGGGAGTGACGATTATGAGTGGTTCGGGCACCAACCCGTTCGAGCAAGGCCTCGACCCAAATCCGGCAAACTATGTACCGTTGCAGCCGACGACCTTTCTGCCGCGCACGGCGGAGGTTTATCCTGACCGGATTGCGGTGATCCACGGCGACAAGCAGCTCACCTATCGCGAGCTTCAGGATCGTTGCCGCCGGTTGGCGGACGTTTTGCGCGAGCGGGGCATCGGCAAGGGCGATGTGGTGGCGTTGATGGGCGCCAATACGCCGGAGGCGCTGGAGTGCCACTATGGCGTGCCCATGGCAGGCGCGGTGCTCAATCCGCTCAATACCCGCCTCGACGCCAAGATCATCGCCTTTATCCTGGATCATGGTGAGGCGAAGATCCTGATCACCGACACGGAATTCTCACCAGTGATCAAAGAGGCACTGACCCTGGTGAAGACCAAACCTCTGGTGATCGATATCGATGACCCGATGCTCTCCCAGATGGGGCCCCCAAATGGTGGTCAGGGTGAACGCCTGGGTGAAATGGACTACGAGGCATTCATCGCGCCAGGTGACCCTGCTTACGCCTGGCCGGGGGTCGAAGATGAGTGGCAGTCGATCATGCTCAGCTACACTTCCGGCACCACGGGCGACCCAAAGGGCGTGGTCACCCATGCCCGCGGCGCCTATCTCAACACCATGGGCAACGGGGCTGTTTGGGCGATGCCCAAATTTCCGGTCTACCTGTGGACCCTGCCTATGTTCCACGCCGCGGGCTGGTGTTTCCCCTGGACGGTGACGCTGATGGCCGGCACCCATGTGTGTCTCCGCCGGGTCGAAGCGGGCGCAATATTCAAGTCGATTGCGGACAACCAGGTCACCCACATGTGTGGCGCGCCGATCGTTCTGTCGACCCTGATCAATGCCTCCAATGAGGACCGCACAGCCTTTGAGCATACGGTGAATGTCTTCACGGCGGGCGCCGCGCCGCCACCGGCCGTGTTGCGCGGTACTGAGGCCATGGGATTTGACGTGACCCACGTTTACGGCCTGACCGAAGTGTTCGGTCCTTCAGCCGTCAACGCCTGGCACCCGGAATGGGATGCACTGCCGGCCGACGAAAAGGCGCGAATCAAGGCGCGACAGGGCGTCGGCTATCCGACCCTGGACTACGGCCTGATGGTGGCTGACGGCGACACAATGGAACCTGTCGCGCGGGACGGTGAGACCATGGGCGAGATCTTCATGCGGGGTAACACGGTGATGAGCGGGTATCTGAAGAACCCGGCCGCGACGGAAGCCGCCTTTGCCGGCGGCTGGTTCCACACCGGTGATCTGGCAGTCTGGCATCCGGACGGGTATGTGGAGATCAAGGACCGCTCGAAAGACATCATCATCTCCGGTGGTGAGAATATTTCGTCGGTAGAGGTCGAGGCTGCGATCTACGACCACCCGGATGTAGTCGAGGCGGCCGTGGTGGCCTTGCCCCACGAGAAATGGGGAGAGACGCCCCGCGCCTATGTGGGTTTGCGCCCGGGCGCGGAGGCTGGTGAAAAGGACATCATCGCGTGGTGCCGGGACCGGCTCGCCCACTTCAAATGTCCGACCAGCGTGGTTTTTATGGAATTGCCGAAAACGTCCACCGGCAAAATTCAGAAATTCAAACTGCGCGAAATGGCGACCCCGGAATAGTGCCCGGAGTGAAAACCGGAGTGAAAACCGGGGCGAGAAACCCAGCCAAAATCAAATCCAGGACCACATCAGGCGTCTAGCCTAGCCCCATCATCGACAGCAGGACGCGCGGGAGGGGCTTTTCCGGCTCAGTCAGGTCGAAACCGATGGAGTAGTGGTCCGCGCCTTCGACAGACAGTTCTTCCACCACCGCCCCTCCGGATCGGGCTACCGCGGCATAGAGCCGGGACTGGCGTTGCCATTCTTCTGATTCGGCGGTGCCGCAGGCAATGAGCATCGGCGCGCGCATGGTGGGCGGATGGTTGAGCGGGCTGAGCGGGAACAGGTCCTTCTCTTCCAGCTTCAGGTCATCGTTGATCGAGATGTTGGATACCGGCTCCAGATCGTAGATGCCGCTGATCAGGCAGGCACCGGAGATCGCAGAGTCCGGCAGGCCGGGGATGCCGTCAGCCAGACACATTGCGGTCAGGTGCGCACCAGCGGAATGGCCGCACAGATAGATGTTGCCCGGGTCACCGCCATATTCTGCGGCATGGTCGTGCACCCAGGCCAATGCCCGTTTTGTCTGGTCCAGGATGGTACCGAGGCCCACATCCGGGCACAGGTCGTATGTGGCGACAAAAGCGGCGGCGCCGGCATCTGCAAAGGTTCGGACGGCGTAATTGTTTTCCCGCGCGTGGCCCATGCGCCAGTAGCCGCCGTGCAGGTAAACCAGTACTGGCGCGTTCGGCCCCTCGGCGGGGAAGATATCGACAACCTCCCGCTCGCCGGCGCCATAGGCGACGCCCAGCTCGTGCGTGCGGGCAGCGCGGGCGGCTTCGGAAAGTGAATTGCGGCGCTCGTAGATGCCGCCGTCGTCCTCGACCATCAGCCGTGGGTTGAACTGCCGCTCAAACTCGTCAGCGTCGTAAATGTTGCCCAGATACACGATGGAGTCGGCCATTCCGGTGCCTCACCGCCAGTCGTCGATTGCAAATACATTGGGCCGATTATACCCATCTGTCGCCGGGCGCATCATCGCAATTCCGTTAGCGTCTGTGCGAAAGCCATGCTGCTGCATCAGCCGATAGGCACTCGCGCGGCCAGCGTTGGTGCCGGCCACAATCCGGTCGGCGTTGCGGCTGGCCGCATAGCCGTCACAGAGCGCGAGCAAATGGCGGAAATTGTCTGCGGCTTCCACACCCGGCGCCACAGCTGCGAACTTGACCAGAACCTGGCCTTCGGTCGCCTCAGAGCCCGCTCCATGGTGGCAGCAGGCGAAGCCCAGAACGTGCCCGCGCGGCGCGAGGATCAGGGTTTCGCCGATGCCCTCATCGTGGAGTGAGCGGATCTCGCGACCCGCATCAAATCCGGGATAGAGCGCTTCCGCCACCGCGCGCATGCCGGTGAGCGCCCAGGATTGCCGGTCCGCCCCGATGGTTGAAAATTCGAGGGCGCCATCCGGCCCTGTTTCCGGCGCCTTCGACATGATCGAGGTGACCCGTTGCATGGCAAATCCGTACTGCTCGTACAGGCGCACATGCAAGGGGCTCTGCACGTGGGTGTAGAGGCCGACAAAGCCGAATTTTCCCGCCTCGAACAAAGGCACGAATGCGTCCATCAATTTGCGGGCGATGCCGTGGCCCTGATGGTCCGGATGCACCATCACCGGGCCAACGACGCAAACACTGCCCCAATGGGCCAGCACGCCCGCACCGGCGGGCTCACCGTCCCTCTCCGCCACGATGCCCGCCTCCGGCCATTGCCGCCATCGTGGACCCAGCACATCCGCGCCTGGGCGGAAGGCTGCCGGTTCGGGCAGACCCAGAAAGTCGCTGAAGGCCGCCCGGTTGATGTCCCTGCACGCCGGCAAGTCCGCCTCGGCCATCGGTCGCACGGTGACAGTCACCCAACTATTCTCCGCTGACGGGCACGTCCATGCTGCCGACTGTCTGGATATCGCAATGCATGACATCACCTGGCAGCACTGGGCCAACCCCCTCGGGCGTGCCGCTCATGATGATGTCGCCGGGCCAGAGCGTGTACCAGGCGGATGCCCAGGCAATCTGCTTGCGGCAATTGACGATCATCAGCGAGGTGTTGGTGTCCTGGCGCACGTCGTCGCCGATGGTCAGCTTCATGTCCAGATTGTCCGGGTCGCTGATTTCGTCAGCCGTGACCATCCACGGACCGAGCACCGCATAGGTATCGCAGGATTTGCGCAGGCTGCGGTCTTCGGGACCACGGACAACCATGTCGAGGGCAATCGCGTAGCCCGCCACATAATCCAGTGCGTCTTCCTCGCTGACATTGCTGGCGCGGCGGCCGATCACGATGCCCAGTTCGAGCTCGTGGTCCGTGCGCAGGTTCGGGAAGCGCCGTTCGACGCCTTCGCCGGGTCCTACAAGGGCGCTGTTGGCCTTGAGGAAAAGGCCCTGTTCCATAGTACTACCAATGAACCGGTCGGTGGCGATCTCGTCGTCAGCTTCCGCCTCGGCAATATGGTCGTGGTAGTTGACCGGGACGCCAATCACCTTGGTGGGCGCCTGGACCGGGCTGAGGAACTTGACGTTCGCAATATCCTGGCCTGCGGACGCGCTCGCTGCGTCCTCAATCAGCGGGCCAAGCGTGTCCAGGTTGTCAATCAGGGGGTCGCCCTTAGGGTAGGGGTAGGTGAGCGCCGGCAGGTGCTTGAGCGCTGCGGTTGCATCGAAGACCTGGCCGTCGCGGACCAGCCCCAGTTTGTGATTGTCGTACCAGCAGATGCGCATCTCTTCCCCCGATGTTTGTGCTCATGCCGAGCTTCTAGTCGCCCGAATGTCCCAGTCTTTTGAAGATTTCACGGTCCGACCCAACAAACAGGATCGTCGTCTCATCTAGTGCCCCAAAGGTAGCGGGATTGCCATGGGGAACCGAGAATACATCATGGGTTTCCCACAGAAAGCTCTCTTCGCCCACCCGGGCATCGCCGCGACCCGCGACGGCCAGGCAAATGCTGTTGCTGTTGCCTCCTGGTAGATCGACCGGCCGGTTTGGCGGTAGCAGCCAGAGGCTGCAATCGACCAGGTCCAGCGCTGGCAGGCCGCCTGTGCGCTGATACCGGTGCCGTCGCACGCCATCTTCATCCGGCGCCGCCGCCACCAGTGCCGCCTGGGCCTCATCCCAGGGGAAACTCAAGGGTAGCGTGGGGTCGGCCAAATCAGTCGGTCCGTCCGGCCGCTCAAACGACACGATATCCAGCTGTTTGATCAGCGGCGCGTCCAACAGGTCGAGCCAGATCACCGGCTCGTTGCCGCCGATATGTTCATGCCAGTGCCATGCCGGCGTCAGGATCATGTCACCCGGCGCCATCGGGCAGGCGTGACCGTCCACAGTGGTGGTCGCGCCCGAGCCCTGAACCACAAAGCGGAGCGCGGCCATGGAATGGCGGTGGGCCGGGGCAACCTCGCCGGGCATCAGGATCTGGAAGTTGGCGGACAGATTGGTGACGCTGGTGACGCGGTCGCCGGCGTCTGTTGCACCAAATTCCGGCGCCACCAGGGTCAGCACCCGCCGTTCGGCGGTTTCCACATCGGTTTCGGCGACGGCCCGCTCAAGCAGGGGCGTTATTTCCGCCCATTTCCAGTGTCGTGGCGCCTCCGCCCGGGGCGGGTAAGGCGGTTTTTGCCAGAGCGCGACAACCCCTGCACGCCGGAGCGCATCGGCGAAGTCGTCGCCTGCAGCAGTCATGGCCTCAAGCGCTGCCCCAGACCGACTGAGCGACGCCGACGATGTTGGAGAGCTTGGCCTTTTCGTGCTCCAACTCCACCGGGTTGCCGGCGACGGTGGAAGCGAAGCCGCATTGGGGCGACAGAGCGAGCTGGTCGCGGTTGATATATTTGCTCGCCTCCTCGATGCGCTTCTCCAGATAGTCGGCCTGTTCCAGTTCCGGTACCTTGGAAGAGACGATGCCGAGCACCACCATCTTGTCATCCGGCACATGGGCCAGCGGCTCGAAACTGCCAGCGCGCTCGGTGTCATATTCCAGCATGAACGCGTCCACATCGACGCGCTTGAAGACCTGCTCGGCAATGTCGTCGTAGCCGCCTTCCATCAACCACTTGCCCTTGAAGTTGCCGCGACACATGTGCATGCCGGCGACAACGTCGCCCCGGTCCCGCACCGCGGCATTCATGGCGTCGATATACAGGTTCAGATAATGGTCGGGGTCGCCGCCCAGATCGCGAGTTTGCTGACGGATGGTCTCGCTGCCCAGCATGATGAGGGGCACTTCGTCGAGCTGCACATAACGGCAGCCGAGCGCTGCGAGATCCGCAATCTCTTGCCGGAAGATGGCGCAAAGGTCGTCGAAATATTCCTCGTCGGTGGCGTAGGGCGTGCCGTCGATGGTCTCGCTCAGGCGCCAGAAATGCAGGGTAGAGGGTGATGGCATGGTCACCTTGGGCTCGCCGGTGGTGACAACTGATTTGAGGAACTTGAACTCTTCCGTGGAGATGTCCTTGGTCTTCTCCAGCTTGCCGTTGCCGTCGGCCGCAATGAAGATGCTTTCGTTGCCATCGGCATCGTGAAACTTGAACAGCGCCTCCTTGACGCCCAGGCCGTCTATCGCGTCCACCCAGTGGCCCCAGTAGGACGCGCGGCGGAATTCGCCATCTGTGACCATCTTGAGACCGAGGGACTCCTGCAGCGCGACCACATCCTTGATCGCCGCCTCTTTGACAGCCTCAAACTCGGCGTCACCCAGGTTTCCCTGGTGATGGTTCTTGAAGGCGTCTTTCAGTGCCTGAGGGCGCAACAGGCTTCCGATATGCTCGGCGCGGAAGGGCGGATTGTGGCGTAAGGACATGGCGTTTCCAGGCGGTTTGTGTGGAGGCGAATGACGTGGAGGAAAATTCTATAGATCTATTGAATTTTGGGCAACCGCATCTGTGATGCGCGAGGGGCGCATTGCGGTCGCACCCCAAAGCCGCTCAGAAACGCGGGTTATTTGACGTCGACGACCGTGTCGTCGGCGCAGTCTACGGCCTTCTTGGCGTCACCCCACATGCAAAGCGCCCGGGTTAACTTGAGCTTGCCGCGCACGTCGCTGCACGGGGTCTTGTCGAAGCTTTCGCCATTCTTGGGCCGTGTATCCCGCAGGCCGAAAGATTCCCGCTGACCGTTGGCCGCCGTCACCCAGAAACGCGCCCGGGTCAGGGATTTGCCGGTCTTGTTGTTCAGCATGAAGATCACCCGGCAGAAGACTTCCTTGCGGCCATCGGAATATTCCCGGGTTATGTCCCGAACCTTCTCCGCGCTGATCACCAGCTTGCCGTCGGCGGCGGTCGCTGCGCCGGGCAGGACTGTCAGGAGTAGAGCCAACGGCACATAACCCGCAGCCGCCAGAACCATTTTGATCGATTTAGTCATCTGCTCTTCTCCTTGCGCTCCTGCACTTACGCTAACCTTTCACCCCCGGAATTGCCAAAAGCTTTCGCGAACCTGTCCGGTTCCTGTCCGTGTGGCCATCTGACGCTCACCATGCGGCAGACCAAATCCCCTAACGCTAAACCCCCAGGCCCATTCCGCTATGCTGGCATCTCGGATATGGTCAGCCTTCAGCCTGTCCGGGCATCTACCTTTTTGACCAATTACAGGGAAACCCGGTGACCGGTGTTCTGATCCTCTTTGCCCATCCCAATCTGGAGCGTTCGCGGGTTAACCGGACCATGCGCGACGCGGTGGCAGGGCTTGAGCAGGTCACCGTCCATGACCTCTATGATGCCTACCCCGATTTTGACATCGATGTTGCTGCCGAACAGGCGCGGGCCGAGGCGCATCATTCACTCGTCTTCCACCACCCGTTCTATTGGTACAGCTGCCCGGCCATTTTGAAAGAATGGATGGACCTGGTGCTGACCCACGGTTGGGCCTACGGGCAGGATGGAACCGCACTCAGTGGCAAGCAGTTGATGTCGGCGGTCTCCACCGGCGGGTCGGTGCGCGCCTACGCGGAGGGAGGGAGTACGCGGCACACGATCACCCAGTTCCTCGCGCCATTCGATCAGACCGCTAATCTGTGCGGCATGAACTGGCAGGAACCGTTTGTCTTTCACGGTACCCATGACACCAACAATGAGGCGATTGAACAGCACGCGGTCGCCTATCGCGCACGAATTGAGGCGCTGCGCGACGCCGGGGCGACCTAGGACGGTAAATGGACGAACATGGCTTCCTCTTCAGCGCCTTTGTCTTTTTGGCCGCCGCCGTTGTGGTGGTGCCGATTGCCAAACGTAGCGGCCTCGGGTCGGTACTCGGTTACCTGATCGCCGGTGTCGCCATTGGTCCGTTTGGCCTGACTTTGATCACCAACCCCGAGGACATTCTGCACTTCGCTGAATTTGGCGTGGTGATGATGCTGTTCCTGATCGGCCTGGAACTCGAGCCGCGCATGCTCTGGCGCATGCGCAAACCCATTGCCGGACTGGGCGGGCTGCAGGTCGCGGTGACCACGGGCATATTGTGCACGATCGGACTCGCCGCGGGGCTGGCCTGGCAGACATCGCTGGCCGTTGGCATGGCGCTGGCGCTTTCCTCGACCGCCATCGCGCTGCAGACCCTCAACGAGAAAAACCTGATGGGGACGGGCGGCGGGCGCTCCGCATTTTCGGTGCTGCTGTTTCAGGACATTGCGGTCATTCCCATGCTTGCCCTGCTGCCACTGCTGGCTATCCCGGCCCTTGCTGCTGCCGGTGGCGGCGATGGTCACGCGGAAGGGGCGCTGGCTGGGCTGCCGGGCTGGTTGCGGGCGTTGGTGGTTCTGGGGTCGGTGGTGGCGATCATTCTGGCTGGACGTTTTCTGATCCGGCCGGTCATGGGCTTCATCGCAGCGTCGCGCATCCGGGAAATCTTTACGGCCTTTGCGCTGTTCCTGGTGATCGGCATCGCACTGCTGATGCAGGTGATCGGCCTGTCGCCGGCACTGGGGACTTTCCTGGCCGGCGTTGTGCTGGCCGATTCCGAATACCGCCACCAGCTGGAAACCGATATTGAGCCGTTCAAAGGCCTGCTGTTGGGGCTTTTCTTTATCTCGGTGGGCATGTCCATCGACTTCGATGTTGCCGCCGCCGCACCGGTGATTGTGACCGCGCTGGTGCTCGGGTTGATGGCGGTGAAGTTCGTCATTCTGACCGGTCTGGGCCGGGCCTTTGGCTTGCCGCTCAGCCAGATCATGCTGTTTGCGTGTGTGCTCGCCCAGGGCGGTGAATTCGCCTTCGTCCTGTTCCAGTTCGCGGTGACAGAGGGAGCCATACCCGCACCCACGGCCGCGCTGCTGACCGTGGTGGTGGCGCTGTCGATGGCGCTCACCCCGATTGTCATTTTGCTCCATGACAAGGTGATCCAGCCGAGATTGGGGCGGCGGCAGCAGGCTGATGACATGGACCCCATAGAGGATGGTGGCCATCCGGTGATCATTGGCGGCTACGGACGGGTCGGCCAGGTGATCGCACGGCTGCTCAATGCACACGGGATCGGGACGACCCTGCTGGATCATGATCCGGATCAAATCGACATGACCCGCCGCTATGGCAGCAAGTCATTCTATGGCGACGTCATGCGTCTGGATCTGCTGCGCGCGGCGGGTGTCGAGCGGGCCAGAATGTTCGTGGTCGCCATCGACGATGAAGAGCAGGCGGTGGAACTCACCCAGCTTTTGAAAGAGCATTTTCCGCACCTGACGGTCATGGCGCGGGCCCGCAACCGGCCCCATGCCTATGCCCTGATGAAGGCGGGCGCCGATATCTATCGCCGGGAAACATTCCTGTCCGCCGTCGATATGGGGGAAGCGGCGTTGCGCCATCTGGGTTTTGGGGCCTATCGGGCGCGGCGGGCGGCCCGGCGATTTGCCCGGCACGACATCGACACGCTGATCGACTCGTTTGACATCTATGAGGATGAAAAGGCGCTCATGTCCTTCAGTCGCGCCCGGGTTGACGATCTGGAGCAGGTGATGGTCCAGGACGCCGGCCAATTTCACGACGATCATGAAGATAGCGGCTTCGACGGCGGCCATCCCGACGGGAAGAAGACCGACTGAGGGGCTTTCCCCTGTCGGGACGTGCCCGGTCCGGACAGAGTGCGCCCTTTGCGCCGGTGTTGGGTCGCGAGCGGACGCACCACGCCTTTCCCTGTTTGGCACTGGGCGCTAGGGTACCCGCTCAGCGCGCACCGGATCGCCAGAAACCTGGCCGTCCGCGCAAAAATGCGCCCGGAAGGGAAGCTGATGACGTCTGCGCCACCTGGTTCGCCCGACACACCCGATACACCTAATTCAATGGGTCTGCCGCCGCGCGAGGACGCAATCTCGCTCCTGCATGGTCTCTCCGATGGCGACCGGAAGACCGTGCTGGAGGCGGCGGAAGTGCGCCCCTTCGCCCGCCACGAGGTGTTGATCCCCAAAGGCGATGAGTATCAGGAAATCTACTGCCTGCTGTCCGGCAGCGCCGCGGTGACCGCCGAGGATGAACGGCTGCTCGCCGTGCTTGGTCCTGGTGACACCTTCGGCGAGATTGGCTTCCTCCGCAGCATCAAACGCACCGCGAATGTGGTGGCGCAAAGCGATGGCGAAACCCTGGTCCTGTCCGCTGGCGCCTTCGAGCGTTTTATCATCCACGAACCGGCGCTGGCCGCGCGCATGCTGCTGAATCTCTCCCGGGAGCTCGCCGGTCGGCTGATCTTCACGACGGAGATGGCGCTGTTGTAAGGGCCCTACGTCAGCGCCCGATCAATCCTGCGCCGCCACCTGTTTCAGCAGCTCGTGCCGCAGGATCTTTCCGGCGGCGTTGAGCGGCATTTCATCGACAAAGTAAATGCGCTCCGGGCACCGGTAGCTGGCGAGTTGCTGTTTGCAATGGGCGATGATCGCGTCCGCGTCTCTGCTACCGTCATCAGGCACCACGGCGGCGACGACAATCTCGCCCCATGTGTCGTCAGGCAGGCCGAGGATGACCGCGTCGCGGACGCCGGGAGCCTCCAGCAGCACCGGCTCCACCTCTGAGGGATACACATTCTCACCGCCGCGGATGATCATGTGTTTCTTGCGTCCGGCCAGATAGACATAGCCGTCCGCGTCCATATAGCCGAGGTCGCCGGTATAGACCCAGCCATCCTCAAGCGCGGCTGTGGTCTCCTCAGGCAGGTTCCAGTAGCCGGACATGGCCGTGCCCGCACGGGTGACGATCTCGCCGATTTCGCCCTGGGCCACCGGTTCGCGGCCGTCGTCGCAGATGATCAGGTCGACCCCGACGCTGGCCCGGCCGACCGATTCCATCCGCCCAGGCGCGATGCCTTTCAGGGCGTTGTGGTGGTCCTCTGGCGTCAGCGCCGTCTGCGGCAGGTCTTCCGTCTGGCCCAGAAACTGCACCAGATCGCCCTGGTAGACGCCCATCAGCTTTTTCAGGAGCGGCAGGCTCATGGGCGCGGCGGCATACATGATCAACCGCAGGCCGGCCAAGACCTCCGGCGTAAAGTCGTCCCGGGCGAGCGCCATGCTCAGGATTGTCGGCACCGTGTTGATGAAGGTGACCTTGTGCTCCTGCACGGCGGCCATGGTGGTTTCATAGTCGAACTGGGGCAGGATCAGCTGGGTCGCGCCGCGCTGCAGGGCCGCGAAGCTGAGGATCAGGCAGGAGATGTGGAACATGGGCGTCGTCATGTGCATGACGTCGTCTGACCCGAGCCGCAGGTCATACATGATCTTGAGCGCGCGCAGGTTGGTGGTGAACTGGTCGATCACCGCGCCCTTGGGTCTGCCCGTGGTGCCGCTGGTGTAGCAGATGAACAGTGGCATCGCCGGGTCGGGGTCGGGCAGCCGCACAAAGCCTTCTGCGATCGTGCCGGGCAGGCCGATCTGGGCAGCATCATCGATCGACCGCCAGCCAAGCTCGAGCGTTGGCGCCAGTTCTTTGGCCTCCGCCTCATACCGGTCGCTGGCGAGCAGCAACCGGGCGCCCGAATCCTCAATCTGAAAGCGGAATTCCGGAACCCGTTGACGATAGTTAAGGGGCACGGCCACCGCGCCGATGACGCCGAGGGCGCCCAGCACTTCCAGAAAGTTCAGGCTGTTCACGTCGAGGATCGCCACCCGGTCGCCGGGGGCGACGCCCAGGCCCGTGAGGTGGCCGGCGATGGCGGTCACATCGGCCGCGAACTGCCGGAATGTCACCGTGCGCTCGGGCGCAATGGCGCAGATCTTGTCACCGAATCCGTTGGCCGCAGCCTGGACCAGTGCCGGAATGCTATAGGCGGCGAGGTTGTCCATTTCGGTTTCCCCGGCCGTCAGGCGGCGTAGCGGGTCTGCGCCCACTTCACGGCCTCGGCGAATCCATCCCGCGCCAGTCGCTCCAGCAACTCCGTCTTGAGCGCATTGGGGGTGACGTTGGCGGTGACGAAGGCTTCCTTGCCCATCTCGACGCAGGACTGGAAGCCCATGATTTCGTAGGACCGGTTCACCGCCGACTTGTTCTGGTGCCAGGTTTCCGCCGCGAAGCCCATGAGCCGTTTGGCCATGCGGGTCACCGTCGCCTCAAGCTCATCGGGCGCGCAGACCTTGTTGAGAATGCCGTATTGCATGGCGGTCTCGGCGGACACCAGCTCTCCCGACAGCAGGATATGCTTGGCCTGGCGCATCCCCATCACCCAGGGGCTGATCAGAAAGGGCGGGGCGTCAGACAGCAGAATTTCGGGCTCGCCCAACTGGGCACTGGTGTCGGCATAGGCGAAGTCACAGGCCATGGCCAACTCGAACGCGCCGCCCAGGCAATAGCCCTGAATCGACGAAATTACCGGCTTTTTCATGTTCCAGACCGCCCAACAGGCGGCGTTGCCCACATCCACATAGTCCCGGAACGCGTTGGGCAGAGGCTCTGCCAGGTCGCCCTGGAACGCCGCGGTCAGATCATAGCCGGCAGAGAAATTGCCGCCCTCACCCCGGATCGCCACAACCCGGACCGCCTCATCGGCAGCGGCGTCGCCCAGCGCCGCCGTGAGTTCGCGCCATTGCTGCAGGTTGAACGCATTGACGACCTTGGGCCGGTTGAGACTGATCCACCTCAGCCCATCGGCCTCTGTTATTTTCAAGGTTTCATACTGATCCAACACGCTTCTCCCCCGGTTTCGCGGTATTTTGGTTCAAGGGTGAAGATGTCATAGGCCCGGCTGGCATATCAAGCGGGGCGGCCGCTGACGCGCCGTACCGTATGTCGGAGTTTGCATAAGGCGGGGTATCGGATGCTCTTGAGGCAAACGCATTCCGCCAGGGTTTAGGTCTTTCCCGCGGATTGCTCCTCGAGCCATTCCTCGAAGGATTTTCTTGTCCACACTGCAAGCTTGGTGCCTGGCGCAAAAGGGTAGTCTCCGGGCTTGAAGCAGGTGGCGTCTTCATAGCCAGGCTCAGACTCGCCGAAATAGTTGTGCCGCCGCTGATTGCCCCACGCGGCGGCGTCCGGCCCGACCCAGGTCGCAAAATATCGTTCAGGGTTAAGGTCGAACGGCTGGCGGGTGTTGAGATCGCACATGATCAGCTCGCTGGTGCGGGAAAAGAATTTGGTCACAACCCGCCACAGCTTTGCCATCAGCTTCCGCGCGTCCTCATCTTCGGCAGGGCAGGACGCGCGCAAATGGGCCTCCCGCAGAAGTATCAACTCCTTTCCGTGCTTCGCCGGCAGCGGATCGTCTGAATAGCTCAAGCGCGACGGGTAGCGAAACCAGCCGGGGACCAGCCGGAGCTGTACTGGCGGTTCGTTGACGATCTGCCATATGCCGCGGCGGTAGTCTGCAAGACAGGGAAGCCAGGCGAAGTTCGGTTTTTCTGGCTCGATCCACCCAATTCTCGCCTCGGTCGAACTTCCCTCGAGGGAGGGCAAATAGGGAAAGGGCTTGCCCGTAGGGTCTTCCATATCGAATGGAATATGGCCCCGTATTCCCTTTGCGTCCGCGTCATCAATTTTCCGCTGATGGGCCTCCATATCGACGAACGATTCCCAGTAGTCTCCCGACAGGAAGCGCATTGCCGGAAAAGCGGCTTGAAGATGAGCCGAGAGGGCCCGCGCGTCGTGGGGCGTCAGGTATAGGTGGTGGCAGGTCTTGGTTCGCCTCCTCTCCCGATCCCACCACATCGCCATTCGTCCTAAGGCTTGAAGTTTTTGAAAAATCGTTCGGCATTTGTTCTATTAGAAAGATCAAGGTTGCCGGAATCAAGACCTGATTTGATCCGCTTCCCCAGCGCTTCCATGTACCGGTCATAGCGGTCCCAATTGATTTCCCGGCCCTTGGGCGGTTTGGGAAGCCGGACATAAACGGTTTGATTTTCTTCGTTGTAGAAAAGTTTCTCGAATTGCCGTCTTTCACGTGCATCGGGATTGCGGTTCTTTAGCGCTGTATAGGTATCAATCACAACGCGAACCTTGCCATTCGGGTGGTGCACAACGAACATGTAGTCGATGTAGGAGTCGCCTTTTGTGGTTCTGGGTCGGTCGTTGGCGGTTTTCCGATTCCGGACATGTTTCTCGAACTTTCCTTCGGTCATGTCGGAGAACGATTTTCCAAAACCGTTCCTTCCCCGATCGCCCGCTTCTTCAGTCACACTTTGAACCGATGGACTTCCCTTCCGGCCATGTGGGTTGAATTCGACCCAAATGGGCATCTTGTTGAGGTCGCTGTGGTCCGGGAAAATCTCGATGGCGTCCCTGAGCCCCGGCGGCTCGCGCTGGGGAAGGACGGTTTTGTTAGGTAACTTCGGCGGCGGGGAGGTATGGCGCGTGTCGCCGGGCTTCCGTCGCGCATTTTCCGGGTCAGGGCCAGTGAGGGGCCGCGGATCTGTTTTCGGTTGCCCATGTGCGGTGTTGGTCCGTTCATCCACCTTTCGCCCGGGCGCAAGCAGGCCTCCAATGATCCGGCCGATATCCTTGCCCAACGCCTCGCCCTGCTCTTCCGGCGTAGGAACGCCGGTCGCGCTCGGGTCGCTGGGTAGTTCCGCGAGAGGGTCATGCCCCGGTGGATTGGGTCGAAGGAACATCCTCGGACGCGGCATTGGCCGGACCAATGCTTGCGCCAGGGTGAAGCCTTCATCGCCTCCCAACTCGTCACGCAAATCCGCGGATTGAAATCCCTGCTGTTCAACCTCTGCTTTGCGTTTATGGAAGGCGCGCCATTCGGGACCGAAGGTGTGGGCGAGATTACCTAGTGCATTGCGGAGGGCGGCTTCAGTTTCGCCGCCGGGGTCGAGTGTGCCGTCCTCCTTCAGCTTTTTCGCGCGTTGGAAGGCGCGGATGCCGGCGGTGGTGGGCGCATCGATAAATGGATGGGGCCGGTCGAATGGATCCTCGGCCATCAAGCCGAGCCCGCCCAGGGTCTTCTTCACCGTCACCACGTCGTCCGAACGGTTTTCCCGGTCGTTGCCGACGCTACCGGCGAGCCTGATGGCCGGTGCGCCGAGGAGGCCAGCGCCGGGCGGCTTCCGAAGTAACCTATTGTTTATGGTTTGTTCTGTTGGGCCGCCGGGGTTGAGCCGGCCATCCACCCGGAGGCGGTCGGCTTCTTGGTGCTTCTCAATTGATCGGGACAGAGCGGGGGTAAGGAGGCCCACAGATTGTCCGAAGGACTCGTCAAGATCGTCGTCCTCGCGGGCGCCGATGGCGCGGAGAGCTTGGTCGGTGGCGGCAACATCGTCCGGGCGGTTCTCAAGGGAGTCGCCCACAGGAGCGTTCAGGGATAGCAGTTGTGGCATGGTGAGATCGTTTCGGTGGCAAAGGGAGAAACGATCCGTATAAATAAAAATAGGAAAAAAGTCAAGGAAAATATTCCTCGTAACCTAAGAGCACGCGAACCTCCCACCACATCCCACCACATCCCGCCGCAGTTTCGCGCTTGGGCGTTCTGCTGTAGGGTGGGGCGAAATCCGAAACATCGAGGCGCCCCATGAAGGTTGTCGAATTCAATCCGGACGAAGGCCAGTTCGAGCGGCGCAGCGACATTGACCCCGCCAAGCGGCGGCAGGAATGGGCGCGCTACTATGGCCAGAAGCGCATCCGCCAGATGCTGATGCAGATCCATTTCCTGGCATCGGTCGACGTGGAAAGCGTGCTGGAGATCGGGCCCTATTACGGGCTGACGACGGCGCTGATGGACAATGCGGGCTTTGAGGTCACCACCGCGGACCTGAACGACGAGCCGGCCTTCCATCGCCCCAACCGGCCGCACTTTCAGATGAACATCGACAACCCGGACGTGGAAGCCATGCGCGGCTTCGACGCCATCGTCTGCTGCGCCACCATGGAGCATGTGCAGTATGAGGAGTCGATTGAGGCCATGAAGGCGTTCAAGGCGGCGGGCCCGAAATATGTGCTGGTGTCGATCCCCTACCGCTCATGGCAGATCTTCGGCGAGCTGTTCATCACCGCGCGCAAGTTCCACCACAAATTCTGGTGGCGGAAGTTCACCGGCCTGGAGAAATTCAAGGAGCACGAGGACCCGCTCGGCCACAAGTGGGAGATTGGCTACAAGGGCTATCCCCTGAAGAAGGTCGAGAAAGACCTGATCCACGACGTCGGCTACGATATCATCGCCCAGGATTTCAGCTTCCCCGCCTGCACTGCCTTCTGGCTGCTGAAGCCGAAGGGGTAGGGGTCACGCAGGCGCGGGCAGCTTGCCCTTGATGATCTTGCGGGTGGGGGTCATCTCGAATTCGTCCATCACCATCAGCTTTTCCGGCAGCTTGTTCTTGGCGATGTTTTGCTCGAGCAGGTAAGCGCAGAGCGTCTCCAGGTCCGGGGCATCGGCGCCCGGGTTGAGCTGGATATAGGCGCAGGCCCGTTCGCCCATCAATTCATCGGCCACGGGCGCCACGGCTGACATCATGATCGCCGGATGGGCATCCAGCAGGTTCTCGACATCCTGCGGGTTGTATTTGACGCCGCCGCGGTTGATCACGTCCTTGATGCGGCCGGTGATGGCGACGAAGCCGTCCTCGTCCATATAGCCGAGATCGCCAGACCTGAAAAAATGGTCGTCTGTGAAGGCTGCTTCGTTGGCGGCATCGTTACGCAGATAGCCGGGGAACAGCATCGGGCCCTGGATCTGCAGCTCGCCTTCCTCGCCCCGGGGCATCTCGGCGCCGCTTTCCGGGTCGGCGATGCGCACGATCGCGCCCGGCGCTGCGCGCCCGGCGAAAATGGCGGATTTTCCGACGCCGTCCTGTGGCCGGGTGAACATGCCCGCCTGGGTCTCCGTCATGCCCCACAGTTGGCAGATCTCGCAGCCCGGCCAGGCTTTGTCGATCGCGTGCATCATCGACGGCGGCGCCGCGCTGCCGGCAAACAGCGCCATGGTCAGCGAGCTGAAGTCGTGCTTTTCGATCAGCCCGGCGCCCATCATTCCTGCGGCGTGGGCCGGCGCCAGCCAGGCCTTTGTGGGTTTCAGGGCTTCGATATGCTCGGCCAGGGCCTGCGGGGTGAAGGCCGGCAGCAGGGCGCCGGTCATGCCCGTGACGATGGTCAGGTGATAGGAATAGAGCCCGTAGAGATGGGTAAAGGCGGCGGCGGAAAGGACGCGTTCCTCCGGGCCCAGCTCCTGTTCGGGTGCGCTCATCCGGGCGTTCGAGATCATGTTGTGCGAATTCAGCGGCACGCCTTTGGGGGCGGACGTGGTGCCGGAGGTGTAGAGCAGCAGGTAAGGGTCGGCTGCGGTGGGCTCGTGGGTGATCTCTGTATCGAGCTCGCTCTCTGCCATTTCGGTGAGGGAGAGGGCGCCATCGGGGGCGTCGCCGACCGCAATCACATGCTTGAGGGTCGGCAGTTGCGGGCGCAGGTCCAGCGCCGCTTGGGCCGCCGACCAGGTCTTGTCGCCGGCCATGCAGACAAACGCGCGGGCGCGGCCGTGGTTGATCAGGGTGGTCAGCTCCGCCGCCCGGTAGGGCATATGGATGGTCTGGACGATGCCGCCGAACCAGGTGACCGCCAGATTGGCGATGGCGAATTCGATGATGTTGGGCAGCTGCAGGCCGACCACGTCGCCGGGCCGAATGCCGAGCTCCCACAGGCCCTTGGCCATGCGCTCCGCCTTGTCGCGCAATTCGGCCCAGGTTATCGACCGGTCCATTTCGACAAAGGCGAGGGCGTCCGGACGGTCCTTGGCGTGTTGCTCGAGACATTTCCGCTGGGTCTCGTCCCGCCACCAGCCTTCTTCAATATATTTCTTCGCATGCTCCGGCCGGAAATTCATGGTGGCGCGCAGTTCCAGCGCGTCCTCGCTATATTTGAAATGGTCCAGGTGGGGGGTGAACCGCTCGGTGCGAAAGCGCTTGCCGCCGCCCAGCTCCAGCAGACGCACATAGTGGCCGGTGCGAAAGCGCCGCCGCTCCATCACCACGCGCATGTAGAGCACCTGATTGCGGCTGAGGCCGATCTTGGCGGCGATCTGGTCGTCCGACATGCCCATCAACTCGCGATGGCGCTCGATCTCGTCCCAGTTTTTCTCCCGGTACGGGTCGCCGTGCCGGATCTGGTGGTTGTGGGACATCTTGAAGACGGTTTCGCCGAAGGTCTGGATCATCTCCTCGGTGACGCCGATCTGCTGACGGTTAAATCCGCGGGTCATATTCTGTGCTCGTACTGAGAGTTGGGGCTGAGAGTTAGGGTGCGGGCTATTCCGCCGCCTGGGGCGTCGCTTCAGCCTGTGCCTGCGCTTCTGCTTCCAGGCGCGTGTCTCGGCGCAGGATCGGATCGGCGCCTTCAGCCTTTGTGGCAATCGGGCAGACACGCATGCATTCGAAGCACTGGGCCAGCAGTCCGCCGGAGCCGACCGACATCTTGTACCAGAGCATCTTGTTGTCCGGGTCGAACAGCGCGTCTTCCCGTTCCTGCTCGTCGGTGGCGTTGATGGCGCTCATGATCGCCGA
>JAJFFJ010000030.1 GCA_021776685.1 Alphaproteobacteria bacterium
GGCGAACGCTTTCAGCCCGAGCGACTAACCCCGATGCATCACCGGCATCTGGAGGCCGGCGCACAGATGATGTCAGCAGGCGCCTGGTGGCGGCCGGCGATCTATGCCGCGGGCGCAAACCCCGACCGCCAGCGCGTGCGCGAGATTGCCCGTGCCGAGGCCTGTCATGTGCGCCGGGATGTGGGACTGATCGATGTCTCCACCCTCGGCAAGATCGAGGTCCGTGGGCCGGACGCGGCTGCCTTCATGGAGCGGCTCTATACCTTCCGCTATGCCAAACAGCCGGTAGGCCGCTCCCGCTACCTGCTGATGACGGACGAAGCGGGCTATGTGATCGACGACGGCGTCGCCTGCCGCCTGTCGGAAGAGCAGTTCTATGTCACCACCACTACTGGCGCGTCGGACCAGGTTTATCGGTCGATGTTGTTCTGGAACACGCAGTGGCGGCTGGACGTCGACGTGGCCAATGTCACCGGCGCCTATGGCGCGGTCAACCTGGCCGGCCCCCACTCCCGGGAGGTGCTCACCGAGGTCTCGGACATCGACCTTTCCCCGGATGCTTTCCCCTATCTGGCCGTCCGCGAAGGACAGGTCGCCGGCACATCCGCGCGGTTGTTCCGCGTCGGATTTGTGGGCGAGCTGGGCTACGAAATCCACGTTCCCGCGGGCATGGGCGAGGCGCTTTGGGATGCGCTAATGACCGCCGGTGCGGATCATCATATCGCTCCCTTCGGAGTCGAGGCGCAGCGGCTGTTGCGGCTGGAAAAAGGCCACGTGATCGTTGGCCAGGACACCGACGGCCTGACCCACCCGGCCGAAGCGGGCATGGCCTGGGCGGTGGCGGATAAGCCCTACTTCGTTGGCGACAGAGCAGTGGCGATCCATCAGGGGCGGCAGCAGGACCGATCTTTGATCGGCTTCACCCTGCCCGCGGGCAGCCCTATGCCGGAAGAAAACCATCTGGTGATCCACAAGGGTGGCATCGCAGGGCGGGTCACCTCCGCCGGGCTTTCCACAGAAGACGACCGGATCATCGGTCTCGCCTGGGTGCCACCGGACCTCTCCGGCGAGGGCGTCATATTCGAGATCAGGGTCGATGGGAGGATGATGGCGGCCACGGTGGCGTCCCTGCCCTTCTATGACCCGGACAACCAGAGGCAGGCCGCATGACCCGCCCCGGCGACCTGATCTGGCGCAGTCCCGCCGCTCCCGCGCTGGAGGCTGCAGGCGCGTCCTTCATCGCCAGGGATGACGCCGCCATCGCGGAGACCGTGCCCGGCACGACCACCGACCAAGCAGAGCGCGCTGGCCTCGCCGACCTCTCGCCCCTTCCACGGACCGGGTTCAAGGGCGCCGGCACCTTCGACTGGCTCACAGCCCAGGGCCTGCCCGCCCCTGAGACCAACCGCTGGACCAGAACGGAAGACGGCCTGACCGTGGCGCGTCTGGGTCCTGGAGAAGCGCTCCTTTTTACAAATGACGGCGCGCGGCTTGCCGAACTGACTGAACGCCAACGCGCCGAGGAGCCTACGCTCTGCTACCCCGTTCCGCGACGAGACAGCCACGTCTGGTACCGCCTGACTGGCCGGGAAATGCCAGAACTTTTCGCGCGCCTCTGCGCCGTCGATCTTCGCCCCGAAACCTTTCCAGCAGACGGCATCGCGCAAACATCCATGGCGCTGGTGTCCGCAGTTGTGGTGCGGGACGACGCCGTTCGCAAAGGCGGCAGCCTCCCGGCCTTCCACCTGTTCGCGGATTTCGCCAGCGGCAAGTATCTGTGGGAGACCCTGGCGCGGGCTGCTAATGACCTGGGCGGCGGGCCCATGGGACTGGACATTCTTCGCGCATTGGCTGCATCACCGTTTGAACCGGGGGACCCCGCCTAATATGCTGGCGTGGGGAATCGGGCGGGGACCATGACGGCCAGCACCAACGGCGACGCCAACTATGTGATCGACGGCCTGCAATATTGCAGCTGGTCGGAGACCGTCTTCCGCCAGATGCGGGCGGGGGGCGTGGACGCCGTGCATGCGACCATCGCCTATCACGAAGACTTCCGCGAAACCCTGGGCAACATCCTGGCCTGGAACCGGCTGTTCGACCAATTTCCATCCCTGATCATGCCGGGCCGAAGCGCCGAAGATGTTGCCACTGCCCGTGATACCGGACGCACGGCCATCTTCTTTGGCACCCAGAACTGCAAGCCCGCGGAACACGATCTGGAGCTGATCGAGGTCCTGCACCTGCTCGGCGTCCGCTTCATGCAGCTCAGCTACAATTCTAAATGCGCCTGGGCCACAGGCTGGGTGGAAGAAGACCAGGATGAGGGCGTCACTGAAACCGGCCGGCGTGCGATTGCTGAAATGAACCGGGTCGGTATGGTCGTGGACATGTCCCACTCCGCAGAGCGGTCGACCCTGGACGCCATCGAACAGTCCTCCCGGCCGATTGCGGTCAGCCATGCGAATCCATCCGCCTGGCGCGCCACCGGCCGCAACAAGTCCGACGCTGTGCTGAAAGCGCTCGGTGAGACCGGCGGCATGCTCGGCTTCAGCCTTTATCCCCGTCACCTGAAGGACGATTCGGACTGCACCCTCGAGAGTTTCTGCGAGATGGCGGCGCGGACGGCGGAGATCATGGGCGCTGAGAATCTGGGCATCGGCTCCGACCTCTGCCAGGGACAACCCGACGCCGTGGTGCGCTGGATGCGCTCTGGCGTGTGGGAGGACGAAGACACACCGACCCCAGACTCCGTCAAGGGCGTGGGCTTCCCGGACCAGCCCGACTGGTTCCGCACCAACGCTGATATGCCGGGCATCGCTGCAGGCCTCGGCGCCGTGGGCTTCTCCGCCACTGAGACCGCCGGCATCATGGGCAACAACTGGCATCGCTTTTTCGCCTACAGCTTTGGTCCGGCGGAGGCCCGCGAGCCTGCCGCCGCGGCCGCGGCCGGGTAACCGCCATGGCCACGCCAGACTCCAGCAACGAAGAGACCATCGGCTTGCGCCCACCCGACGTGGTGATGAAGCTTGACCGGCTGGGCGCCGCCCATCAGACCCGGCTCAGTTTCCTGCGTGCCACCCTCCGCCGGCTGCATCAGGAGAATTGGCGCTTTACCTGCCCCCGCTGGGATATTGGGGCAGATGGCGTGGGCGTTGCAGTCTATGCCGCCGAGGGCCCGGACCGCACCTACAGCCTGGTGTGCTTTTCCCATGACCTCGACCCGACCATGCGCACCGACCGGGTGATTGCGGAGGCATGGGACGCCACCTTCACCCTGTTTGACGGCGTTCCGTCGAACGAGGATATCGAACGGCTGGCCGCAAACACGCCCGGCCAGGAAACCGGTAGATTTCTCGACCGCGACCTGATCCTTTCCCGGGTCAACCGCAGCGCGCGGCTGTTCGAGCATGTGGTCGAGTGCCTTGCCGCCGGGCGGCAGCCGGACGCCGCGCGGCTTCAGGATGTGGGCTACCTGATGCGCACCACGGCGGTCTACGGCAATGGCAAGTTTGGCATGGCGGACCGGGACCGTACCGCGGATCGTCCCGAGCTGGCGGGCCCCTTCCGCGCAGAGATGCTGACGGTCTGGCTGATCCGCGCTTTTACCACCGATCTGGCCGACTATCTGGCAGCTGTCCGTGCCCCGGAGACGGCCGTGAAACTGGATCGGGGATTGCGGCGTGGAATTGGCGTCGGCAACGCGACGGGGCTGGGGCTCGGACCTTTTATCGTCAATCATCCGGCACTGTTCGACCGCTGGATTACCGCGCGGGAAACCGCTCTTGCGCGCGTCCGCAATCTGAAAGATGCGACGCCAGAGACCGGCGCCAAATTCGCAGAACTACTCGCCCGGGCGGTCGCTGATGCCGCAAGATGGCAAGTGCCAGACCCGCTTCAGACCAAAAAGATCGCAGCCCTGCGCAAGGACCTGACGCGCCTGACTGAACAGCTCAATGTGGAGCGCGCGCCGGGCGAACGCCCGTGGGACGCGCTTTACCGCTGGTCAGAGCAGGCCCTGTCGCTGGAAGGGCAGGAATTGCTCGTCAGCCTGATGATCGAACCCCACGGCGAGTTGGTGGATGACCTGGCCGACGAGATGGCCATTGATGAGGCAGCCGCCTTCCCCATCGACGGCAGCATGACCATCGGCGCTCTCCGCGAGATCATCAAGAATGGCTACAGCTGGGCGCTCAAGACCAATTACCGCGCCGGCGCCGGACAGGCGCGCTTCTGGTATGTTTCCGATAACAAACTTGAGCCACGGTTGGGCGAGCGGGCCAAAGAACCGGGCAGGGAGTTGGAATTACCGCTGGCAATTGGACGCGACGTGGCTGCGCTTTATGAGGCGACCGCCAAGGAGAACACAGACGGTTTGCTGGCCGGCTTCCTGCTGGCCCATCCGGAGCACCGCCACGCGGCGCGCAGGGCCCAGATTGCCGCCGCCCATCCCTATGCAGAAATCCAGGACAACCTGATCGGTGCAGATCTGCTGCCGCTCAATCTGCTGCGCTGCAAGCTGGCTTTCTTTGGCGCCACCCGCTTTGACCCCAAATCCGACCGCTGGCTGCGCATCAACATGTTCCAGGATGCACCCTTTCCCGATGAATTCTACGACCAGCCGCCGGACGACTGGTTTCCCGCACCGCTGGAAAGCAGCGCACCGTGATCTGCTCGCTCAACGAAATCCAGTCGGCAGTGCTGAAGGCGACCCGTGGTGCTGGCCTGAGCTGGGGCCTCGCCGAAGAGGCATCCCGCGCCGCGCGCTGGTTGGCCGCGCGCGATCTGCCTGGCGTGCCGTCTCTGGCGGGCTTGCTGGAACGAATTTATGCAGCGGGCGACGCTGACGTGGCGCCCGTCACCGAAGGCAATCACTGGCGCCCGGCCGGCCCCTGGATATCGGGCCTCCATGCGGGCATCGCCTTTGCGGACCTGGCCGGCGAGATCGACGACGACGGCGAACTTGCGGTCGCCGATGTTGCGGAACCGCTGCTGTTTCTTCCTTTCGCGGCCCTGGCCTCGCGGGTATGCGCCTCGCCCCTGGCGGTTTCCTGGCCTGGCTGTGAGAAAATGCTCAGCGCTGGCGACATTGTTGGCGCCGTGCCCATCGGCCAGTTGGCCGATCATGCCCCGATGCTGACGGTCCGGGTTGTCAATGCACCAGCTCTCGCACCAGCTCCGAAGCCGGAAGCGCGCAGCGTTTATGTAGATGACGGCGCCTGGGCCCGGCTGGATTCCTTCGCCAAGCGCACGTATGTGCCGGAAAGCGAAGAATCCCGCGCCCAGGGCGCAGGTTCCGGCACCCTGGTTGATACTGACTGACGGCAACAGGATGAAACAATGAGCGGCACTCCGACCGGCGTGAGCATGACCCTTGGCGAGATCGAAGACCTGGCCAACCGGGCGTTGACCCATGTGGGAACCACACCAGCGAACGCGGCCCCTCTGGCCCGGGCAGTGGCCCAGGCGCACGGTGATGGCATTCCCTCCCACGGCCTCGCCTATCTGCCGACTTATTGCGAGCATGTGCAGTGCGGCAAGGTTGTCGGCGATGCCCAGCCGGCGATCACGAGGCCGAAGCCAAGCGTGCTGGTGGCCGATGCCGCCAACGGATTCGCCCACCCGGCCATCGACGCAGGCTTCACGCAGCTTGTGCCGCTGGCGCGGGAGCACGGGATCGCCTGCCTGGCGGTGCGCAATTCCTACAACTGCGGCGTCCTTGGCTACCACACGGGACGGCTGGCGGAGGCCGGGCTGATCGGCCTGGGGTTCACCAATTCACCGGCATCCATCGCGCCCGCGGGCGGCAAGACACCCGTGGTTGGCACCAATCCATTCTCCATCGCCGCGCCGGATGGCCAGGGCGCGGCGGCCATCCTGATCGACCAAAGCGCCAGCGTCGTCGCCAAAAGCGAGATCATCCAGCATTCCCGTCGTGGTGAAGACATTCCAGAAGGCTGGGCCCTGGATCCGGACGGCAATCCAACCACCGATTCCGACATCGCGCTGAAAGGCAGCATGATGCCCAGCGGTGGCTACAAGGGCGTCGGAGTCGCCGTGCTGGTCGAATTGCTGGCAGCCGCTGCCGCGGGCGCCACCCTGGGGGTAGACGCCAGTCCCTTCTCAGGCACTGCCGGCGGGCCGCCGGCCACCGGCCAGTTCTTCATCGCCATCGACGCCGACACCTCATCGGGCGGAGTCTTCGGCAAGCGGCTTGGAGGCCTGGTCGCCGCAATCGAGGCGCAGCCGGACGCCCGCGTCCACGGCCACCGGCGGCGCACCGCCCAGCGGGAGGCGGACGCCAACGGCGTCACCATCGACCAGGCGACGCTCGACCGCGTCGACGGCATTTTCGCGTAACCAGAATCAACATCATCGGGAAGACAGGCATGAGCGCATCCGCAGGCACAACACGCAATATCGCCATGAAGGGAGCCGGCTACTATTCCAAGGCGACGACCGGCGCCAAAGACGTTATCGACAATGCGGCACACCTGATCCATGACGCGATCGACGCGATGGATCTGTCTGGTGAGGGGCCGATCACGGTATCGGATATGGGCTGCGCCGATGGCGGCACATCCATTGGCATGATCCACGAGGTGCTGACCCGCATCCGGGCGAAGGCGCCCGACCGGCCGATTCAGATGGTCTATACCGACTTGCCGCGGAATGATTTCAGCCAGGTATTCCAGAATGTCCATGGCCTGACGGATCTGGATGGCTATGCCGACGACATCCCCGGCCTGCACGTCTTCGCGTCCGCGACGTCGTTCCACAAGGCGATCTTTCCGCCGGAAAGCCTGCACTTGGGGTTCTCCGCCACGGCCAGCCATTATATCAGCGAAAAGCCCGGCGTGATTTCGAACCATGTGCACATGGTGGGTGCCACCGGCGCAGAGCGGGATGCCTTCGAGGCGCAGGGCGCGCGCGACTGGGAGGTGATGCTGACCAACCGCGCCCGGGAACTGGCGCCAGGCGGACGGCTGGCGCTGTTCAATTTCGGCATCGACGAGGAAGGACGCTATCTCGGCCACACGGGCGGTGTCAGCATGTTCGACACCTTCAGTGAAATTTGGTCGGACTTCGCAGATCAGGGAATCATCACCCGGGACGAATTCGTCAACACCAACTTCCCGCAGTGCTATCGCACCGTGGAACAGTTCTGTGCACCGCTGAAGGACGAAGAGAGCCCGGTATATCGGGCCGGCCTGAGACTCGACCATGTGGAGACGCGGGTGGTGCGCTGCCCCTACGAGCGCGATTTCGCGGACCATGGCGACGCGGAGAAATTCGCCCGCGAGTATATCCCGACTCTCCGGTCCTGGAGCGAGAGCACCTTTGTCGCCGGCCTATCGGAGGACCGCCCGCTGGAGGAACGGCACGATATCGTCGACCGCTATTTCGGCGCCTACGAGGACCGGGTGCGGCAAAACCCGGACGGCCATGCCATGGACTATGTGCACGCCTATCTGATCTGCCGAAAGGCGTAGCCGGGACGCCGCCCGCCGCGTTTTGCAGCCGAAACTCCGTTCAAGGTTCCGTGATGGGTCCCTTGGATACCGCGGTGGAGCCTGTTAACATGTCGTGCATCGGCAAAATCAACCCTTTGCCCAAAATTCTGGGCTTTCGGCAACGCCTTCGTGATTGGCTGCATTCTGCGGCCGGACACGTGGCGGCTGAGACGCTCAACGCCTGCAAAAAAAAGCAACCAACAAGAAAACCGAGTTCGGAGGAGAAACCCTATGCGTTTCATCAAAGCAACACTTGCCGCGGCCGGCGTCGCGCTGGTTGTCAGTCCGGGGCCCAGTTCCGCTCAGACCAAATGCGGCACGACTGACGAAATCACCATCGCGAACATGACCTGGCTGTCAGCCCAGATGCTCGCCGAAATTACCCATATCATCCTGACCAAGGGCTATGGCTGCAAAGCGAAGCTGGTTCCGGGCAATACAGTCCCGACAGCGACGACCATGCTGACCAAGAATCGGCCTGACATTGCCCCGGAACTGTGGATCAGCACCGCAGCGGCGATCTGGAAGAAAATGGCCGACAAAGGCAATGTCTACAAGGCGAGCGACGTCTTTGCAGACGGCGGCAAAGAAGGCTGGTGGATCCCGAGCTATACGGCGAAAAAATATCCGGGCCTGAAGACGATTGCCGATCTCAAAAAATACTCCAAAGTCTTTGCGGAGGCTGCCACTGGCGGCAAGGGCCGATTCTATGCCTGCCCTCCTGGCTGGGCCTGTGAGATCATCAACGGCAACCTCTTCAAGGCTATGGGCATGAAGAAGGCCAACTGGGTGCTGTTTTCACCCGGTTCAGGCGCCAACCTGAAAGCCTCGATTGCGCGCCAGGTTACCCGTAAGAAGCATATCGTGGCCTACTACTGGGGCCCGACAGCGGTCGTCGGCAAGTACAAGCTGGTCCGTCTTGGCATGCCCAAGCACGACCCCTCCAAGTGGAGCTGCCTGACCAACAAGAACTGCGAAAACCCGCAGACAACAGGCTGGAAGCCCGGCGAAGTTGCCGTGGCCGTGGTCAAAAAGCTGAAGAAAAAGGCACCGAATGTCGCCATGTTCCTCAGCAAGCTTCAGGTGACCAACGCATCCGTCAACGAAGCGCTGGCCTGGGCCGACGACCAGAAGGCAAGTGGTAAGGACGTTGCCGTCTGGTATCTGAAAAAGAACCCTGCAATCTGGACCAAATGGGTGCCGGCAGATGTCGCTGCCCGCGTTAAGGCAAGCCTGAAATAGACCGGTCCTGACCTGGTTACGAATGCAGCGGGCGCACCCTCATCGGTGCGCCCGTTTGCGTTTGGACGCCACATGGGCAAGTCTGTCCGGGCGCTGGCGCAGATCAGCGACCATCCGCTTAACCCGCTTCAAGCGGGACGGCGGAAAGAAGACAAAACAAAACTTGGGACATAGGAGAGGTTATGGCTGACGGCGCGGACAAAGCCGGGTTTCTGGAAACCTTTTTCGGTAGGGAGTTCCCCGAACTCATCAATATGCGGGGGGTCCGCATCACCATCGACAATGGCTTCGAATGGGTCGTCGCCAACTGGGGCGAATGGCTGGAAGAAGCTTTTTTGCCTGTGCTGCACCTGCTGAACGCCATCGAAGGCGCCCTTTTGTGGCTGCCCTGGTATGTGATTATCGCAATCATTGTTGCGCTCTCCTGGTTCGCAACCAAACAGGTATTCGTGACCATCGGCCTGGGGCTGATGATGTTCGGGCTCGGCTTTATCGGGTTGTGGCCTCAATCAATGGCGACCATCGCCCTGATGCTGACGTCCACATTGTTGGCCATTATCATCGGCATCCCCATAGGAATCTGGATGTCCCGGTCAGACCGGGTTCAGGGCATCCTGCTGCCCGTGCTCGACATCATGCAGACGATGCCGATCTTCGTGTATCTGATCCCCTTCGTGATGGTGTTCGGCCCGGGTAAAATTCCAGCCCTGCTGGCAACCATCGTCTTCGCCGTGCCGCCGGTGATCCGTCTGACCAATCTGGGCATTCGCCAGGTCGACAAGGAGGTGATCGAGGCCTACACCGCCTTCGGCGCGACCAAGCGGCAGATGCTCTTTGGTGTGCAGATTCCGCTGGCGCTGCCGACGATCATGGCGGGCATCAACCAGACCACCATGATGGCGCTTTCCATGGTCGTCATCGCCTCAATGATCGGCGCTGGCGGGCTGGGTTATCAGGTTCTGCAGGGTATCCAGCGGCTGGAGATCAGCCGCGGTCTGCTCGCAGGCCTGGCCATTGTCTTCCTGGCCATCATCTTCGATCGAATCGCCCAATCCTATGGCAAGCGGATGCAACAGCATCTGCATCTCGGACATTAGGGGGCCGGACGATGACCGAACGCGAAACCAAAATCTCGATCGAGAATGTCTACAAAATCTTCGGGCCCGACCCACAAAGTGTGCTGCAGCGGGTCCGTGAGGGCATGTCCAAGCAGGACGTCCTTGAGGAAACCGGGCATACGGTCGGCATCAAGGATGTCAGCCTCGAGATCGGCGCAGGGGAAATTTACGTCATCATGGGGTTGTCGGGATCCGGCAAGTCCACCCTTATCCGCCACATCAACCGCCTGATCGAACCCACATCGGGGCGTATCCTCGTAGACGGCGAAGATGTGCTAACCCTCAACCAGACCCAATTGAGGGAGCTGCGCCGGCACAAGATCAGCATGGTGTTTCAGCGCTTTGCCCTGCTGCCGCACAAAACTGTGCTGGAGAACTCGATCAGCGGGCTGACGTTGCGGGGTGAAAGCAAGGCAGATGCCCACGAACGGGCCATGGGGCAAATCAAGTTGGTCGGACTTGAAGGCTTCGAGAACCAGTATCCCAGCCAGCTTTCAGGCGGCATGCAGCAACGTGTTGGGTTGGCGCGTGCACTGGCGACCGATGCTGAAGTCCTGCTGATGGATGAGGCCTTCAGTGCGCTTGATCCCCTGATCCGCAACGACATGCAGGATCAGTTGCTCGAGATCCAGAAGACCCTGAACCGCACCATCGTCTTCATCACCCACGATCTCGACGAGGCCCTGCGGATTGGTGACAAGATTGCGATTCTGCGCGACGGCGAATTGCGTCAAGTGGGCACCGGCGAAGACATTCTGATGAATCCGGCCGACGACTATGTGTCCCGCTTCGTCAAGGACGTGAATCGCGGCCGTGTCGTCACCGTCGGCAGCATCGCCGCAAATATCCCATCGGTGGGCATGGGTCAGGCGACCTACAATGAAGCGATCCTCAAAATGCGGAACGACGCCGCCGACGCCACCTATGTGGTCGACGAGAACGGCAAGCCGATCGGCGCGGTGACTGAAGCCGTCGCCGCGAAGCTGAACGGCCGGGCCGAAGACCAGATCTCGAACACGGATGACCTTGCGCCGGTTAACGTAACCAGCGAGCACACGGTGATCGAGGATATGCTGACAATGATCGTGGAAAGCGACGTACCGGTCGCTGTCACCGACGAAAGTGGCAAATTGATCGGCGGGCTCGGCCGCAGCGCCGTTATCCAGGCGCTGGTCCGCGCCAACAAACTCGGGAGCGACGGCTAGTCATCCAAGGCCAGTCCGGCCGGCTGCCGGGCCTTAGAAGTCCGGGGCAGTCCAGAGCGGTCAGGCCGAGCGCCTGAGCCATACAGCTGTGTCGTGGAAGACCGCACCGCCATTGGGGGGCGCGGGCTCCGGGCTGGTCAGCTTGTTGATGCCGATACCATCGTCGAACAGGTCGCCGGGGAAGATGCTTTCCACGACGATGACGCCCGGCTGTAACCCGTCGAAAGGCCGGGCCGCCACGCATACCGCGCCCCGCCGATTGCCCACCAGCACATCGTCGCCTTCTGCCAGCCCAAGGGTGGCACAATCGTCCGGATGGATCAGCGCCCGGGGGGCGCCCTCACGCTGCCGCGACGTTGGCGTTTCGTTGAAGCTGGTATTGAGAAAGGTGCGCGCCGGCGAGGTGATCATCCGGAAAGGGTGATCTGCATCTGCGCCTTCGATCACATCCATGTGGTCCGGCCATTCCGGCATGACTGCGTGATCCGGCCCCTGTGCCGACCAGTCCGGGCGGAAATGAAACTTGCCATCGGGCTGCGGGAAACCGTTGAGGAAATGGGCGGTCTCGAAGTCAGGCTGACAATCGACCCAGCGCTTTTCGCGCATTTCCTCGAAACCCGGATAGCCTGACGCGGTGAGTGTGCGGTCAATCACCTCCACATCGCTCAGCTGGAAGCCCTCATGCTCGGCGCCAAGCCGTGACGCCAGCCCGCACATGAGATCATGGTTTGACCAGCATTCGCCGTGGGGCTCGATCACCTGCGGGCCAACCATGATATGCGGGTGGCCGCCGGCGAAATAGAGATCGTTGTGCTCCACGAAGGTCGTGGCCGGCAGCAGGATATCGGCGAACCGGGCGGTTTCGGTCATATGCTGTTCGTGCACGCAGACGAACAGATCCTCCCGCGCCAGACCCCGCTGAACCGCCGCCGCGTCGGGCATCACCTGTGCGGGATTGGTCGACTGCACCAGCAGCGCCGTCACCGGCGGGCCGCCCAGCAGCGCGTCCGCGTCGCCGGTAAGGATCGGCCCGGTGCGCGACTGATCCAGCACGCGGATCTTCGTGTCCACCGCGTCCAGGCCCTCGATCAGGGTCTTGTCGACGTTGTAGAGGGAGCCGCTGTGGAAAATGTTGCCGCCGGCGTGGTGCTTCCACTTGCCCGCGACCGTCGGGATGGAGGCCACGGCGTGGACATTGGCGGCGCCGTTGCGGCTGCGGGAAAAGCCATAGCATTGGCGGATGATCGCGCGATCGGTCTCCGCGTAGAGCTTGGCGAAGGCTTCGATTTCCGCCACGGGAAGGCCGGTGATACCGCTGGCCCACTCCGGCGTCCGCGACTTCAGGTGCGCCCATAATCCGTCCGGATCATCCGCATACTCACGCATATAGTCCCAGTCCGCATGGCCATCGCGGAACAGGATATGCATGACTGCACAGGCCAGCGCGCCGTCGGTACCCGGCCGGACGGCAAGATGCATATCCGCCGTCTCCGCCGTCGGGCTGCGGTAGGGATCGATCACCACCAGCTTCGCGCCCCGCTCTTTCCGTGCGCGGGTGACGTGCACCATGACGTTGACCTGGGTGGAGACGGGATTGCCGCCCCAGACGACGATCAGGTCCGCCTCGGCCATCTCTCGCGGGTCAGGCCCGAAGAGCGCGCCAACACCCGCATTCCAGCCGGCAATCACCAACGTGTTGCAGATTGTCGAGTGTTGGCCGGAATAACCCATTACGTGGCGCAGGCGGTTGATGCCATCCCGCATCAGCAGGCCCATGGTGCCGGCGTAATACAGTGGCCACACCGACTCCGCGCCATGCCTCTGTGCGGCGCGGGTGAAGTTCTCCGCCACCTCGTCCAGCGCGTCGTCCCAGGAAACGGGGGCAAATTCGCCCGCGCCCTTCTCACCGGTGCGGCGGAGCGGCGTGGTCAGCCGGTTGGGATTGTGGGTGCGCTCGGCGTAGCGGGCGACCTTTTCGCAGATTACTCCGGCGGTGTAGCTGTTGTCCGCCGCGCCGCGTACCCGGCCAATGGTCCGGTCGTCGATTTTCTCGACTTCCAGAAGGCAGGTGCTGGGGCAGTCGTGCGGGCAGACGGCGTGTTGGAAATCGGTCATGGACCTAGCGCGGCGTCGCCTTTCCCATAATGACCGCCTTGTCGCCATTCATCAGGTTGACGGTGCCGTCCTCCTCGCTGACCACTTCGAGGTCGAGGTCGGGGAACATAGGCGAAGTCACTCGGCAGCTGAAGCCTTTGATGGCGTCGAGGCCGACTTCAGCGATCAGCGCGTCGAGCGCCACAGACATGGCAAGCGGTCCCTGCCCAACCACGGCGGGCATGCGCATCGATTTCGCAAAGTCGTTGTCATAGTGGATCGGGTTGAAGTCGCCGACGACGCCGGCGTAGCGAACGAACTGTTCCTTGCCCATCGTGGGGGCGGCTTTCTTGAAGGCTTTCATTGCGGGCCCCTCAGCTTTTTGGCTTGAAATGGACGAACGTGGAGAATTGACGCTGAATCTCGTCACCGGCCGGCGTGGCGAACAGCGCCTCGACCACCCCAATGTCCTTGTCGCCCTTGTCGTCCAGCGACTTCATGGTGATGGTCACGTCCACGTCCTCGTCGGGTTCGAACGGCCGGGTCCACTGGATCTCGTGCCCCGCCATCAGTGCCCGGTCCATGACCATGCCCATTTTCTCGACAACTTCCAGGTCGCGGGTGATGGTCACGCCAAAAAACAGCGCCACCCGTGCGGTGTCCATGGCTGAGTCCGTGCCCAGCGTTTGCGCCAGGTCCTCCATCCGTGCCCGCGACGCGCGCACCCGCGTCTGCTTCAACACCTGTCCTACAAGTTCTGGTCTCACGTGGTTTCCTTCCCCGATGTCGTATTTCAGGCCGCATTCTACGCGCGGGCCCTCTTCCAGCAAGGCGATATACCGCCCCGGGCGGGTCAGCAATTCAAAAACGGTGTCCCCGGGATTATTGACATGCCCTGCCTGCATAATCCCGGCCAAAGGTGGTGATGGCCACCAAATTAGGAAAATTATCAAACCCACCAATTACTAAACCATTGCATTCTAACCGTTTTCAAGTTATCCACGCATGCTCACGGAACATTTGCCTTAGTATTGGCATATTATCTTTGTTCAATACTGACCTTCTCGCCAAATTGTGATCAAAGACCTAGATAGGTGCCATGTTTTTCAAGGCCCGTAGTGTCCAACAAGTTGCCGTCCTGCCCTTTGTTATCACCGAGGACGGCGTCAAGATTTTGCTGATCACAACCCTTGATCGGGGCGAATGGATCGTCCCCAAGGGCTGGCCGGAAAGCGGCCTGTCGCTGGTATCCGCCGCCGCCGCCGAGGCGGGGGAAGAGGCTGGCGTCATCGGCGCGGTGGATGAAACGCCATTGGGCACATACAGTTATCGCAAGCGCATGGATGCGGGCTATGCCGTGCGCTGCCACGTGTTCGTTTATCCGATGCTGGTCCGGGAGCATCGGCTCGACTGGCCGGAACAGGATGCACGGCGCTTCAAATGGTGCTCGCTTGAGAAGGCCTCGAAGCTTGCCCGCGAGCCGGAATTGCGGCGTATCTTTTCCACATTCGCCAACGATGCAGGCGCGCCGCTGACCACCCTCGCGTCGGACCTTGAAGATGCCCCCATTGCATCCACCCCTGTGGATGAATCCCAGGCCGCCGCCGCCTAACTTTCCATCGCCAATCCGCCAAGTCTCTGGGTATAAGCCGGGTGTTCCTGGCGCACTTCGTGCGCATTCCCACGCCTGACCCGCATGAACCCGACCAAGCAGTCCCTCGACAAAGACCTGGAAAAACTGGTCCACGTCGAAGCCGCCACACGGCAAACCAGCAGCGGCTTGGTCTCGCACGGCCTGGCGCTGGTGTTTCTGGGCGTGTCAGCGGCGCTTGCCAGCATCCAGATCGGCATCAACGCCGATGCCGCTCTGATCGTCGTTGCCGCCATCCTGGGCGGCTATATGGCCCTGAATATCGGCGCCAACGACGTGGCCAACAATGTGGGCCCGGCCGTCGGCGCCCGCGCGCTCACACTGGTCGGCGCCCTGACGATCGCCGCCATTTTCGAGACCGCCGGCGCCCTGCTGGCGGGCGGGGATGTGGTCGCGACCATCTCAAAGGGAATTATCGACCCAAGCCAGGTGGAGGACAGCAGCACCTTCGTCTGGGCGATGATGGCCGCGCTGATTGCCTCCGCCATATGGGTTAATCTTGCCACGGCCATCGGCGCGCCGGTCTCCACCACGCACGCTGTTGTGGGCGGTGTCCTGGGCGCGGGCGTCGCCGCCGTGGGCTTCAGCCTGGTGAACTGGCCCACAGTCGGCGCCATTGCTGCCAGCTGGGTGATTTCACCGTTTCTGGGCGGATTGATTGCGGCGCTGTTCCTGGCCTTTATCAAGCTCAACATCATTTACAAGGACGACAAGATTGCCGCCGCCCGGCGCTGGGTGCCGCTCCTGGTCGCAATCATGGCCGCCACCTTCGCCTGCTATCTCACCATCAAGGGTTTCAAGCGCATCTGGAAGCCAGAGCTGTGGATGGTGGTGGCAATCACGGCGGCGGTATTCGCCCTGGCCTGGGGGGTGATCCATCCGGTCATCAAGCATCAGTCGCGGAATATGGAAAACCGCAACCAGTCGCTGCGCGAACTATTTCGCATTCCGCTGATCTGTTCCGCCGCTCTCTTATCCTTCGCCCATGGCGCCAACGACCTGGCGAATGCGGTGGGGCCGGTGGCCGCAATCGTGCACAGCGCACAATCCGGCGGCATCGCCGCCAAGGTGGCGGTGCCTTTCTGGATTTTGCTGATCGGCGCGTTTGGTATCAGCCTCGGCCTGTTTCTCTACGGCCCAAAACTCATCCGCATGGTCGGCAGCCGCATCACCAAGATGAACCCGATGCGGGCCTATTGCGTCGCACTCTCGGCTGCCATCACGGTGATCATCGCGTCATGGCTGGGACTGCCGGTCAGCTCGACACATATTGCCGTGGGTGCAGTCTTTGGCGTCGGCTTCTTCCGCGAGATATTCACCCGGCGCAGCAAACGCCGGCAGGAAATCATCCGCGGCAGACCACTGGACGACGATGACGGGCCCTGGCAGGCCGGTGCACCGGAATTGCGCTACCGCAAGCTGGTCCGCCGCTCCCACTTCCTGACCATCATTGCCGCCTGGCTGATCACGGTGCCCGCGGCGGCAATCCTGTCAGCGTTGATCTATTACGGTCTCACCTTCGCGCGGTAACACCATTGCGCTATGGCCCCCTGCTTCAGGCGTCCCAGGCCTTCTGCAGCGCCGGGCGTTCATTCAGCCGGTCCACATAGGCGGCGACGTTGGGCTTGTCGGAAAGGTCCGCACCCAGGCGGGCGGAAATACAGCAGGCGTGGCCGGTCATAATGTCCGCACCGCTGAAGTCGCCGGCTAGATAGTCCCGCCCGGCAAGGCCCGCCTCCACCGCCGTCAGCGACTGGGACAGCAGCCGCGTCGCCCGGTCGGCATTCTTCCGGTTACGCTTGTCTTCCGGCAGCAGGATCGTCTCGACCACAATGATGTTGACCGAGGGCATGATCATTCCCTCTGCATAATGCAGCCATTGCAGGTAGGTGGGGAATTCCGGCGACCCCTGTTCCGGGACCATTCGGCCGGCGCCATGCGTCGCCAGCACATATTGCAGGATCGCGCCGGATTCGAACATCCGCACGTCGCCATCCTCCAGAACCGGCACCCGGCCCATGGGATGAATCTTGAGATAGTCGGGCGCGCGCATCTCCGGCTGGCCGAGCTTGTAGCGCTCCAGCTCGTAGGGCAGGCCGAGTTCCTCGAACAGCCAGACAATGCGGACGGCACGGGTGTTGGGGGCGTAGTAGATTTTCATCGGCACAATCCTCAGTAAATTGCCCGGCAATTTTGTATCGCCGGTCGAAATGCATGTTGACACTGAGTGACTTCAATTTTAGTAGTTTGTCAATTCACAATTGGAAGTAACCTGAAAAGCGACCTTCAATGGGCCAAGCCAAACTATCCCACATGACCTGCTCGATCGCGCGCGCGGTAGAGATGGTCGGCGACAGGTGGACTGAGATGATCCTGCGCGAGATGTTCCTGGGCTCGCGCCGCTTCGACGAGTTACAGCGGCTCACGGGCGCGTCGCCACATATCCTGAGCCAACGCCTGAAGCGGCTGGAGGCAGAGGATATTCTGACCCGCAATCTCTATTCCGAACGTCCGCCCCGCCATGACTACAGATTGACCGAGAAGGGCCGCGACCTCTGGCCCGTCGTCGTTGCGCTCAAGACCTGGGGCGACCGTTGGCTTGACGAAGGCAAGTCCCCGCCAATCACACTCACCCACACCACCTGTGGAAAAACCACGGAACCCTATCTGGCCTGCTCTGCCTGTCATGAGCCGATCCAGGCAGTCACCAGCAAAGCGACCATATCGCCCGACATGGCGAAAGAACGTGCAGCGGCGCTCGGCCGCTAATCTTCCAAGATCACACCATCAAATCTGGGGCAACGCCGCAGTGTCAACCCCGCAGTCAGAAGGCACCAAAACATGAAAACCCGCATCACTGAAATGTTGAACATCGAGCACCCGATCATCCAGGGCGGCATGCACTATGTTGGCTTTGCAGAGTTGGCGGCGGCCGTGTCCAACGCTGGCGGGCTCGGCATCATCACCGGCCTGACCCAGAAGACGCCGGAAGACCTGGCCAAGGAAATCGCCAAAGCCCGCGATTTGACCGACAAGCCTATCGGCGTGAACCTGTCCTTCTTGCCGTCCTTCAAGGCGCCGCCCTACCAAGAATATATCGACGCCATCATCGAAGGCGAGATCACGGTAGTGGAGACCGCTGGCCGCAATCCGCAGGAATACCTGCCCCGCATGCAGGAAAAGGGCATCAAGATCATCCATAAATGCACCAGCGTGCGCCACTCGCTGAAAGCAGAGGCGATCGGCTGCGACGCAGTTTCCGTCGATGGTTTCGAATGCGGCGGCCACCCCGGCGAAGATGACATTCCGAACATGATCCTGCTGCCCCGTGCGGCAGACGAGTTGAAGATTCCCTTCGTCGCCTCCGGTGGCATGGCCGATGCGCGCAGCCTCGTTGCCGCTCTCGCCATGGGTGCGGAGGGCATGAACATGGGCACGCGTTTTATCGCGACCCAGGAGGCGCCGATCCACCAAAAGGTCAAAGAAGCCATCGTCGCCGCCAGCGAGCTGGACACGCGCCTGGTGATGCGCGGCTTGCGCAATACTGAGCGCGTGCTGAACAACGCTGGGGTCGAGCGGCTGATGGAGAAAGAAAGGGAACTCGGTTCGAGCCTGAAGATCGACGACATCATGGACGAGGTGATGGGTGTCTATCCCAAGGTAATGCTCGAGGGCGACATGGATGCGGGCGCGTGGTCCTGTGGCATGGTCGCCGGGCTGATCCATGACATCCCCACCTGCAAGGACCTGATCGACAGCATCATGGAAGAAGCCGAAGGACTGATCCGCGCCCGGCTGGAAGGCATGCTCGCCGCCTGAGGCATCCGCAATGACAGGCATCGACCGGCAGGCGCCCCTGCCCGGCTATTATCCGTCGCCCTGGCCGGTGGAGTGTGGCGGCAACCGGCGTCAGAAAGCGGCTGCTGGCGGCCTGCACGCACGGGGCGCGACGTCCCGGATTACCACCGTCCGCAATGGCCGCTGGAATGTGATGATGATCCGGCGGGCGGCCGGTCAGCTCTATCTGGGCGGCACCATGCCGGCCTTCACCGGCCCGCCCCCCTATGGCTGGCTGCAGAAGCTCGATCCCGTAACCTTGGAGGTGTTGGCCGAATCGCCGCCCCTGCCCTGTGGCGATCATGTGTGGTGTGGCGCCATTGCCGCCCACGCGAATGGCGACATCATCAAGGTCAACGGCAGCTATATGCACCGGCTTGATCCGGGCTGCCAGGTGGTGACGGAACGAAAGTTGCCCGTGGACCAGGCCCATAACGGCCTGTTGATCCTGTCTGACGGCAGCATTGTCACCAAAGACCTGCGGCTTGCAGGCCAGGGCCCTTCCACCGTCACCCGTCTGGCGCCCGACGGGCTGGAGGTGATGCAATCGGTGGCGCTGCCCGAAGGCTCCATGGGCCGCGTTGCCGCCGACCTGACGCCGGACGGCGAGTTCATCTACATCCCCGGCATCGAGCATGTCTGGCGCCTGCGCGTGACGCCGGATGCGCTCGACGTCGACGAGGCGTGGTCGCCCCGCTACCGCACGGAAGGCGGCAGCCAGGGCCTCTCCTGGGACGGCTGTATCTCCGAGGGCGCGCTCTGGCTCATGGACAATGGCGACATCGACAGCCTGCGGGCGATCTACGGCGTTCACCCCAACGGCCGTTTTGAAGCACCCGACAAGCGCCTGAGTTGGCGGCGGCCCGCGCCCTGGGACGGGCCGCAACGGCTGCTGAGGGTAGATCTCGCCAGCGGCCACATCGATGTGATTGCGCCCTTCGGCACGCCGGGCGGTGGCATTATCGCGCCGCCGGTGAATGTGCCCGAGCACGGCATGTGCATCGCCTGGGACAGCATCAATGGTGGCCTCGCCGGCGTTTCAACAACAGACAGGCTGAATGTCGCCTGGACCCTGGACGCGCGGCCCTCCATGCAGCCTGTGGTCTATCCGGAGACCGGCGAGCTGGTGATCAACGACTTTCAGGACGGGGACGACACGCTGATTGTCGTCGACATCGCCACCGGCGCTCTGATCGACCGGGTCGGCACCGGTTCTCAGGTGGCCAACGGCATGTTCCTCACCGCTGGCGAAGACCGGGATGTCTACTACTGCTCGACCCTGGCAATCAGCCGGGTGCAGTGGGGGGCCTAGCGGGCTGCTAGGTCAGGTCTTTCTGCAGATAGCGAACCGTTTTGCCGGTGGTCAGGGTGGCCTGGCCGACTTCCCTGAAACCCATACGGTCGTGAAACGCATCTGAGCCGGGATTTGGCGGGTCGACATTGACCTCGCAAACAACCGCAGGCTGATCCGCCGCGCGCGCCTGGTCGAAGAGATCGAGATAAAGCCGCCGGGCCAGCCCCTGACCCTGGTGGCTAACTGCAACCACGATCCGATCCACATAGACAAACCGCGACAGGCGCGCCCGGAACCAGTTGAAATTGGCGTTGTCGTAGGGGGCGTCTTGAGCCAACGCGATTATGAATGCGGCACCGGGAAAGCAGTTGGCGACGAAAGCCATGCCTGTCAGCGCCGCCCAGTCATCCTCGGCCAAATAGGAAGTCTCAGCGACGTGAGTGTTGTTGAGCTCCAGCAGTGTGGCGCTCACAACGGCGCTCACGGTAGAGATTTCGATCACTTCAGATGCCCTGCCTTCACCATCGGATGTCATAAAGCGCACCCTCACTGGCCCTTCTCATCTACCGACCGAACCAAGAAGAATGTGTTACGGCGGCGGGCGTGAAACCTTACCCTTGGAGCTGCAACTCAATCTCCGGCGCTATTCTCTCTATGCCAGAAACGGCAGATTGAGCCCCTGCTCCTTTGCGCAATCGATGGCTTCGTCATAGCCGGCGTCGGCATGGCGCATGACGCCGGTGGCGGGGTCGTTCCAGAGGACGCGTTCCAGACGGCGGCCGGCGTCTTCGGTGCCGTCGGCCAGGATCACCATGCCGGCATGCTGGGAGAAGCCGATACCGACGCCGCCGCCATGGTGCAGGCTGACCCACGTGGCGCCAGAGGCGGTGTTGAGCAGGGCGTTCAGAAGCGGCCAGTCACTGACGGCGTCCGAGCCGTCTTTCATGCCCTCGGTCTCGCGGTTGGGGCTGGCCACCGAGCCTGAATCCAGATGATCACGCCCGATCACCACCGGCGCAGATAGCTCGCCTGAGGCCACCATCTCATTGAAGGCCATGCCCAGGCGGTGTCGCTCGCCGAGACCTACCCAACAGATGCGGCTGGGCAATCCCTGGAAATGGATCCGCTCCCGGGCCATATCGAGCCAGTTGTGCAGGTGCGGATTATCCGGGATCAGTTCCTTTACCTTGGCGTCGGTCTTGTAGATGTCCTCCGGGTCGCCGGACAGCGCCGCCCAGCGGAACGGGCCGATGCCCCGGCAGAACAGGGGCCGGATATAGGCGGGCACGAAGCCGGGGAAATCGAAGGCGTTCTCCAGTCCCATGTCCTGGGCCATCTGGCGGATATTGTTGCCATAGTCCAGCGTCGGCACGCCCTGCTTCCAGAAATCGAGCATGGCCTGCACCTGCACCGCCATGGATTCCTTGGCGGCCTTGATGGTGCCGTCGGGATCCCGCTCGCGTCTGTCTTCCCACTCGCCCAGGGTCCAGCCGGCGGGCAGGTAGCCGTTGAGCGGGTCGTGGGCGCTGGTCTGGTCGGTCACGGCGTCCGGCCTGACGCCACGCTTGATCAATTCCGGAAAGATGTCTGCCGCATTGCCAAGCAGGCCGACGGAGACGGCTTTCTTGGCGGCGCAGGCCTCGTCGATCATGGCTAGCGCTTCATCCAGATTGTTGGATTGCTTGTCGAGATAGCCGGTTTTGAGGCGCATCTCGATACGGCTCGGCTGGCATTCCACGGCCAGCATTGAGGCCCCGGCCATGGTCGCAGCGAGCGGCTGCGCGCCGCCCATCCCACCGAGGCCACCGGTCAGGATCCAGCGGCCGGAGAGGTCACCGTCATAGTGCTGACGGCCAATCTCGACAAATGTTTCATAGGTGCCCTGGACGATGCCCTGACTGCCGATATAGATCCACGATCCGGCAGTCATCTGCCCGTACATCATCAGACCGGCCCGGTCGAGTTCGTTGAAATGTTCGAGTGTGGCCCAGTGCGGCACTATGTTGGAGTTGGCGATCAGCACCCGTGGCGCATCGGCGTGGGTGCGGAAAACACCCACCGGCTTCCCGGACTGCACCAGCAGGGTCTCGTCACTCTCCAGCTGCTTCAGCGCCCCGACGATCTGGTCGTAACAGTCCCAGTTGCGCGCCGCCCGGCCGATGCCACCATAGACCACAAGCTCCTGCGGTTTCTCGGCAACCTCGGCATCGAGATTGTTCATCAACATGCGCATCGGCGCTTCGGTCGCCCAGCTCTTGCAGGACAGCTGGTTGCCGTGAGGCGACTTGATGGTGCGGGTGTTGTCGATCCGGTTCGGGGTGTTGCTCATAGCGGCCTCGGTGACTGGCGGTCCCGGCGGGCGCCATTGCTGTGGGAAAATCGCGTGGAAAGATAGAAACGGTCGCCCGGATGGGTCAACCAGGCGCGGGAGGCCACAAGCCCCCCGGACCAGGTACGCCGGTGTAGCAGCAGGCAAGGCTGCTCCGGCCCAATTTCCAGGTCCACCTGCTGATCCGGCGTCGGCAGGACAGCCTCCAGCCGGTGCTCAACCTCCGACAACGGCGCCGCGCGCATCAGATATTCGTTGGGCGTCTGTTCGGCCAGATCGATGGCCAGATAGTCCGGGGCCGCCGCCGGATTGACGAAGCGGTCTTCCAGCTGAAAGGGCAGACCGTCCAGATAATGAACCAGGCGGCTGTGATAGATCTCCGCGTCCTCGGCCACTTCAAGGGCTTCGGCAACATCGGCATTCGCGGGCGCGGTCTGGTGCAGCAGGGGTTTGCTGGTGTAGGCGCCGCGAGAGCGGATCACCTCCGCGATATTGCGGATTTCAAGCAGCTCAATCCGCGTACGCGTGTCAGAGACGAACGTGCCCTGGCCCTGAACCCGGCGGAGCCAGCCTTCGTCGGTCAACTCCCGCAACGCGCGGTTAATCGTCATTCGGCTGGCGCCGAATTCGCCCACCAACGCGTTCTCGGACGGCACCCGGTGGTCGATGGTCCATTCACCGGACAGGATCCGGTCGCGGATATAATCTTTGACCTGCTCGTAAAGCGGCACACCCGAGCTGTCGTCACGCAGCGTCGCTGTCACGATGTCAGTCCCAATTCGGCACCCGGCTTCGCATCATGGTTCACTCTTTCAGGGGTCCGCCCGTGTGCATCCCATCTGTGTGCTGCCCAACTGTCTGCAGCCCATCTGACTGCAATAGGCGTATTTTTGTTCCGGCGCACCGCCGGTTGCATTCTTGGCTATAGAAGCAAATTTGTATATACAAGTCAAAGCTCAGGGTTCTCCCGCCCTGACGCCCGTTGCGATCCAAATGCAGGGAATTCCTGTCGTGCCAGAAAAAACCCCAGCTATTGCCCAGACAGCCGTCAGCGGCGCGGACATTGAAGCGTTTCAGCAGGACGGCGTGCTGCTTGTGAAGGGGGCGTTCCGTGACTGGGTCGAACCGTTGCGGAAAGGTATTGAGGCGCATATGGATGCGCCGAGCTGGCGGGAGCGCACCTATCATCCGGAGGGTAGCCCTGGCCGGTTCTTCCAGGACTATCTGGTGTGGGACCGGATTGCCGAATACCGGGACTTTATTTTCAACTCACCCGCCGCGGCCATCGGCGCTGCGCTGATGAGTGCGAACACGGTGCGCCTGTTCCACGAGCATATTCTGGTCAAGGAGCCGGGATCGACGGTCAAGACTCCATGGCACCAGGACATGCCCTACTATTGTGTGGAAGGGCCCAAGACCTGCAGCCTGTGGGTCGCGCTCGATCCCGTGGCCGAGAACACCTGCCCGCAATATGTTGCCGGCTCCCACCGGTGGGGCACGCAGTTCCGGCCCGAACGGTTTGACGGCACCGCACTGACGGAAGGCGACAACCGCGAACTGCTACCGGATATCGACGGCCACCGCGGGGACTATGATATCCGAAGCTGGGAGATCGACCCCGGAGACGCCATCGCCTTTGACTACAGCACCATCCATGGCGCGCCGGCCAACCTCAGCCAGGACCGGCGGCGGCGCGCCTTTTCCCTGCGCCTGATCGGCGAAGGGACCACCTATGCCGAAAAGGGCACCCATTCGCCGCCATTCCCGGATATCGGTCTGGCGCCCGGCGCCCCGCTGGAATGCGACGAGTTTCCGGTCCTGTGGACAGGGGAGACGGGATGAACGGCGGCTCCACGAACGGCGCCGTCAAGGCCTGGCTCTCCGGTGAGACTCCCGGCATCGGCGACCTGAAGACCGGGCAGGTCGCGCGGCCCACGCCGGGCGATGGCGAGTTGCTGATCAAACTGGAAGCGGCCGCGCTGAATTTTTCCGACCTGCTTATGATCGATGAGACCTATCAGGTCCGCCCGCCCCGCCCCTTTGTCCCCGGCCAGGAGATCGCCGGGCGTGTGGTGGAAGCCGGCGATGGGGCGAATACGTCTGTTGGCGCAAGGGTTGCCGGCAAAGTGTTGTGGGGCGGCTTCAGCCAGTTCGCGGTGATGCGGGATGACATGGCGATCCCCGTGCCAGATGACATGGCCGCGACCACGGCCGTTGCCCTGCCCGTCTCCTACACCACCGCGCTTGTTGCCCTGACCGAATGCACCGCGTTGGCGCCCGGCGAAACCCTGCTGGTTCATGCCGCAGCCGGCGGTGTGGGACTCGCGGCCGTGCAGGTCGGCCGCGCGTTGGGGGCGACGGTCCTGGCCACCGCTGGCAGCCCGGAGAAATGCGCCCTCGCCGTGGAGCATGGCGCAGCACAAGCCTTCAGCTATCGCGACGAGGACTGGGCCGATCAGGTGAAGGCGGCTGCCGGGTCAGCAAATGATGGGGGCGTTGACGTGGTCTTCGATCCGGTCGGCGGTGACCTCGCCAAGGCCAGCCTCGACTGTCTCGCCTATCGCGGGCGTTACCTGGTGGTTGGTTTTGCGTCCGGCGATGTACCGCGCTTCCCTGCCCACCGCCTGCTGCTCAATCGTCTGAGCGCGATCGGCGTCTACTGGGACCACGACCGAGACGGCGAAATGCTTAAGCGCGTGACGGACCGGATGCTGACCCTGTGCCGCGAAGAGGCGTTGCGTCCCTTGATCGGCGGTGTCTACCCGTTCGATGACCTGCCCCGGGCGCTCGCCGATATGCGTGAACGGGATTCTGTGGGCAAGCTGGTGCTCGAAGCGCCAGCGGCCGGCTAGAGGCGGGCCGATGGACCTGAATGCCCGTGCGAACCTGTTTGACGGCATCCGCGTCCTCGACCTGTCCCGGGTGATGTCCGGTCCCTATTGCACGTCCATGCTCGCCGACCTGGGCGCCGAGGTGATCAAGATCGAATCGCCGACAGGCGACGAGGCGCGCGGTTTCGGGCCCCATGTGGGAGATGAAAGCGCCTATTTTCTGCTGCTCAACCGGGGCAAACAGAGCGTTACCGTGGACCTCAAAACCACCGAGGGCGTGGCGCTGATCGGCGATCTGGCCGCCCGCAGCGACGTCTTGGTGGAAAATTTCCGGCCCGGCACGGCGGATCGCCTTGGCATTGGCGAGGCCGCCATGCGGGGCCGCAACCCGCGTCTGATCTACGCCAGCATCAACGGTTTCGGCGCTGACAGTCCGCTCGCCGACCGCCCGGCGCTGGACCTCGCCATCCAGGCCATGAGCGGCCTGATGACCATGACTGGCCACCCCGACGGCCCGCCGACGGCCATGGGCGAATCCATCGCCGATGTGGCGACCGGCATGTTCGCGGCCTGGGGAATCGCCGCCGCACTGTTTGAGCGCGAGCGGAGCGGCGAGGGCCGATACCTCGAAACCGCGATGATGGATTCGGTCTTTGCCATGATGCTCACCGGGCTCAGCCGCTGGCTCTACAAGAAGGAGCCCCCCACACGGATCGGCAATCGGCATCCGGAATCCTATCCGGTTGACCATTTCGAGACGCGGGACGGCGGCATTGTGCTTGTGGTCTACAACGACCAGGCGTTTGGGCGTTTCGCCGACATCCTCGGCCAACCCGAGCTGACCAGCGACCCGCGCTTCGCCACCTATGCCGCGCGGCACCAGAATGATGCGGACCTGCGGGCGGTGGTTGCCGCCTGGGCCGCTGCGCACACATCAGCCGACGCGCTGGCGGCGCTGGATGCCGCCTCAATCCCCTCTGCTCCCGTCTGGTCGCTCGACCAGGCGGCGGAAAGCGACCATGTTCGGGCGCGCGGGCTGGTAGTCGATGGCCACCACGGGGACATGGGCACAGTCCCGCTGGTGCCCCAGCCGGTCCGTTTCGACAGCCCGGGAATCGCAACGCCCGCGGTCACACCCCGCTTGGGCGAACACACCCGGGATGTATTGCGGCAGGTCCTCGACATGGACGACGACGCCATCGACGCATTGGCAAACAAGGGAGCGATTGGTCGATGACCAAGTCCAACATTCGCGAAGTCCGCGCGCCCACAGGGCCTGAGCTGAATGCCAAATCCTGGGCGGCGGAAGGCCCGCTCAGACTGCTGATGAACAATCTCGACCCGGACGTGGCGGAACGGCCGGAAGAGTTGGTGGTCTATGGCGGCATCGGTAAGGCCGCGCGCGACTGGGAATGTTTTGACCAGATCGTCGACGCACTGAAACGGCTGGATGAGGAAGAGACCCTGCTGGTGCAAAGCGGCAAGGCAGTGGGCGTCTTCCGCACCCATGCACGTGCACCCCGGGTGCTGATCGCCAATGGCAATCTGGTGCCTCATTGGTCGACACTGGAGAAATTCACCGAGCTCGACCGGATGGGCCTGACCATGTACGGCCAGATGACCGCCGGATCGTGGATCTATATCGGCAGCCAGGGCATCGTCCAGGGCACCTATGAGACTATATCGGAGATCGGCCGGCAGCATTTCGGCGGCGATCTGACGGGCCGATTGTTTCTGACGGCCGGGCTGGGCGGCATGGGCGGGGCGCAACCGCTGGCGGCGACCATGGCCGGCGCCAACATGATTGTCGTCGAGTGCCAGCCAAGCCGCATCGAGATGCGCAAACGAACCGGCTACCTGAGCGAATCCGCAGCATCTCTTGACGAGGCGTTGGCGATGATCGACACCGCCAACAAGTCCGGCGACGCGGTCTCCGTCGGCCTGCTTGGCAACTGTGTCGACATTTATTGGCAGATGCTGGAGCGAGGCATTCTGCCTGATGTGGTCACGGATCAGACATCCGCCCATGATCCGGTCAATGGCTTTCTCCCCGAGGGCTGGAGTGTCGCCGACTGGGAACAGCGCCGGGGACAGGACCCTGCCGGCGTCGCCGCCGCCGCAAAGCAGTCCATGGCGCGGCAGGTAAAGGCCATGCTTGAGTTCAAGAAGCGCGGCGCCATCGTGCTCGACTATGGCAACAATCTGCGCCAGATGGCCCGGGACGAAGGGGTGCACAACGCCTTTGACTATCCGGGTTTCGTGGAGGCCTATGTCCGCCCGCTCTTCTGCGAGGGCAAGGGGCCGTTCCGCTGGGTGGCGCTCTCCGGCGATCCGGATGATATCAAGCGCACCGATGAAACTGTCCGGGAGCTGTTGCCGGACGACGCCTTCCTGCACAACTGGCTCGACAAGGCGGCCCGCCACATCAAGTTCCAGGGCCTGCCATCCCGCATCTGCTGGCTGGGCCTGGGCGACCGCGACCGGGTGGGCGCCGCGTTCAACGACCTGGTCCGGACCGGCCAGGTTTCAGCCCCTATCGTCATCGGCCGGGATCATATGGATTCCGGCTCCGTCGCCAGCCCCAACCGGGAGACGGAAGCCATGCTCGACGGCTCGGACGCGGTCTCCGACTGGCCGATCTTGAATGCGCTGCTGAACACCGCCAATGGCGCAACCTGGATCAGCTTCCACAACGGCGGCGGCGTCGGCATCGGTTATTCCCAGCATTCCGGGCTGGCAATGGTCGCCGACGGCACAGATCTCGCCGCCGAGAAGATCGCCCGGGTTTTCTGGAACGACCCCGCGTCAGGGGTGATGCGTCATGCCGATGCGGGCTATGAGATCGCGATTGAAAGCGCGCGGCGTCACGGCCTGAACCTGCCAATGCTGAACAAGGATACCTGATCATAATGGGCGACTACCGTTTCATGCCCGGCGACGCGCCGCTGTTGATGAGCATTCCTCACGTGGGGACCGCGATCCCGGCGGAGATTGAGGCGCGGATGACGGACCGGGGACGCGCCCGGGCGGATACGGACTGGCATCTCGACCGGCTTTATGACTTCGCGGCAGAGCTGGGGATTCCGGTGCTGCAGGCGGTCTGGTCCCGCTATGTGGTGGACCTCAACCGGCCGCCGGACGACACGCCACTTTATCCCGGGCAGGTCTCGACCGGCCTGGTACCCGCAGCGGATTTCGGCGGCGCGCCGCTGTATCAGGAGGGCAAAGAGCCCACCGACGAAGACATACAGACCCGGCTGGCGACCTACTGGCTGCCCTACCATCAGCGGCTTGAACGGGAACTGGCGAATATCTCCAAAAAGCACGGCCAGGCGATCCTGTTCGACTGCCACTCGATCATCGCCGAAGTGCCACGCCTGTTTGACGGAAAGCTGCCTGATTTCAACTTGGGCACCGCCGCGGGCAACGCCTGCGACCTGGGCCTGCGCCACCGGCTCGCCGAAGCGCTCAGCGATGATGAAGCCTACAACCTGGTGGTGGACGGCCGCTTTAAAGGCGGTTTCATCACGCGCAACTACGGCAACCCGGAAGAACGGCTGAATGCGTTCCAGCTTGAGCTCTCGATTGCGACCTACGGTGAGCAGGGCCCGCCCTTCGGCTACCTGCCGGAGAAGGCTGACCGTGTGCGGCCGAGCCTGCGGCGCATGCTGGAAACCGCCCTCGCCTGGGCGGAAGAGAAATCCTAGTAATGCACGCCCCGCACCACGTCGCCGTGACGGACCACCGTGGCGCAGGGATTGAGCCCAATGGGGTAGGCAAGCTGCCCCGGCGCCTCGATGTCCCAGAGCACAAAATCGGCGGCCTTCCCTGTGGCCAGAGTGCCGACGCGGTCCTGCCGGCCAAGCGCCCGCGCGGCCTCCCGCGTCACGCCGGCCAGCGCCTCCGCCGGGGTCATGCGGAAAAGCGTGCAGGCCATGTTGAGCATCAACAGAAGCGACGTGACCGGCGAGCTGCCGGGATTGCTGTCGCTGGCAATGGCGATGCCCACGCCCTTTTCACGGAACAGGTCCAGCGGCGGCAACTTGGTCTCGCGCAGAAAATAGAACGCACCCGGCAGCAGCACCGCCACGGTGCCTGCCCTGGCCATAGCC
>JAJFFJ010000004.1 GCA_021776685.1 Alphaproteobacteria bacterium
CCGATGAAGAACACCACCATCATGCCGTCGCGGTTCCAGCGGTCCGCCAGCCACCCAGCCGGCAAGGAGAAGACTGCAAAAGCGACGAACCCGGGGGTCGCGTAGGGGATCAGTTCCGCATAGCTCATGCCCCACTCACGCGACAGCGCCAATGCCGCAACCGTCGCGAAGATGAGCATGAAGAAATGGTCGAGAAAATGCCCGACGTTCAGAAAAAGGAAATCCGTGCGGTCCCGCATTACAACTCCCCGGCGAGGCCGAAATCAGCCAGCCTGCGGCACCCTACCGCTACGTGGCGAAAGCCGGAAAGTACATTCCGGCCTTGACACCACACCAGATGGTTTCCGACAGTTGCTTTATGAAACCGACCACTGGAATTGGGGGTTCGACATGTTTCTGAAGAACTACTGGTATGTCGCCGCCTTCGCCGACGAGATCGCGCGCGAGCCGTTGGCGCGAACGATATTGGGCGAGCCTGTGGTTTTTTATCGAACCGAGGCCGGTGAGCCGGTGGCGTTCGAGGACCGGTGCTGCCATCGCCACGCGCCGCTCTCCCTCGGCCGCCTGGTCGGCGACAATCTGCAATGCGGGTATCACGGCCTGACCTATGAGCCGTCGGGCACCGTTGTAGCGATCCCCGGACAAACCACTGTGCCCAATGGCGGCATGGTGCGGAAATATCCGCTGGTCGACCGTTGGCGCTTTGGCTGGATATGGATGGGCGATCCGGAACTTGCCAACCCGGATGACATTCCCGAAGTCCGATTCAACGATCATCCGGATTGGTCCTATGTCGGCGGCTATCTGCACATGGACTGCCACTACATGCTGCTGGTCGACAACCTCATGGACCTGACCCATGAGACCTTCCTGCATGCCAAGACCATCGGCAACGTCCATGTGGCGGAAACGCCCCTGGCGAAGGTGCAGCCGGGCAGCAAGGAGCCGCTCAAGATCTCGCCGCTGCAGGACCTGGTTGATACCAAGAACAGTATCACCGCGACCCGCTGGATGATCGACATCGAGCCGCCGCCACTCTACGCAAAATCGGGCGGTTTCGAGGGCCGCAACGTCGATCGATGGCAGCTTCTGCATTTCCAGCCACCATCCCACGTTTGGCTTGACGCAGGGGTCGCCGCCGCCGGCACCGGCGCCCCGGAAGGCGATCGCAAGGAGGGCATCACCCACATTCTCTATGACGGCATCACACCCGAAACCGAGGACAGCCTGCACTATTTCTGGAGCTTCCCGCGCAATTACAACATCGAGGACAAGGCGCTGGATGACCTGCTGCAAACCGGCATCTCCAACACTTTCCTTGAGGACAAGGAAATGCTCGAAGGCCAACACGCGCTGATGAAAGCACGGCCCGATGCGCCGCGGATCGACATCAACGCCGATGCGCCCGCGGTTCAGGTGCGCCGCGTTGTAGACCGCCTGATCCGTGAGCAAGCCGGGACACCCTCACCAGATATGGTGGCCGCGGCCGAGTGAGCGCCAGCAGCGGCTCTGGCGACGCCACCCTCGCCCGCCGGTTGATCCGCGCCTGCGACCGGGCGGCGCTCGGAACCGTCGGGCCGGATGGCGGGCCCCACACGTCATTGGTCCTGACTGCCTGCGACATGGCCGGGTCGCCGTTGCTCCTCATGTCCGACCTGGCAGAACACAGCAAACATATTGCCGACGACCCCCGGGTCTCGCTGCTGTTTGAGATGAGCGCCGGTGCTGACGCTCCCCTGGAGACACCCCGGCTCTCGATCATCGGGCGGGCAGCGCCTGTGGATGACGCCGCCGTGCGTGCGCGGTATCTACGGCGCCACCCGGATGCCGCGATCTATGCCGACTTCGGCGATTTCCAGTTCTATCGGGTCAACGCGGACCGCGCCCATCTGGTGGCTGGGTTCGGTCGTATATCCTGGATTGGCGCCGATGCATTGCTGCCGCCTGCCGACGTGGATGCCCTCGCGGCCCTGACCGCCGACGAGGCGGACATTGTCGACCATATGAACGCGGACCATGCCGACGCACTCGATCTTTACGCCAGCAAGCTGCTTGGGCTGGAGAATGATGGCTGGACCATGACCGGCATCGACCCGGAAGGCCTGGACCTACGCTACGGCGGCGTCACGGCGCGCCTGGACTTTGACCAGCCGGTCGCCTCCACTCAGGACGCAAGAGCCACATTGGTTGATCTGGCGCGGCGCGCAAGAAGCGCCTAGGCCCCAGGCGGTCCGTCCCAACTTTTCTGAGGCCGGATCCATTCCCAACACCTGGCACTTGAGACCCCCATTCCATATGCGGACATATTATTTTCATAGTGCTTGCAATCGGAAGTACTATGGCCCATATACCATCCATGACTGATACATCATTCAATGCCGTAATGAACCTGCTGCGCGCACGCGACGTAATCGAAGAGCGCATCGCGGGCGAGCTTGCCTCTGTTCATGGCCTGATGCTGAAAGAGGCCATGCTGCTGATGCATTTGGAAGGTGCCCCCCTGGGGCGCCTGACCCGCGTGGAACTGGCCAAGCGCCTGCATTCCAGCGCATCGACCGTGACCCGAATGGCGACGCCGATGGAGAAGCTGGGCCTGGTGTCCCGTCAGTCCGATGATCGCGACGCACGCCTGGCCTTTGTGGTCCTGACCAAGGCGGGCCAGATCAAGATCACGGAGGCGCGGGCGACACTTGCCAAGCAAGCTGACGATCTGTTCCAGGACCGTTGGCAGGAGGGCGAAATCGAAGCGCTGTCCGGCCTGCTCGCGCGGCTGGTCGCCGGTGCACCGGGCCGTTTGGCCTGAGTCGGCTGCGGCCGCCCCAGCACGCTAGGCGGCGGCTTCCTCAGCTACAGGCTGGCAGTAGGTCTCGCGCAGTCCAAAGCAGGAAAACACCGCCATCAGGGAAAGCCCCGGCACCACGACCAGGGCCAACTGAAAGGCCTCGGCCGAATAGACACGCGCGCCGCCTTTGAGCTCGCCGGTCCATTGCAGGTCCAGGAACCAGCCCACCAGTGGCTGGATGACGATGCCGCCCAGGGCCACCGCGGTCATGTTGATCAGGCCCAGGGCGGCGCCGATGTTTCGCGCAGGCAGGCTTTCCCGTCCCGTGGCGTAACAAAGGTTCATGGATGCGCCGCCAAACCCGGCGATGCCGATCAGCAAGCCGAAGACCGCCGGCGGCAGGTCGGGCACATAGAGCATGGTGGCGAAACTGATGCAGGCCATGCTTTGCCCGACAATCAGCGGCGTCTTGCGCCGGCCGATCTTGTCCGACAACCAACCGAAGATTGGGCCGCCGATCGCTACACCGTAGAGGAGAAAAGAAACGTAGAAAGCCGCTTCGGGCCGGGACATGCCATAGACGGTTTCCGAATAGCTGACCCCCCAGAGTGCCCCGAAAGTCAGCACAGGGGCCGAAGACAGCGCGGTGATGACCGACGCCCAGACAATCTGGCGCTCCTGCGCCACCCGCCAGACATCCGCAGTCACCGATTTGAAACGGTTGCGTTGGATCGACGGCGTCGCCACCCGCTCCACGCCCGGCGGCTTGTCACGAGTGAGCAGCCAGGTCAGCGCGGACAATACGACACCGCCGGCGCCAAGGACGTACATCGTGTCGCGCCACCCGAATTCCGGCACCGCCCAGGCAAGCGACCACTGGCCCACAGCGCCACCAATCAGACCGATGGCAACCGCGAGGCCCGCCAGCAGCGCGAACCGCCGGGGCGGGAACCACAGCGCGCCAACAACCATGCTGCCGACCAGGGCAAATGCTGCACCAAAGCCGATCATCAATCGCCCGGCATAGACCACTTCGATCGTGGGCGCAGCCGCTGTCACAACGCAACCGAGCGCGGCAATCAGGATCGTGAAACTGAGGATTCGCCGCGGCCCGAACCGGTCAACCGCCAGCCCCACCGGCACCTGAATCGTGGCATAGGTGTAGAAATAGAGGCTGGACATGACGCCTAGAACAGCGCCGCCAATCTGGAATTCAGCCATCAGGTCGCCAACCATAACCGACGGCGAAATGCGCAGCACCCAGGCATAGAAAAAGCCGGAAGCTGCCAGCAGCCAGCCGATATAGCCGAGCAGGGGCGTACGCTCTGTCGTGTCGGTGGCGGCTGGATCGGACATCGGCGTTAGATAGGCCGGATGCGCGTCGGCGGGAACGCGCAATCCCGCGCATCATGGCGTCCATGCAGCAAGGCCAAGGCTCGACAAGAAGATTCGGCGGGAGCAGGCCTAGACGAGCGATCCGCTGCCGGCTGTCTTTCCCAGCCTGCTACTTATTTTCTTTCTTGCGGCGGTCGTTCCAGTTCGGCTGGAAAGGATCATCCTTGCCGCCATCCGAATCCTTGGCGCGCTTGCCATCCTTCTGCGGCTTATCTTTTTTGCTGTTCCAGGCGCCTTCTTTCTTGGCGGGGGCCGCAGGCTGGGCGATGACGTGCACGCGCGCCGATTCGCGCCGTGATTTTGACGCTCTGCCGTTGGCCTTACGTCGCTTGCGCTGTGTCCGGTTCCGGGCCTTGCGCTTCTCCGCCCGTTCGACACGAAGCGCGTGTTTCTTCTGGGCGCGGCGCAAGCGGTTGACCCAGCCCTCGCGCGAGCCAGGTTCGCCTCGAAGGTCTCGTCGGCCCTTGGCGCCTGCAATTCGCTTATGCTCAAGCCATGCCTTGCGCGCAGCCCGCTTGCTGTACCGCTTCTTTGGATATCTCGGCGTTGAGTCTGCGATCTGGGTGCAGCCAGTACAGGCGCCGTTGCGGTCAGGCTGGACATCGGCAGTCGCGCCACTGGTGGTCGCCAAGGCGAACGCGAGTCCAAGGAAAACGGTAGGCCCACAGCCGGGTATGCGCCAGAAATTCGATATCATCCGGTTCTCTGCAATCTATGAAAGAAAACCCATTGTTGCGCAAAAGTAACAGGGCAACGTGAAGGTCGCCCTAGCCAGTATGGTCAACAACAACCTTCCGCAGGGAGCATGGCATTGACGGGCACGCCCACCGGTGGCAGCGTCCATGAAGTTGATCGATCCGAGCACAGGCCAGTCCCATGACCGTTTCCTGGAATGGCGTCTTTCCGGCGCTGATGACCGAGTTTCACGAGGACGAATCCCTCGATCTCGACAGCACCGCCCGACATATCGATGGGATGATCGACGCAGGATGCACCGGCATCATTCTCCTCGGCACCCTTGGCGAGAACGTCTCGCTGCGTGCCGAGGAAAAGCGCGAGGTGCTGCGCATGGGCGTGGACGCGGTCGGTGGTCGGGTTCCCTTGCTCACGGGTACGGCCGAGTACACGGCGGCGCAGGCGATCGAACATCTCAGTGACGCGGCCAAGATCGGCTGCGACGGCGCCATGTTGCTGCCGCCGATGGTCTATGGCACCGCGCGGGAAGAGACGCTGGATCACTTCCGCACCTGCGGCGCGGCGAGCGACCTGCCGATCATGATTTACAACAACCCGGTCAGCTACAAGACCGACGTGACGCCGGAGATGTTTGCCGAACTGTCGGATGTGCCCGCCCTGGTCGCGCTCAAGGAAAGCTCCGACGACACGCGGCGGATCACCGACATCCAGGCGCTGACGGGCGACCGCTATACGGTCTTCTGCGGCGTCGATGACCTGATCGTCGAAGCCATGGCCGTGGGCGCCGCCGGCTGGGTGGCGGGATTGGTCAATGCCTTCCCCACGGAGTCCGTTCAACTCTATGACCTCGTCAAAGCGGGGCGCATGGAAGAAGCCCGGGCGATCTATCGCTGGTTCATGCCCATGCTGCATCTCGACTGCCTGCCCAAGCTGGTCCAGTACATCAAGCTGGCGAACCAGATGACAGGCCTCGGCAGCGAGTGGGTCCGGCGGCCGCGGATGCCGCTGGCGGGCGATGAGCGCGAGCGCATCGCCGCCATCATTCAAAAAGGCATCGATACCCGCCCGCAGCTGGCGACAGATCTGGCGGCTGAATAGGCCCCGAGAAAAGGAAAACCATGCATCTCTACCACTGCAACCGGGCGCGCTCGATGCGCGTTGTCTGGACATTCGAGGAAATGGGCCTCGACTATGACGTCACCGTCATGCCCTTCCCGCCGCGGGTGCTCCACAAGGAATTCAAACAGGTCAATCCGCTCGGCACGATCCCCTACCTGATCGACGGCGAGACGGAAATGAGCGAGAGCGCGGCCTGCTGTCAGTATATCGTCCAGAAATACGGGCCGACCGATCTGAACGTCTTACCGGACGAGACGCCCGCCTATGGCGAGTTTCTCAACTGGCTGTATCGTGCCGACGCGACCCTCGCCTTTCCGCTGACCCTCGTCTGGCGCTACACGGACCTCGAGCCCGAAGAACGGCTCAGCCCGCAGGTGGCGGAGGACTATCGCATCTGGTTCCTGGCCCGCTGGCGCTCTGTCGACACCGTTTTCGCGGATGGGCGGGAGTGGCTCTGTGGCGACCGCTTCACCATCGCTGACATCTGCGTCGGCTGGTCCCTGATGTTTTCCCAGAACCTCGGTGTCACCGAGGCGGTCACCGACAACGTCAGGCCGTGGTGGGACCGCCTGCAGGCCCGCCCGGCCTACCAGCGGTCGCTGGAAGTCTAACCGCGGCGCGTTGACGGCAGGGACAGCCTACACCACACGATTCCAAGCAGGAGGCACGGCCAGGATGGAACCCAGGACCTATGGACCTTTTCCGTATACCGCCAGCATCGACCGGCCGAAGCTGAGCCTTCCAGACGGCGCGCAGCTGGCGTTGTGGGTGGCGCCCAATATCGAGTTCTTTCCACTCGACGAGAAAGTCTTCTACGGGTCCGGCTTCGTGCCCGATGTCCTGGCCTGGTCAAACCGCGACTATGGCAACCGGGTGGGCATCTTCCGCATCATGGACGTGCTTGACCGGCATGGCGTGCGCGCCACCGTGGCGCTCAACAGCGATGTCTGTATCCACCATGGCCGGATCATCGAGGAGGCGCAGAAGCGCGACTGGGAGTTGATGGCGCACAACCAAAGCAACAGTCGTCCGCTCAACCAGATCCCGGAAGGAAAAGAGTGGGACGAGATCAACGGCGCGCTCAACCAGATCGAAAAGACCAGCGGAACACGCCCGCGAGGCTGGCTGAGCGGCGGGCTGATCGAAACCTGGGACACCCTTGACCATCTGGCCGCCGCCGGCTGCGACTATGTCTGTGACTGGGTCAACGACGACCAGCCCTACATGGTGGATGTGGGCGACAAGCAGCTGGTGTCGATCCCCTATTCCAGCGAGACCAATGACTTTGGCGCATTCGTCCGGTGGGGCCTGTCACCCGCAGACTTCGACCAGCAGCTGCGCCGGCAATTCGACGTGCTCTACCGGGAAGGCGAGACCTCAGGCAAGGTGATGGCGATCTGCCTGCATCCCTTCCTGATCGGACACCCGCACCGCATCGGTTGCCTCGACAGCGCCCTGGAATACATCTGCGGCCATGACGGTGTCTGGCTCGCCACCGGCAGCGAAATCGTCGACCACTACCTGGCGTCGGGGCCAACTGTCTGACGGGCCTGGTCCCGTACCGAGGCGACGCACCCTTGGGCGCTGGAAATTCAGGTATGGCAAGCGACCGGGGCGACCGGAGCCGAATGGCAGCACCCTTGCGGGAGGCTCCCTGAAAACTCCCATGCCGACAATGACGCGGCAGAACCGGCCGAAATGGCCCGTCCTACCGCATGTTGTCCGGCTACAACTTCAGCCAGATTGCATCGTGGGTATTGGCGAAAATCCCGGCGTCGGGAGTCGGCATGTTGCCGGAGCCAACATCGGCGATGATCTTGCGCCGAAGGTCTTCGAGTTCCGCAAGGTTGTCGTGAAACGAAACCATCGACATCTGGCCGGCCGGTCCGCCGAACCGCGCGTTCAGACCGATTTCGAGGCCATAAGATGACCTGAGAGCCTCGGCACGCTGTTTCATGAAATTCGCGGCGTCGCCCAAGCGTCCCGGAAGTGGCGTTCCAACGCGTGTGAAGACAACTGACATATTACTCTCCCCAGTATCGTTGTGTTGGTTGGATGGGCAAACACTCCGCCCAACACTTTATCCCACGACGCCCGCGGAGGCGGCTTGACGACCGTCAACTCCTTGCCAGATTCAGGGGGCCAGATTCAGGGGGTGCCCCGTTTTTGCGCTTGCAGCAAAGCAGGTGCTGGTGGAATGCCCATCGTCGTCACCAGCGCCTTGAAAGCCCTATGTGCCGGCCTGGAGTGCATCGGGATTTCGTACCCGCTTGGGGGAGGTGCGGACACGCAACAGGGTGGTTCAACCGCCGCTCAGCCCCCGAAATGGGCCTTCATCGGGTCGAAATAGCTTTTTTTCCAGCCGCCGTCTTCATAGCCGGGATGGTCCGTCGGGACATTCCGATGATGCAAGGTCAGCTTGGTGCCGCCATCGGCGGGCTCCAACAGAACTTCGATCTGGGAGTCCTCCTGCCCTTCCTCGAAATTCGTTGTGCGCCAAGTCTGCAGGATGCGGCGGCCCGGCTCCAGCTCGAGATTGACGCCGTTGATGTAGCCGCCCCAAGCATCGAAGACGCCGCCCACATCGGCATTGGTGTGGGCCTCCCCACCGGTCATGGCGGTATGGCCCTCTGTGCTGAGCCAGGCGTCGTAAATATCCTGGGGGCTCGCCGGAATGATGTCGCTGAGAGTGAAGTCATAGGTCGTCATGGTCGGCTCCGTCCGTGTTGTTTCACTCGCATTCTATAATTAACGAATGAGTTAAATGATGTATAGACCTGCTTTCCCGACAGAGTATGGGCGCGCCCAATTGGGGGCTTCCGGGTCGGCACCGGCTGGGCTAACACCAATCCAGATCATTGGAATGCGAGGGAGAAGATCCATGCGCTGCTGCGCCATCACCGAGTTTGGTCAACCGCTCCAGGAAATCGACGTGCCGACGCCAGAGCCCCAGGGTGACGAGGTTCTCCTCCGCGTGAGCGCGTGCGGCGTCTGCCATAGCGACCTGCATATCTGGGAAGGCCATTTCGACCTGGGCGAAGGGCGCAAGGCGGATCTGACCGGCGGGCGCGAATTGCCATTCAACCTGGGCCACGAAGTTGTTGGCGAGGTGGTGGCCATCGGCGACACGGCCTCCGGCGTCTCCGTCGGCGACAAGCGCGTCGTGTTTCCCTGGATTGGCTGCGGCGAATGCGATGTCTGCCGAGTTCAGGGCGAACATCTCTGTGCGCGGTCGAACCAGGTGCTCGGCGTCTACCGGAACGGGGGGTATGCCGACCATATGCTGGTGCCGCACGGCCGCTACCTGTTCGACTATGGCGATGTCGCGCCGGAGCTTGCCTGCACCTACGCCTGCTCCGGCATCACCGCCTACAGCGCCCTCAAGAAGGTTCAGAAAGCGGCTGAGCGCGGCCACCTGATGATCATCGGCGCCGGCGGCGTGGGCATGAACGCCCTGGCCCTCGCCCGGGAGGTGACGGGCGCCACAATCACGGTCTGCGACATCGATGAGTCGAAGCTGAAAATGGCGTCGGAGATGGGCGCTGACAATGTGATCAACAGCGGCGAGAAGGATGCACCGAAGCAGGTGCGCGGCCTGACCGACGGCGGCCCGGCAGCGATCGTCGACTTTGTCGGCGCGCCGTCGTCTGTAGGCTTCGCGCTCCGCACCATGGCCCGTGGCGGCACCCTGGCGATTGTCGGCCTGATTGGCGGCTCCATGCCGCTCTCGATTCCGACCATCCCGCTGACGGCGGCGACCATCACCGGCAGCTATGTGGGCAGCCTGCCGGAATTTGAGGAACTGATCGCCCTCGCCCGCGCCGGCAAGATTCCGGAAATTCCGGTGGACAAGCGCCCCCTCGGCGACGCGCAGAAATCCCTGGAAGACCTCAAGGCCGGCACCATTGTCGGCCGCGCGGTGCTGACGCCGTAACAGCCGAATGTCTCAGTAAAAATGTGCGAATAAAATAAAACCGCCGCAGCCGGTTGGGCTGGGCGGTTCGCACGCTTTTCAGCGCTGGTCAGGCCTACCTTAATCTCATCAGCCCAACGTTAGAGGCAGATATAGGATCGATCCGCGAAATTTCAAGGGTCGCCCCCTATATGTTCCGCAATTTTTTTTCGATTCCCTCAATTTCAGGCCGCATTTGCTGGGTTTGTTCTAAAAAATCCCCAAATCGTTATTCCCGCGAAGGCGGGTGTCCAGCGCGCCGCGTCCGGGGCACCCGCTTTCACGGGGTGACGCATTTAAGTCGATACGCACTCCCCTCACACCACCTGGAAGCCGTGGGCGTAGGGATCGCGGTCGTCGATGTAGAGGGTGTTGTGGCCGGTGATGCGCGCCCAGCCCTGGATCGAGGGCACAATGGCGTCGTGGTTGCCGACGGTGGCCGCCGCCTCCACCCGTCCGGTGAACAGGCTGCCGATGATGCTTTCGTGGACGAAGCTGTCACCCACCGCCAGTTTGCCCTGCGCCGCCCTTTGGGCCATGCGTGCGGACGTGCCCGTGCCACAAGGAGACCGGTCGATGGCCTTGTCGCCGTAGAAGACCGCGTTGCGCGCGTCCGCCCCCGCCACCGTGGGCGACCCGGTCCACATCACGTGGCTGACGCCGGTGATGGTCGAGTCCTCCGGATGGGCGATCGTGATCGCGTCGTTGACCAGGCGGCGCACCACCGGGCTCAATTGGACGATCTTCCCGGCGCCGAGATCGGCCATATCACGGAAATTCTCCTGCGGGTCGACGATGGCGTAGAAATTGCCGCCATAGGCGATATCGACCGTCAGACGGCCGAGGTCCGGACATACGATCTCCACGCCTTCGGCGGCCAGGTAGCTGGGGATATTGCGGATGCGCACCCAGTTGACCAGCCCCTCGTTGTCAGTCTCGTAGACCGCTTCGACCGGGCCGGCTGGTGTGTCGAGCCGCAGCACACCCGGGGTCGCCGGCGTCACAAGCCCTCCCTCGATCGCCACCGTGACCGTGCCGATGGCGCCATGGCCGCACATGGGCAGGCAGCCAGAAGTTTCGATAAAGACAATGCCGGTATCGCAGTCGGCGCGGGTCGATGGATAGAGGATCGACCCGGACATCATGTCGTGGCCGCGCGGCTCGAACATCAGGCCAGTGCGGATCCAGTCATGGTCGGCCATGAAGGCTTGCCGGCGTGCGCTGGCGCTGTCTGCCTTGACCATCGGCGCGCCGCCGGCGACCACGCGCACGGGGTTGCCGCAGGTGTGGGCGTCGATGCAGGTAAAGGTGTGCCGCGCCATGCCGGCCGCCGCCTCTTCGTCCGTTGAATTGCCGCAGGGAGGTGCGCTTGTGCGCCGGGCCAGCCCTGGTTTATCCATCCTGCTTCGGAAACGCGCGGCGTGCAATCCGCAGCCGGCAAGGGTAAAGGCGATGCCCCAAGGAATGGCACAGCCTCAGACAGGTGTTGGCCGCCTCCGGGCGGCGGACGAGCCATCGCCGGTGGAGGTGGTGGCCGGCGACCGGCAGGGCCCGGTGCTGTTCCTGTGCGACCACGCCAGCAACCTGATCCCGCGATCGCTTGATAATCTCGGCCTGCCGGCCGATGCACTGAACAAACATGTGGCCTGGGATATTGGCGCGGCGGACGTGGCGCGTAACCTGGCGGCCGAGTTCAACGCGCCGCTGGTGCTGTCCGGCTATTCCCGGCTGGTGATCGACTGCAACCGGACGCTGACCGACCCCACATCCATCCCACTGGCCAGCGACGACCTGGAAATTCCCGGCAATATCAGCCTGTCGGGCGTAGAGGCGACCCAGCGGACGGAAGAATTCTTTCAGCCCTATCATACGGCAATCGCAGATCTGCTTGCTGAAATGGGGACCGGTGACGCCCGGCCTGCCGTAATTTCGGTTCACTCCTTCACGCCCTCATTCGGTGGCTTCCAGCGGCCCTGGGAGGTCGGTGTGTTGTGGAACCGGGATGAGCGGCTGTCCGCACCGTTCATGGCGGCCCTGGCCCGCGACGGCGACCTGACGGTGGGTGATAACGAGCCCTATTCCGCCAAGGAAAATTTCGGATATTCGGTCGATGTCCATGCCCAGGACCGAGGCCTGCCGCATATGCTGGTGGAGATCCGCCAGGACCTTATCGGCACCCCGCAGGGCGCCCTCCAGTGGGCGCAGCGCGTGGGGGTTGCCATCAAGGAAGCGTTGGAGGCTGCAGGATGTCTATGACCGAGCCCAGTTTCACCGTCGGCATCGAAGAAGAATATCTCCTGGTCGACCGCCAGACCCGCGATCTGGTGCAGGAACGCCCGGCCGGGATGATGGACGAGTTGGAGAGCCTGCTGGAAGGCCAGGTGGTACCGGAATTTCTCAACTCGCAACTGGAAATCGGCACCCGCGTCAGCCGGACTGTGACCGAGGCCGGCGACGACCTGAAGCGCCTGCGCGCCACGGTCGCCAGGGTAGCGGAGAAGAACGGCATCGCCATGGTGGCGGCATCGACCCACCCCTTTGCCTATTGGGACCGTCAGACCCACACGAACAAGGAGCGCTACAACATGTTGGCGCGCGATCTGCAGGCTGTGGCCCGGCGGCTGCTGATTTGCGGCATGCACGTGCATGTGGGTCTGGATGACGACACCCTGCGTATCGATCTCCTGGGCCAGGTCGCCTATTTCCTGCCCCATCTGCTGGCGCTCAGCACATCGTCGCCCTTCTGGCGGGGGGACAATACCGGTCTTCGCTCCTACCGGATCGCGGTCTTTGACGAGCTGCCGCGCACGGGCGTACCGGAAAACTTTGAGAGTTTCGGCGAATATCAGCGTCACGTGGATATTCTGGTAGATGCGGGCCTGATCGAAGACGCCTCGAAGCTGTGGTGGGACGTTCGCCCGAGCTGCAAATTCCCCACCCTGGAAATGCGCCTGACCGACATTCCCACCCGGGTAACGGACACGATCTGCATCGCGGCGATCTATACCTGCATCCTGCGGATGCTCTATCGCCTGCGCCGGTCCAACCAGCGGTGGCGACGGTACAGGGCCATGCTGGTCAGCGAAAATCGCTGGCGCGCACAACGCTATGGCATTGATGACGGACTCGTCGACTTCGGCAAGGGCGAGGTGGTGCCCTATGCCGAGTTACTGGAAGAGGTCATTGCGCTGATCGCCGATGACGCAAAAGCGCTCAACTGCGTCGCAGAAGTGGCCCATGCCCGCACGATCCTGGAGCGGGGCACCAGTTCCCACCGCCAGGTCGCATGTTGGGAAAAGGCCAAGGCCGCTGGCGCCACAGGAAATGACGCATTTATCCCCGTTGTCGACATGCTGATCGAGGAATCCGTCGCCGACCTCTAAGGCGCCTCTGGAAATTGGTGTCCGCGCGCCGCACATTCCTTTCAACAGCATTGGGAGGACCCCATGGACGACCAAACCCGCACCGAGCTTGAAGCAGCCGCATTCCGCCGGCTGGTATCGCATCTGCGCAACCGGACTGATGTGCAGAATATTGACCTCATGAACCTGGCCAACTTCTGCCGCAACTGCCTGTCGGACTGGTACCGGGAGGCCGCGGAAGAAAAGGGCATCGATATCGACAAGATGGCGGCCCGCGAAATCGTCTACGGCATGCCGTATGGCGAGTGGAAAGACAAATACATGACCGAAGCGTCCCCGGAGCAGCACGCGGCCTTCGCGGAACGCATGAAAACAAAAGATCACTAGAAGGTTCACCAGGGAGATGACGGATCAAATGAGCGAAGACAACATGGCCACGAACGGAAGCACCGGCGCGGCCGAACCCACCGCTGGAACCGTCGGCGGCGTCGCCGGCGACATCCTGACCGCCTATATCGAGCGTATTGAGCGGCTGGAAGATGAGAGAAAAAATCTGGGTGGCGACATTCGTGAAGTCTACGCGGAAGCCAAAGGCAACGGCTTCGAGCCCAAGATCATGCGCAAGCTGGTCGCGCTACGCCGCATGGATCAGGCTGACCGTCTGGAAGAAGAGGAATTACTGGATCTCTACCGCCGGGCGATTGGCGTTTAACGCTACAATCTCCGCAAACTTGCGGCGAATCCCGGCATTTACGTTGTATTAACCGGTACAATTTACCACCGGATTTTACCCGACCTTAGGAATTTTGGACGATCCTTAACGCGAGTTGGGGACGTTAACGGGTTGGGGAAATGTCAGCCACTGCCACTTTCATTGATACAGACTTCGTGGCCGCCCGTGCCGCGTCGAAGGTGTGGCTGGCCAGCATCCAACCGGCCGGAGGCATGGCCTCCGCATGGGATGCCGAACCCTCTGGATTTGCCGATATGTACGAGGCTGGCGGCGCCCGAACGCTGCTCGCGTCAACGGACCTGATCGATCAGGCCCTGTCTGAAGAATGGCTCGACCAGGCCGTGGTTCGCGAAGGCCAGCCGCTCGTTGGCTTCACCGACACAGCTCTGCCTTTCCGCGCCCAGGCGGGTGGCCAGCATCCGCTGCGCCAGGCGCTGGGCGATGCCAACGAATATATGGTTCCGGGACAGTCGATCTGGAACGAGCGGGCGATGAAACACAGAAACCGGTCCCTGCGCCGGGTGACCACCACCTTCCGCGCCGCGCTGCTTGGCTTCCTTGCCCTGCAGATGATGACCGAAGCCGCTCATAGCTTTGAAGATGACGACGCCTCCACAGGCGGCGTACAGGTGCCACTGGTGCACCATGAGTCGCTTTATGAAGTGGCCGAGCTGGCCATCACACTAGAGGAGCTTGTTCCGATGGATTTGGCCGAAATCGACCTGCCCAGCGGCGAGTTTGTCGTCTTCCATGGTGACGGCGCAGCCATCACCGCCGCGAACGGCGATGCGCTTCATCTGGGTGACCTGCTGAACGTGGCAGAAACCATTGCGCGCATCAGCGATGATGATACCGGCAATATGGGCAAGGCGCCCACAGATGTAGGAGATGACTACTTCCCTGCAAGTGTCGAACCGAGCCCACTCTACGACAGCCTGTTCCCGGTAAATCCGCTGGAAGATCAGGGATTCGGCTAAACCCGACTTCGTAAATCTGACGTATCTTCTCGATTTTTAGATGACAGCCAGGACTCCTTCGTGAGTCCTTTAGCGTAAGCGTCTTATTAACCATATTTGACAAGTATTCATTAACCATACTAAATAATTGTGGGTGCTGGCTCTTCAATGCACATCACGCGGGGGTGGAGTTGATGCAGGAATCCGGTTTGGTTCCTTTCGAACTCCTTGGCGAAACCTTGGAATTGCCCAGCGGGCCGGTGACATTCCGGAGCCGGCTGGACGCGCTTCTCGCAGCCGGATTCTTTCTGGAGCCGGAAGAGCCTGCCACGGAAACACCCGTCCTGCGCGGCGACGGCCCACGTCTGACCGTCTCCGAAATCCTCGGCGGTCCCGAACTTCTGCTTTAGCAAAAAGCGGCGTCGGTCCGCCTATTCCGCCGCCATCTGCTGACGTGCCCGGGCGCGGGCTGCCGGATCATCGAACAGGCGCCGTATCTGGGTCTCGTGGGATTTCGCAGCTTCCACCGACTCGTCCTTGATATGGCCGTAGCCGCGGATCGCTTCAGGCACCCGGGCGATCTCCACCGCCAGGTCGTGATTGTCCGGCCCGAGGTTTTCCGCCAGATGGTGCAAGGTCGCCTCATAGTCGGCGATCATCTGCCGCTCCTGCTTCCGCTCTGCCGTATGCCCGAACGGATCGAAGAAGCTGCCCCGCAAGAAGCGGAACTTCGCCAGCATCCGGAATGCACCCATCGCCCAACGCCCGACGGTGATCTTTTTCAGCTGGCCGGTCTTCGGGTCGCGCGGCGCGAACAGCGGCGGCGCCAGGTGGAACCTGAGCTTCAGCTTGCCGTCAAAGGTGGCGCGCAACTGCTTCAGGAAATCGCCATCGGTGTAGAGGCGCGCCACCTCATATTCGTCCTTGTAGGCCATCAGCTTGTAGAGGTTGTGAGCGGCAGCTTCCCCAAGGCCATTCAAACCATCAGCCTTGGCCTTCTCGGCCGCTGCCACTTCCCGCACCAATGCTTCGTAGCGCTGGGCATAGGCGGCGTTCTGATAGGCCGCGAGATCGGCCATACGCAGCTCGATCAACTCATCCAGGGTCTTTGCCGCTTTCGGCTTGAACGGGATCGGCTGCGCCGGGAAGGCAATCTTGGTGACCGCGTCCAGATCGACCGCGGCGCGCCGGCCCCACAGGAAGGATTGATTGCTGGCGCGGATGGCAACGCCGTTCAACTCGATTGCTTGCTCGATGCTTTCCAGGTTCAGCGGCACCAGCCCTTTTTGAAAGGCATAGCCGAGCATGAACATGTTGGTGGCGATGCTGTCGCCCATCAGGGCCGTGGCGATCTTGGTGGCTTCGATGGTGTCCAGCGCCTCAGCGCCCACAGTGGCTTTCACGGTGTCCACGAGAGCGCCGGACGGGAATTCCTGGTCACGGTTGGCAATAGCGCTCGCGACCATGATCTCCTGGGCATTTATCACTGCCCGGGTCACACCTTCGCGCATCTTGGCAAGTACATCGTCACTGGCCGCCACCACCAAATCGCAGCCGATTACCGCATTGGCCTCGCCCGCCGCGATCCGCACCGCATGCAGCTCTTCCGGCGTTTTGGCAAAGCGCACATGGCTGGTGACGGCGCCGCCCTTCTGCGCCAGGCCGGTCATGTCCAGGACGGAGACGCCCCGGCCTTCGATATGGCCTGCCATGCCGAGGATCTGACCAATAGTGATGACACCGGTGCCACCGACGCCAGTCACCAGAATGCCGAACGGGTCGTTTTCGAGGGACGGAATGTCTGGCGCCGGTGCCTCCCAGCCGGGATTGTCCTTCGGCCCGGCAGCCACCGGCGCATTGCGCTTGGGCGTGCCGCCATAAACCGAGACGAAGCTGGGGCAGAAGCCCTTCACGCAGGAGAAGTCCTTGTTGCAGCTTGACTGGTCGATGGATTTCTTGCGGCCGAATTCCGTGTCCTTGGGGACAACGGACATACAGTTGGACTGGACGCTACAGTCGCCGCAGCCCTCGCATACCCGCTCGTTGATTATGACCCGGCGGGGCGGATCGTAGTAGGTGCCGCGCTTGCGGCGTCTGCGCTTTTCCGCGGCACAGGTCTGGTCGTAGATCAGCACGGTTGTGCCTTCCCACTCACGCAGATCGCGCTGCACTTCGTCCAGATCGTCCCGGTGGAAGAAATCCGTGCCGTCGGGGAAATGAGCCGATGGCGGATACTTGTCCGGCTCGTCGGAGACCACGACCACTTTCTTGACGCCCTCTGCCCACACCTGGTGGGCGATGTCAGCAACCGACGGCTGACCTTCAACGGGCTGGCCGCCAGTCATGGCCACGGCGTCGTTGTAAAGAATCTTGTAGGTGATGTTCACTTTGGCAGCGACCGACGACCGGATGGCCAGAATGCCGGAGTGGTAGTATGTGCCGTCGCCCAGATTCGCGAACACATGCTTGGCGCTGGAGAAGGCCGACTGGCCGATCCAGGGTACGCCCTCGCCGCCCATATGGGTGAAGGTCGATGTATTGCGGTCCATCCAAAGGGACATGAAATGGCAGCCGATCCCCGCCATGGCGCGCGAGCCATCAGGCACCCGGGTCGATGTATTATGCGGGCAGCCGGAGCAGAAATAGGGCGTGCGGTCGAACTGGACTTCCTTCTTCGACAGGGCCCGTTCCTTTTGATCAAGGAAGGCAAGCCGTTCGCGAATTTCCGAGCTGTCGTGGAATTTGAGAATTCGCTCACCGAGAGCTCGTGCAACCATCGCGGGGGTCAGTTCGTCTTCCGCCGGCAGCAGCCATGTGCCCTCCTCGTCGAACTTGCCGACTACACGCGGGCGGGCGCCCTCATCCCAGTTGTAGAGTTGCTCTTTGAGTTGGTTTTCGAGAACCGCTCGCTTCTCTTCGACGACCACCACTTCTTCGAGACCATCTGCGAATTCGCGGGCGCCATCACGCTCAAGCGGCCAGACCATCCCGACCTTGTAGACCCGCAGGCCAATAGCCGAGGCTTCGCGGTCGTCGATGCCCAGATCTTCCAGTGCCTGCATAACGTCCAGATACGCCTTGCCAGAGGCCATGACGCCCAGCCGAGGCTTGGCGCTGTCAATCACCAGCCGGTCGATACGGTTGGTGCGGGCGAAGGCCAGCGCAGCATAGATCTTCTCGCGCTGAAGCCGCCTTTCCTGCTCGTGGATGCCATCTGGCCAGCGGATGCCGAGGCCGCCGTCCGGCATATCGAAATTGTTGGGAAGACTGATCTTGACCCGGTCCGGCGAGACCGAAACCGAGGCCGCGCTTTCCATCACTTCGGCAATCGCCTTGAACGCCACCCAGATGCCGGCGTAACGCGACATGGCCCAACCGATGAGGCCATAGTCGAGCACTTCCTGCACATTGGCCGGATAAAGCACCGGCACCATCGCCGAGATAAAGTCGTGGTCGGACTGATGCGGCAGAGTCGAGGAGCTGGCGCCATGGTCATCGCCCGCGCACAGCAATACGCCGCCATTGGGCGACGTGCCGGCGGCGTTGCCGTGTTTCATGACATCCATGGAGCGGTCGACACCTGGACCTTTGCCGTACCACATGGCGAAAACGCCGTCATAGTTGGCGTCGGGATAGAGATTGAGCTGCTGGCTGCCCCACACCGCCGTCATCGCCATATCTTCGTTCACGCCGGAGGTGAACTGGATATGGTGTTTCTCAAGGAATTTCTGCGCGCGCCACAAATTCTGGTCGAGCCCGCCAAGGGGCGAGCCACGGTACCCCGAGATGAAGCCGCCCGTGTTGAGTCCGGCGGCAAGATCTCGCTGGCGCTGCATCATCGGCAGACGCACCAGCGCATGGATGCCCGACATGAAGGCTCGGCCATCCTCGAGCGTATATTTGTCGTCCAGGGTAATGATTTCAGGGGCAGGCAATGCCATCGCAAATGGGCTCCGCAGCGAGTCTGGGGTTGGTTATGAGATTATATCGCAGCGCGCCGGAAGCAATGCCCGATCGCTGGCTTTTGTTGACCGCATGTTGATTGCTTTTTCGACGCTGCTGGACGCCCGGGGCCTCTATCCTGCCGCGGACCATAATTCCGGAAATATACGGGCATCAAACGGTCCGCCGTCGCGAAGCTCTGGCGCAAGTTCGGCAAATGCCTTGCGCATCACCACCGGGACGGCGTCGCGGGCACGATATTTTGCGGAATCGTCCATGAATCGCACGGCCAACCCCCGACGTCGCTGATCCTGACGCGTGTTGCCGGGAGATCCATGGACGGTCAGGCAATGGTGAACTGTGACGTCGCCGGGCACCATGTCCCAGCTGAGGATGGAGTAGTGGTCTCGATTGGCGTCTATGTCAGGAATCCGGGCGAGGGCGCCATCTTCCAGCTGCTCTTCGGCCTGGAATGATCTGGGCGCGTAGATGTCGCCGGTTCGGTGCGAGCCAGCGACGAATTCCACTGCGCCGGATTCCTTGTTCACTGGATCGAGCGCCAGCCAGATCGAGCAGGAGCCTGACCCTTCCATCGGCCAATAGGGATAGTCCTGGTGCCAGGGGGTCGGCTCCGACGAGCCGGGTTCCATGACCAGCAGATGGTCCACGTAGAAGCGTATCCGCGCCGCGTCGAGCAGCTGGCCGGCAATCGCGGCCATCGCCGGATTGACGATATGCGCTCGGTAAGCGTCGCAGCGTGTCCAGCAAAAGATATCAGCGAAATAAGCGCCGCCCTTCTGGCCATTGGTCAGATCTTGCGAATAAGGGCCCGGATGCTCAATTGACCAGGCAACAGCCTCTCGCAATGCGTCGATGGTCTCGTCGTCGATCACACCGCGCAGGCAGATCGCACCGTCGCGTTGAAACGCATCGATATCCGCCTGGTCCAGCGGCAGCTGGGTGTCGTGTCCGGCCATGATGCTCCCCTATTGGAAAGCATTTCTACCATACCCGCGCGGGCTTAGCCTACCAGCGGAGTCAGGTTCAGGCGCTCAACGGCGGCGCTCATCGCGAAACTGCGGCGGCGGCGGCCCAGGCGGCTGCGCCGGCTGAGCCCCGGTAGATGCAGCGTGTCCACAGGCAGGTCCACCCGTCCGTCCACTTCGCCGCCCGCCCGGGTTGTGAGGCCACCGAAGCCGGCCATGAGGGCGAGAAGCCCCCGGTTCTCCGCCAATCCAACGTAGCGGATGGCGGGCAGACGCCGTTGCCGGGCATCGGCCACAGCCTCTTCCACCAGGCGCCTGCCAATGCCGCGCCGCTGCCAGCCAGCTTCCACGGAAACCGCAAGCTCAGCCGCACCCTCCAGCCATGACACATCAGGCCAGGCCAGATGAACCACGCCCCGAAGAACACCATCTTCAATCCACCCAAACAGCGACGTGGTCTCCCAGTCGATTCGCTCGATTGACCGGGCAATCATCCGGTCGGGAGCAGAATGGGCAAATCGAAGGCGCCGGTCCTCGTTTGAAAGGCGCAACAGATGGTCGAGATAGCCCCGCGCGTGATCCATTTCCAGACGGCCAATCCCATCGTTGGGCGGAGTACGGTCGCCGCGGCCCGGCATCATTGGCGCGCTCGTGCGGTGTGCAAGGGGCGCGCCGCCATCAATGGTCGGGTCGGTGGCCCAGCCGCTTAGCAAAGATCGCCGCCCAAAATTGGACGAACGTTCGTTCTTTTTTCGGCGGGCGTTTGGCGTCTCTTGGATAAACATTCTTCAACTCCGGGGAGGGATGCGTCTTGTGGGGGGTTGTATCAGTGAGGCGCCAAAGCGTCTGTGATCAGACGCACAAAAGCAGCGCGGGTCCACCTGGCTGCGTCAGTCTGGCCCATCAGCCGGTGGCCATTGTGAAAGCCCAGTTCGATGGCATAGGCATCGAAGGCAAACTGGGCAGGGTCGAGATCTGTGCGGAACTCGCCCGCGTCGATGGCCTGCTGCGCGGCGCGTGACAGATAGCTTTGCCACAACGCCAATGCGTCTTGTACGGCGTCGCGCACCGGGCCTTCGCGGTCGTCCCATTCCACAGCAGCCGCCACGAAAGGGCAGCCGCCCACATAGCCATTGGTGCTGGCCCAGGCCAGCCAGTTTTCGGACAGCGCTTCCAAGCGTTTTCGGCCCGTGAATTTGCGCGCCGGCGCTACAACTTCGAAAATGAACTCAGTGCGTACAGCTTCCAGCACAGCAAGCTGCAGTGCTTCCTTGGAACCGAAATGGGCGAACAGGCCGCTCTTCGACATGCCGGAGTGGGAGGCCAATGCGCCAATCGTCAGACCCTCAAGCCCGCCGACGCTGGCAAGGTCGGTCGCCTGGCGCAAAATCTGGTCCCGTGTTGCTTTACCTTTGCTCATCATGCACCATAAATAGAACGAACGTTCGTATTTGTCAAGTGCACGTTTCGTTGACGCTCAGTCGCCCGGTTGCACCAGCGGCTCGGTGAAAACGTCATAGGCAAACACCCAGTCGGGATCGCTGGTTTCCTGGTATTGCAGCCAGTCATTGTTGTGGCTGTAGTGCTGCACCTTGGCGGTGCGCTCCTGGCGGTTGGCGATATAGAGGCGGAATGCGGCGTCGAAATCCGTCGGCTGATCGCCGATGCACCGGGCCAACATGGCGGCGTCCTCAATCGCCATGGCCCCGCCCTGCCCCATGTGGGGTTTCATGGGGTGGCAGGCGTCGCCGAGCATGACGATGGGGCCTTCGCTCCACAGCTCAAACGGCTTGCGCTCAAGGATGGCCCAATTCAGCACCTTGTCCACCTGGCTGAGCAGCAGCTGAACCTCGTCATGATAGCCGTCAAAATGGCCACGGAGCTCGTTCGGATCACCGTCATAGACCCACTCCTCGCGCGGCCAATCGGGCTCCGGCACGCCGGTGACGAAGTAGATGTAGGAGCGGTCGGCCTTGATGTAGTAGACGACGATATGGCTTTCCGGATGCCACCACTTGGTGTCGTCGTCGAAAATATGGCCGTTGTAGCGGTCCATCGGGATCATCGCCCGGTGCGCCACGTGGCCGGTATAGATCGGCTCCTCCGGTCCGGCCAGTATCTCGCGCACCTTGGAATGGACCCCGTCTGCGCCGATGACGATGTCGGCCTCCGCCGTCGTGCCATCCTGGAATGACAGGGTGGTGCCGCCAGCGCCCTTCTCCATGCCCACAAGCTTCTTATCCAGATGCAGCCGTTGCTGATCCACCGCGCCCACCAGTTCCACCGCCAGGTCGCCTCGATGCACGGTCAGATAAGGGGAGCCAAATTTTTCCTCCGCCACATCGCCGAGCGTATAGTCGAGTGTAACCTTGCCGGTATCCCAGTCGCGGCTCAGCCATTCACGTGGCCTGGAACCGACAGCCACCAGTGCATCGAGAATGCCGATCCGGTCAAGGACGCGGGTAACATTGGGGCTCAGGTGGATGCCGGCGCCCAGCGGCGTAATCTGCGGTGTCTGCTCATAGATCTCCGGGGTGTAGCCCTGCTGCTGCAACAGGCTGGCAACCGCGCAGCCGCCAAGCCCGGCGCCCACGATCGCAATTCTTACGTCGGATTTTTCGCTCATGTGTTGGGTTCACTCCCCGATGAATTGCGTCATATCACGCGTCCGACAAAGCTCTCGACCGTGTCGATGAAAGTTTCAAGATCATCCCAGGGAATCATGTGCCCAACGCCATCGATACGCACACTGCGGCAGTCAGGAATCAAGGTGCAGATTTCCACCGCATCGTCATCGGTGACGGTGCCCCCCTGCTCGGCATAGATCAGCAGCGTCGGTGTGGGCGCCTTCGGCATCAGGACATGGATGTCCTCTTCATGGAATGAGGCATGGGATTGGGCGATTGCCACCGGGTCACAGGTGGGCAGCCACTGATCGCGCTGGGCGATCTGCTCCTCGGTCCATTTGGCCAGAAGCGGGTTGGAGGTATCGGTGGGTTCACCGCGGCAAGCCGCCGCCAGACCATCGAGATACCATTGCAGCGGCACCGGATAGTCGCGTCTGCCCGGTCCCGTCACGGGCGGATCCACGAGGATCAACGGCCCCACTGCGTCCGGCGCGTCGGCCGCCAGGCGCAGCGCAATACGCGCGCCCATGGAATGGCCAAGGATGACCGGATTCTGCAGGCCCAACTGGGCAATCACGGCTGCCGTATCCGCAGCACAGGCGCCCAGGTCATAACTCAGCTCCGCGCCGCCGGAGGACAGACCACGCCCCCGAATATCGAGGGTGAATACATGGGAGAAAGCCGCAAGCCGGCGACTGACAAAATCCCAGGATATTGCCGGGCTGGTGATGCCGGGCAACAACACCAGCGACGGACCTTCGCCCTGGTATTCAAGATGGTGCAGGCGCACATCGCCCACCATCAAATGTCGACCCCGTGGTTGCATCTGCATGGTCACCTCACGCCTCAGGCCGTCGCCTTCATCTCGGGCGGAACTACATCTCCGTCCTTGATGATGACCTCACCATCGAGCGTTAGGGTGCAACCGCGCAGCGGCATGTCCAGATGGCAGGGAGTGTCGTTGTCGCCGCCCAGTTCCGTGTTCGGGCCGGTCGAAAACAGCACGTTGCCATAGTAGCTGAGCGCGTCCATGCCCAGCTCCTGGTGTGGGTTCGCCACCGCCATATGGTGCCAGTCCGCCAGCTCGTTCAGGCCCCAGCCAATGTGGGAAATCGCATAGGCCTTCTCGTCGAACTTGGCCATGTAGTTGCGGATCAGCGCCGCATCCAGCCCGTCTCCCTGGATATCTGTGACAAAGCCTTTCTCGATGGTCAGCTCGACCGGGTTCTGGATATAGCGGCGGAATGCACAGACGATGTCCCCCGGCGCCAGCACCACCTTGCCGTCAACCCCGTCCGGATGCCCGCCGGTGAACATGAAGCCTGAAGGCCAGTGGTCCCAGCGGCCTGGAGTGTCGGTATAGCCATACTCGGTCATGACCGGGAATGCGCCCAACCGGTAGGTCACGTCCGTGCCGGCAGGTGACGTGATATGCATCTCCTGCGCGTTGCCCAGCAATTGTTCGCCCACCTCGACCCGGCGGCGAAGATCCTCGTTGGGGAACAGGCGGGTCAGCACCTCAATCGGCTCCACCACCAGCAACATGCGGGTGCCGGTGGCGGTGATTTCGTTCTGCTCCTGGGAGAACAGCAACAGCATAAGGTCGATGACCAGATCCGCCGATTTAAGGGCTTCGATCACGGACCGGTTGCCGGCGATCGGCGTCTGGCCAAAATTGCCGGCAAAGCCACCATGCTGCGGCGGCCGCGGCACGGTCACCTGAAAGGCGGTCGCGCCCAGCTGCTGGGCAGCAAGCAGAAAGGCCTGGGCAAAGTCCAGCCGTGCCTCTCCGTCCGAAAGCACTGCCACCGTTTCCTCCGGTGTCACCCGGCACAGTTCCAGCTCACGCCGGAAAAGCTCGACCATGCTTGCGTCCGCTGGCATGCTGCCTCCTGAAAAATTGCCCGGATTGCGGCGAAAATCTTCACGCTATTGTGACGCCCAGACCCCGCCGGTCAAGGCGCAAGCCTGTTTGTCAGCTGCCAAATCTGGCGCTACGTTGCGCATCCGAATTGGCGCGTGCAGGAGCAACCCCCTTTGACCGACCCGAGCTATAGCCTGATTCAACTGGCGCAGGCAGCAACCAAGACCCAACCTGCCGCAAAGGCTGCTGCGGATTCAGGCGGCCCGCTGGCACGTCTGTTCGATCTGGGCGGGCCCATTGTGGTGGTCCTCGTGGTCCTTTCGGTAATTGCCGTGACCATCGTGCTTGTCAAACTCTGGCAGTTCTATCGCGGGCGTCTCCTGCGTCACGCTTTCATCCGCCAGGCCCTGTCCAAATGGACCGCGGGAGAGCCGGACAGCGCGCTCGACATTCTCGCCAAATCCCGTAACCCCATTGCGCGCGTATTGCAGACCGCCATGTCACACATGCTGTTCTCGGGCGGCGCAGAGACAACCGCGCGGGAAGAAGCCGGCCGCGTCGCAACGGACGAACTCAAGGGGCTCGGCTCCTACCTGCGGGGGCTCGAGTTGATCGCCGCGCTGGCGCCGCTGATTGGCCTCCTCGGCACGGTGGTCGGCATGATCATCGCGTTCCAGGACCTGCAGTCCACCGGTTCCCGCGCCGACCCTGGCATCCTTGCCGGCGGCATCTGGCAGGCGCTCCTGACGACGGCGGTGGGGCTGTCAATCGCTGTGGTTGTTTCCGGCATCCTAAGTGTTCTGGAAAGCGCCGTGGACCGTACCCATCACGCCATGGAAGATGCCCTTACGCGGGTGTTCACGGCCCCACCTCATTCCGGCGCGCCCTCAACTGCAAAGGCCCGCACCGGTCCGGCGCCGCCGGCGGAACCGCGCTTCGAAGGCGCGCCCTCCTGATGAACGACCTGAACCACACCGGGCGCCGGCGCTGACATGCAGATTACCCGCACACGACGTCCAGTCCGGGTGCTTTCCCTGACGCCGTTAATCGACGTGGTCTTCCTGTTGCTGATTTTCTTCATGTTGGCCACGACGTTTCTCGACACCCGGCGAGTGGACGTTTCCGTGCCAAGGATTGACGGAGGTGTCGGGGGTATCGCCGGCGCCTTCATGATCAGCATCCGCTCAAGCACCCAGTTGGAACTGAACGGACAAGCTGTGTCCCTTGAGCAAATTGAGGCGCGGGTCCGCACCCGGGTCCGGCAGAATCCTGGGCAGGTCTTTCAGGTATTCCCTGACAATGCTGTGCGCCTGCAGCGGGTGATGGACGTGCTCGACCGGATATCCAAGGCCGGCGGCCGGTCCGTGACCCTGGAACGCCAGGAGGCGGAGATCAAATGAAGCTGGCCCGCCCAAGCCGCAGGCGCCCGGCTGATTCCGTCACGCCCCTCATAAATGTCGTATTTCTGCTGCTGATTTTCTTCATGCTGACGGGAACGATTTCGCGGCCGGATCTGCTGGACATTCAACCGCCGAAGGCGAGTGCCGGAACCGATGAGGCGGCCGCCGGCGTGCGTATCCAGCTCTCCGCCGAGGGCCGTATGGCGATCGACAAGAAACGGATGACCCTGGACGAGGTAGCAGCGGCGGTCGCCCAGCGCCGGCTGGCAGAACCCACGGTCAAAATTGTGATTGCGGCGGATGGAAAAGCAGAAGCAGGCAAGGTGCTGAATCTTCTGGATGCCCTTCGCCGTGCTGGTGTTGAACGCATCAGCCTCGCCACTGTCAGGCGGCGCTGATCATGTCCCGTCCCGGGCTCCTGCTATGGCTGTCAGCCTTCGTGGTGGCGCTGATGCTGCATGGGGCGGTGCTCACATCGCTTTCGGTGAGCAGCCCGTCGCCCCCGGAAAAGAAACGGCCGGTCGAGATTCTTCTCAAGCCGAAGCCGAAACCCAAGCCAGTCACCAAACGCAAAGCGAAGCCAAAGCCAAAACCCAAACCAGCCGCCAAGCGCAAGGCGAAGCCCAAGCCAAAGGCAGCGCCGAAACCAATCAACAAGACCAAGCCCAAAGCAGCGGCGAAGGCGAAGACGGACCAGAAAACCGCCCCCAAGACGGCCAAGAAAACGCCGCCAAAAAAAGCGCAGTCGAAAATTCCGCCGAAGAAGGCCGCACCAAAGCCACCGAAGCAGGTGGCCAAGAAGCCCAAATCAACGCCGAAACCAGCAGAGAAGCCAGCCAAGAAAGCGCGCCCAAAACCGGAAAAACCGGTCGCTGAAAAACCAAAGCCCACGAAGAAAATTGACAAGGCGCCGCCCAAGCCAAGGGCCAAGCCAAAGCCCAAACCAAAACCTCAACTGGCCACACGGCCAGAGGAGCCGCGAACGCTGCCCAAGCTTGATCCCAAGAAACTGGCGCCCGTCGATTTGGGCCCCGCACCCAAGCGGCCGCGCACGCGTCCGCAGCCTCGCCCAAGACCACGCTCCCGCCGGGCCGGCCTCAAGCGGGGATCGGCCCGTGGCAGCGCGGCAAGCGTAATCCCCAACTATCTCTCAAATATTCAACGCCGCTTGCGTGCGCGGAAACACTATCCAGCGGCGGCCAAAGCCGCCGGCATGACAGGTCAGGTAGTGGTGCAATTCCTGCTCGACGCCAGTGGGCGCGTCCGCGACTATCGAATTCGCGTCAGCTCAGGGCACAAGATCCTCGACAATGCCGCCATCATTACCCTGCTCAATGCCGCGCCATTTCCCCCCTTTCCATCGGAGATCAACCGGCCAGCCATCGTGCTGACGTTCCGGCTGGATTTCTCCAAGCCTGGAAAGTAACCGCGGGACCACTTGACCCGCCCGGCGCAGGACTATCTTTTCATGTCAGAGCACAGAACCATTGCGCGTCCACGGGAGAAATTTGATGGGTCATCTCGACAACGGCCAATGGGTCGATGACTGGGGCATGGAAAAAAAGACCCTGGATGGCAAATTCCAGCGGGTGGACGCGGGCTTTCGCAACTGGGTGACGGCTGACGGCAGCGCCGGCCCCTCAGGTGAAGGCGGCTTCCCCGCCGCATCGGGGCGCTACCATCTTTACGTCTCCTGGGCCTGCCCCTGGGCGCACCGGACGCTGATCTTCCGCGCTCTCAAGGGCCTGACGCCCCATATCACCGTCTCGGCAGTCCATTGGGAAATGCACAGCGACGGCTGGACCTTCAAGGACGGGCCGGATGTGATCCCGGACGACGTGAATGGCTGCAATTTCATTTGGCAGGTCTATGCAAAGGCCAAACCGGACTATACCGGCCGGGCAAGCGTGCCAGTCCTGTGGGATCGGGAGCGGGAGACCATCGTCTCCAACGAATCGTCCGAAATCATCCGCATGTTTTACGGAGCCTTCGATGATCTCGATGGCGTCGACACCTCGATTGATTACTATCCCGAACACATGCGGGCGGAAATTGACCGGGTTAACGACCGTGTCTTCAACACTCTGAACAATGGCGTATACCGCTCCGGCTTTGCCATGACCCAAGACGCCTATATGGAGGCGGTCACCGAATTGTTCGACACGATGGAATGGCTGGAGGGGTTGCTGGCCGATCGACGCTATATCGCCGGCGATCAGGTGACTGAAGCGGACTGGCGTTTGTTCCCGACGCTGATCCGGTTTGACCCGGTCTACTTCGGCCACTTCAAATGCAATCGCAAACGGCTGATCGACTATCCGAACCTGTGGAACTACACGCGTGAGCTTTATCAGTGGCCGGGCCTCGCGGAGACCACTAACCATTTCCATATCAAGCACCACTATTACGCCAGCCACGTCACCGTAAATCCGACCCTGATTGTTCCCAAGGGTCCGGACATCGATTTTGACGCTCCGCACGATCGGGAGCGCCTGCCCAAGGCTGCGTAAAACCGGTCTGCGGCACCTGTGATGGGGGTCACAGCTTGAGCCCGGTCACACTGCTAGGGTCGCGTATCTTCAAATTCGCTTTCGACCATAACCGGCGCCCGCTCTTCATTGAGCACCGGCATTCGCCGAAGCGATACGCAATCCTCCAGTGGAGCCTTACATGTCCCCTGACAGATCTTTTCTGAAAACCATCCGTATCCTCGCCCTTCCCGCTTTGGCCGTCGTCGCCCTCGCAGCACCCGCTGCCGCCGACCGCGAATCACCCACCGACATTGCCTTCAACAAGGCCTGCGCCATCGGCTCAGGCGGCAAAGTGGTGCTCGGCTGGGGCACCTATCCCAGCCAGGACTATCGCAGTGCGCCAGTCTGGACCCGCAAACTGCCCCGCAAGATCCACGCGCTGCATCGGGTTTCCGTGCTGCGCCACAAAGGGCTGGTGCGCCTGGGCAAGCTGACCACAATCAGCCCATCCGGCGACTGGACCCGGGTCAATCGCTATTGCTACCGCGCAGACGGCACCCTCGCCTACTCTTCGTCCACGCTTCGCACCACCTACGGCAACGTCAGAGTCTATGACGTCGTTGCCTATAACCAGCAGGGGAAGGTGCTTCGCCGGACGCGCAAGATCTTCGACCTCAAGACCGGCAAGCTGCTCGGCAAGAAAGCGCGTGGTTTTCAGGAGCCGAAGCAAGTTGTCTTCAAAACCGCGAAGGCCTTTCGGAGCCATGTCAGCCCAGTCCTGAATTAGGGATCCGCTGGACCTCACAAACCGGAATACTCTGCAGCCGGGGGTTGACGCTCCCGGCTGCAGACGACGTCATTCTCAGAAGGCGGCGTGAACGCCGCGGCGTGCCCCAGTCACCTGTACAGCGCGCTGGCGACAGGCGCCATGAATTGGATCGTGGGCGATTTGGATTGCCGGTCCGCAGATCCAGCGGCAGACCCAGCGATTGACGTTGCGGGTTTCGTTCCTACCCTCCACAATGCCGCCGTGGTCTCAGAGCCTGCGTGGCCCTTGCGATCTCAGTGCTTCGCCTGATGCTGACAATTCCGCGCGCCTTCGGCGCGACCGGATCCACGCGCCTTCGGCGCGACCGGAGCATCGACATCCTAACCGGCGCCGTCGGCCGGACGCACCGCGCCAGCAGGAGAATTGACGCCATGAAACCTTCAATTTCGCGTATCCCGCACCCGTTGTCTCGTTTCGTCCGCCGCATGGCACAGGGGCTGGGCGTGAGGCTGGGCGTGGGGCTGGGCGTGGTTCTGGTTGGCTTGACGTCGCCGCAATTGGCGTCGCCGGCGGCGTCCTTCATATGCTTCTCCCAAATGCTCCAGGTGTGCCGACTGACCTCTCCAAAGCATGGTCAGCGGGTGCGCGTTCCGCGGCGGCTCGATCGAGGCCTCCATAAAATTCACATGATCTTGTGTATCGGCACAAAGAAGCCGGGCGACGTGCTTCCTGTATGGGTCAAGGTCCGACATGACAAATCTTTCCAGGTGGAATGGGGCACGGCCCACCTCGTCGGCACCGAATTTGTGTTTGTGTTTCGCGGCAATGCAGGAGTCTGGGGCAATCTGCCCAGCACGGGGAAAGTGTTGACCAGCAAATACCCCCACGTTGTCAAGTTTCGTTCCAAAACTGGCACTTTACCAAATTGCATGAAAGAAATGGAGGACTTTCGAAAGGAACTGGGCGTTGACTGGAACCAGCCTAGCAGGAACTGAAACCAGCGCTGACGGCGCGGCCAGTCCGCGCGCATCGCCACCGATTGGGCGCCGCCATCACCCGATGCCAAGCCGAGTTGGGAACGTGGAATAACCCACAGCGGTGCGGAGAAATCAGCCCAGTGGGCTGTCTCCCGGGTGGCGAATTCGGCGCCGTGTCAGCCCGGTGCTGAACTGGATCGAGCCCCACCATCATTCTGTCGATTGCCCGGCCGGGGGTTGACGCCTCCGGCTGCGGCCTATGTCATCCCTCAGGAGCGGACTTTGCCGTTCCATTCTGGAGGGACGAATTACATGGGCCAGATGATCGACGGTGTATGGCATACGGAAGACCTTCCCGTAGCCGACGCCAAGACCGGCGAGTTCAAGCGCAAGGCGTCAACCTTCCGCAATTGGATTACGCCTGACGGCAGCCCAGGTCCTTCAGGTGAGGGCGGCTTCGCCGCTGAATCCGGGCGCTATCACCTTTACGTCTCGTGGAGTTGCCCGTGGGCCCACCGCACCCGACTGATGCGGACTCTCAAGGGATTGGAAGACCATATCGGTCTCTCCATTACCGCCACCCGCCGCAACGACGAAGGCTGGTATTTCATCGACGATGACGACGGCGCCCGCGACCATGTCTATGGCAAGACCGCAATTCACGAATTCTACAGTTGGGCCGACCCGACCTTCACCGGCAGGGTGACGGTACCGGTACTGTGGGACAAACAACGTGAGACGCTGGTCAACAACGAGAGCAGCGAAATCATTCAGATGTTCAACAGCGCATTTGCAGGCCTGCCCGGCGTCTCGGATCTGGACCTCTATCCGGCCGACCTGCGCGGCGAGATCGACGCCGTCAACGACGACATCTACGAGAACCTCAACAATGGTGTCTATCGCGCCGGATTTGCCGCTAACCAGGAAGCCTATGACGCTGCCGTGCCGCGCGTCTTCGCCTGCCTGGACCGGCTGGAGGAACGTCTCGCGACACGCCGATATCTGTGCGGCGATCAGCAGACACTGGCGGACTGGCGCGCTTTCCCAACATTGGTGCGCTTCGACGCCTGCTATGTGGGCGCCTTCAAATGCAACCTGCGGCGGCTGGTGGACTACCCCAACCTGTGGGCTTACACCCGCGATCTCTATCAGTCCCACCCGGGTCTTGCCGAGAGCGTCCAGCCGGGGCTCTTCGCCTATGGCTACTACTCCCACGGCATCCGCAATCCGCTGGGGATCGTGCCGGTCGGCCCGGAGATCGATTTCACCGAACCCCACGGACGCGAAGCGTTGGCGCAAGCGGCCTAGACCGCAGCAAAAAGGGCACCCCGTTTGGAGGTGCCCTTTTCACAATCGGGCGCCTAAGCCCGGAATTCCGGTCACCGTTTAACGGCCACCGCTGAAGCCACCGCAGGCGTGGGGTGCGCGCAAACGACAGATGGCCCGGTTGTTGGGCGACGGAATGCTCTGACGCTTGACGCAGCGCATGTAGGCCCGCCGGAAGCAGCTCATTGGACGCGTGCGTGGTTTCGGCATCCGACGATTGGATGCCGCCACGGGAGATACCGACTGCTGGATCGTTTCAACCGTATCGGCGATGGACGCGGACGCGGGCACGAAGGCCAGAGCCGCAGCAAACAGTGCCATACGAAGTTTCATTTCTCTCTCAGTGGTTCACCGCTCAGCCGCTGCGGCCGGGCAGCATCATCCGACAGAGACCACGCGCTCTGACGCGGCAGTAGCTGTACTTGCGGTGCCCACCCCCGACCCGTTTCACACAGGCCTGATAGGCGCGGCGATAGCACTGCACATACTGGCGACGGCTTAGCTGGGCAGTTTGCTTGGCTTTGCCAGGGATCGGTGTGAAGGCCGTAATTGCCGAGCCCGACTTGGACTCATTGGCGGCCGTTGCGGTAGTTGCGGACGCGGCCGCAAGCGCGGCGGCGACCAGAGCGACAGAAAGCTTCATTTCTCTCTCCTTTGGTTGACTTTCCAGACACAAACACCGGCGGGGTGGAATCCCCGCCGGCGTGATGCGGTGACCATGCCAAAGCTTCCTCATGGCCGCAGTGCGCCGCGTCACCGGCCCGTCAACTGGATCACCCGATGTCGCAATTGTCGCAATGGGGGCCCAATTTGCCCGCCCGCAACTGGCATTTCATGCCCCACCTACGACGCCATTCCCGGCGTCCCCTTTCATTAATTCCAACACGCGGGGGTGCTCTTGCCCGCACCCGATCGCTCCCCATGGGTTCCCGAAGGCCAAGAAAAGGCCGGCGAACATATCCCCACTATCCCGCACCCGACGAGGTCACACAGGCTCCCAGCCGCCGATGCGGCGCGGCGGTCGTTTACACACCTGTAACAGGTTGTTAGAAAGCGCTCGAAAGCCCGGTAAATCAGGCCCTGTGGGGGAACCATGACAGGCTCTTGGGTGTGTTCCAGGGCGACGAGCTCGCGGACAGAGGGGGAGTGTCCATGAAGCTGATTGCCGGCAACAGCAATCGACCGCTCGCGGAGGCGATATCCGCCTATCTGAATGTATCGCTGACCCGCGCCAGCATTCGCCGTTTTTCGGACATGGAAGTGTTCGTGGAGGTGGAGGAGAATATCCGCGGCGAGGATGTGTTCGTCATCCAGTCGACCTCTTACCCCGCCAACGACAACCTGATGGAACTGCTGGTGATGCTGGACGCGCTGAAGCGCGCCTCGGCCCGGCGGGTCACCGCGGTCATTCCCTATTACGGCTACGCTCGGCAGGACCGCAAGACCGGCCCCCGTACGCCGATCTCGGCCAAGCTGGTGGCCGACCTGATCACCACAGCCGGCGCGAACCGCGTGCTGACCATCGATCTCCACGCCGGGCAGATCCAGGGCTTCTTCAACATCCCGGTCGACAACCTGTTCGGCGCGCCGGTGCTGGTGCGCGACATCAAGGAGAAGCACGGCGAGCAGAACGGCGCCGGCGAGTTGATGGTGGTGTCGCCCGATGTGGGCGGCGTCATCCGCGCTCGGGCGATCGCCAGCCGCATCGGCGCCGATCTCGCCATCATCGACAAGCGGCGGGAACGGGCCGGCGTCTCCGAGGTCATGAACATCATCGGCGACGTCAAGGACCGCATCTGCATCCTGGTGGACGACATCGTCGACAGCGCCGGGACCATGTGCAACGCCGGGGTCGCGCTGATGGATGCGGGCGCCAAATCTGTCGAGGCCTATGTCACCCACGGCGTGCTTTCGGGCGGCGCCGTTGGCCGCATCGCCGCCAGCGCCTTCAGCGAAGTGGTGATCACGGATTCGATCCAGGCGACCGAGGCCGTCCGCGTCTCCGACAGGGTCCGCCCGCTGACCATCGCCCCCCTCTTCGGCGAAGCGATCAAGCGCATCAGCGATGAAGCGAGCGTCAGCACGCTGTTTGACTAGGCGGGTCGCGCGCCGCCCTTCATCCGGCAATTCCTAAAGTTTATAGGCCTTCCCCACCGAGGTTCCGGACCGCTGCGCGCTTAGGATCAGGGCTGGCATCACTTTCGCCGCCCGATAGCGCCCTACAGGCCCACCACAAACGGCCCGCGGGGTGCGGTGTGGATGCTCTCCGCGCCGTCGGCCGTTACCACTACGCAGTCGCCAGTCTGCACGCCGGCGCGCTGGTCGGGGGTAATGACGTTCGGCTGGACCACCATCATCATGCCTTCCTTGAGCTCGAAGTCCGGCAACGGCTCCTCGCCGCGGGTGGGCGAGCCGAGGATGGGCGGCATGTAGCCGCCGCCGAAGCCGTGCACCAGATCATCGAAATAGGTGTAGCCGGCGTCCTCGATCACCTGACGGCCAACATCGATCACGTTTGCCGGGACGGCCGGCTTGAGCGCACCGAGGATAGCGTTATAGGCGGCGTCTGCCGTGTCGTGCAGCGCCTGGTATTCCGGGATCAGCGGCTCGCCGACGGAGAAGGTCCGCAGCACCTGGCCCCAGGCCTCGAACCAGCTGGCCGTAATCTCCGTGACGATGACGTCGCCGGTCCCGATGGTGCGGTTCATCAGATGCTGCCGCGGCACGAAGGAGTCCGGCGCGCGCATCGACGTGGAGTTAAAGAAATGGATGATGTTCTGGCCGCGCCAGCCGAGATAGGCGGCCTCGGTAATCGCGCCCAGGTCGCGCTCCTCCAACCCCGGACGGATCTCCTGGCAGAGCGCCTCGATTGACAGATCCGAGAGATGGGCGCTGATCCGGTACCAGTCCAGTTCCTCCGGCGACTTGACCATGCGGACGCCGAAATAGGCGCTGTTCAGGTCCTGCACCTCCGGGAAACTGGCGTTCATCGGCATGTAATAGTGCATGGGCACGAGCCCCACCGCACCGACACGTCCCGGCTGTGCGCCCCGTGCCTGAAGCTCGTCGATCACGCTATGAATCGTTGAGGGCCCGCCCCAGCGGACGTCCTTGTCCGGCATCAGCCCCTGGGCCTGTGGCAGATGGTTGTAGAACTGGATGAAAATGGTGTCGGGTTTTCCCGGCGTAAACACCAGCACTGCCTCGAAGGTGGTCAGCCAGTCACTCAGCCAGTGCACCGGCCCGCCGCGGAAGAAGCTGGCATAGGCGACCAGATGATCGACACCAGCGGCTTCCATTGCGCCGGCCATCAGCGTCCGGCGACGGTCCATCTCCCCGCCGCTGAAGCGCGGATAGTCTGTATCGACAAGCGCCTGAAGGCGCGGCTCCAGTTTCAGCTCCGGCTTATAGTCGGTATTGGCCATGGTGAATGCCCCCTCTAGCGCGCGGCCCATTCCTCCCGCGTGATGCGGTGGACCAGAAATTCCGGGGGCTCGAGCCGCAGCATTTCCTTCTCGAAGGTCAGCCCGGCTTTTTCCATTACCCGGCGGCTGCCCGGATTGTCGGGCAGAGTAAAGGAGACGATGGATGCGAAGCCGTGCTGGCTGAAGCCCCAGTTGACGATGGCGCGCGCCGCCTCCGTGCCATATCCCTGCCCCCAGAGCGAGGTGTCGATGGCATAGAGCAGCTCGATTTCGTCCTGGCCGTCCATGTAGTAGTGGCGCAAGCCGGAGCGGCCGGCGAACTGCCCCCCCTCTTTAAGGGTCAGCACCCACTGGCCATAGCCATAGCGTTCCCAATGCTCCACGGCGCCCTTGACGAACTGATGGGTACGGTCGTCGGTCCAGTCGCCGCCGATATGCTCGGCGACGCGGGGATCATGATGCAGGGACTGGATCCGCGGCACGTCATCCAGCGCAATCGGCCGTCCGTTCAGGCGGTCGGTCTCAAAGGCGGGATCGGCAATGGCGGCCTCGGTCATCGCCACAAGCTGCCGGGATCGACCACTCAGGTCAATCGCGGATCGCGCCCGGGATCAGCCGAGCAGGCCACCCATGACAACGGCGGTGTCGCTCATCCGGTTGGAGAAGCCCCACTCGTTGTCGTACCAGCTGACCACCCGCACAAAGCGGCCGTCGATCACCTGGGTTTGGGTCAGGTCAAAGGCGCTGCTCGCCGGATTGTGGTTGAAGTCGCTGGAGACCAGCGGTGCGTCGTTGACGATCAGCACATTCTTCAAGGGTCCGTTCGCCGCGGCAGCGCGCATGGCGTCATTGACCTCGTCAGCAGAGGTAGCGCGCCCGGCGTCGAATTTGAAATCGACCAGGGAAACGTTGGGGGTCGGCACGCGGATCGAGTTGCCGTCCAGCTTGCCCTTGAGTTCGGGCATCACCAGGCCGATGGCCTTGGCCGCGCCGGTGGAGGTGGGGATCATGTTGACCGCCGCCGCCCGCGCCCGGCGCTTGTCCTTGTGCAGCGTGTCGACGGTCTGCTGATCGCCGGTATAAGCATGGATGGTGGTCATGAAGCCACGCTCGATGCCCACCGCGTCATGCAGCACCTTGGCCACCGGCGCCAGACAGTTGGTCGTGCAGGAAGCATTGGAGACAACGCCATGATTGGAATTCAGCTGGTCATGGTTGACGCCGTAGACCACGGTCAGGTCAGCGCCATCGCCGGGGGCCGAGATCAGCACCTTTTTCGCGCCGGCATCCAGATGCTTGGCGGCGGCGTCGCGCTTGGTGAAGATGCCGGTGCACTCCAGCACGATATCAACGCCCAGATCGCCCCACGGCAAGGCGGACGGATCGCGCTCGGACACCACCTTCACAGCCTTGCCGTTGACGGTGATGGCGTCGTCGCCGGCGCTCACCTCGCCCGGAAAAGTGCCGTGGACACTGTCGTATTTCAACAGGTGGGCATTGTCCTCTGCGGAGCCGAGGTCGTTGATGGCCACGAATTCCAGGTCATCGCGCCCGGCTTCCGCGGCGGCCCGGAACACCAGGCGGCCAATCCGTCCAAACCCGTTAATCGCCACACGCGTCGTCATGTCTGTCTCCTGTTACTCGTCAATCGGCCCGCCGCATTGCGCACGACGCCTGTTCTTGGAATTAGGTTCGGGCCTTGACCGCGTCCACTATGGCGTCCGCAGTGATGCCGAAATGTTTGTAGAGCTCGTCTGCTGGCGCCGACGCACCAAAACCTTTCATGCCGATGAAAACGCCGCCCGAATCGCCTTGGCCCCCGATCCAGCGTTCCCAGCCAAATCCTGCCGCCGCCTCGACCGCAACGCGCACGCCACTGTTGCCCAGAACCTGCTGCTGGTAGTCGGCAGGCTGGGCCGCGAACAGCTCCCAGCACGGCATCGATACCACAGCGGTGGGAATGCCCGCGTCTTCCAGACTGGCCCGCGCTTCCATTGCCAGATGCACTTCACTGCCCGTCGCCAGCAGGGTGGCCTTTCGGGCGCCATTTGCCTCGGCCATCACATAGGCGCCGCGGGCGCACATATTCTCGGCCACATAGCTCTCGCGCAGATGCGGCAGTCCTTGACGGGTCAGCGCCAGCACAGATGGAGTGTCCGCCGTTGCCAGCGCCAGAGCCCAACATTCCGCCACTTCGGTCGCGTCCGCCGGGCGAAAGACATTGACGTTTGGCATGGCCCGCAACGCCGCCACATGCTCCACCGGCTGGTGGGTTGGCCCATCTTCTCCAAGGCCGATTGAATCGTGGGTCATCACATAGATCACCCGCTGTTTCATCAGCGCAGAAAGACGGATGGCCGGGCGGCAATAGTCAGTGAAAACCAGAAAGGTGCCGGAGTAGGGAATTACCCCGCCATGCAGCGCCATGCCGTTCATGGCCGCCGCCATGCCATGTTCGCGGATGCCATAGTAGATATAGCGACCGCTAAAATCGCCGGGCGTCACCGGGGTGAAGCCTTCGGCCTTCGTATTGTTGGAGCCTGTCAGGTCCGCCGAGCCGCCGATCATCTCCGGGACGGCCTCGGTTAACCGGTCCAGCACCTTGCCGGAGCTTGCGCGGGTGGCCAGCTTGGGCTGCTCCGCCGCGAAGCCCTGCTTGATCTCCTCAATGGCGGCGGCAAAGCCTTCCGGCAGACTGCCGGCCACAACCCGGGCAAACTCCTTTTGCGCTTCGGGATCCAGGCTCTTCAGCCGATCGGCCCAGGCGCGAAAGTCGCCAGCGCGAGCGGCCGCGGCGTCCCGCCAGGCGGCGGCAATGTCATCTGGAATGGTGAAGGGCGGATGGCTCCAACCCAGCTGCAAACGGGCGCCCGCAATCTCCTCGTCGCCAAGGGGCGCCCCATGGGTTGCAGATGTCCCCGCCTTGTTGGGCGCGCCATAGCCAATGGTCGTGCGGCAGGCGATCATTGATGGCGTGTCAGTGGCTTTTGCCTGCTCAATCGCAGCCGCAACTGCGTCCGGATCATGACCGTCCACCGCCTGCACGTCCCATCCGGCGGCGGCGAAGCGGCCCTGCTGGTCCTCCGACGTTGACAGCGACGTCGGCCCGTCAATCGAAATCCCATTGTCGTCGAAAAGGAGAACCAGCTTCCTGAGCTTCATGTGCCCGGCAAAGGTGATCGCCTCCTGACTGATGCCTTCCATCAGGCAACCGTCACCCGCAACCACATAGGTATGGTGGTCTACCAGGTCGTCGCCGTAGTGCGCATTCATCAGCCGCTCCGCCAGCGCCATGCCGACGGCGTTGGCGACCCCCTGGCCCAGCGGCCCGGTGGTGGTCTCGATGCCCGGCGCCTCACCATATTCCGGATGGCCCGCGGTGCGGCTGCCCATTTGACGGAAATTGCGGATCTGCTCCATGGTCATGTCCGGATAGCCGGTCAGGTGAAGCAGGGCGTAGAGCAGCATGGAGCCATGGCCGGCCGACAGGATGAACCGGTCGCGGTCCGGCCACTCCGGATGCTGGGGATCGTATTTGAGGAAGCGGGTGAACAGCACCGTCGCCACATCCGCCATGCCCATAGGCATGCCTGGATGGCCCGAATTGGCCTGTTGTACGGCATCCATCGCAAGCGCGCGGATGGCATTGGCCATATCGGTATGGGATACCGTGGCGGATACGGCTGGTGAATTCATCGGCTCATGTGCGCGGAAGGTGGCGGTGTCCGGCGGGCGCCGCCGGCGGTCGATCTGGAAGCCAAGATGGAATCCGGCACCGAGGACCGTCAACGTGCTAATTGGACGCGATATCCCCAGCATCGGGACGGATTTTGAACCAAAGTCCCCGTTGCGGGCCGAGTTGACCTGCAGGCGACGCCACTCCTATGTTGGCGGCTCCAGCGCACCGCGCGCGACAACCGCAATCGAACGCCCCATGGCCGGACTTCAATCAGCCCAGACCCGCCTTGATTCCGCCGTCACCCGGCTGGAACAGGCCTATGACGCCTATCGGCGAAAACTTGCGCTCCAGCCCGCCGCAGCTGCTGCGGCGCGGGCCGCCGTCACTGGCGACCAGGTGGGTCCGGACATCGATTCGTTGATCCGGTCCCTCGAGTCGACCCAGAAAGAGAATACCGAGCTGAATGATCTGGCCGAAACGATTGGCGACCGATTGGACAAGACCATCGGCCGGCTTCAGACGGTGATCAGCGGCATCACGCTGAAGAATGCTGACGCGGCGCAAGCGGGCGACGACCAGCCAGACACCACGCCCGACTCCGACTCGGAAAGCGATCAGGGTGAGGGAGACGAGAAATGAGCCAGGTCTCCGTCACGATCAATAAACGCTCCTACACGATCGCCTGCGATGACGGGCAGGAAGGCCACCTGCATAGCCTGGCCGCCAATGTCGACGGCCGGATCACCGAATTGGTGGCCGGTATGGGCCAGATTGGCGACCAGCGTTTGCTGGTGATGGCGAGCCTGCTGCTAGCCGATGAACTCGAGGATGTAAGGTCAGAGAACGCCCGGCTGTCCGATGCCTCGCGCCCGTCAGATGTGATGAGCGCGCCGGAAGCGACCCTGGTACGCGGCATCGAGGCGTTGGCCGACCGGATTGAGGCCGTCGCCCAGCAGGTCGAGCAGGCCACGGAGGCGCTCAATGCTCCATCCGGTCCGGATGTCGCCTGAGGCAGGGCCTGACCTTGTTCAGGCGAAACGCGCACTTCGTGCAGCCGCTACCGCCGTTCGCAATCAGCTGATTGACCGCCTATCTGAATCTTCGCTGGCGGTTGCCGGCAAGGTATTGGCAACCGTGGAGATACCTGAGCGGGCCATCGTTGCCGCCTACTGGCCCATGGGCAGCGAGATCGACCCCAGACCTCTGATGGACAAACTGGCCAAAGCTGGAAATCCAATCTGCCTGCCGGTCGTCGTTGGACCGGACACCGGCTTGATCTTCCGGCGCTGGAGTCCGGGTGACCCGCTGGTTCCCGCTGGTTTTGGTATCAAGGAGCCGGAGCCCTCGGCGCCGGAAATGTTGCCCGATCTGTTTCTCGTGCCAATGTTGGCGTTCGACCGTCGCGGATATCGTCTCGGGTATGGCGGCGGCTTCTATGACCGGACATTGCAGGCAGCGCGGGCCGAGAGACAGGTGCTCGCTGTCGGCATCGCCCTGGCGGAACAGGAAATGCCGGAGGTGCCGGCTGATGCCCATGACCAGCAACTCGACATGATTGTGACCGATAGGGACACGATCCGCATTTGAACATGAGAGCAAGGCGGCCTAGGCTGCCCGGCACGCAAACCCTCTCGAACCAAGCAACGGGGAAATATGCGAATACTCTATTGTGGCGATGTGGTGGGCCGGTCAGGCCGCGACGCGCTCTCCGCCCACCTGCCTCGCCTACGCGATGAACTCCGCGTCGACTTCGTCGCCGTGAACGGCGAGAACGCCGCCGCCGGCTTCGGTATCACACCGCAGATTTGCAAAGACATGTATGCGATGGGCGTTGACGCCATACTTCTGGGCAACCATGCCTGGGACCAGCGGGAAATCCTCAGCTATATCGACAGCGACCCGAAGATGATTCGCCCGCTCAACTATCCGGACGGCACACCGGGCAAGGGCTGCCGCATGTTTCAGTTGCCGGACGGTCGCAAGATCGTCGTGGCGCAGGTTATGGGGCGACTGTTCATGGATCCACTGGATGATCCGTTTGCAGCTATCGACAAGGCCTTGGCGCCCTACCCGCTCGGTGGCGCGGCGAATGCAATACTGGTGGATATGCACGCAGAGGCAACCAGCGAGAAGATGGCTTTCGGCCACTATCTGGATGGCAGAGCGTCGTTGGTGGCCGGCACCCATACCCATGTGCCGACAGCCGACACCCTGATCATGCCCGGCGGCACCGCCTATCAATCAGACGTTGGCATGTGCGGTGACTACGATTCTGTGATTGGAATGAAGAAAGACGTGCCCGTCGAGCGGTTCAAACGCAAAATCCCTACCGACCGGATGTCCGCCTCTGACGGCGAAGGCACACTTTGCGCCGCTTTGATTGAGACCAGCGACGAAACGGGGCTGGCCTTATCAATTGACCCGGTGCGGGCAGGTGGCAAGCTGACCCAGACCCATCCTGCCAAGGAAGCAGCTACCGCCTGATCCTCCGGCGCGTAGGTGAGGCCCGTGCGCATTGCTGGCGCGTGCCATCTGACACCAGATATGGTATCGCTAGGTTCATCTGGCGGTACAAATTGTAGGAAGTACCCTGCGTAGGCGGGGTAGGACAGAAAAGGAGTGTGCCATGGCCGGCCATTCAAAATTCAAAAATATCATGCACCGCAAAGGCGCGCAGGATGCCAAGCGCGCCAAGATTTTTGCGCGCCACACCAAGGAAATCATGGTTGCCGCGCGCGACGGCGGCGATCCTGACATGAACGCCCGGTTGCGCACGGCCATTGCCGCGGCCAAGGCGCAGAATATGCCCAACGACAATATCGACCGCGCCGTCAAGAAGGGCAGCGGCGACGGCGGGGCCGAAAACTTCGAAGAGATTCGCTACGAGGGCTACGGCCCGGGCGGCGTCGCATTGATCGTCGACGTGCTGACGGACAACCGCAACCGTGCCGCATCAGATATCCGGTCGGCCTTCAGCAAGTATGGCGGCAATATGGGTGAATCGAACAGCGTCGCCTTCATGTTCGACCGGGTCGGTCAGGTGGTGTATCCGGCAGAAACCACCAGTGGCGACGAGATGTTCGAGGCCGCACTGGAAGCCGGGGCATCAGACGTCACGTCCGACAGCGACATGCACGAAATCACCTGCGAGGCCGAAGACCTCAACAGCGTGCGTGAGGCGCTGGAAGAAAAATTCGGTAATCCGGAAAATGCCAATCTGGTGTGGAAGCCTCAGAACACTGTGGATCTGGATGAAGGCAAGGCACAGACCCTGTTCCGGCTGCTGGAAGCGCTGGATGACAACGACGATGTCCAGACCGTCGCGTCCAACTTCGATGTGTCGGACGAAGTCATGGCGAAACTTAACGGATAAGGGTGGGGCTGCCAGGATGAACCCGCGGCGCATACTCGGGATCGACCCAGGCCTTCGGCGCACAGGCTGGGGCGTCCTGGATGCGCAGGACAATCGCCTGAGCCATATTGCGAATGGGGCGATCATGCCGCCGACCGACCTGCCGATGGCCACCCGTCTGGAAATCCTGCATCGCGAGCTGTGCGCCATCATCCGAACCCACACGCCCGATGCATCAGCCATCGAGGCCGTCTTCGTTCACAAGAATCCGGAGAGCGCGCTCAAGCTGGGTCAAGCCCGCGGCGTTGCCATGGTGGCGCTGGCCCAGTGCGGATTGGATGTCGCCGAATATGCTGCAAACGCGATCAAGAAAGCAGTCGTCGGCGTTGGCCACGCGAACAAGGATCAGGTTGGCCTAATGGTCCGGACCCTGTTGCCCGGCGCTCAACCTGAAAACGCCGATGCCGCAGATGCGCTTGCGGTTGCTATCTGTCATGCGCACCACAGGGAATCCGCTGCCCGAATCGCCGCCGGAGTGGTGTCATGATCGCCTCGCTCACGGGACTGGTGGCCGGCGCCGAGACAGACCGGGTAATCGTCGATGTGAATGGTGTGGGCTACCTGGTCTTCGCCTCCGGCCGCACGCTCAGCCAGTTGCCGGCGGTCGGCGGGGATGTACGCCTGCTGATCGAAACCCACGTGCGCGAAGACCATATCCATCTTTATGGCTTCGCGACCGGTGCCGAACAGGGCTGGTTCCGCCTGCTGACCACCGTTCAGGGCGTCGGCGCCCGGGTCGGCCTTGCGATCCTCTCCGCCATGACCCCCGACGAGTTGACCCTGGCGATCGTTGCCCAGGACCGCGCAGCGATGACCCGGGCGGACGGCGTTGGACCCAAGCTGGCGACGCGAATCCTGACCGAGCTGCGCGAAAAGGTTGATGCCATCGGCGCCAGTGAGTCGGCGGCCCAGCCCGCGGGTGGCGGCGAAGGGCTGCCAGCCAACGACGCAGTCTCCGCACTGGTCAACCTGGGCTATGGCCGGACAGAGGCTTTCACGGCCGTGAACCGGGCGGCGAAGTCCCTCGGTGATGGCGCGACGGTGGAATCCCTGATAACCGCAGGCCTCAAGGAGCTGGCCGCATGACCGAGGCAGCCGAGGAGCGGCTGGTGGCGCCTGGGCCGGCAGGTGATGACGCCGCTGACACGCCGATCCGGCCGCAGCAGCTGGATGACTTTATCGGTCAGCCGGACCTGCGCGCCAATCTGAGCATCTTCATCCAGGCAGCGCGTCAACGCAGCGAGGCGCTGGACCATGTGCTGTTTCATGGCCCGCCGGGCCTCGGTAAGACTACCCTCGCCCGGATCGTCGCCCACGAGCTTGGAGTCGGCTTCCGGGCAACATCGGGGCCGGTGATTGCGCGTGCCGGCGATCTCGCAGCCATCCTGACCAACCTGCAAACCCATGACGTGCTGTTCATCGATGAAATTCACCGGCTCAATCCGGCGGTGGAGGAAATTCTCTATCCGGCGATGGAGGATTTTGAACTCGACCTGATCATCGGCGAGGGGCCGGCGGCGCGCTCGGTGCGTATCGAGTTGCCGCGTTTCACCCTTGTGGGCGCAACCACCCGCTCGGGGTTGTTGACCACACCGCTACGCGAGCGATTCGGCATTCCGCTCCGGCTGGACTTCTATGCCGCGGACGACCTGGCGATTATCGTGGGGAGAGCAGCAGCGCTTATGGGCGTCCCGGTAAATGACGCCGGGGCGGTGGAGATCGCCAAGCGGTCCCGCGGGACCCCGCGGGTGGCGGTGCGCCTGCTGCGCCGGGTGCGCGACTTCGGCAGCGTCGAGGGGGTAACACAGATCGACGCCCAAGCCGCCGATGCAGCCCTGCAGCGGCTGGATGTGGACGCGGGCGGCCTGGACCGCATGGACCGGCGCTACCTCACCGCTATTGCTGAAAAATACGGTGGCGGCCCCGTGGGCGTGGAAACCATGGCGGCGGTCCTGAGTGAGCAGCGGGACATGATCGAGGACGTAATCGAACCCTTCCTGATCCAGGCTGGCCTGCTGCAGCGCACGCCGCGCGGCCGGATGCTTACATCAGCAGCCTTCGGCTACCTGGGTCTGCCGGCGCCCGGCAAACCCGATCAGTTCGATATGCTTGCGGACCCCAGCGATGACTGACGAGACCGCTGGCCTGCTGACCAGCGGCATCGGCGACGAAGAACGCCACATCCACATGTTCCCCATCCGGGTCTACTATGAGGATACCGACGCCGGGGGGATCGTATACCACGCGAACTATCTGAAATTCGCCGAACGCGCCCGCACTGAAATGCTGCGCCTGTCCGGCAGAGAGCAGTTTCGCATGATGGCAGAAGAAGGCATCGGATTTGCCGTACGGCAATGTCTGGTGGATTTTTACCGGCCGGCACATCTTGACGACGTGCTGGAAGTCCGCACAACCATTCGTCAGGTGGCGGGCGCAAGTCTGCGCTTGCAGCAGGACATCCACCGGAACGACGACCTTGTGGCAGGCCTGCAGGTTCGTCTGGCGGTAATGAATCGGCAGGGCCACCCTGTCAGATTGCCCCAGGATATTCGCGACTCTCTCGCGCCGCACGTGATAGAAAAAGAGCCCCCTTCAGCTGGATCCAGCTGACTCCCCTGCAATAAAATCGCGCCACACAATCACCTTTTTGGACTTCTAAAGACCCGCCATGGACCCTTCTCTACTGCCTATCCTTGATGCCGATCTGATCGACGGCGCTTTGCGCTCCGCCTGGTCTCTTGCCGACAATTTTGGCGGTGGCGGTGAATATGAGCTCGCCCAGGCCAAGCCGGAGGACGGAGCCAAGATCAAGGGTGAGGATCTGAAGAAGATCAAAGTCACCAAGGTCGGCAAAGACGCGCCCACGGACTTTTCCCTGATTTCCATCATCCTTCGCGCCGACCTGGTGGTGAAGGCAGTCATCGCCGTACTGGCGCTGGCGTCGATTTGGTCGTGGGCGGTGATCTTCGACAAATTGATGCTGCTACGGCGGATGAAAAAGCGCGCGGCACGCTTCGAAGACGAGTTCTGGTCCGGCGGCTCGGTCGATGACCTTTACGACCGGGTCTCCCAGCGCAAGCCCAATCCGATGGCCGGTATCTTCATGGCGGCGATGCGCGAATGGCGGAAATCCAATGCCCCCGAAAGCAGTAGCGACCTCAATGTCAGGGGCGGCGTCCAGGAACGGATCGACCGCGCCATGCAGATTTCCATCAGCCGCGAAATGGAGCCTATGGAGCGGCAGGTAGGTTTCCTCGCCACAATCGGCTCGACAGCACCCTTCGTCGGCCTGTTCGGCACGGTCTGGGGCATCATGAACAGCTTTCGGGAAATCGCGGTACAGAAGAACACCAATCTCGCTACCGTGGCGCCCGGCATCTCGGAGGCCTTATTTGCCACGGCCCTGGGTCTGGTGGCGGCGATCCCGGCGGTGATTGCCTACAACAAGCTGACAAAGGACCTGGATCGTTTTGCCGGACGTCTGGAAGCATTCAGCGGCGAATTCAGCGCCATCGTCTCCCGCCAGATTGAGACCGGCGGCAAGTAATGGCAATGCACCTCAACAATGGCGGCGGACGACGGCGGGCCTACCAGCCCATGTCGGAAATCAACGTCACCCCATTTGTCGACGTGATGCTGGTCCTGCTGGTGAGCTTCATGGTCACCGCTCCCTTGCTGGCGGTGGGTGTTCCGGTCGATATCCCCGAGAGCAAGGCGCAGAATATCAGCCGGCCCGACAAGCCGCTTGTGGTCTCAATTCGCGCGAATGGTGATGTGTATCTGCAAGAGACAAAGATTGAGCTTGCCTCACTCGTGGCCAAATTGCGCGCCATCACCAACAACAAGCGCGGCACCCGAATTTATGTGCGGGGTGATAAGGCGGTGGCCTACGGCCGTATAATGCAGGTAATGGGCACCGTCAGCAGCGCCGGGTTCCGCAAGGTAACCCTGCTGGCCAAACTGCCCGACGGCGGGCGATAGGCTCGCAACAGGTAACGGGAAACTTATCGAGGCATTACGTGCATCGCGGCCTCATCATTTCGGTCTTGCTCCACACGCTGGTGGTCCTTGCGTTCGCCATCGGCTTGCCATTTGTCAGCCAGCCGAAGGCTCAGCGGGTTGCCGAATTCCCCGTCGAAATTGCCAACATCTCGGATATCACCAACCCGCCGAAAGGCAAGGCCAAAGCCAAAGCAACCAAGCCAAAGAAGGCCCGGAAAGCCCGGGCCGCCAAACCGGTAAAGCCCAAGCCGCCCAAGGCCAAACCCAAGGCCGTGAAAAAGCCGACGCCACCCGCCAAGAAACAGGTGGCCACCCTGGTTCAGCCAACCCAGCCGGCGGCAAAACCCAAACCAAAAAAGACGCCGCCCAAAAAGGCCGCCCCTGCCAAACCAAAAATAACTTCCCGCCCGACCCGGCGTCCCCAGCGTCCGGTGCGTAAGGCTGTCCTGCCCAAGCCGATCAAGAAGGTGGTGAAAAAACCAGTCAAAAAGGCTGCGGCCCCCAAGAACGACAAGGCAGTGAAAAAGGCGAAGCCCAAGAAAAGACCAAAAAAGGTCGCCGAAAAGCCCAAGCCCAAGCCGAAGAAAAAGCCAGCCAAAAAAGTTGCCAAGAAAAAGCCGGTAAAGAAGGTCGCTAAAAAAACAGTCCGCAAGCCCGCAAAAAAGGTCGCGCGCAAACCCAAGCGCAAGACCCGACAGGTCGCCTCACGAAAGCCCACGCGCAAGCCGCGCCGCAAGAAACGGATGGATGATATTTATAGCTTCCTGAAGAAGAAGAACGGCAAGGCTCGCACCCACCAGACAGCACAGCGGCGGACGGAACGGCGCGGCTCCCGCAGCCACCGGCCCAACCTGCCCTTGTCGATTTCGGAGCGCATGGCCATTGCGCGGCAGATCAAGCCGTGCTGGCGTTTTCCGCTAGGCGCAAAAGACGAGCGCACGCTAAGGGTGGAAATCCGCGTATGGATGGGGCGGGATGGTAAGCCCATCCGCCATCAGATTCTGGATCGAGGTCGCTATGGCCGCGATCCCTTCTTCCGCGCGGCGGCAGATGCCGGCATCCGCGCGATCTACAATCCCCGGTGCCTGCCCATCAGGCTCCCGGCAAGAAAATACGATACCTGGCGGGTCATGATACTTGACTTCGATCCAGCGAAAGTCAGCGAAGGGTCCCTATGAAGATAAATGGCGTAGTTCTGAAATGGTTTGCACCAGTGCTCCTGGTGGGCTTGGCAACGCCGGCGCTGGCGCAAAACGAACCGCGAGTGGTCATCGGCGACCCGGAATTCAAACCGCTGCCTATTGCAATCACCACGCCCACCGGCAGCGCCATGGGCAAGCGGATTGCGGCCGTGGTGTCCGCCAACCTGAAAGGTACCGGCCTGTTCCGCATTATCGACCCGGCTGCCTTCATTCAAAAGGCCGCCGCCGCGTCGGTACGCCCGCGCTTCCCTGACTGGAAGGTGATCGGCGCCGAGGCGCTGGTGACCGGCCGCATCCGGACCAATCCGAATGGCGAAATCCGCCTGGAATACAGGCTATGGAACGTGGCGGGCGGCAGCCAGATGGTTGGCCGGGCGCTGGAAGGTCCCGCGAAATTATGGCGGCGTCTGGCACACAAGATGTCAGACGGCATCTACAAACGGCTGACTGGCGAAGGCGGCTATTTCGACACCCGCATCGTTTATATCGCGGAAAGCGGCCCGGTTACGCGCCGGATCAAGCGCCTTGCCATCATGGACCAGGACGGCGCGAATCACCGTTTTCTGACCGACGGGCGGCATCTCGTACTGACCCCCCGTTTTTCGCCAAACACCCAGGAAATCACCTACCTGGCCTACGTGAACAGCCGCCCGCGGGTTTACATCTACAATCTGGACAGCGGCCGGCGGGAAGCGGTGGGTTCATTTCCGGGCATGACCTTTGCGCCGCGCTTCTCCCCTGACGGCAACAAAATCGTCATGAGCATCGAGCGCGCCGGCAATTCCGAAATCTACACCATGGACCTGCGCACACGGGTGACGTCGCGGTTGACCAACAATCCGTCGATCGACACCTCGCCTTCCTATTCACCTGATGGCAAACGCATCACCTTCAATTCCGACCGCAGCGGCCGCCAAAAGATCTATGTGATGAATGCGGACGGCTCTGGTGTTGTCCGCATCAGCAATGGCGTCGGCAGGTACGCCACGCCGGTTTGGTCTCCCCGCGGTGACCGGATCGCCTTCACTAAAATGGAGGGCGGCGCCTTCAAGATCGGCATCATGGACCCGGATGGCGACAACGAGAAAATCCTGACTAACGGTTTTCTGGCGGAAGGCCCCACCTGGGCGCCGAACGGCCGCGTGCTGATGTTTTTCAAACAGGGCCGCGGCGGACAGGCGCAGATCTATACCATCGATATCACTGGCCGGAACGAACAGCGGGCCAAGACGCCCGCCTCCGGCTCCGATCCGGCGTGGTCGCCGCTTTTGAAGAACTGAACTTGAAGAATTGGGCCAACAGGTAGAAAGTCCAAAGTCACTATCCCCGCGGCTGGAACTGACTCAGATCCGCCCGCATCAACAACCTATAAGGAACGGGGAAAAAGAATGAAGTATGTGAAACTCATCGCTGTGCTGGTTTTCGCGGCCGGCCTGGGCGCGTGCAGCAGCGTCGACAAAAAAACCGACGGCGCCGGCAGCAAAGGCGGCAGTGGCGCCGGCAACGGCAGCCGTCCCGCGGCAACTGCGTCCTGGAGCGACTACACCAGCAAGACCAAGAATGGCTATTCCGACCGGGTGTTCTTCTCCTACGACCGGCACGAGCTGAGTGCGGAAGCGCGCCAGACCATCGAGGCATGGTCACGTTGGCTGCGGGCCCATCCGGATGCCACCATCCTGGTGGAAGGTCATACCGACGAGCGGGGCACCCGTGAATACAATCTGGCCCTTGGGGCCCGCCGCGCGACAGCGGTAAAGAACTACCTCACCGCGCTGGGCACTTCCGGCAGACGGCTGCGGACCATTTCCTACGGCAAGGAACGGCCTTCGGTTGCCGGATCTACCGAGCGTTCCTGGTCTGAAAACCGCCGTGGTGTTGCCCGGCCCCGTGGTGGCGGATCCTGATTGCGCAGGGCGCAGCCGGTAGCGCATTCCCTCGCAATCGCCCCTGCCGCGCCCTAGTTTCGCCAAGAAAACTCGATAGCTCTGTGTGTAACAAGCGAACGACTGAAAAATGGAGCACCACGGCATGACCATGCCCTGGGGAACTAGATTACCGAGCGCGGGCCGCATGCGCGGCGCGTCTCTGGTGTTGGCAGCGGCAGGAATTTGCATCTTCTGTATCCAAGCCGTCGGCATCGCGTCGGCACAGACGTCTGACGGTCGGGCGCTTCAGCGCCAGGTGCAGGAATTGAAGAGCCAGGTCAGCGACCTGCGTCGTCGACTTGCAAACATGCGTGCGGAACTTCGACAAGGCGCCGGCCCCCGGGCCCGCAAGATTTCCCAGGAAGAAATCCCGCCCACCGTCGCGGCGCGGTTTGAGGTTCGGATGAGCCAACTGGAACGGTCGATCCGCAAGCTTACCGGCAAGGTGGAAGATCTGTCCTTCTCGGTGAGGCGGTCGCGGAAGGACAGCAAAAAGCTCGAGAATGATTTCGAATACCGCATCAGCAAGCTGGAACGTGGTGCGCCCAGCGGCGGCGCCAAGGCCACGGGCAGCCGTGTCGACCCTCCCAAACGCGCGCCTGCGACCGGATCAGCCCAGGACCGGGCCGCTCCCGCAGCGAAGGCAGGCGTCCTGCCCGCCGGCACCCCGGCGCAGCAATACCGGTTCGCCTATGGCCTGATGCGGCGGCGCGAGAACGACAAGGCCATTCAGGCCTTCCAGGAGTTCGTCAAGAAACACCCGCGGTCGCGCCTGTCCGGCAATGCCTATCATTGGCTGGGCCAGCTCTATTTCGACCGGCGCAAATACACCAACGCGGCACAGAATTTTGCGGCCGGGTATCAGAAGTTTAAACGGCATGCGCGGGCGGCAGAAAATCTGCTGATGCTTGGTGTGTCGCTGGCCAGGATCAAAAAGAAGAACCTGGCTTGCCAGAGCTTCGCCGAACTCCGCTCAAGCTTCCCCAACACGGCGCCGCAGGTGCGCCGCCGCGCCCGGGTTGAGAGACGAAAGCTTGGCTGCCGCTGACGCGGCAGCCCACGGCTCCGACCACAGGCCTGATATCGGGCCTGACCCCTGCGCGGGACGCGGCCACGACACCCTGACAGATTATTTCGACGGCGCCATGGCCGCTATCGGCGGTTGGGAGGCCGCGCCCCATCTCGCCATCGCAGTCTCCGGCGGGCCTGACAGTCTGGCATTGTGCCTGTTGGCCCATACGTGGGCCGACCGCCAAGGAGGCGCCATCACAGCGCTAACCGTCGACCATGGATTGAGACCAGACTCCGCGGCCGAGGCCCGGCAAGTAGGCGCGTGGCTCACGACCCATGGCATCGATCACCGCATTCTCAGATGGCGTGGGGTAAAGCCTTCTCGGGCCGTCCAGGAGACCGCGCGGGCAGCACGCTATGTTCTGCTGGATGAGGCCTGCCAAGGCCTGGGATGTCTTCACGTGCTGGTGGGACATCACCGCGACGACCAGCTGGAGACCATCCGCATGCGGGCGGCGCGGCAGCCCGCGGGTCCGGGGCTAGCGGGAATGGCGACCGTTACCGAACGCGCCCATTGCCGCTTGGTGCGGCCCCTCCTGACCATGCCCAAATCATCGTTGAAGACATACCTGGCTGCTGCGGGCCAGTCCTGGATCGACGATCCCTCCAACCAAGATCCCGCCTTTGAACGCGCGAGCCTGCGCGAACTCCCGCTCTCGGACGCCGCCAATCGCGAGCTGTGGCGTGATGCCGAGTTTGCCGGTCACACACGGCAAATCGCGGAACGAGAGGCTGCAAGATTGTTGGCCCACCACTATCGGGTGGACGCCAGAGGTTTCGCCTCCTTCGATGCCGGTGCCCTCGCGCCTGGCCAGGGCGGTCGTGTCGAGGCGCTGTCCGCCGCTGTTACGATGATCGGCGGCGGCGCTTACCCGCCCGCTGAGTCTGTAGTCCGCGCCCTCGCCGACCGCATCTACGGTGAACTGGATTTTCGAGGCGCAACCTTGGGCGGTTGCCAGGTGAGTCCTGTCAGCGGCAGCCCGGTGCAGGGTCGATGGTTGACGATCTGCCGGGAGGTGGGACGTATCGCGTCGCCCACACCGATCGCGGTGAACAAATGGGCCACCTGGGACAACCGCTTCAGACTATGTCTGTCAGGTCCCGACCAACCGCCGGCGGGCGAGGGCCTGTTGGCAGGCGCGCTTGGTGAAACCGGATGGTCACAGCTTGGTGACGATGTCCGGGACGCTGCCCGGCGCAAAATCCCGCCTTCTGCCCGAAATTCATTGCCTGCGCTGTTCCGTGACGGCGAGCTGATGGCAACGCCATATTTACCCTTTACGAAGAGGTTGCCGCCAGAATTCACCTTCGAAGCGGTGCTCCGGCCCCAACGTTTTCTGACAGACGCCGGATTTCGCCCAACTCCCGCCCTTGCGGGCCTTGGAAAGGCCATTGTTTAATGGCTGAAAGACCCTATCTGTGGGTCTACCCATGAATTACCGTCCGCGGCCGCAGGGGAGGCCCTGTGCGCGACGTGATGAAAGGCCGAGCAGTTGAATAATTTCGGACGCAATCTGGCGCTTTGGTTGATCATCGGTGTGTTGCTGATCGCCCTCTTTAACCTGTTTCAGGGTTCGGGGAGCCGGGACAATTCTACGGAGATCAGCTACTCCGCCTTTGTCCGCGATATTGACAACAAGCATGTGCGGCTGGCGGAAATTCAGGGCCGCAAAGTTGTCTATGTGCGCCAGAACGGCCGCAAAATTACGGTCAACATTCCGGAAGGGGCGGCAGACAGCGTCGCTGACAGGCTGCAGAAGGCCGGCGCAGACGTGAAAGTGTCGCCGCCGGACAAGGGCATGAACCCCTTCCTGTCGGCGCTGTTCAATTGGCTGCCGATCATCCTGATTATTGCAGTCTGGATTTTCTTCATGCGCCAGATGCAAGGCGGCGGCGGCCGGGGAGCCATGGGCTTCGGCAAATCACGGGCACGGCTCCTGACCGAGCGCACCGGTCGCGTGACATTTGAAGACGTCGCGGGCGTGGATGAAGCCAAGCAGGAAGTCGAGGAAGTTGTCGAGTTCCTCAAGGATCCGCAGAAATTCCAGCGGCTGGGTGGCAAAATTCCAAAGGGCGTGCTGCTTGTCGGCCCGCCCGGCACTGGCAAGACCCTTCTGGCCCGCGCCATTGCCGGCGAAGCCAATGTGCCTTTCTTCACAATCTCGGGCTCAGACTTTGTTGAGATGTTCGTGGGCGTCGGCGCGTCCCGTGTGCGGGACATGTTCGAGCAGGGCAAAAAGAATGCCCCCTGCATCATCTTCATCGACGAAATCGACGCTGTGGGCCGCCACCGTGGCGCCGGCCTGGGCGGCGGCAATGACGAGCGTGAACAGACCCTAAACCAGCTGCTCGTCGAGATGGATGGCTTCGAGGCGAACGAGGGCGTGATCCTGATCGCCGCCACCAACCGTCCTGACGTCCTCGACCCAGCGTTGCTGCGGCCAGGCCGCTTCGACCGTCAGGTCGTGGTGCCGAACCCGGACGTGGTTGGCCGAGACAAGATCCTGCGGGTGCACATGCGCCGGGTGCCCCTTGGCAAAGACGTGGACGCGATGGTCATCGCCCGCGGCACGCCCGGCTTCTCGGGCGCGGATCTGGCAAACCTGGTGAACGAGGCTGCCCTTCTTGCCGCGCGCAAGAACAAGCGGGTCGTCACCATGCTGGAGTTCGAGGAAGCCAAGGACAAGGTCCTGATGGGCGCCGAACGCCGATCCATGGTGATGACCGAGGATGAGAAAAAGCTGACCGCCTATCACGAAGGCGGCCATGCCTTGATCATGATGCACGTGGAGGGCCACGAGCCGCTTCACAAGGTGACCATCATTCCGCGTGGCCGGGCGCTGGGTATGACCATGTTCCTGCCGGAGCGGGACAAATACAGCCAGTCCTACATGGAAATGAAGGCAATGCTGGCCAGCCTCTTCGGCGGACGGGTCGCGGAAGAGCTTATCTTCGGCAAGGACAAAGTCACGACGGGTGCATCCGATGACATCCGCCGCGCGACGGACATTGCGCGCGCCATGGTCACCCAATACGGCTTTTCCGAGAAGCTCGGTCCGCTGCGTTACGAGGACAACCAGGAAGAGGTTTTCCTGGGTCACTCGGTGACGCAGCACAAGAGTGTCTCCGACAGCACGGCCGAATTGATCGATGAGGAAATCAAGCGGATCATCGAAGATTCTGAAGGCATAGCGCGGAAGATTCTGACGGAGCATATAGACGACCTGCACGTTGTCGCCCAGGCTCTGCTGGAATATGAGACGCTGAGCCGCGAGGACATCGACACGGTTCTGGCGGGCGGCACCATCGATCGTAGCGAGCCGCCCAAGCCGGCGCCCTCAGCCGACGATGGCGAAGAGTCTGCATCCCGGCCGCCACGCAGCTCTGTTCCGACCAGCCGGCGACCCAAGGGACCCGAACCGGAACCGGCATAAGGTTCGTTTACAGCCGTAGCCCACCGGAGGACCGTCTGCCATGACGGACCCGAAATCCCCTGAAATTGTGCCCAATTTTGTGCTTGTGGATGAGCCGGCGGGAAACCACCCCGCCGGCCCCAATGTTCGTGAGACGGAAATCCGCGTCTGGGATGACTGGCTCAATCTCACAAAGCCGCTGGTTATGGGCATCTTGAATGTGACGCCAGACAGTTTCTCAGACGGCGGCGATCACATTGAAATCGAGACCGCCCTTAATCGTGCCCGTCAAATCTGGGATGAAGGCGCCAACCTTATCGACGTCGGGGGCGAATCCACCCGCCCGGGCGCCACCGCCGTGGATTCGGAGACCGAACTCGACCGCATCATGCCGGTGGTCAACCATAGTGCCGCGGCGGGTGACCCTCTCTCCATCGACACCCGCAACGCCGACGTCATGCGCGAGACCATTGCCGCTATGGGCGCTTATGGCGCTCCCTGTGTCATCAATGATGTCAGCGCTTTGACAAATGACCCTGAGAGTCTTGGCGTTGTCGCAGGCTCAGACGCGCTCGTGGTGCTTATGCATATGCAGGGCAGCCCGGCGACGATGAATGACGATCCCCGCTATGCCGATGTGGTGGCCGAGGTTCGGGACTACCTGGCCGCACGGGCGGCAGCGGCCATGGACGCCGGCATCGCGAAGGGCCGCATTGCGATTGACCCGGGCCTGGGCTTCGGAAAATCCCACACCCACAATCTCGCGCTCCTGCACAACCTCGAGCAAATAGTCGAGCTCGGCTATCCCGTCATGATCGGGGCTTCGCGTAAGCTAGCCGCCTGGTCAGCAGCTGAATCCGTACGGCTGGCGGTTTCCACAACAGCAGCCGTCATTGCTGCACAGAAAGGCGTCGCCATCATTCGCGTCCACGATGTGGCGGAAACCCGCGTCGCCCTGAAAATCGCCGGTTTCGATATCTAGGACCGCCAACTGCGCTGCTGGCCCCAGCGGCCCGGGCACAGTATGGTTGGCCGCCAGCAAAGGGGACATACATGCGGACGCTACTGACCACACTGATTGTCGTTGCATTGAGCGCTTCCGGCGCCTTCGCCAAGGACCTCACCTTCCAGGCAGGACAGGACAAGCTGGAGATTCCGGGCCGCAGCATCGAGCAGGTGGCCGTTGGCTATAGCCAGAGCCAGGGTGACTATCTGGAGATCAAGCTCGGCAAAACGGCGACCCGCGACTTCGCTGAGTTCACCAAGAAGCACAACGGCCGGGTGGTCTCCACACGGGTTGGCGATCTTGTGGTCAGCAAGGGCATCCGGATCATGGAGATGATTACGGGCGGAGAACTCAAGCTGAGTGGCATCGACGCCAAGACCGTGATCGCCGCCTACCGCCAGCTCCGCGCGCGGATGGTCAAAGGCAAACGCTAAAAGCGGGTGCAGCGAGGGTCCAACACCATGGCACGCAAACTTTTCGGCACCGACGGTATCCGCGGCCAGGCGAACCTGGAGCCAATAACCGCGCAGACCGCATTGACGCTGGCGCTGGCGGCGGGACGTTGGTTCAGGCGGGGCGATCACCGGCACCGTGTGGTCATCGGCAAAGATACCCGTCTGTCCGGCTATATGGTCGAACCGGCGCTGACATCCGGATTTGTCTCAATGGGCATGGATGTGGTGTTGGTTGGGCCGATGCCGACGCCTGCCATCGCCATGCTGGTGCCGTCCCTGCGGGCGGACCTGGGTGTGGTTATCTCCGCTTCGCATAATCCCTATCAGGATAACGGCATCAAGCTATTCGGCCCGAATGGCTACAAGCTCTCGGACGAAATCGAGCTTGAGATTGAAGCGCTGATGGAAGACAGCGCCGGCGGGCATCTGGCGCCGTCGTCAGATCTGGGCCGCGCCTGGCGCCTGGACGACGCCCCTGGCCGCTATATGGAATTCGCCAAGCGCACGTTTCCCACTGGTCTTCGACTGGACGGAATGAAGATCTGCATCGATTGCGCCCATGGCGCGGCCTACAAGGTTGCGCCCACGGTACTGTTTGAACTCGGAGCAGAAGTGATTCCCCTGGGCGTGTCCCCGGACGGCTTCAACATTAATAAGGAAAGCGGCGCGACTGCGCCGCAGGAGCTGGCCGCCGCGGTGGTCGCCCATGGCGCCCATGTGGGCATCGCGCTGGACGGCGACGCGGACCGGGTCGTGATTGTGGACGAGGCTGGCACGATCATCGACGGTGACGCGCTGATGGCCGTGATCGCCACATGGTGGCGGGATCGCGACCGGCTGCGCGGCGGCGGCATCGTCACCACGGTAATGTCCAATCTGGGGCTCGAACGCTATCTGAAGACCCTCAATCTGGGCCTCATCCGCACCCAGGTGGGTGATCGCTATGTGATCGAGGAAATGCGGGAGCATGGCTACAACGTCGGCGGCGAACAGTCCGGCCATATCATCCTGTCCGACTACAACACCACCGGCGACGGGTTGATCGCGGCGCTTCAGGTGCTGGCGGTTCTAGTAGCCGATGGCAGGCCTGCAAGCGACATGGGGCGCCTGTTCGAGCCGGTGCCTCAACTCCTCAAAAATGTGCGCTATGAGCGGGGCAATGGCGCAATGCCCCTGGAACTGGATTCGGTTCAGTCCGCAATCGCAGCCGGCAAGGATCGGCTGGGCGACGGCGGACGACTGGTCATTCGCCCGTCAGGCACCGAGCCCCTGATCCGGGTCATGGCCGAAGGCGACGACTCCGACCTGGTTACAGCCGTTGTCGACGATATCTGCGCCGCCGTAGAGCAGGCCGCGGGCGCATGAAGGGTCGCGTGCTGATTGTTGCCGGCTCCGATTCCGGCGGCGGCGCAGGCATTCAGGCGGACATCAAGGCAGTAACCGCGCTGGACGGCTTTGCCATGACCGCAATTACGGCGCTGACGGCCCAGAATACCTGTGGTGTCCATGGCATTCATGCAGTTGAGAGCAGCTTCATCGCTCAACAAATCGACGTGGTCCTAGACGATCTGGGCGCCGACGCGGTCAAGACAGGTATGCTCCATTCCAGCGAGGTCATTGAGACGGTGGTGGCGGCGCTCGGAGGCCACGGGGATATACCGTTGGTGGTCGACCCGGTAATGGTCGCCAAAGGCGGCGCAAGCCTGCTGGAGCAGCAAGCCGTCGCCAGCCTGCGCGACACGCTGCTGCCACACGCGACCGTCATCACCCCTAACCTGCCGGAAGCGGCCGCATTGCTCGACCGCAGGGTCACGGATGTGGGAGACATGGAACAGGCCGCACGGGATCTGCTCGACCTGGGACCAGCCGCGGTGCTGCTGAAGGGTGGTCACCTGCCTGGCGACGAGATTGTCGACTTGCTGGTAGCCCGGGACGGCGTCACCAGGACATTCCGGGGCGACCGGGTCGACACGCCCCACACCCACGGGACCGGTTGTACGCTGGCGTCCGCCCTCGCCGCCGGTCTTGCACAGGGCCTGCCGCTCGCTGATGCAGTGGCGCGCGCGCGCGCCTATACGCTGGAAGCGATCCTCACCGCGCCAGGCTATGGCGCCGGGCACGGACCCCTCAATCACGCCCACACAGTCATGGATTTTTCTGCTGCCTGAGCCAGGTCAGATCACGCCGCGGAGCTGATTGCGGGTAAAGGCTAGATCCCGCAGCCGGGTCAGCGCTTCGGCAAGCGCGTCGCGATCCATAATCGACGTCACCGATGCCCGCACCGCATGGGGCGCCGCTGTCTGGCCCACGGCGAACGTGGAAGCCGGTACGACGCGAATACCAAGCCGCACGGCCGCCTCCGCAAACTCTGCACTGCGCCAGGGTGGCGGCAAATGGATCAGAACATGGAAACTGGCGGGATCGGCATCGATCCTGAGGCCATCCAGGAGGGTGGCGGCAAGTTCCTGCCGGCGCGCCACTTCCTGGCGCAGGCCAGACATCAAACGGTCTGCAGTACCGTCCCTGATCCAGCTGCTGACAATTTCGTGCATCAACGGCGGCTGACACACGCTGGTGGCATAGGCCGCTGCCGTAATCGGCCGAACCAGCGGTTCCGGCGCGACGATCCAGCCGGCGCGTAATCCCGGCGCGAAACTCTTCGACGCGCTGCTGACAAAAATGGTCCGCTCGGGCGCCAATGCGGCGATCGCCGGTGGGCGTTCCGCCTTCATCCAGCCATAGACGTCATCTTCAATGATGGTCAGATCAAGCGAACGGGCCACCGCCACAATGGCCTCGCGACGGGCCAGGCTCATGGTTGCGGTGGTTGGATTATGCAGCGTCGGGTTGATCGCCACGAAGCGCGCATGATGATGGCGCGCCGCCCTTTCGAGTGCGTCGGGCAGCATGCCTTCTTCATCCATCGCAACCGGTTCGAGTTGCAGATGATGCAGGCGGCAAAGGTCGATCACCCCCGGATAGGTCAGCGCCTCAGCCAGGACGGTCTGCCCCGGCTCGATCAACGCGGTTAGGGTCACAGACAATGCGTGTTGGGCGCCACAGGCCAGCACCATTCTGTCTGGCTGCGGTTCGATGCCGGCGCGGGCAATCCAGGATGCTGCGGCTTCGCGGTAGTCCAGATACCCCGCCGTCGGCATATAGGGGACCAGACGGCTCGCATCCGCAGTTTCCGACAGGGCACCCATGGTCACCCGCAAGGCATCGGCCTGGGCAGCGGTAGGGGCGATGTTGATGCCCATGTCATAGGGCATCGGCGACGTGGGCGGGATCAGCGCAGCGGCCAGCTGCTGGCGCTGGCGCACGAAGGTACCACGGCCCACCTCACCGCTCACCAGGCCTCGTTGCTCGGCCAGTGTATAGGCACGACTGATGGTGCCGACGGTGACACCCAGCTTCCAGGCCAGGTCCCGTTGTGGCGGCAGCTTGTCGCCAGGGCTCAGATCACCCTGATCGACGGCATCGGAAATCGCCTCGGCGATCACCTGATAGCGAGGGCCCGCACGGCTTGCGAGGTCTGGTATCCATATTGTCATGGTACCAATATATACATTGATACCGCTTATTGAGTCAATTAACTTTCGATTGTCGCGATTTTACGGTGACAATTGATCTAATTGCCCAGATAATGGAGGGGTACAATGTTCCAAACCAAACCTCTTGCCACGCACAGACAATCATTGTTCGCCCGTTGGCGCGCCGCCGCGGTGACGGCTCCGGACATTCTCCTCCTGTGGGCTGACCGGGCCGCAAGTCGTCGGGCATTAATGAGGCTGGACGACCGGCAGCTTGGTGACATCGGTGTCAACCGTTTCGATGCAGTGCGGGAAGCCCGAAAGCCCTTCTGGCGGGGCTGAGCGATGTATGTGCCGGACGAATTCGGGATCGAGGATTCCGACTCCGCCTATCAGCTGATCGACGCCTACAATTTCGGCCTTCTGGTCAGCTGCGAGGCAGACCAGCCGGTGGCGACCCACCTGCCTTTCCTTGTGGATCGGAATCGGGGTGCAAAAGGCGTGCTGGTGGCTCACATGGCCCGGGCCAACGCCCATTGGGAGGAGCTGGACGGACGTCAGGCAATGGCAATCTTCCAGGGACCGCATGGGTATGTGTCGCCATCCTGGTATGCCGAGGGGCCCGCAGTCCCCACCTGGAATTATGCCGCGGTCCATGTCTACGGACAGATCGAACTGGTCACCGCCCCGGACCGTTTGCGCGAAATCGTCTTTGCACTCGCCCACAAGCATGAGTCCGACGACGGTGGCTGGCGGCCGGAAACCCTGCCGGATCGTTATGTGGAAGGCATGCTGAGTGGTATCGTCGGCCTCGACTTGACCATCGAACGGCTGGAAGCGAAACACAAACTGTCCCAGAACCGTCCAGCGGTGGATCAGAGCCGTGTGATCGATGCCCTCTGGGCGAGCGCCAACTATGGTGATCGGGACCTGGCCGGGTATATGGCCAAATACACAAATCCCGGATCCAATCCGGTCGAAGAAGAGGTTAGTTGATGGATTTGACGCTCTACCAGGTGGACGCATTCACCGATCATGTCTTCGGTGGAAACCCCGCCGCGGTGTGCCCCCTCGAATCCTGGCTGCCGGACGCGGTGATGCAGAATATCGCGACAGAGAACAACCTTTCCGAAACCGCATTTTTTGTGGCCAACGGCGACGACTATGACATCCGCTGGTTCACGCCGACGGACGAGATCGACCTGGCCGGGCACCCCACCCTGGCGACGGCCTGGGTCATCCTCGAGCGACTGGAACCGGCGCGCAGTGCGGTCAGCTTTCACACCAAAATCGGTGACACGCTGATCGTCACCCGCGAGGGGCCGCGACTGGCCATGGATTTTCCGTCCCGGCCCCCTGCCCCCTCCGATCACAGCGAAGCGATTGCCGAGGCGCTGGGTGGAACGCCGGAGACAGTCCTGGCTGCCCGTGACGGATTTGCGGTCTACGCGACAGAGGCGGAAGTCGCAGCCCTCAAGCCCAACATGCATTTGCTGGCCCAGCTCGACCATTTGGGGATCATCGCCACTGCACCCGGCGATGACGCAGACTTCGTGTCCCGGTTCTTTGCGCCTGCCGCCGGTGTCCCGGAAGACCCGGTGACCGGTTCTGCCCATTGCACCCTCATCCCGTATTGGGCGGAACGGTTGGGTAAATCCGACCTGTTCGCCCGACAGATTTCCGCCCGGGGGGGCGCCCTGTGGTGCCGCCACCGGGACGACCGGGTGACCATTGCCGGCCAATGCGCGCCTTATATGCGCGGCACGGTCACCCTGCCCAACTGATGGCCGACATCGCCGCCAAACCTGCTGCCCCGTCGCTGAGCCTGCCAGTGGCCATGGCGGCCATCGGTGCGCTGCTGTTGTGGAGCGGCACCGGCGTCGCCAACAAGGTGGCGCTGCAAGAGATCGACCCGCTGACGGCAGGTTTGCTCCGCTCGATGCTGGCTGGTTTCATTGCACTGGCCATCGTGCTCGTGCTGCGCTTCCCTTTTCCGAAGTCAGGCGGCGATCGTTTGCTCTTCCTGGTCTCAGGCGTCACCAGTTTCGCATTCTGGCCCGGCGTGCTGTCACTGGGCCTTGGCTGGACCACGGCCAGCCATGCGGTGTTGATCATGGCGCTGCTGCCGGTTTTCACGGCCCTGATCGCAAAGGCGATAGAACGCAAAGTCCCCAGGCCCGGCTGGTGGGTAGGTGCAGCAGTCGCACTTACCGGCACCACGGTCCTGATCGCGATCCGGGATCCGGGTACGGGGTCAGCCTCTGAGGCGACACTGCTCGGGGACCTCACCGTCCTTGCCGGCAGTATCACCTGCTCAATCGGCTATGTGGCCGGCGGCAAGCTGACGCCGCGTTATGGCATGTGGGGCGGCACGTTCTGGAGCCTCACCATGGCGCTGATCGTTCTGATACCTGCGGTGGCGATTCTGATACCTTTCACGGATTGGGGTGCCGTCGGCCTCGCCGGGTGGGGCGGTATCGCCTACATGACCTTCGGCTCCTCGATCGCCGGCTACAGCCTCTGGTACTGGGCGCTCGGCGCCGGCGGCATCGCGCGGATCGGCACCTGGCAGTTTGGCATGCCGGTGATCGGCGTGATCCTGGCAGTCGTACTCCTAGGCGAACCGGTAGGCTGGCTCCTGCTGCTGGCGGGGACGACAATCATGGCCGGTACGATCATTGCGCAGAAATTCGCGTGATCTTTGCTAGAATCAGGTGCCCGTAGTGCCCGAACATCAGGACGCCAAGCAATGACCGAAGATCTGTTTCGCGCAGACGCCTATCTCCGGACCTGCGACGCCGAAGTGACAGTCGCCGATGCGGGCGGCATCGTGCTCGACCGGACGGTCTTCTACCCCACGGGCGGTGGGCAACCCGGTGATACCGGGATTCTCAGCTGGGACGGCGGCGAATGCCGCATCGTCGATACCCGCAAGGCCAAGGAGACGGGAAACATTGTGCATATTCCGGAAGACGGAGCGCCCCTGCCGTCCGCTGGCGCGACGGCGACCGCTGCCATCGACTGGGATCGCCGCCACCGGTTCATGCGCATGCACACCTGCATGCATCTTCTGAGCGCCATCGTGGACGGTGAAATTACCGGCGGCCAGGTGGGCGACGGCAAAGGCAGGGTCGACTTCAATCTTCCGGATACCAGCATCGACAAGGAAGCCGTGGGCGCTGCGCTCAACCGCCTGATCGAGGAGGATCACCCCGTCAGCGCCACGTGGATTACCGATGAAGAATTGCAGGCCCGGCCGGAACTTATCAAGACCATGTCTGTAAAGCCGCCGACCGGCGCAGGCCGGGTACGGCTGATGCAAGTGGGCGACGGTGTCGATCTGCAGCCTTGCGGCGGCACCCATGTTCTGGCGACCAGCGAGATCGGGCCCGTGGAAATCGGCAAGATCGAGAACAAGGGTCGACAGAACCGGCGCATCAACCTGCGGCTCGTGACACCGTAGGGGCTTCATCAACGACTGCCCCCACCTAACCTATGCCATCAAATCAACGCTCAACCCGGACGAAATCGCTACCAGCCGCCCGCCAAGTGATACCGGCCGGCTAACATCGCCTCAGTGACCTGAATCGGCGCGTTCAACCTCCGACTGCTCCAACAGCCATTCTCGAAAGGCCTGAAAGCGCCGGTCGTCCTTGGTGCGATCGGGGTACACCAGATGGTAGGCGCCGCGAGACGGCATATGGATGTCAAAGGGCACAATTAGTTGCCCGGCCTCCACATCCCGGCCAATCATCTGGCGGTCCGCCATACCGACGCCCATCCCCGACAGCGCCGCCTCGAGCATCTCCGGCATGGTCTCAAAGACCGGGCCGGCTGCCGGGTCGATATCCTCCACCCCCGCCAGCAGCAGCCACATGCGCCAGTCATCTGGCCTGGTACGAATGTGCAGAAGCCGAAACCGTTTCAGGTCGTCCGGCTGGTTTAGCGGATGCTCCTCGTCCAGCAGCCGTGGACTGCAGACCGGCAATGTGTCGACCGGGAACAAGGGCTCGGCGTTGATCCCGGGCCAGTCACCAAGGCCAAAACGAATAGCGAAATCCTCATCATCGCGTTCGAAGTCGATAATTCGGTTGGTGCTGGAAAAGCGCAGGTCGATCTCCGGGTGCCGCTCCTGAAAATCCACCAAGCGCGGCAGCAGCCAGCGCAACGCGATGGACGGGGTCAGGCTCACGGTCAATGGCCCGCGGCCGGCGGTCAGGCGTCGGGTGGCCAGGCGCAGCGACTCCAGAGCCTCACGCACCTCCTCCGCATAGGTGCGCCCCTTTGCCGTCAGACTGACTCCCCGCCCCGCGCGCCGGAACAGTTTGACCTGCAGGAGATCTTCCAGACTGCGAATCCGGTGGCTGACAGCCGAGGGCGTCAAAAACAGTTCGTCCGCAGCCCGTTGATAGTGGCCGTGGCGCGCGGCGGATTCGAACACCCTGAGGGCGTCTAGGGGAGGAAGCTCAGACATCATCAACTCAATACATGAATTACGTTCACTAATATGGAGAGAAAGCATCTTTTGTCAATTCGAACAAACTCACCATTTTACACCTATCACAGACGGGGATGCTGTTTAGCCCGACCGAGCATCCCGCACCAAACCTGAAGGAGACTCAATTATGTTGACCGATCATCTGAACCGCAATTTCGCCCACGGTGCCAACGACGGCCATCCCGATCTGCGCCGCGCTGCCGATGGCGGCATCGACTACAACTACTACCGGACGCTGGGACACCGGGAACGTGCCAAGGCCGTCGCTAACGCCGCCGGCAGCCTCGGCCGTCTGATCCGCCGGGTCTTCTAGTCCGGAATTTGCCTCGGCCCCTCTCTCCCGAGGCTTGGCGTAGGCACCAGCCTGCGCTAACAGGAACACCGCCGCCGGCACCGCCGCGGCGGTGTTCCAATTTCCGGGATACTCGCCTGCCGCACTCAATCACGGACACAGACGCTGATCTAGCCCATGCCTGATGACTCGCCCTCTGCCACCACCACCCGCCGCCGCACCATAAGTTGGGCGAATCCCGACGACTTGGCCCGGGCGCGACGGGCAACCACAGGCAAGGATTTCTTCACTCAGGTTGCGACCGGGGAAATTCCGCCACCACCGCTCTATAACGCGGTCGATATTGCGATCACCGATGTGGGCGATGGCGCGTCTGTGCTGACCTGCCAGCCGGGCGAACACCTCTACAATCCCATGGGCATTGTTCACGGGGGCCTGCATGGCACGTTGATCGACAGCGCCGCGGGCGTCGCGCTGCAATCCACCCTGCCGGAAGGGCCGCGGCCAGCCACGGTGCGGTTAAGCGTCGATTTTCTGCGCCCGATTACGGCGGAGACCGGCCTGATTCGTTGTGAGGGCAAGCTGATCAAGGGCGGACGTCAGATTGGACTTTCCGACGCCAATATCCTCGACTCAAACAGCAAGCTGTTGGCCCGTGGTCAGGTGACCTTTGCGCTGTCGCCCTCCGCGGCATGGGCCCAGGCAGAGGACGCAACGCCGCCAACGACGATTGACCCTGCCTGGCGCACCAAGGAAGTGACCTGGGCCGACCCGACCCAACTGACCAAACTGGCGAATGACCTGGTGGGCATTGAGTTTGCCGACAAGATCGCCAACGGCGAGCTGCCCCAGGCACCTTACGCAGCCACCCTGGGCTTCCGCCTGACCGAAGCGGCGCCGGGCGCCGTCACCTTCAGCTGTGAGCCCACGACCATGCATTACAATCCCATGGGCAGTGCCCATGGCGGCTTGGCCTTCAGCCTGATTGACAGCGCCACCGGCATCTCCACGGCGACGAACCTTCAGCCCGGCGAGTTCTTCACAACTGTCAATACGACCGTGGAATTCTATCGGGCGATTACCGAGGAAACCGGCATGGTTCACTGCCGGGGCCACGTGGTGCGTGACGGACGAAGGGTCAAAGTAGCCGATGCGACCATCACCGACGACGCGGGAACGGTTTATGGCCGCGGACAGTCCACCTGCCTCGTCATCCCCGCGCAAAAACGGTGATGCGCGAAACCGCAACCAACCCCACGATCTCAATCGCGTCCGCGGTCGCCGCGGACGATATGGACGTCGTCAACGAGCTGTTCCTCGAATACGGCAATTCCCTGGACTTCGAGCTTTGCTTCCAGGACTTCGACACCGAATTATCGACGCTGCCGGGCGCCTACGCACCGCCGTTGGGCGGGTTGCTGCTGGCCCATGTAGACGGCGCGCCTGCAGGTGTGATCGCCTTTCGACCCCTCGATGACCTCACATGCGAGATGAAACGTTTGTATGTGAGGCCGGCATACCGGGGGCTTGCCCTCGGCCGCAAGCTGGTGGAGGCCGTATTGCAAGAGGCGCGGCAGGCGGGATATGGCGCGATGAGGCTCGACACCATCGGTGACACGATGAAAGCCGCCCGAGCGCTCTACGTGGCACTCGGGTTCCACCGGATCCCGCGCTACTATGAAAATCCGATACCAGGGGCGCTCTACTACGAGATCGATCTGACCGCCCGGGACTGAACTGGACTGAATTGGCCTCACCTGGGGCTTATTTTCCCGGCGGTTTGGACTTCACCAACTTGTAGCCTGGGGGCACCAGGAACTGATCGGGTTTGATGGATCCGATCTTAAGCTTTTTCATTTCGATCAGCGCCTGAACCTTGCGCGAGCCCCGCTTCACGAAGCCCCGCAAGCGGACAATCACGTTTTCCCGAGTGATCCAGATATGACCGTTGAACGGCGCCCCGCCATGGGTTGCGCCCTTGACCTGATATTTGACGACTTCAATCGGACCGATCTTCTCTGTACCAATTTTCTCGAGAGCGGGACTTTTAGGCGGCAGCTGTGCGATCAGGTCGGCGCGTTTGGAATAGGGCCGGACCAGATAGCGCTTATTTCTCGGGTCGAGGACGTAGAGCTGCTTTTTCAGCCGGTCGACGAGAATGATCCGCCGCTGTCCGCGCGCGGTGAACTCGTAACGGAGACTGGTGGGTGAATTGAAGAGCTTGACCACGACCGCCTTTCGGTCGCGGACGTTCACATGCATGTCGGCAGAAAACGAAACCTTTGGCAGCGGGATTTCATCTGCCGCCACGGCGGTGCTCACTACGCATATAGCGGCGGCGGTGGCCGCAATGGTCTTGACCGTCATTTCGTCGTGTCCTTCACGCCGCCCGGCCGTTTCCGAGCATCGACCACCTTATACCCTTTTGGCGGTGAAAACACGCCAGTGGCAAGCTTGCCGACCCTGATGTTGCGCAGGTTCATTTCGAACGGACGCGCCTTGCCGGGCCGTTTTTTTGCCTCAAGCATACGAACGATGATGCGGTGCCGAGTCATCCAGATATGGCCATCAAATGTGTCGCCGTCCGCGTTCTTGCCCTCAAACTTGTAGCGCACCGCCCGGATACCGTTGACGGCCTCGACTTGCTCGCGGGTCAGCTTTCCCCGGGCCCGGTTGAACATGACAGCGATATCCGGCTTGGCGCGGTAACGCAGCAGCACCGCCTGCCGACGGTCGTGGCTCACGGCAATCATGCGCCGGGCGCCGCGATTCAGGATGATCGACAGGGGGGCTGCACCCTGCATGAAATCCAGCCGCAGATTCGTACCCGCACTGTAGACGGTCATCTTCAGGCTGCGGGGACCCCGCGCTTCGCCATTTATGACCTCCATGTCCGCCCGGAAGCTGGTCGTGGGCCAGCGCAGGCGCTGCTCAGCCTGGCCGGTGGCCGCACCCGCCAGGCACAGCATCAATCCGGTCGCTGCGCTAGAAATACATCTCACGTGGCGCCTCCTTTATCTCTTTTTATAGGGCGCTTCCGTGAAGTTCGCCGGCACTTTGAAAACATCCGGCGACAATGCGCCTTTGCGCAGGTTGGCAATCGTCACCACGACCTTGCGCGAAAGCTTGCCGCGAATTTGCTTCCCGTCCAGCTTAATGACAACCCGGTCCCGGTCAATCCAGACAAACCCCTCGAACTTTTCGCCATAGGGCGTGTCGGCCTCTACAGCGTATTTTACGGTTGGAATCCCGGAAACAACCTCTTCACCCAGACGTTTCCGTTTGGCGTCTGGCCGCGTCGCACCAAAGCTCCAGGCTGGCAGGTGTTCCACGCGCTTCTTCCGGAAAATCTTCGTATCTGGAAGGAGCTCGAAAATCAGCCGCGCATCTGTGAAAACGATCATGATCCGCCGGCGGCCGCGAAAGGCATAGTCCATCCGTTGGCGCCCTGGCGAATAGTAGAAGCTTGTCATCACCTTTTGCTTTGGCCCATAGGCAAAGGTCATGTCTGCAGAGTAGGCGATGCTGGGCGGCCCCCAGGCTTTGGTAGCGGCCTTTCCATCGTCGCCGGCAGCCAACCCCGGCGCCGCTGTCAATGATGCGGCGAGGCCAACGGCAAACCAGATTCTTTTCCTCATGGCGCCCTCCTGATGCGTGGCAATTCTGCAGTTCGAGTTTCTACCTAGGGGCGGCAGCGGCCCCCGGCCATGCGGCGGATTCGCCGCCGGGGTGCGGCGATTTTCCGATGATCCGGCGCGGTGCTGCGATTGACGGCGGCAGAGCACGCTTCCTAGATTGCTGCCTCACCAACAGTCCCGGCTGGACGCCTCCAATGACGGTCTCCGCACCCAAGCCAGCGGTCAAGCCCCGAAATCCCAATTTCTCATCTGGCCCTTGCAGCAAGCGGCCCGGCTGGTCGATTGCTGCCCTGGAAGGGGCGATGACGGGACGCTCTCATCGGGCCAAAGCACCCAAGGCCCGTCTGCAGGAAGTGCTGGATCGTAGCCGAGACATCCTGGGCCTGCCTGACGATTATCTGATCGCCATTGTTCCGGGATCGGACACGGGCGCGGTCGAGATGGCGCTGTGGTCGCTTCTCGGCGCCCGGGGTTGTGACGTCATGGCTTGGGAGAGCTTCGGCAGCGGCTGGGTTTCGGACATTGTCAAACAGCTGCGGCTGGAAGATGTACGGGAAATTTCTGCACCCTACGGCCAGCTTCCCGACCTGGCACAAGTGGACCCGGGGCGCGACCTGGTCTTCACCTGGAACGGCACGACCTCCGGCGTTCGTGTCACGAACGGCGACTGGATTGCCGATGACCGTGACGGATTGACGATCTGTGACGCGACATCGGCCGTCTTCGCCATGGAGTTGCCGTGGCACAAGCTGGATGCGGTAACCTGGTCCTGGCAGAAGGTGCTGGGAGGCGAGGCGCAGCACGGCATGCTTGTCCTGTCGCCGCGGGCGGTCGAACGGCTTGAGTCCTATACGCCGCCTTGGCCGATGCCGAAGATTTTCCGCCTGACCAAAGGCGGCAAGCTGAACCGCAGCATCTTTGAGGCGAGCACCATCAACACGCCATCAATGCTGTGTGTTGAGGATCATCTGGATGCGCTGCGTTGGTCAGCCGAATCTGGTGGTCTGGCCGGACTGATAAGCCGGTCCGAGGCAAACCTGAAGGTGCTGGAAGAATGGGTGGCAGATACGCCGTGGGTGGACTTTCTGGCCGAGGACAGGGCGACGCGCTCCTGCACCTCCATGTGCCTCAAAATCGTTGACCCCGACTTGGCCGCCCTGCCCAATGATGCACAGCAAAGTTTCGTTAAATCGGTGACGGGGCTGCTGGAGGCAGAAGCTGTCGCCTACGACATCGGCAGCTATCGCGATGCACCGACCGGGTTGCGCATCTGGGGTGGCGCGACGGTCGAAACCGCCGATATTGAAGCCCTCCTGCCATGGCTTGATTGGGCTTTCGCCACTTGCCGCGAAAATGCCGAAGCCGCCTGACCTGATGCCCACTTCACCTTTACCCGGATGGTTCGAGACCGAACATGCCTAAAGTTCTGATATCCGACAAAATGAGCCCGCGTGCGGGCGAGATTCTGCGCGCCCGGGGCCTGGATGTGGATGAGAAGCCGGGCATGGCGCCCGAGGTGCTGGCGGCCTGCATCGGCGACTATGACGGCCTGGCGGTGCGCTCGGCGACAAAGGTGACGGCGGAGGTCATCGACGCTGCGAAAAACCTTCGTGTCATCGGCCGGGCTGGTATTGGCGTCGACAACATCGACATCGAAGCAGCTACGACCAGGGGCATGCTGGTGATGAACACGCCCTTCGGCAACTCCATCACCACCGCCGAGCACGCGATTGCGATGATGATGGCCCTCGCCCGACAGCTTCCCGAGGCCGACCGCTCGACCCAGGCCGGCAAGTGGGAAAAAAGCCGGTTCATGGGCGTCGAAATTACAGGCAAGACCCTCGGCATCATCGGCTGCGGCAACATCGGCACGATCGTCGCCGACCGGGCCCGCGGCCTGAAGATGAATGTGGTTGCCTATGACCCCTATCTGGCGCCGGCGCGCGCGGCGGATATGCAGGTGGAGAAGGTTGAGCTGGCCGAGTTATTCCAACGCGCGGACTTTATCTCCCTGCACACACCGCTAACCGACGGCACCCGCCATATCATTGACGCCGCGGCCATGGACCAGATGAAATCCAGCGTCCGGATCATCAACTGCGCCCGCGGCGGCCTGGTAGACGAAGCGGCCCTAAAAGCCGCGCTGGACGATGGCCGCGTCGCCGGCGCAGCATTTGACGTATTTGCGGTGGAGCCTGCCAAGGAGAACCCGCTGTTCAATACGCCGGGCTTTGTGGCAACGCCTCACCTGGGCGCATCCACGGAAGAAGCGCAGGAGAATGTCGCCGTCCAGGTGGCAGAGCAAATTGCGGACTATCTCATTTCAGGGGCTGTCACCAACCCGATCAACATGCCCGCGATTTCCAGCGATGAGGCGCCCGCCCTGCGGCCCTACCTCAAGCTGGCGCATCAACTGGGCAGCTTCGCCGGACAGGTCACGGAATCGGCCATTCGCTCCGTGCGAATTATTTATGAAGGCCATGCCGCCGGCCTCAGCACCGAGCCGATGACCGCGGCGGTTTTGACAGGCCTCCTTGCCCCACAACTGGAAGGCATTAACGCCGTCAGCGCGCCCCACGTGGCCGCAGAACGAGGTGTCGAAGTCATTGAGCGGACCACCGACAAGACCGTCGACTACCAAACCCGGATCACAGTGGAGGTCGAGACTGAACGCCGCCGCCGCCATGTGGCCGGCACCCTGGTAGGCGGGGACAAACCACGCCTGATCCAGGTGGAGGACATCCATATGGAAGCGGCACTGGAAGGCACCATGCTGTTTGTCCGCAGCAAGGACCGTGCCGGCATGATCGGCGCCTTTGGCAATACGCTCGCGGACGCGGAGGTCAACATCGCCACCTTCCACCTGGGCCGTACGGCTGAGGGGGGTGACGTTATTACCCTGATCAGCGTCGATCAGCCGGTCAGCGAGATGGTGTTGATGAATCTGTGTGCCCTGCCCAATGTTGATCAGGTCAAGACGCTGTCGTTCTAACTGGCCGTTCTAACTGGCCGTTCCAACTGGCGGCTCAACTACTTTTTGGGATTGGCCTTCTTCGGATAGCCGAACCGGACGAGCCAGACATCGCCATTACCTGATCCCTTCGAATTGGTGAAGCCGGCGGCAACGAAACCGCCGTCCGGCAGCAGATCCACACTCAGGAAATTGTCGTCTTTGCCATTGGCAACTATTTTTACCCAAAGCACTTTGCCTTTGGCGTCCAACCGGGCAAGCCAGGCGTTTTCATCAGCGTCCTTAGCGTCCTTTGCCAGACCGACTAAGACGAACCCGCCATCAGCCAGGCGGACGCCGTCATTGGCCCAGCCTTCAAATTTCATGGGGACATGCTGGGTCCAAACAGTTTTGCCGTCACGGTCCACACGCACCACCCAGGGCAGCGGTTTTGGCCCGGACGCTGAATGTCCAGCCAGCAGGAATCCGCCGTCAGGCAGCGCCAGAAGAACGTTGGCCACTTCATACAACGGGCCACCGTATGTGCGGTCCCACAGCAACTTGCCCTTCCGGTCTAGGCGGACCAGCCACATATCGCCTTCACCCTCTCCTTTGCTGCTGGTCGATCCAGCAAGGGCGTAGCCATCCTTGAGAGCGACCGCGGCGAATGCGGAATCCTCTTCCTTGCCGCCGTAGTATTTCTCAAACTCAAGCTCGCCGGCGGCGTCGAAGCGCAGCAACCAAGCGTCATAGCCACCTGCCCCCTTTGAGGAGGTGGACCCGGCCGCCAACAGCCCCCCATCGGGAAGCGCCACGAGAGAGGTGATGCCGTCTAGGCGTATACCGCCCATTTCCTTCTGCCACTTCACCTTGCCAACCTTATCGGTGCGAATGACCCAGCCGGCAACATGGGACGCGGTTCCCTTTTCGGTCGATCCGCCAAGGGCAAACCCGCCATCATCCATCAGCGCAATCGAAGTTGCCCAGTTCTTGCCCGAGTCGCCGAAGGTCTTTTGCCAGACAACCCGCCCGTCCGCTGCCAGACGCAGGAGCCAGATGTCGTCTTTGCCAGCGCCCGAAGAACGGGTACGTGCAGCGGTCACAAAACCACCCGCAGGAAGTCTCAGAATGGCCCGGGCAGCATCGATTTTGGCGCCACCATAGGTCTTTTCCCAAACCACGTCGGGCGGGCCTTGGACGCTGCGTGCGGCCGCGGCTTTCCAATCCACATTGTCCCCTTTCGGCATGCCTACGCGGCCGTCGCGGCTTAGCCACCAGCCCAGAGCGACGGCGATGACGCACACTATTGCGCCCCCTGCGAACCACCTCCGCGGCCCCATTCCGGTGCCACGCGCCGATGTGTCGCTCATAGCCGGTCTCTCCTCGCCCTTTTCCACCTCTGCTGGCCATGATATCAGTTGCCTCGATTCGAGGGGAAGGAATAGCAGCGCACCGCGCCTCTTTCAGCCCCATCACACCTCCAGTGCCATTTCGGAGCCGCCGTGGCGATGCCACCAGCCGACAGCAATGCCCTGCTTCCCGCCGGCCTGCACGATGTGTTGCCGCCGGATGCAGATCACGCAGCCGACGTCCAGGAAGCGCTGCGCCAGTGTTTTCGGGCGAATGGCTATGAGCGGATCAAGCCGCCGCTGATCGAATTTGAAACATCTCTGTTGATCGGCGCGGGCGCTGCCATGGAGCGGGAGACCTTCAGGCTGATGGATCCCGTGTCCCGTCGCATGATGGGATTGCGGTCGGACATCACAGTTCAGATCGCGCGCATCGCCACGTCGAGACTGGCCCGGGCGCCACGGCCGCTTCGGATCAGCTATGACGGCGACGTGACCCGGGTGACCGGAAACAATCAGCGCCCGGAACGCCAGTTCACACAAGTCGGCGCGGAACTGATTGGCGTTGAAAGCGCCGGTGCGGACGTGGAAGCGATCCTGCTTGCGGTCTCCGCTCTCAGCCAGATCGGCATAGAAAACCTTTGCGTCGACCTGTCTCTGCCAACCCTTGTCCCCGCGTTGATGGACGCACTTGGCATGGACGCTGAAACCCAGTCGCGCTTGAGCCAGGCGCTGGACCGGAAGGACGCCACACAGACGGCGGACGTCGCCGGTGACCATGCCGCGACGTTTGCTGCATTGCTTGACCTATGTGGGCCTGCGGAGGCCGGCATCGACGCTTTGACAAAGGTCGATCTCCCTGCCCCAGCGCGACGGGAAGCGGACCGGTTGGTCGAGGTCGCCCGCCAGGTGACGGCACAGGCCCCTGAGATCACCCTGACCATCGATCCGGTGGAGAAGCGGGGGCTGGAATATCACACCGGCGTCAGCTTCATGATCCTGAAGCCGGCTCTGCGGGGTGAACTGGCTGGCGGCGGACGCTATCTGGCAGAGCCGGTAGGCGGCGGCGACGGGGAGCCTGCCACCGGGTTTACAATCTATTTGGACACGGTCCTGCGCGCCCTGGGCGACCCGCCACTGGCACTGCGCATCCTCCTGCCCGCGGGGGTCGACGTGGCGACTGCCAGCAATCTGCGTGACGAAGGATGGATCACTGTGCCGGCCCTGGATGTTGATGGTGCAAATCCTGAGGCCTTCGCAGACGAGGCCCGGCGGCTGGGCTGCAGCCATGCGCTGATTGGCGGATCACCGCACCCGGTAACGGCGGACTGAGGGAAGCACATGGCGAACGTAGCGGTAATTGGCTCCCAATGGGGCGACGAGGGCAAAGGCAAGATTGTCGATTGGTTGTCCGAGCGCGCCGACGTGGTTGTGCGTTTCCAGGGCGGCCACAACGCCGGACACACGCTCGTCATCGATGGCGTCACCTACAAGCTGAGCCTGTTGCCTTCCGGCATTGTCCGGGGTGGCAAGCTTTCGATTCTGGGCAATGGCGTGGTGATCGATCCCTGGGCCTTGATGCAGGAAATTGAAACGGTGCGTGGCAAGGGCGTCGACGTCTCACCGGAACGCCTGCGCATCGCTGACAACGCAACCTTGATTCTGCCTTTGCATCAGGAATTGGACAAATTGCGGGAGGCCGCCCGGGGTGATGAGAAGATCGGCACCACCGGCCGTGGCATCGGCCCCGCCTACGAAGACAAGGCGGGCCGGCGGTCAATCCGGGTTTGCGATCTTGGCCACCCCGATTCGCTGGATGGAAAGATCACACATCTGCTGGCGCATCATAATGCACTTCGCATTGGCCTGGGCGCGGAACCGCTGGACGCTGGCGAGATCCGTGACCAACTGCTCGCTATCGCGCCCGAAGTCCTGCCCTTTACTGAGCCTGTCTGGCGGCGGCTGGACAGTCTGCGGCGGGAAGGCCGGCGCATCCTGTTTGAAGGCGCACAGGGCACCATGCTGGATGTGGATCACGGCACATATCCTTTCGTCACGTCATCCAACACGGTTGCCGCCCAGGCAGCCATGGGCTGTGGTCTCGGCCCCGGCGCGGTCGATTTTGTGCTGGGCATCACCAAGGCCTACACCACCCGGGTTGGCAACGGCCCATTCCCGACCGAACTCAACGACGTGGTCGGGCAGAGGCTGGGCGAGCGCGGCCATGAATTTGGCACGGTCACCGGACGCCAGCGGCGCTGCGGCTGGTTTGATGCGGTGATGGTACGGCAGGCCATTAAAGTGGGTGGCATCGATGGGATCGCACTCACCAAGCTGGATGTGCTGGACGGGTTTGACACCCTGAACGTTTGCACCGGCTATATTCTGGATGGGCAGGAGCTGGATTATCTGCCTGCCGCGCCCGCTGCGCAGGCAGCAGTGACCCCTGTCTACGAAACCCTGGAGGGTTGGTCCGATAGCACCATGGGCGCCCGGTCCTGGGCTGACCTTCCGGCCACCGCTATCAAATACATCCGGCGGATCGAGGAACTGATCGAGGCGCCCGTGGCAATGTTGTCCACGAGCCCGGAACGGGAAGACACCATTCTGGTACGCGACCCGTTCGCCGACTGACGCCGCCTGCGGGTTGAAATTCCGGCATCCGTGACGATGCGCCGGGCACGATGCAATAAATGCGTACCATGATCGCGGTAATCACCGTTCCATATCGCCTCTGATTTACTGGGCTGACATGAGACTGTTTCTGACAACCGTGCTTGCGGCCCTGTGCCTGTCCCTGTCGGGACCTGCCACGGCACAAAAAGCGCCGGCAAAGCCATACAAAAAGGCGTTGACGGCGCCCGAACGCCAGCAGGTCAATGGGCTTCTGATCCGCTTTGCCAAAGCGAATCGCATCCCCGGCCTGTCGGTCGCCATTAGCGTCAATGGCCGCATCGTGCACCGCGCCGGCTTCGGCATTGCCCGGCCTGGAACCAAGGCCGATGCCCACACGATTTATCCGATTGGCCAGATCACCCAGCAATTTACAGCCGCCGCCATCGTCCTGCTGCAGCAGCGCGGGCACGGCAAAATCAAGCTCCGACAATCTCTGAAAGAGTATTTTGCGGGCGTCACCCATTGGCAGCAGGCGACCGTCGGCCATCTGCTGACCCATGTCTCTGGCATTCCATCCCTC
>JAJFFJ010000031.1 GCA_021776685.1 Alphaproteobacteria bacterium
CGACCCAATCCTCGAGGCATTCGGGAAACAGGGTCGTCTGATCACGGTCCAGACCCGCCACAAAACGCTTCATATCGACCCCCGCATCACCAAGCCCGGAATCGTAACATCCAGAAGCGTTTTCACACAGCCTGGACCCAATGCGGACATTGGCGCGCGGCCAAAGGTGCCCCTCACTTTTTTGATCGGAAAGGGGAAGCGGTCCTGCGCCAGCTACTGGCTACCCGTTTGGTGTACTGACGTTGTTGCCAGAATCGCGCCCGTACCGAGCTCGCAGGGCGGTAACTTGGGTAGCTCTCCTTCTTCCGGTTCGTGAAAGCGTAAGGGAGAAGTTATGGTAATTGTTAATTTATTATAGAAAATTGATTTATAGAAACAGTTAACAAATTAACTATGATAACAAATAAGTATTACTTAATTTTTTACATCATCTAGTATTCCAAGGCGCTCATGCGCCTTCGATGTTCGCTATGCGGCCGCTTTCGGCTCCAAAGCCAACATCGGACCTTCGCCAATCCTCTGTAGCACTCAAGACAGCGGTCCACGCAGGGAACCGATGAACGTCGGCAGACACATAGTCTGACTGACCGGTGGCCGTTGGCCCGGTTGAGGAGAGTCGCGTGGCAAAATATCTGGTTACCGGGGGCTGCGGCTTCATAGGCTCGCATCTGGCTGATGCCTTGCTTGCGGACGGGCACCAGGTTCACATTCTCGACAATCTCAGTACCGGTGACAGGATAAACTGTCCCGCTGGCGCCAATCTGGTGGTGGGGGATGTCCGGGACAGGGAGACTGTCGCGGCCTTGATGCGGGCCATGGACGGGTGCTTTCACCTTGCGGCAATTGCCTCGGTCACTCAGACCCTGGCCGATTGGCCGGGCACCAGCCAAACCAACTTGGCTGGCACGGTCAACATTCTGAACGAGGCCCGTAACGGCTGTGGCAGCGGACCTGTGCCGGTGGTCTATGCGTCATCCGCTGCTGTCTATGGCGACAATCAACGGTTGCCGATCTCCGAAGCCGATTGCGTAGCGCCGTTGACGCCTTACGGCGCCGACAAAGCCGCCTGCGAACTACACGGCCTCGTCGCCCGGAAATCCTTTGCCGTACCCGCCGTAGGGCTGCGGTTTTTTAACGTGTACGGGCCGCGGCAGAACCCGGCGTCGCCTTATTCCGGTGTCATCTCCATTTTTGCCGACCGCTTTCGCCGCGGCGTGGATTGTGAGCTTTTTGGCGACGGCAACCAGGGGCGCGATTTTGTCTATGTCGCGGATGTGGTGGCGGCGCTGAAGCAATCGATGGCCTCCGCGGCTGTCGCCAGCCCGGTCTACAATGTGTGCACCGGCATTTTGACCACCCTGAATGACCTGGTGGACGTTCTGACCGACCTGTTTGGCAATCAGCCACCAGTTCGCCGGCGACCCGCGCGGCCTGGCGATATCCGCCTTTCAGTGGGTGATCCGGCGGCGCTTGCGGCCGATCTCGGTGTCAAAGCCCGCACCACATTGCGCGAGGGGCTGCAGGGCCTGCTTGCCGAAGAAATTCGGGAGGCAGCGTGAGACGGCGCGGCATCATCAGCCGGGTCCGGAGCCATTCCGGGCGCCATTCCCTTGGACGAGGTCGGCACTCTGCCTATGCGCGCCTGCGTGAACTGGCGACGGGGCTGGCAACGGTCGCCTTGACCGCGGCGACATTTGCGGCGATCTCCGGACAGGAAGCCGCCGCCCGCACGATCGCGCAGGTACGCCATTGGGCGGTCTATTACAGTGACAAAGCTGCGCCCGAAGCCTTTGCTGCCTATGATCTGATCGTTCTGGACAGCCGCCAACACCCGCCGCTCCAGCCCCTGTTGAACCGAGGCAAGATGCTGCTCGGCTATGTCAGCTTGGGCGAAGTGGAACGTCACAGAAGCTACTACGGCGCCGTCAAGGCGCAGGGCTTGTTGCTTGCCCCCAACCCGAACTGGCCGGAAAGCCGTTATGTGGATCTGCGTGACCCCCGCTGGGTACGCCGGGTTCTGGAGGATATCATCCCGGCCGTCCTGCAGCGGGGCTTCCACGGCATCTTCATCGACACCCTGGACAACGCCGCCCATCTGGAACGCATGGACCCCGTTCGATACCGGGGCATGACCCGCGCCGCCGCCCGGCTGGTGCGCGCGATTCGCCACCATTACCCCCGCATCGTCATCATGCTCAACCGGGCGTATGAAATCCTGCCCCGGGTGGCGTCTGACGTGGACATCCTGTTGGGGGAAAGCGTGCTCACGTCCTACGACTTCCGCACAAAGCGGTATCGCCGGGTGTCGCCGACGGACTACCGGCGGCAGGTCGGCTGGCTGAAGGCGGCGCGGCGGCGGAATCCGCGTCTGCGAATTCTGTCGCTCGACTATTGGGACCCGACCGACACCGCGACCGTCGCCCAGATATACCGCCGGCAGCGTCGGCAGGGATTTGTGCCCTACGTTTCGATCATTGCACTGGACCGCCTCGTGCCGGAGCCGCGCCGATGAGCGGGCGTCTGATCCAGACTTTTCTGTCCGCTATCTGCTTGGCCGTCCTCCTGGCCGGGCCGGCGCCCGCCGTTGGCGAGACGGTGGAGCCTCGCCGCGTGGTCGCCCTTTACGACAGTCGGCAGACGCCCAGCGTACGCTATTCCTACCTTCACCAGATTGTCCAGTTGCCACTCAATCATCTGGGATTGGTAGTGGTCTACCATGATCTGCGGCGCGGCTTGCCAGACGCTGCGACCATGGCTGGCGCACGCGGGATCATCACCTGGTTTACCGACAGCATCCGGATCGACCCTGGCACCTACGTTAGCTGGCTGCACCGCCAGCTTGAGGCGGGCCGCCGTTTGGTGGTTCTGCAGCACCCTGGCGTTGTTCCCTCATCGGCGAGCCGCCCCGAAATGAAGCGGCGCTTTCGGCAGGTCATGGCCAGGATCGGCGTGCGCTGGGTCGGCGTCCACCATCAGCTTACCTATCGCGCGAGGGTTTCCTATCTGGACCCCGGCCTGATGAATTTCGAAAAACCGCTTCCGCCGGTACTGCCGGCCTTCAATGCGGTAAAGGCCGTCAAAACCAAGACTCGGACCAAGACCCGGATTCTTCTCAGCGTGACCCTGGACGGAAAGCGGAGCGACCTGATCGTCCTGGGACCGGCGGGCGCCTATGCGGCAGCGGATTATGCAATTCTGGTGGCCCCAAATCAGAAGCCCCCGGTGCGCGCCTGGCACATCAATCCGTTCCGCTTTTTCCGGCTGGCCTTTAATACCGCTGGGCTGCCCAAGCCGGATATCACCACGCTTTCCGGACGTCGCATCCTCTACAGCCATATCGACGGTGACGGCTGGCGCAACCGCGCGCGCCAGGCCCGCTTTCTGAAGCGAAGGATGAATGCGGCGGAGGTCATCTACGAGGAGATTCTGCTGAAATATCCGGACTTGCCGGTCACCGTCGGGGCGGTGGTGGGGGACCTGGATCCGACCTGGTACGGCAGCCAGCGGCAGCTGGACCTCGCCCGGCGGATCTTCCGGCTGCCCCATGTGGAAGTGGGCCATCACACGTACAGCCATCCCTTCGCCTGGGCGTTCTTCCGCGGCTATCGCGCCGAAAAGGAGCGCAAATATCTCGCCCGTTACCCTGTGCGGCCGGGCCAGTCCCGCGCCGCTTCCGTCTTCGCCCGGCCACTCGCCCAGCCACTCGCCCGGTCAGCGCCGAAAGGATCGAGCCCGGCGCAAGGCACCCATGAATATGATCGCCCGCGCGCCTATGCGGTGCGCGCCTTCAGCCTCCGGCAGGAGATTGCTGAAAGCGCGACCTATCTCAAGAGGCTGCTGCCCGCCGGCAAGCGGGTTGCGCTGTATCAGTGGTCGGGCGACACCGCGCCGTTCCCGGCGGCTGTCGCGGCGACCGCAAAAGCCGGCTTGCGCAACATCAACGGTGGCGACGGGCGGATGTACCGCAATTTCCGGTCATACGCGTTCGTTGCGCCCTATGGCCGGTGGGTGGGCAAGCATTGGCAGCCCTACGCCTCGCAGTCCAACGAGCATATCTATACCCGCGCATGGAAGGGTGGCTTCTTCGCCTACGCCTACCTGCTGGAAACCATCAAAAACACGGGCCGCCCGATTCGGGTAATGCCCATTAATGTCTACTACCACCTCTATCTGGGTGAGCGGCAGGAAGGTCTGGCGGCCCTGAAGAAGATTCTGGACCGCGTGCGGCGAATGGAGATCGCCCCTGTCAAGGCCAGCCGATTCGCCGCCATGTCTGACGGGTTCGTCAGGACGCGGCTGCTCAGGCTGGGCCACCGGCGGTGGCGGGTTGAGGCCCGGGACGGCATTGAAACGATCCGGTTCGACCGTGCGGCGGCCGATTGCGTCGACCTGGCCAGGTCGCATGGTGTGGTGGGCCAGCGGCATCATCAGGGCAGCCTTTACGTGGCGTTGGACGCCGATGTGCGCCGGCCGGTGGTTGCGCTTTCCACCTGCAACGCCTTCGCCGCAGATCCCGCCTCCACCCGGGCCTACCTGGTCAATGCGCGGTGGCGCGTCCGGTCACTGGTCCAGCGCGATGGCGGCGGCTTCCGGTTTACGGCGGCCGGCTTTGGCGCCGGCGCGTTTGTCTGGCGTGTCCCCAATTCCGGCCAATACTTGATTCGGGTGACGCATCGCGACGGGAAGCAATCCGTCTATCGTGCGGCCGTGCAGGCCGACCACCGTCTGGCTTTCGTACTGCCGGCAAGCCGGCATGCGCTGCGCGTCTCCGTCAGCGAGGCGCCGCGATGAACGGTTTGCGCATCAGCCTGTTTGCCATCGTGGTAGGCGTCGCAGGCATCGGCGGCGTCTTCGTCCTGATGCCTGACCAGCATGAGATGGGCGCGGTCTATCTGCGTACCGCCCGCTACGGCGATGCCGTGAATATCTACCAGCGCCGTTTCAACAACGGCGAGCGCTCGGCGGAGGTCACCTCGGGTCTCGCCTGGCTGTATCAGGCGAATGCGCAGGTAGACCGGGCCATCACCTTGTATGAGGCCTATGCCCGCCGCCATCCGGGAAGCCGGGAGGCGCGGCGTCGGCTGGAGTGGCTCTACCGGGAAACCCAGCGAAGTTGGGACCATGCAAGAGCGCTTGCGCGGCGCATCGCCGGTCATGCCAATCCCGCGGAACGGAGACAACTCGCGGCTCTCTATTGGCGGCAGGGGCGGTATCCCGCCTGGTCCGGCCAGATGGTGCGGCTGGCGAAGAACGGCCACATCACCGCTACGGAGGCCTTCGCGCATGCCCGGTTCCTTGCGGCAAGAGGCAAAACCGGTCGCGCTCTGGCAATCCTGCAACGGCACGTCCTGGCTGGTCAGCGCGGAGTGCTGTCCGCCGCACTGGCGCATCACGCCGTCCTTCTCGCCGTCAGCCTCCATCTCGACCGGCGGGAAAATCGCCAGGCGCTGGCCTTGGCAAAAAGTCGGGGCAAGGGACGTCGCGCCGCAGCCCTGCGCCTGCGCCTGGTCGACCTGTTTGAGGCGCGCGGCCACGGTGCCCAGGCCGCCGCGTTGCTGGAGCCTGCCGCCGGAAATAACGGCTATGCCACACCCGCCCTTCGGCGTCTGACCTGGCTGGATTATCGCAACGGCAAGCACCGTCAGGCGTTCGACCGGCTGGACCGGCTGGCGACCCAGGGGCGCCTGCGCGCCCGCGACTACGACCTCCTGCTTGTCACGGCAGTGGCAGCAAAGCGCCTCAGTCGGGCCTGGGCTGCGCTGACGCGTGTTGATGTCGGGCGGATACCGGAAGCCGCGCTCGCCGGATTTGCGGGCGCGGCATTGGGGTGGGGAGACGCTAAAAAGGTCAGCCGCCTGCTCGCCCGAATGAAGCCGGGCTTCAGCCGTCGGCACCCGGTGATCGGGGCCCGCCTTGCTCTGATCAAGGGGCAAAGAGCATTGGCCCGAAAACTGGTGTTGGCCGCACTTTCGTCCGGCCCAATTTCCACAAGTTTTGGCGTCGACATGGCCCGGCAGCTGTTGCGCGCCGGTGACAAACGAACCGCACGGCAGGTCGTCCGGCGCCTCCTCCGGCAGCCGTTGCCGGGAAGCGAATCGGTCATCGCCATTGCCGGATTGGCCTGGCGTATGGGCTTGTCGGTCGATGCGCAGAAGTGGCTCAACGGCGCGCGCGCACCAAAGGGCGGAACCTTGTGGCAGCGGGCTGCGCGGCTTGTGCTGAAACCGGGCGTCACGGCAAAAGAAATCGCAAATGCGTTGCGCGCTGCACCGTCCCGGGACAGCCGCCTGGTGCTGTTGCGCCTGTTGCGTGCGGAGGCCTCCCGCGCCGGCCATGCTGCGCTTGCCCAGGCAGTCCTGACCCGCCTTGCTGTGCTGACGCCGCGGGCCGGCGCCCGCCTGCTGATCCGGTATGCCTATGAACACCAGAGTCAGCCCAAACGGGTTCTGGCTGCGTTGCGGAAACATCTCGGAACATCAGCACGGGTGGATCAGCAATATGCCATCGCACTGGTGCGCGCCGCGCGGGCCGGCCACCATATGGGGGCGAATCTGAAGGGCTTTCTGTCGGGTTGGCTTGGTCGGCAGGATGTTCCGCTGAAGACGCGGCGGATCATCGTCGACGACCTCATTGCAATCGGCAAGGCGAAGATGGTGGCCGCCGCGCTTGCACCGTCGGCGGCGAAGGCCGGACAGGATGTGCGGGAGATCTACACGGTCGCATTGATGCATGCCGGTGAACGGGAGAAAGCTGCCGAAGTCGCCGCTTGGCTTGTCTCCGGCGCCAGGAAGGCGCCCCTGCTCTACCGTTACGCGCTGCTCGCCGAGCAGGCGGGCGATCTGAAGGCGGCCATGGCTGGATACCGCCGTCTGCTCAAGGACAGCCCCGGTAATTTGAAGGTGATGAAGCGCCTCGCCGTCGTCGCCTTTTGGGCGGAAGAAGAAGCCTTGTCGCGCCGCCTGCTCACCGCCTATGTCGCCAAACGCCCAGGCGACTGGGAAGCGCTGCACCTGCTGGGCGAGGTCATCAACAAGTTTCCCGACTGGCGGCAGGCGGCGCCGGTCTATCGGAGGGGTTTGGCGCGGATTGCGGAGTTGCCACGGCCATCAATCGCGGCCCGGAGCACTCGGGCGCATATCCTGTATCGGCTCGGCAGGTTCGACGCGTCGATCCGCGAATTTCGCAAGCTCCTGCGCCAGCACCCCAGGGACAAGGAGACCCGTGAACGCTTCATCGACGTTCTTCTGGCGCTTGGGCGCTACCGGGAATCGGACGATGTGCGCAAAGGCAGGCCGCCAGCACCACGACTGCGCAAGTTGGGGGAGGCGTCGCAATGATGCCCGTGATCTCTCCCAAAGCCGAAAGCCCGCAGCGTTTTCTGGAAGCATGGCACGAGGGCCGGGTTGGCGGCCTTCGCGTTGTTGCGTTGGCGGAAGCGGTCTGCCTGCTGGTCGCGTTGGTCGCGGCGGATCTGATTTGGTTCGACGGCACGCGTTTCGCCAATGTGGCGCCGCATCCTTTCTGGGCAGTGGTGCTGCTGGTCGCCGTTCAGTACGGCACGGCAGAAGGGCTGGCCACGGCGGCATTGTCTTCTGTGGCGCTCTTGGTAGGCAACCTGCCGGCGCAGTCGTTGGGCGCAGACCTGTTCGATTGGCAGACAACCCTGATCGGCCGGCCAATCATGTGGTTGGCGGCGGCTATCATTGTGGGTGAGCTCGTGAACCGGCACCGGCGGCGGCTCATCGAGCAAACAGCATCGCTCAATCAGTCGGAACGGGCACGAACCGATCTGGATCAGAAACACGAAAGTCTGATCCAGGCGCACCAGAAGCTCGAACTTGCCGTGGCTTCGGACTTGCATAGCGAACTAGCCCTGCAACGCAGCGCCAGCCAGCTATACGGCGGCACCGTCCAGTCGGTAATCGAGGGCGCCCGTGAGGTGCTCTCCTCAACGCTCAAGCCGGAGAAATTCTCCCTCTATGTGCTGGACGGGCCGCGCCTGCGACTGATTCATGCCGAGGGTTGGTCCAACGAGGATTGGCGGCCAAAGCAATATGCCTCTGGCGACCCGATCTTCGACCATATTGTCGCCCGTCGAGCCGACCTGAGCGTGAACCGGCCGACCGACCAGGCTATCCTTGGCAACGATGGCCTCCTTGCCGGCGCATTGACGACGCCTGGCGAGGGCCAGGTGCTGGGTATGCTAAAGGTCGAAGGGCTGCCTTTTGCGGCCTTTACCTATGTGTCCCTGGCCAATTTCCGCGCGGTTTGCGACCTCATCGCCGCCGCCCTCGCCAATGTCAGCCGCTTGCAAAAACCACCGGCAAAGGCAGAGCCGTCCATTGCCGCAGCGCCGCCTTCATTCCGTCTGGACGCCTGTGAGCTGTGCCGGCCGTTGCAAGCAGTGGCCGCGGCTCAGAACTTTGGCCTGCACGCGATTGAAATCTTTGTCGCTCCCAATGCTGCGCTCTCCGGTTCAGGTCGCCGGGAATTGTCTGAGGCGGTTGAACAGGCCTGCCGCCGCCTCATCCCCCAGGGCGCAATCGTGGGAACCAGCGGCGCCGCCGCGACAGACCTGTTGGTGCTGCTGCCCGGTATGAGCGCCGCGGAAACAACTGCGCTGGCCCGTACCATCGAGCAAGGCCTGGGCAGCGCCATCTCCACCGGCAACGACGACTGGCCGATCTTCGCACGGACCCGCTGTTTGCATGAGGTCGCCACGCCGGACGCCATGGACGCCAGCGGGAACGTCGTGCCCTTCCAGCGGAGGGACGCGTGATGGCGGGCCGCAAAGCAACAGCATTCGCAAAGGCAGGCCACCATGCCTGGCCTGAAGTCGGAATCGAGGCAGGAACTGATGTCGGGGGCAGGTATGCGGTTGCGCAGACCCTGTTCGCGGCGGCTGTGAATCTCGCCGGCTTCATCGGCATGCTCGGCTTCGGTCTGTCGGCCTGGTGGTACCTGGTGCTCCATCTGGCGACCATGGCGCTGACGGGCTGGGCGCTATGGCGGGCGCCGATCCGGCACCGATATCTGCTGTTTGTCTGGGCGGTAGTTATCCCAACCGGCGGGGTTGGAATTTTGGCCGGCTGTATTTCCTGGCCGCTTTTCCTGCATTTTCAGCGACGTGCCCAGCCTTTCGAGAGCTGGTACCAGTCGCTCTTCCCCGATACCGTGAATGCGCCCAGGGAACACATCGAGGCGGCTGCCCTGAACTTGCAGGGCATGCAAACCGGCCTGGATTCGTTCATCGACATCATCCGGTTTGGCAGCCAGGACGAAAAATCGTCGGTAATTTCACTGATTTCCCGGCGCTTCGATCCGGCCTTCCTGCCCGTTCTGGCGGCAGCGCTGAACGATTCGAATGCCGCCACCCGGGTCGAGGCCGCCGCCGCCCACGCACGGCTGAGAGACCGGTTCGCCAGAAAGCTCGACGCCTTGGCGCAGGAGCGGGACGGGCAGCCCAACCCCTATGACGTGGAAATCCAGCTCGCCGAGATCTGCGATGCCTGGGCGTGGTCCGGTCTCGCTGACGCCAGGGAAGCGGAAGACCTGCGGCGGCGGGCACTGGTATCCTGGCTTCGGTGCCACAACATCCGCCCTGGCCCGATTTCGCTGCATGCGGTGGGGCGTTTGCTGGTGCGTTCCGGCCGGGCGCAATCGGCGGTCGACTGGCTGGATAGACCCGCGATGGAGCCGGGTGCGCCAACCGAAACACTGAACTGGTACATGGAGGCGTTGTACCAGCTTGGTCGCTACGCCGACGTTCGAGCCATCGCCGGGCGTTCAGACACCGGTCGTGGCCCCACTCCGGGCAACACAGTGGGTGCTCTGAGGGCGCCTGCCGATATTTGGAGATCGTCTGGCCCCGAGGCGGAGGCAGCCCATGTCTAGGCCGCTCACCCAACCGACGGTCGCAGACGTTTGTCTGGTTCTGGAAGGGACCTACCCCTACGTGGGCGGAGGTGTCTCCACCTGGGTTCACGACCTGATCCGATTCCAGCCGGACACGACGTTTCATCTGGTCTGTCTGCTGCCACGGGCGCCGGAGGATGTGCCGGTTTATGACCTGCCGGCCAATGTCGTGGGCATGACCCACGTCAACCTGCAGCAGCTTCCCGCGGGCGCCAGCCGTATGCCGCGCCAGGGCCGGTTTTTCCACCAGCTGGGTCAGGCGCTGGTGTCACTGCAGAACGGTGGCGATCTTACCCACTTTTCCCGGCTGATCCATCATCTCGCCCCCCACCGGGGCAGGCTTGGCCAGCGCCTGCTGATGGAGTCGCCGCAGGCGTGGGAGATGATCCAGCGGATCTATGAACAGACCCAGCCGGATAGTCCGTTCCTCGAGTTTTTCTGGACCTGGCGAACCCTGTTCACCGGCCTCTACGCCACGCTGTTGGCGCCGCTGCCGCCTGCACGAGTCTATCACACCACCTGTACCGGCTATGCCGGGCTTTATACCGCCCGCGCGGTGGCCGAGATGGGCGCAACAGGCATCGTCACCGAGCATGGCATCTACACCAATGAACGCCGGGTGGAGATCGCGATGGCGGACTGGATCCACCAGGCGGCGCCAGACACCTTTGACCTGACGCGGCAACCGCGCGGCCTCAAGGAAATGTGGAAGGAAACCTTCGGCGCCTATTCCAAGGTGTGCTACGGCGCGGTTGATCACATCCTGACCATCTTCGGTGGTAACCAGGCTTGGCAGCATGCGGACGGCGCGGACCCGGCCAAGATGTGCGTCATCCCAAATGGAGTTGAGGTCGAGCGCTTTCAGCCCATAGCCCGCCGGGCAGGGCGGCCGCCAACGGTCGGCTTGGTCGGCCGGGTCGTGCCAATCAAGGACATCCAAACGTACATCCGGGCCTGCGGCGCGCTGCGGCGGCGTATTCCCGATCTCCGGGCATTGGTGGTGGGCCCGGTGGATGAAGACCCGGACTATAGCGCCCAGTGCAAACAGATCGTCGCCGCGGCAGGTTTAACGGACACGGTTCAGTTCACGGGACGGCAGCAGATCGACGATGTCCTCGCGGAGATCGACGTCTGCGTCCTGACCAGTATCAGCGAGGGACAACCGCTGATCATTCTAGAGGCGGGCGCCGCCGGCATTCCCTTTGTCGCCACCGATGTGGGTGCCTGTCGGGAATTGATTTATGGCCGTCTGGAAGAGTCGCCGAACTTTGGCCCCGGCGGCATCGTCACACCGCTGGCCGACCCGGGCGCCACTGCCAGTGCGATGGAGGCATTGCTTGCCGATCCCGCCCGAGCCGCCGCCTGCGGCGAGGCCATGCGCCGCAGGGTCGCCGGCCATTACGACAAGACCCAACTGATCGACACCTACCGGGACATTTACCGGACCGGGGCGGTGCGCGCATCGGGTCCTCTTGCGCTATCGGCCCTGGCGGCCTGAGGAGAAGACGATGGCCGGAATCGGATTTGCCCTTAACCGCCTCAGCCGCCGCGATGACCTTGGCGGGGCCGCGCTTGCCTTCCTGCACGGTACGGTCGCGTCCTCCGGCCCATGGCTGTTGACGGTTCTCTGCCTCGCCACCGTCACTTTGCTCGCCGCGCCCGGCAGCGGTCAGGACGCGTTGATCGAATTCCGCGTTCTGATCATGTATAATTTTGCCTTCTCCCTGTTCGCTACGGGCGGGCTCGTCCGCCTGATGACGCGGCTGCTGGCCGACCAGCTCTATGCCCGCGACGTGACCGGCGCGCCGGGCATGCTGGTGGGCGCGCTGATTGTCTCCACCGCGGTGCAGTTGCCGCTCGTCGCCGGCATCTATTTCCTGGCTGCGGACCTGCCGCCGCTGACGGCGCTGGCGGCGACCATCAACTATTTCCTGGTAGCGTCGATCTGGCTGCTCGGGATTTTCCTGTCCGCGCTGAAAGTCTATGGACAGATCACCCTGATCTTCGCAGCAGGACTGGCAACCGGGCTCATCGGTGCGGTGTTGGCGGCAGACACGGGCAATGCCGCCCACATGCTGCTCGGCTTCAGCGGCGGCCTGGCCCTGATTGTCGTTTTTTTCGGCGCGCGCATTCTGGCCGAATATCCGGGACCGGTCCGGGGCGTATTCGCGTTCCTGTCCCGATTGCGCGCATATCGCAGCGTCTTCGCGGCAGGGCTGCTCTACAGCGCGGCGATCTGGGTCGACAAATGGATCATGTGGTTCGCGCCCGAGAGTGAACGCCTGCCCAGCGGCTTGGTCTATTTCAGCAATTACGACAGCGCGATGTTCCTGGCATTCGTAACCACGGTGCCCGCGTTGACCATCTTCCTCGTGAATATGGAGACCCGGTTTTTCCGGAACTATCTGGGATTCTACCGGGAAATCGAAAATCAGGCGACGCTGGCGGAAATCCACGCCAACCACCGGTCGATGACCCGGGATCTTGCGGGCAGTTTCCGCAACGTGTTTCTGCTGCAGGGCCTGATTTCGCTGGCCTGCATCCTGCTCGCACCGTTGGTGCTCGAGCTTTTTGAAACCGATTTCATCATCCTTGGCATTTTCCGGCTGGGCGTTCTCGGCGCTTTTTTCCACACCATGCTGCTGCTGGTGACGATCGTCCTGTCTTACTTCGACCTGCGGCGCAGCGTGCTGGCAATCTACGGCCTGTTCCTGGTGCTGAACGCCGCGTTTACCTGGGTCTCAATGTCTTGGGGCTTCAGCGCTTACGGCGCCGGCTATTGCCTGGCATCCATCGCGACTTTCCTGGTCGCGGCTTTGGTCCTGGCCCGGCAACTGGGCCAGGTTCCCTTCCTTACTTTTGTTCGAAATCCGTCGGTGACGGCATGAGGAAGGCAGCGCGCAACATGGTCCAACGACACCAGATGAATTCTTGCCGGCGGGGGTCTGGAACCACCCGGCGGCACACTCAGAAATCGCATTGGCAGCGACCGACCGGTCTCTACCGACAGATGACCGCCCGGGAGGGCGGCAGGAAGTATTGGGATGGCTATACAAGATCAAATTAGAGACGCCGCGCTCTACGGTATCGTCGATGATGCGCTGAACGGCGCGATCGCGGCGCTCGGCTCTGTAATTACTGAGCCCGGCTTCGCGGAGACTGTGCGCAGCGCCTTCGGCGACAGCGCCGGCCGGGAGGCCACCGCCGACCTGCTGGAGGGCGTCATAACGGGCGCCCAGACGCCAGAAATTGTGCTGATCGACAGCATCCAGCTCAGGGGTGCCTCGGGCGCCTATGATTCGAACGCGGGTGTGATCTACCTGTCACGGGAATTTGTGGCGGCCAACGGCCAAACGCCGACTGCCATCGAACAGGTGATACTGGAAGAAATCGGCCACTATCTGGACGCCAGTCTAAACCTCACGGACACACCTGGCGATGAGGGCGCGGTTTTTGCAGCGCTGGTGACGGGTGAGACACTGCCCGCAGCGCAGCTGAGCGCGCTGGCCGCCGAGGATGATCAAGGCGTCATCACGGTGGATGGGCGCGATGTGGCCGTAGAGTTTGCGGCGGCCTATGGCGACATTACGATCGACGGCGACCTGGCGGACTGGACACCGTCCGACCGGCTTGAGACGCCGGGCTCGGAAGTTGCAGGCTACGCGCTCTATGGAAAGTTTAGCGGCGACGCGTTCGTGTTCGCGCTGCGCGCGGACGACGTGCAGATCGGCGCCAACACCACCTTCTGGCTGAACACGGACCTGGACCGGGGCACGGGCCACAAGATTTGGGGATTCGCTGGCGGCGCCGAATACAACATCAATTTCGATGACGCGGGCGTGCCCCACCTTTACAGCGGCGGCGATGGTCAGACCCTGGTGGCCAGCACCCTTGACTACATCGTCAGTGCCGATGGCAAACAGATTGAGATCGCGGTTCCTAACAGCCTCCTTGCCGGCACGCCGACGGCTGCCGAGGTGTTTGTGGACGTGAACAATCAGGTCTTCCTGCCGAACGACTATGCCACCTACAGCTATGTGGTCGCCGCGCCGCAACCACCGGTCCCTTCTGAAACTGTCGGCGACATCACGCTGGACGGCGACCTGTCCGACTGGGCGGCCGGTGACCGGCTCGAACTGCCGGGTTCGGGTGTCGACGGATTCGAACTCTATGGAAAATATACCGGGGACTCGTACGTCTTTGCCGTAAAGGGCGACACCACGACCATCGGCGCGAATACCACGTTCTGGCTGAACACCGACCAGGACGGATCCACCGGCCATCAGATCTGGGGTTTTGCCGGCGGCGCTGAGTACAACGTCAACTTCAACAACGTTCCCAACCTCTACACGGGCGCGGCGGGCGAAACTCTCGTTTCTGGCGACCTTGCCCACAGTTTCAGCGCCGACCACCGGGTGGTAGAGTTTTCGGTGCCCGCCGCCCTGATGGCCGGCACGCCGCAGGCCCTTGACCTGTTCGTCGATGTCAACGATCAGGTGTTTTTGCCCACCGACTATTCCACGTTCGTTTATTCCGTCGCCGCCCCCAATCCGGGCCAGACGGCGGAGACGTTCGGCGACATTACCCTGGATGGCGACTGGGCGGACTGGACGGCGGCCTACCGGCTGGAAGTGCCCGGGTCTGGTGTCGCCGGTTACGAGCTCTATGGCAAATATGCCGGCGATGCGTTTGTCTTTGGCCTCAAATCAGATGCGACAGCAATCGGCGCCAACACCACATTCTGGCTCAACACCGATCAGAACACGTCCACCGGTCATCAAATCTGGGGCTTTACGGGCGGATCGGAATACAACGTCAACTTCACCAGCCAGCCGAATCTCTATACCGGCGCCGCCGGTGAAACCCTGGTCGAGAACGGTCTGTCCCACGCTTACAGCAGTGACCACCTTTTCATCGAATTCGCGGTGCCCACCTCCCTGCTGAATGGCACACCCACGGTCGCGGACGTGCTTGTAGACGTGAATAATCAGGTCTTCCTGCCTACGGACTATGCCTCCTTCGTCTACACAGTGGGTGATCCGGGAACTCCGCCGCCGCCATCGCAGATTGGCAGCTATACGCTGGACGGCGATCTTGCGGACTGGTCGCCGGCTGAGCGGCTGGACGGGCCCGGATCCGGAGTTGACGGGTACGAAGTCTACGGCGCCATTGAAAGCGATCACGTGATCCTTGCGCTCAGAGCGGGCGAGCCGATCGGCGCAAACACGACCGCCTGGTTCAACGTGGACCAGGATTCCTCCACCGGGCATCAGATCTTCGGCACGACGGGAGGCGCGGAGTTCAACATCAACTTCGACGCCACCGGTGCGCCTGCGCTCTATACCGGCGCCGCGGGCGAAACACTGGTCGAGGCCGGCCTGAGCCACAGCTATTCCGCCGACGGCACCGTTGTTGAATTCGCGGTCGACAAGAATCTGCTCCTGGGGTCCGGCCAGAATATCGATTTGCTGTTCGACGTGAACGACCAGGTGTTCCTGCCCGGCGATTACCAGACGCCCTATACCCTGCGGGATTCATCAGGCCTGCCGCCTCGCACGGATTTGAGCACCAAGGTGGCGATTGTTTTCTCGGAGACCACGGCTGCGAACTTCTTCAGCGAGACCGCCTATTCTCAGTTGTTCATGGCAGCGCAGAACCAGGCCGGGATGGCCGGCGTGCCGTTCGACGTCCTTTCCGAGAGCGACCTCACCGACATCTCCAATCTGGTCAATTACGACACCATCATCTTCCCGTCATTCCGCAACGTGGACGACGCCCAGGTCACGGCCATCTCCAACACACTGACCAGCGCGGTCTACGACTATGGAATCGGCCTCGTCACGGCCGGCGATTTCATGACCAATGACCAGACCGGCGCAGTGCTCGGGGGGGATCCCTATGCCCGCATGAAATCGCTTTTCGGTCTGACGCGCTCCGGCGGTGGCACCGACGATGTATTGCTCCAGGCAGGGGATACCGGCCACCCGATGATGGACGGCTACGTGCCGGACGAAGCCATCCGCAGCTATGACGGTGTGGGCTGGTCGCACTTCACCAGTGCCGGCGCCACGGTGACTGTCCTGGCAGACCAGATTGTCGGCGGTCAGAGCTACGCTTCGGTCGTCGCGACGGAAACCGGCGGGCGCAACGTCCATTTCTCCTCGGAAGCGATGATGGGCGACAACAATATGCTGTGGCAGGCATTGCAGTGGAGCGTTGACGGCGACGGCCCCAGCGTCGGCCTGCAGATGGGGCGAGACGAGGCCATCGTCGCCTCCCGTAACGATATGGACCAGAGCCAGGAGACCTTCGACGTCAATCCTGACACTGGCAATGGCATCTACGACAGCCTGTTGCCGCTGCTGGAGCAATGGAAGGCAGACTACGATTTCGTCGGCTCTTACTACATCAACGTAGGCAACAACCCGCCTGACCAGGAAACCGACTGGGATATCTCCGGCGTCTACTACGATCAGATTCTGGCGCTGGGCAACGAGATCGGGACACACAGCTATACCCATCCCGAGAACACCAACCTCCTGTCGCCGGCGGAGATCGAGTTCGAATTCAATCAGTCGCAGCTGGTGATCGAGCAGCAACTGGGCATCGACGTGGTGGGCGCAGCGGTCCCGGGCGCGCCGGAAACCCTCAATGTCTCCCTCGAAGCCATGCAGTATTTCGATTATCTCACCGGCGGCTACGCCAGTGTGGGCGCGGGTTATCCGGGCGCGATCGGCTACCTGACGCCGGATGCGACCGACCAAGTCTATCTGGCGCCGAACATGTCGTTCGACTTTACGCTGATCGATTTCCTTAACATGACCCCGGCGCAGGCAGAAGCCATTTGGGCCGCGGAGTGGGCCGATTTGACCAGCCACGCCGATGTGCCGGTAGTGATCTGGCCGTGGCACGATTATGGCCCCACGCTCTGGGAGCTGGATGAAGGTATCCCCTCAGGCTACACCGAGGAGATGTTCACCAACTTCATCGCGCTCGCCCATGGCGCGGGTGCGGAGTTCGTGACCTTGGCCGATCTGGCCGACCGCGTGGTGTCATTCGAGCAATCGAGTATCCAGGCAGATATCGTGGGCGACACAGTCACCGCCCATGTGGAGTCCGTGGACGCAGGCAAGTTTTCGCTGGATATCGACGGGGGCACCATCGCCCGGGTGGACAATTGGTACGCGTATGACGACGACAGTGTTTTTCTGCCTACCACCGGGGGCGACTTCTCAATTTCCCTTGGCGCTGAAGAGGACCTGACGCACATCGTCAAGCTGCCGGCACGCGCAGAACTTCTCTCGGTCACAGGCGATGGCAAAAACCTGGACTTCAGCATTTTGGGAGATGGCCGGGTGGTGATTGCGCTGCAGGACCTCGCGCCGGGCGCCGAGGTAGTGCGTGTGACAGGCGCCAGTATCGTGGGCATCGTCGGCGACCAACTGGAGATTGAAATCAGCGGCGCCGGCCAGAACGATGTGTCCGTCCAGGTAGTGCCCCCACCCGACCTCACTATCCACGATGCCGACGCCTTTGAGGGCGACAGCATGGCTTTCGTGCTGCAGCTCAGCGATTCAGCATTTGGCGATGTTGTGCTTGACCTGGCAGTGTCACCGGGCACGTCCGCGGCTGCGCGGTTCGAGTCGACAGATTTCCGCTACTCCGCCGACGGCGGCCTGACCTGGACCGACGCCGGCGGCGCCGGCGGCACCGAGGTCACTATCGTCAGCGGTACTTCCTGGGTTCTGGTAGACGTTCAGACCTTTGACGATCTGGTGTTCGAGCCGACCGAAACATTCACGTTGAGCGTCGCCAATGTCGTCTCCGGTGCGGTCGGTTCAGTCACTGACGTGGGCACGGGCAGCATTCTTAACTCGGCGGGCTTCATGCGCTATGGCACTGAAGCAAATGATGTCCTGACCGGCCGCGATGATGAGGACTTGATTGGGCTGGGCGGCGACGACCTGCTGACAGCCAGAAACAAGGCGGAAATTGTCGACGGCGGCCTGGGCAACGACACGCTTGATGGACGCAAGGGCGATGACGTGCTGCGCGGCGGTGTCGGCGACGACCGGCTCAGCGGCGGCAGCGGCAAGGACACGCTGATCGGTGGCATTGGGGCGGACTATCTGACCGGTGGCAAAGGCGACGACACGTTCATCATCCGGGCCGCTGACGCCGCCACTGGCCCCGATACGATTTCCGATTTCGAATCGGGCTCCGGCAAGGACACCCTCGATCTCTCAGATCTGCTGGTGGGCACTGGCGACGGCGCGGTGGAGGACTTCCTCTCTCTCACATCCGTCGGCGCCGACACGCACGTGTTGTTTGATGGGGACGGCGCGGCCGGCGCCCAGGCGCCCACGGTCATCGCCATCCTGGAGAATATATCCGGGCTCGACCTGATACAGATGCAAGCGGACCAAAACATCATCACGTAGGGTGACAATTCCGCCTTTAGGATCCTTAAAAATATTCTTGGTTGCCCGATACGGGCGGCTTCGAACGCGCGAAACAAGCGTCGCAGAAGCCAGCATTACCTCTCTTCTTTCTAGGCGCCCAACTTTGGCCGCTTCTGGCTATTAGCTGACCTTCGGCGTAGCGCAGATTTCGTCCGCTGTCGGGGATGAAGCGGTCGTGCCCATGCCAACGGTGTCCAGCATCTAAAGGGTGAAATCGGGCGTTAGAATCCCCATATCTCCCCCATGAAGGCGGGCGCGACCATAGGGATTATCTCGACCCAGGCTCAGCACGTCCCCGGCATGAATGCTGTCTTGGCAGTCCTGTTTCTGGCGGCCTGTATCGCAGCGGTCTGGGTGAACCTGCCGGGGAGCTGGCGCGCGGCCATCATGGGCTGGCTCCGGTAAAGCGATGAACCTCGTCCTCTTCTTTGTCGTCTGTATAGCTGTGGATGCAGACACACTCCGCTGCAAGCCAATCGATGGCGGTGCGCCAGTGCGTGTCAGGCTTTGGGGCATAAATAGCCCGGAGCGATGCGAGCCTGGCGGAGCAGCAGCAACAGCCTTCGTGCGGTCCCTGATCCGGCGAAAACGAATCCGCTGCACGCCACCACCAAGGCAGACACGCTATCCGAAGTCATATAATCGGATCGTCGCCCGCTGCTTCCTTCCCGATGGGCGAGATCTGGCCCGGGTT
>JAJFFJ010000032.1 GCA_021776685.1 Alphaproteobacteria bacterium
CGAACAATTTCTCGCCGGCATGCTGGGGGTCGCCCTCGCGCTGGTGTTCCTGCACTACCCCGCCCGGCGGAAGACCGCGCGGGACAGGGTGCCGGCCTATGACCTGGTATTGGCGCTACTGGGGTTCGGCGCCGGTGCCTATGTGGCCGCAATTTTCCCTGATTTGAGCGAGCGGGCCGATTCGGATCCCCTCGACGGCTTTATCGTTTCTGTCATCCTCGTGACCCTCTGTATTGAGGGTCTGCGCCGCACCGTGGGTTACTCGCTGGTCGTCATAGTCGGGATCTGTGTCATTTATGCGCTGATCGGCCATCTGGTGCCCGGCGCTCTCGAAACCCGCGAGATCGAGCTACAGTCCTTCGTCACCTACCTTGCGCTCGACACCAGCGCGCTGTTGGGCTTGGCCATGGTCGTCGGCACGACAGTCGTCATCACCTTCGTCTTTTTCGGTCAGCTGTTGATGCGGTCCGGCGGGTCCCAATTCTTCAGCGATATTTCGCTTGTCCTGATGGGCCGGTACCGCGGCGGTTCGGCCAAGATATCGATCATCGCGTCCAGCCTGTTCGGCTCGGTCTCCGGCGTTGCCGTCTCTAACATTGTGGCGACCGGCGTTGTCACTATCCCGATGATGAAGCGTTCCGGGTTCTCTCCGCGTTTTGCCGGCGCGGTGGAGGCGGTTGCTTCAACTGGCGGGCAATTGATGCCCCCGGTGATGGGCGCGGTCGCATTCCTGATGGCGGATTTCCTCGAGAGGCCCTACCAGGATATCGTGGTTGCCGCCCTGGTGCCGTCTCTCCTCTATTATGTGGGGCTGTTCATCCAGGCGGATCTTGAGGCGGCTAAAAAGGGTATCTTGCGGGTGCCTGCCGAGGAGATCCCGCGGACTCGGGCCGTCCTGGCCACCGGATGGGTTTTTCTGATGCCCTTCGTGGCGCTGATTTGGGCGCTTTTCACGCTGAATTGGGAGCCGGAGACCGCGGCGATGCTGGCGGCAGGGACTGTGCTGCTGATCGCGTTCTTTCTTATTTTGGTGGGTCAGCGTCAAAGCCGCTTACGAACAGAATTTCCCCGCAGCACGGCCATATTGCCGGTGGCGTTGGCGCTGCTGGTGCCGGCGTTGGGCATAATCTGGGGACTGTACGGACTGGACGCGCTCACCAAGCTGATGGCGACGATCCTGACCGGCGGCGCAATGCTTAGCTGCTTTTTCGCCGGCGGGCTGGCTCTCATGGCAGCAGATGCTAGGGGAAGCAGCACCACCGCGTTCGGCGCGTTGCTGATTTTTGCGCAATATCTCTCACGCGCGCTGGTTTTGGGCGCACTGCCCGTTGCGGCGCCGATGGTGGTACTGATTTGGGGCGCCTGGGGCGCGGCCTATATCTCTCAAAGTCTCGCCATTTTCCTCACGCTGGTGGCAGGCGGCATGGCGGTGATCCAGGGGTCTTTGCGCCTGCAGACCAATACCGGCAGCGTGTCCGGTCCAACCCGGGCGACCGCGGCGACGACGCTCAGCGGCATCTGGGGGATTGCCAATCTGATCCGGATATCCCTGGTGCGGACCGGTCTGTCCTCACTCGACATTCTGATGATCGTCGCCGGCGCCGGTTTCATCATCGGCACATTGCACATCACCGGACTGGGTTTCGCCCTGACGATAATGCTGGTGGAATTTGGCGGCGGCAATCTACTGGCGCTCCTGCTCATTGCGGCAGTGCTGTGCATTATCCTCGGCATGGGCATGCCCACGGCCGGTGTCTACATCCTCCTGGCTGTGCTGATTGCGCCGTCGCTGGTGAAGGTGGGGGTCGACCCGTTGGCGGCCCACATGTTCATCCTCTATCTCGGCATGATGTCACTGATCACGCCACCCGTGGCCGTGGCCGCATTCTTTGCCGCCAACATCGCCCGGGCGCCGCCGATGCAGACGGGCTGGACATCCGTCCGGTTTGGCTGGACCGCCTTTGTGGTGCCCTTCCTGTTTGTCTTCTCACCCAGCCTGCTGCTTCAGGGTGAACCGATCGACCTGGTAATCGATGTCACCAGCGCGGTGCTGGGCGTGTGGATGCTGTCGGCCGCGATGATCGGATATTTTTTCCGGCCCATGGGGGCGCCTGTGCGGATGATTCTCGCTGTCGCCGGCACGGCTATGTTGTTGCCCCGGGGAATCGATCCCGTGATCATATGGGCAAACGTGGCGGGACTGGGCGTTGCGATCGCAGCGATCGCCTTTGAATTCTCAAACCGGGCTTCGCGACCGTCGCTACATCGCGGTTGACGGCTGCCAGCTTTCCTCAACGCCCGCCAGTTCCGCGAGGGCGTCAATGTCGTCGAGTTGTACTGCATCCGGACGGGTGAAAGAGACGAGACCGGACTTTTTGAACTGTGTGAAGGTCCGGCTCACGGTTTCGATGGTCAGCCCGAGATAGTCGCCAATATCCGACCGCATCATCGGCAAATCGAGGCGACGCCAGTCGGTCTCCTTGAGCGCCGCACGCTTGGACAGCAGCCACAGGAACGACGCAAGCTTTTCGGCGGCAGTTTTGCGGCCCAGCAGCAGCATCTGGTCCTGTGCTGAGGCGAGCTCGCTGGAACTTATGCTGAGCAAACGCCGTTCCATTTCCGGGAATTCGTCCAGCAGTGCTTCGAGGCGCTCGCGTGGAAAACGGCAAAGGGTGGCTGTTGATACGGCCTCTGCCCCATAGGCATAGCGTTGCCGGAATGCGAGGCCGAGGAAATCCGCCCGAAACAGGAAGCCGGTAATCTGACGCCGCCCGTCAGGGAGCATTTTGTAAAGTTTGATGCATCCGTCCAGGACGATGTAGTGGGCGTCCGCGGGGTCGCCCTCAATGAACAGGGTTGCGCCAGCATTTACGGTCTTTTGCACGACAATCGCGTTCAGCCGGCTGATTTCGTCCGGCTTGAGGGCGCCACAGACACTGAGGTCCCGTATGGCGCAGGCGGCGCATGGGTTGTTCACCGGGCCCGGTCTGGCGACCGGATCGACGAGCGGTGTGATCTTGGGTGTAGGCGTACTCATGAAATGGACCCGCGCAGGAGTTGGGTCACCCTAGCACGGTTGGCTGAGCAATTCACGCAACGTTGATGCAGATCAATGTGTCGCAAGGGGGCCGGCTCCTAGGGTTGGGCCGGATACCCGAAACCGGAAGTTTGATGGTGACACGGTTCAAGGCCTGTGACCTTGGCGAAGCTGATCTCCCGCGAATTCAGCCATTGCTGAATTTGGCCTGGAACGCGGAAGAAGTTTTGCCATGGCTGGCGCCGCAAGGCGGCGGGGCAGGGCGGGCGAATGCAGAGTCTGAACTGGCCGGCGGGGCCGTGTATGTGGAGAGGCCCGACGGCTATATCGCCGGCTTGCTGTGTTATCGGGTCATCGCTCATCCGGAGACCCATCGGATATTTGACTGCCCGGTGGTCATCCTGCCGGAAATGGTTCGAACAGGCCGGGTTTTAACGATCCTGGTCGACGAGGCGGAGCAGCGCGCACGAACCCTGCGCTGCAGCCGGCTAAAAATGGCTTTGACGTTTCTGGACGAGCCGGTGCCAAGCCAGGCCAATCCGCTGACACAGATCATTGAGGACAGCGGCCTGGCCTATCACAGCATCCTGTATGCGAAAGACATCACCGAGGCGACGCCGCAGCCATCCGGAGTTATCTCGTTCAGCAACCAGCGGAGAAAATGACAATGGCAATCCGAAGCATCGCGGTTCAGGTCGACACAGATTCCGCTTGCAGCGCCCGGCTGAGTTATGCGGCGGCGATTGCTGACGCCTCTGGCGCAAGCTTGAGTGGGGTCTTTGCAAAGGGGGGGCTGGGTGGATATGGCGCCTATGATTTTGTCTCCGATGTCAGCCTGATGGAACTGCGCGAGCAGGCCATGAACCAAGCCAGCGTCGACGCCACGAAGATCTTCCATGAGACCCTTGGCGATAAGGCAGATATCAAAGTCGTCGAAGGTCCCTGGCCTCCCGCACTGGTGGCCCAGGCACATGTGAGTGATCTGCTGGTTGTGGCGCAGCCCAACCCGGACGACGAGCGGGCGACCGCACCAGGCGGGGTTGCCGGCGATGCCGTAATGGCCGCCGGCATTCCGGTCGTGTTCGTGCCCTATATCGGCGCGACGGCGTCGATGCCAAAGACCATTATTGTTGGCTGGAAGGACAGCCGGGAGGCGACGCGGGCCGTACGTGATGCTCTGCCATTCATGAGCCAGGCCAAAGTACATGTGGTCACGGCCAGCCGGGATGATGGCCCGGATGTGGGCGGCCAGCAGGTCGTCGACTATCTGACTGCCCACAATATCGACGCCGCCCACATGCCCAGCCCGACCGAGGATGTGGGGGTTGGTGATGTCTTGCTGTCGCGCGCCGCGGACATTGGCGCAGATATGATTGTCATCGGCGGATACAGTCACAACCGCTGGCGTGAGACGATTCTGGGTGGTGTCACGCGTGACCTGCTCCGGCAAATGACTGTCCCTGTGCTCATGTCGCACTAGTCATATCGCACTAGTCATGTCGCACTAGTCTTGTCGGATTGGCAGCGAAAGCCCACGCCTGAAATCCGCACCTGAAACCTGGTAAGGGCGAAACATGTCTTTATTCCAGGTATGAGACCCAAAACAGGCAGCGCCTTGCGTGGGGCAGGCACGCGACTGAATTTGCCTTTTCCCGTTCGCAGGTCCGGTGCGCCGGTCAGGCGGTCGTCACATGTTTGTGGAGTCAGGCAAGCACGTAGGGCCGGATGGAGACGACGCGAAAGGGCCGGGTCACGCCATCATGCTCGGTGATGGAGATATACTCACCATCGGTGATCTGGTGCTGCAGGAATTTGAAGATGGGTTCATCATCTTCCTCGCCCGGAGCATATGAAAATGCCCAGCGTCCACCCTGGGTGCGCTCCAGGTGGCCCCGCTCATCGTCTTCTCCCTGCCAAAACCGATGGACCGTGCAATCGTCTTTGTGTGCCTTCCAGGCTTTCAGGTCGAATTCACCATCGTCATTCAGCGGCGCGACGAAGTCGTACCCGTGCTGTGAACTTCCATCGGGGTAGTCCGGTGTACGCGCGAGGTGGAGGACAATCTTTTTCAGCATGATGAGGCTCCTTCTGCCTCACATGCTAGCGGCCTCACGGTTCGTATCATTGACCTGCATCAACGTGGCCCGTCTGGCGGATCATCGTCGTAGAGGATCCGCTCGGCTGCGCCATCGAGGTCGTCAAACTGGCCGCTGCGCAAGGCCCAGAGAAAAGCACCAAGGCCAACGGCGCCGAGGCCAAGAGCGACAGGGATGAGATAGACCAGCACGTCCATCGTTCAGCCTTTCCCGCCGAGCCGCATGGCGTTAATGACCACCGCGAGCGAAGACGCTGACATGCAGATCGCGGCCACCAGCGGTGTCACGAAGCCCGCCACCGCGAGCGGGATCGTGACCAGATTATAGGCCAGCGACAGCGCCATATTCTGGCGGATCAGCCGTCCAGCCCGTCGTGCCATGACGATGACATTCAGAACAGGCGCCAGTCTGGCGCCCTGGAAAACAGCGTCGGCAGCGGTCTGGCTGATATCCGCCGCGGTTGTCGGCGACAAGGATGCGTGGGCGGCGGCGAGCGCTGGCGCATCATTTAGACCATCGCCGACCATCAGGGGCTCATGCCCGGCGCCAGCAAGGTCTTCCAGCCAGGTGCACTTATCTGCCGGGGTGAGTTCCGCGCGCCAGTTGTCGATCCCGGTCGCGGCCGCTGCGGCTTCGACCGCCGGTCGCCGGTCGCCGGACAACAGCATCACCGCGTAGCCTTGTTGCTTCAGACGGGAGACGATATCCGCCGCATCTGCACGCAGGGCATCACCGAATCTGAAGGTGATGGCGGGCCGTGCGGGGATCTTCATCACCAACCGCATTGCCTCGTCGGTGTCAGAATCTTCCGCCGCAGTTTCTTTCGTGGCCCAGCCGGGCCGGCCCAGCCGGATTTCTCCCCGCGCTGTGATGCAGGTCAGCCCGAAACCGGGGACTTCCTGGACACCCGCCCCGGGCTCGCCGGTCCCAAGTCGGGCCAGGGCGCGGGCCAGGGGATGCCGGCTGGATGCCGCGATGCCGGCGGCCAGGTCAAAATCTGCGGGATCGATTTCTTCACCGTTCAACAACTCGGGTGCGCCAATAGTCAGCGTGCCGGTCTTGTCGAATACAATGGTGTCGATTTGGGTGAGCCGCTCGAGGAGATCGCCGCTCTTTACCAGGATGCCCTGTTTCATCAGCTTGCCGGTAGCGACCACCTGAACTGCCGGCACAGCCAGACCCATGGCGCAGGGGCAGGTGATGATGAGGACCGCGATGGCGTACAGCAGCGCCTCAGCCGCGGGCGCGCCGGCAATTCCCCACCAGCCCAGAAAAGTGGCTGCGGCCATTCCATGGACCACGGGCGCATAGAGCCGCGCGACCCGGTCCGCGAGGGTGACGAAGTGGCCCCGCCTCGATTCGGCGGCCGCCATCAGCCGGCCGACTTCCGCCAGGACGGTGTCTTGCGCCACAGCGGTGGCACGCACGTGTATTGGCCCTGAAATATTTACGGTGCCTGCGAAAACGGGGTCGCCTTGGGACACGGCCTCCGGCGCTGATTCGCCGGTCAACAGACTCCGGTCCACATCGGAGGCGCCTTCAATCACGTCACCATCGACGGCGATACGCTCGCCGGCCGCAACCAGTACCACTGCGCCAGCTTTTAGGGAGTCGGGACGGACAACCGTTGCTTTGCCATCGACCAGGACTGTTACGGTATGGCTCTGCAGGGCCAGATAGCGTGTGGCGGCGGAGCGGGCGCGGCCCCGTGCGCGCCGGTCGAGGAACCGCCCCAGCAGCAGAAAGAAGAGCAGAGTCACCGAGGAGTCGAACCATACATGGTCGCCGCCCCGGACGGTTTCCCAAACTGAAACCCCGGCCGCCAACAGCACCGCCAGGGAAATCGGCACATCCATGTTCAGCCGGCCGCCTCGCAGCGCCGTGAGAGCGGTGCGGAAGAAGGGTCGACCCGCATAGGCGATCGCAGGCAGCGCGATCAGTGCTGAGAACCAATGCAGCAAATCACGGGTGGCGGGCGCCATTTCGCCGTCATGGCCGGCCCAAAGGGACACGGAAAGCAGCATGACATTGGCGGCAGCAAATCCGGAGACTGCCAGGCTGATCAGAAGGTCTCGTTCCTGACGCTTGCCCTGGTCGCTGTCTTGGGTGTTGGCTGCCGGGCTCAGACTAAATCCCAGATCCCGGACTGTGGCAGCAAAGTCGTTGACCTGTTCGTCCGGGCCGGTCCATTCCAGATGCAGTTGCCGGGCCGTCAGATTTGCCCGCGCCTGGTGCACCTGCTGCCGTCCTTGCAGAGCGCGCTCGATTTTCGACACACATCCACCGCAATGCATCCCGTCCACGAGAAGGTCGATGGCTGCAAGGCCGTCTTTCCGCCGGACATAGGATGTGAAATCTCGTGCGTCTCCCAGGTCATCGGGGTGCAGGGCGCCATCCATCAGCGCACCCGAAATCGCCGAATGGCAGTCAGGTTGTGGCTCTGGGTGACAATGCGAAACCGTGCTTCCCACAAACCGGGATGGGGAAAGGTGACGACAGCCTCATAGGCGCCGCCACCCTGATGGGCCAGGGTTGAGGTGAAATCCGACCCCTCAGCCACCGGGCGGACCAGCAGTACCTGTACCTTGGCCCAGGTAACGGTCGTTTTAGCAGCATCACGCAATTCCAGCCGCAACCGCGCGCGATTTCCGCCCAGCGGTGTTTGGGCCAGTCCAATCTGCCAGCCAAGCTTGTCCTGATTCCGGATGGCTTCCTGGGTACGATTGTGGATCAGCCCACGCCTGTAGGGATCATTGGCAGAAAGGCCGGTCCAGCTGTCGAAGGCGAACAGCGCCATGGTCAGGTTGACCAAAATGATGACCCCGAACATGCCGACGAAGGCCCATGGTATCCAAAGGCTCCGGCGGCCCTCGCTGCTTTCGCGCGCCGGGGTCATTTGCGGCCATCCTGCGGGGCTGGAGCCGGACCTGTGAAATTGATCTGACGCTCCGTCGCCTCGCCTGTGGCCTGTTCAACCAGACGGAACGTAACTTTTGTGTCTGCTGCCTTGAGCGCGGCCGCCGGCGCCTGCACGAAAACCTGATAAGCGGTCACATCGTCCGGTTTGGCTGTCAGAACCAGGCGCGCGGCAGGCCCGCCGGCAGCTCCGGCGCTACTCAGCCGCGCCTTGTCGATGCCGTGAACGGTCAGCACGAATTTTCGCGCCCGACGCGCCTTGTTGAGAATTTTGATCTCATAGCCGTTGCGGATGCTGCCGTCCGACAGACGAACGAACTTGGTCCGGTCATGCAGCACGTTAATGCCCTGGCTGGACCTTGTGAGCAGGGAGAACAGCATGATGCCCCCGACAACAGCCATCAGCAGCACGTAGAGCAGCGTGCGGGGACGGAACAAACGATAGCGGAGCTCCCCACCGCGGCTGCGTTCTGCCACCCTGCGTTCGGTATCGTATGAAATCAGATTCGGCGGGCTGCCAACCTTGGCCATTACGTCGTTACAGGCGTCGATGCACAGTCCACAGCCGATGCATTCAAGCTGAATACCGTCACGGATATCGATGCCGGTTGGGCATACCGCAACGCATTGTTTACAGTCGACGCAGTCGCCCACCACCGCGTCGGAGCCCTTGCGGTGCACGCCTCGGGGTTCGCCCCGCCAGTCTTCGTAGGTCACCACCATGGTGTCCTCGTCCAACATGGCGGACTGGAACCGCGGCCAGGGGCACATAAAGGTGCACACCTGTTCCCGCATCAGCCCGGCGAAGGAATAGGTCGTGACCGTAAAAAGGCCCACAAAGAAATAGAGTGAGCTCGAGGCGTCGCCGGTAAAGAACTTTGCGGCAAGGGTGGGGGCATCTTCGAAATAGAGGATCCAGGCGCCGCCGGTGAGTAGGGCGATCAGCAGCCAGACCGCGTGCTTGGCGGCCTTGCGCGCAAACTTGGCGACCGACCATGGTTGCTTGTCCCGGCGAATGCGGGCGCTGCGGTCGCCCTCGATGCGGCGTTCCACCCACATGAACAGATCGGTCCATACCGTCTGCGGGCAGGCGTAGCCGCACCAGACGCGCCCGAACAAGCTGGTCACCAGGAACAGGCCGATGGCCGCCAGGATCAGAACGCCGGTGAGATAGTAGACTTCCTGGGCCCATATCTCGATGAAGAAGAAGTAGGCGCGCTCGTGATCCATATCGACGAGCACTGCCTGATCCGGCGCGTTGGGTCCGCGGTCCCACCGGAGCCAGGGCAGCAGATAGTAGACGCCGAGCAGGGTGAACAACGCGGTCCATTTGAGCCGGCGGAAGGTGCCCCAGACCCGCTTGGGATAGACCTGCACCCGTTTGGCGAAAAAGGGATCGGTCTTCTGCTCACGGACCGACTGAACGTCTGCGAGCTCAATGCCGTGTGCCGCCAGATGGGTTTCATGCTGCGGCGCACTGGGGTGTGGGACAGGAGGTGGTGCGCCGCTTGGGTGGTCCGCCGCCATTACTTGCCGCCGCCAAGGGCGTGCACATAGACCGATAGCATCTTGAGAGTTTCGTCCTTCAGCCGGTCAACCCAGGCCGGCATAACACCCATTTTGGGGCGAACGATCTGGGCGATAATCTCGGCCTTTGTGCCGCCATAGAGCCAGATCTGGTCGTTCAGTGCCGGTGCGCCCTGTTTCTGGTCGCCACCGCCCGACTTGCCGTGGCAGCTGGCGCACTGACGCCCATAGAGCGCGGCGCCGCGAGTGACTGCGGCAGCGTCCTTCGACCGCTTGGTCAGGGAGAGAACATACTCGGCAACATCAGCGGTCTGCGGCTCCGTCATTTTCTGGCCGGTTCCAAAGGGCAGCATGGCGGACGTGCGGGTCTTATCGTGGCCGCTTCGGATGCCGTATTTCAGGGTCGCATAGATGTCGGCCGGCTTGCCGCCCCATAGCCAGACATCGTCCGCCAGGGAGGGGTAGGCGTGGCGCCCGGTACCGCCAAGATTGTGGCAGGCCGCACAATTGTCGCCAAAGGCGACGAGTCCACCCCGGACGGCGAAGGTGCGCAGTTGCGGGTCTTTCAGGATCTCGGCAGGGGACTTGGCGTTGATCTGCACAAGGTATTGGCCCTGCGCCTTGCGGAGCTGCGCCATGGACACATCCAGCGCTTCCCGTGAGCTGTAGCCGAGGACGCCTTTGGTATAGCTCCCGCCGAGGGGGATCGCCGGATAGAGCACCACATAGACCGCCGCAAACACGATCGAGAGGTAGAAGATCCACATCAGCCAGCTGGGCGGGGGCGTATCCAGTTCGCGGATGCCATCCCATTCGTGTCCGGTGGTTTCCGTTCCGGTGACGCTGTCTTTTTCGCGCTCGGTGGTCATGACGGCTCTCGTGTTCTGGCTGCCGGGTCCTGCGTCCCGGCGTCAGGGCCGGGCGCATCATCCAGGGGGATTTGCGCCGCGTGGCGGAACCTCGCGCGGTTGCGCGGCAAGAGCACCCAGACGACGATGCCAACGAACAGCAACGCCATCCACAGGACCCAAAGGGATTTCAGGAAAGAGTAAAATTCCGCCACCGGCCGCGACCTATTGTTGGAGATCTTTAGTCTTGTATTTGCGGAAATCGACCATCCGCCCGAGGATCTGCATGTAGGCGATGACCGCGTCCATTTCGGTCAATACCGCCGGGTTGCCGTCGAAGTCGGCAACCACCGCTTTTGGATAACGCTTGAGCAGGCCATCATGGTCGTGCTCGCCCTCCGGGTCTGCCTGGGCGCGGAGGTCCCCGCGGGCGGCTGCCACCTGCGCTTTGGTGTAGGGGACACCTACCGCCTGATTGGCCCGCAGGTGCGCCTGGATCAGCTTGAGCTTCAGGGGGCGCATCAGATGCCGGTACGACGGCATCACCGAACCGGGTTCGACGCTTTGCGGATTGATCATGTGTTGCACATGCCAGGCGTTGGAATATTTGCCGCCAACCCGTGCCAGGTCAGGACCGGTGCGCTTCGAGCCCCATTGAAACGGGTGGTCGAACATGCTTTCCGCCGCCAGGCTGTAGGGGCCATACCGCAGGACCTCGTCCCGGAAGGGGCGGATCATCTGACTGTGGCAGGTGTAGCAGCCTTCGCGCAGATAGATATTGCGCCCCGCAAGCTCCAGCGGGCTGTAAGGCCTCACCCCGTCGACCTTCTCAATGGTGGTCTTGATGGTGAAGAGCGGCACAATCTCGACCAGGCCACCGATCGAGATGGTGATCGCGATCAGCACCGCCATCAGGGTCACATTGCGCTCGATCTTGCCGTGGTTGCGGACAATGATATTTCCACGTTTTCCAGCCATGGCAGCCTCCCTAACCCGCCGCCGGCGCCGGGCTGGCGCTCTGGTCGTTCTGTGTGGTTTCGCCCTGTTTGATTTCGCCGGCGGGTTCGCCGCTGCGGATGGTCTTCCAGATATTGAAGACCATGAGCAGCGCACCCAACAGGAAGAGGATGCCGCCAAGGGCGCGGATGACGTAGTAGGGGTGCATGGCCTCAACCGTCTCGACGAAGCGGTATTTGAGGAAGCCTAGCTCGTCGTAGGACCGCCACATCAGGCCCTGCATGATGCCACTGATCCACATCGCCGTGATGTAGAGGACGATGCCCAGGGTCGCGATCCAGAAGTGGTAGGAGACGAGCTTGTTGGAATAGAGATCGCGGCGGCCCCACAGCTTCGGCACCATGAAGTAGATCGCGCCAAAGCTGACGAACGCGACCCAGCCGAGCGCGCCGGAATGCACGTGGCCGATGGTCCAGTCGGTGTAGTGGCTGAGCGCGTTGACCTGTTTGATCGACATGACCGGCCCTTCGAAGGTGCTCATGCCATAGAAACCGACGGCCGCCACAAGGAAGCGCAGCACGGGATCAGTGCGCAGCTTGTCCCACGCGCCGGACAGGGTCATCAGGCCGTTGATCATGCCGCCCCAACTGGGCATCCAGAGCATCACGGAGAAGACCATGCCCAGGATCTGCGCCCAGTCAGGCAGGGCGGTGTAATGCAAGTGGTGAGGTCCGGCCCAGATGTAGAGGAAGATCAGCGCCCAGAAATGGATGATCGACAGGCGGTAGGAGTAGATCGGCCGCTCGGCGCGTTTCGGAATGAAATAGTACATGATGCCGAGGAAGCCGGCGGTCAGGAAGAAGCCCACCGCATTGTGCCCGTACCACCACTGGATCAGCGCATCCTGCACCCCTGAGAAAAGCGAATAGCTCTTGCCCGAAGTCCAGGAGATCGGCACCGCCAGATTGTTGATGATGTGCAAGACGGCGATGGTCAGGATGAAGGCGAGATAGAACCAGTTCGCCACATAGATGTGGGGTTCCCGCCGCCGGTAGATCGTGCCGACGTAAAGGACCAGGTAGATCACCCAGATAAACGTCAGCCAGAGATCGATGTACCACTCGGGCTCTGCATATTCGCGGCTCTGGCTGCCGCCTAACAGATAGCTGGTCCCAGCCAAGACGATGAAAATCTGGTAGCCCCAGAACAGGAACAGGGCGAGGTCGTGGCCGCCAAAGAGGCGGGCGCGGCAGGTCCGCTGAACCACATAGAACGATGTGCCGATCAGGACATTGCCGCCAAAGGCGAATACGGCTGCCGAGGTGTGCAGTGGGCGCAGGCGGCCGAAAGTCGTCCACTCGTTCAGGTTCAGCGCCGGGTAGGCAAGCTGAAGGGCGATCACCACACCGACGAGGAATGCCGCGATGCCCCAAAACATTGCGGCCAGGGTGAACAGCCGGACGACAGCTTCGTTGTAGCCGACAGCGGCATTCTGGTCGGCATTTGCCAGGGCAGCGTCCCCGGAACCTGCAGCGACTGTTGACATTCAATTTCCCCAAAAGGCCACGCGCACCGCCAAAGAGGCAGTCAAGCCGGTCTTACCCGCCTGTTGGGGCGGGGCCCTTGATCTGGGTCAAATGAATCACCGCGTGATGCGAATATCTTGTCGCGCAATTCGCCGGACATTGTCAGGCGGCGCAATTAGCAGGTGGCCACATCCATGAACGACGCAGCAGAGGTTCCGGTCTGGAGAGGGAATTCGCCCAGGATCAAGCGTGTCGGCGTGGACCGGCCGTGGCTCTGGTTGGCGAAAGGGTTCAATGACCTGCGCCGCTCGGCACATATCAGTCTGACATGGGGCTTTCTGTTCGCCCTGGTCGGCCTTGGGCTTGTTTGGCTGATCCACGCCTATCGTTGGTACAATTTCCTCTTCCCGCTCCTTGCCGGCTTCATGCTCCTGGCGCCCATCCTTGTGGTCGGCCTTTATAAGATCAGCCAGGATTTGGAAGCGGGCGAGAAAGTCTCCGGCCGGACGCCGTTCACCGCCTGGTCGCAAAACGCCGGTCAGGTGGGCCTGATGGGGTTCATTCTTGCGTTGTTCTTCCTGGCATGGATCCGCTTTGCCACCTTGCTGTTCGCCGTATTTTTTGGCGGTCAGGTGCCCGCAACGATCGGTAAGTCTGCATCGCCGGACCTGCGTGGCTTTGTCGAGCAATACATCCTGTCCGGCGACAATATCGCTTTCCTGATCGTGGGCACCGGCATCGGCGCCGTCTTTGCCTTTGTGGTTTTTGCGATTGCGGTCATCTCGGTACCAATGCTCATGGACCGGCAAACCAATGTATTTGCGGCGGTTGCGACCAGCTTCCGGAGCGTGCAGGTCAACTTTTGGCCGATGCTGTTATGGGCGGTTCTGATTGCGCTGTTCACCGCGGTCGGCATGGCGACCGCCATGATTGGCCTTACGGTGACGCTGCCCCTTGTCGCGCACGCCACTTGGCACGCCTACCGGGACATCGTGGTGATGCCGGAGGCAACCGGCGAGTCCCCTATCGAATCCCCCGCGCAGGAGGCCTGAATGGTCAACCGTTTTCCCGCCGTCTTAGTGTTGGTTTTCTCCGCAATTGTCGCCCTGATCGGCCTCTTCATGGCGGCGCGGGCCGAGGACAGCCTGTTCGCCTTCCACGGCTGGGTGCTGGTGGTCTTTGGAGTGCTCATGTGTTTCGGAATTGGCGCCCGCCTGGGAGAAGACGAATAATGAAATATAATGCATTTTTTAACTTTCTCCATGCCGATTGACCTAGATCAAATGCATTTTAATGCACTTAGATATTTTGGCCCACAACCCGGCGGAAATAGCTTCGCCGAATAATCAGATGCCGGGAGGGCAATATGTCGATCAACTACACCGATAAAATTCCGAACAATGTGGAATTGGGCGATGACCGCAAGCTGCAGCGCGCCCTTGAGCACTGGCAGCCCCGCTATCTGGACTGGTGGCAGGAAATGGGCCCCGAGGGCTTCCAGACCGACGATATCTACCTGCGCACTGCCGTCAGCGTCGACCCCAAGGGCTGGGCGCAGTTCGGTCATGTGAAAATGCCCGACTATCGCTGGGGTATTTTCCTGACGCCGCAGGAAGAGGGCCGCATGGTCAACTTCGGCGACCATAAGGGCCAGCCGGCCTGGAACGAAGTGCCGGGCGAATACCGCTCGACCCTCCGCCGCATCATCACCGTCCAGGGCGATACGGAGCCCGCCTCCGTCGAACAGCAACGCTTCCTGGGCGCGACCTGCCCGTCGCTCTACGACATGCGCAACCTGTTCCAGGTGAATGTGGAAGAAGGCCGGCACCTGTGGGCGATGGTTTATCTGCTGCACAAATATTTCGGCCGCGACGGCCGCGAAGAAGGTGACGCCCTGCTGGAGCGCCGTTCAGGCGACGAGAACCACCCACGCATCCTGGGCGCCTTCAACGAACGCACCCCGGACTGGCTGTCCTTCTTCTTCTTCACCTTCATTACCGACCGTGACGGCAAGTACCAGCTGGCCGCGCTGGCCGAGTCCGGATTTGATCCGCTCGCCCGCACCTGCAAGTTCATGCTGACGGAAGAAGCGCACCACCTGTTTGTCGGTGAGACCGGCATCGCCCGGGTGCTGCAACGGACGGCGGAAGTGGCGAAAAAGATCGGCACTGAAGATCCGGATGCGCTGCGCAAAGAGGGCGTGATCGATTTCCAGACGATCCAGAAATATCTCAACTTCCACTATTCGGTGACCCTGGATCTCTACGGATCAGAGATTTCAACCAATGCGGCGAATTTCTACACCATGGGTCTGAAGGGCCGGTTTGAAGAAACCAAGATTGATGACGATCACCAGTTGAAAGACGACACCTATCCGGTGCCGATGCAGACCAATGGCTCCATCGGGATCGAGGACGTCGCGGCTGTAACCGCCATGAACGAGCGCTTGCGCGATGACTATGAGGTGGATGTGCTGAAAGGCGTCGGTCGCTGGAACAAAATGCTGGAGAAGACGGGCGTCGAGGCGCGGATGGTGCTGGCCCACAAATGCTTCAACCGGCGCGTCGGTCGCTTCGACATGGGGCAGCCCGATGTTCCTCACGTGGCGCCCGACGGTCGGATCATCTCCGAAGCGGAATGGACCAAGCGCCACACCGAATGGCTGCCGAGCGACGGCGACCATGCCTACGTAGCTTCCCTGATGGGGCAGGTTAAGGAGCCCGGCAAGATTGCCAACTGGATTGCGCCACCACGGGTGGGCATCGACGGCAAGCCGCCGCTCGATTTCGAATACGTGCGCTTTAACTAGCGTGCGTCAGGCGGGGCGGTGTCCATTCTCACTCCCTCAACACCGCTCCGCCCAAATTTTTTTGAACACGCGCGAAGGGTTCTACGCGCGTTGGCGGGGCGGCGCCTAACCTCACTCCCTCACGCCGCCCCGCTAAAGTACAAACAACCCTAGGAGCCGGTCATGGATGGAAGTGTAACGTCTGACGTTCTTCGTCAGCACCTGATCGACCCGGAAATCTGCATCCGCTGCAACACGTGCGAGGAGATGTGTCCGGAAGATGCGATCACCCATGACGACCTCAACTATGTGATCGATTTCGACAAATGCACCATGAAGGGCGATTGCCTGCCGCCCTGTCCAACCGGCGCGATCGACAGCTTTCGCAAAGCTACGCGGCCCTGGACAATCGAGGAGCAGTTCGGCTGGGACAGCCTGCCGCCGGATGCAGAACCGGTGGTCGAGAGCAAGGGCCCATTGCCGGAAGACGTGGTTGCGATCACCGAAAACGCGACCTCTGGAGCTGGTGGTCAAACGTTGCCGCCTTGGTCCGCGGCACATCCCTATATAAATCTTTACACGCCGGAACAGCCGGCGGTGGCCACCGTGATGGGCAACATGCGCCTGACCGATGAGTCGGCGTCGACCGGCATTCATCACCTGGTTCTGGATTTCGGCAACAACGCCTTCCCTTATCTGGAAGGCCAGTCCATCGGCGTGCTGCCGCCGGGCGAAGACGAGAATGGTCGACCCCATCATGTTCGGCTGTATTCGATCTCCAGTCCGCGCGAAGGCGAGCGCCCCGGTTACAACAATTGCGCGATCACCGTTAAACGCATCACCGAGGACAATGACGGCAATCCGGTAGAGGGCGTCGCTTCGACCTTTCTGTGTGGTCTTGAAAAAGGCGATGAGGTCAACGTCACCGGTCCGTTCGGCACGGCCTTCCTGATGCCCAATCATGCCGGCGCAAACCTGCTGATGATCTGCACCGGCACAGGCGCAGCACCGATGCGCGCCATGACCGAAAGGCGGCGGCGCAAGTGGGCGCGGGGCGCCCGGGAAGCAGGCGGCTCCATGACGCTCTTTTTCGGTGCGCGCACGGCAGGCGAACTGCCCTATTTCGGGCCACTCAAAAAGCTGCCGCAGGAATTCATGGATGTGCAGATGGCCTTCAGCCGCGAACCGGGCGCCGAGAAGGAGTATGTGCAGGACCGCATACGCGCCCAGGGCAAACAATTGGCTGGCCTGCTGCGGGACGAGAATACCTTTATGTATATCTGCGGCCACCGGCGCATGGAGGATGGTGTCGAGGCCTCTCTGACCGACATCTGCGCCTATCACGACATGGACTGGCCGCAGATCCGCGACCGCATGCGTCTGGCCGGTCGCTACCATGTGGAAACTTACTATTGATGGCTCTCCAACGGGCGATCTGAGCTCGCCGCTGGCGGGCTGTTGAGCAGGAATTCGCATCAGCGACCGGATAGATAGACCCGAAGATTCCTGGGTTTCTGGCTACGATTAGACGCTGATTGGCCATGGGTTCTGTGCCATCCGAGCAAAAGACGCCGTTGCTCCTTGGGGATATCCAAGGCCTCTTCGCGTGAACACCTACTGACAGATTCAAACGGACGAAGCACGTTGGCCCACGGGGCTGGTTTTCTGCTAGACTGGCGGCAGATCAGTGATCGCGTTGGAGAGGAGACAACGATGAGCGATGCGCAAGTCCAGGCCCAGGCCGAAGCCCCGGAAATGCCGAAAATGGAGAAATCCGCCGATCCGGTGCTGAAGCTGAACTTCCTGTCCCATGGCACGCTGGAGAGCCGTGACCTGGAAGCCGCGCGGGAATTCTATACGGATTTCCTGGGGCTTGAGGTGGTGCGCACCAGTCCGATTTCACTGCTAATTCGCTTGGGCGGGCCGAACACCATCGCCGTGGTACAGCAGAACAACAAGGCCGAGATGGCTCTGCTAAATCACAATGGCATCGATGTCGAAACCGAGGCCGAAGTAGATGCGGCCTATGAGAAGGTCATGGAGCACGCCGAGAAATACGGCATGACCAAGATTACAAAGCCCAAGGTGCAGCATGGCACCTACAGCTTCTATTTCTGGGACAGGGATCAGAATGCCTGGGAAATCCTGACCAATCCCCAGGGCGGCTATTCCTGGCTGTTCACCCGGGGTGACCAGGAGGGCAAGGGCCACATGGACCGGGAATTCGACCGCCCGGACGAAACCCGGCAATAATCCTCCAAATAAATACCTGTATCAGGCGGTGTTGGGCGGTGTGACGCGCAACTCGCTGGCGATTGTTCCCAGCCTTTCCCAGAGATCGGCGGGGACCGGAATGCCAGTTTCCTTACGCCGTTCGGATTCCCGGTCGCCGCGCTCTCCCGGCATGAGGATCTCATCAACCCCTTTGGCGCGCGGTAATTTAGCGAGAGCTTGGGACAGCGCGTCAACTTCCGCTGCAAACTGATCTGCTGACCCAAAGGCCTCAGGGTCCACGGCAATCGCCGCCGCGTTCTGCACATTGTTGGTGGTGCCGCTCTGAGCTAGTTCCGGCGCCGCCAATGGAAATCCACCCAACAGGCTGGTCAGACACTCGATCATGAAGGCGAGCCCACTTCCCTTGGGGCCGGCCAGGGGCAACGGCACCTGTGCTGCGTGCGGATCGGTGGTGATCTCGCCGTTGCTGTCCAGCGCCACACCTTCCGGCAGGGTCTCGCCATGTACCCGCGCTTGGGCAAGCTTGCCCCACGCAATTGCCGCGCTGGACATATCCAGGACAACCGGCGCAGCGCCCGCGCGAGGCACACCGATGGCCAGCGGGCTGGTGCCGAGTGCCGGTACGCGTGCGCCGTGATAGGCCATCAGGGGCATTGAGGCGCAGGTGGCCAGGCCGATCATGCCGGCTTCGGCTGCCTGACGGACATAGTAGCCCATCGCTCCGGTATGCGTCGTCTTCGACACCACCACCCAGCCAATCGCATGTTCCCGTGCCAGATCGACGGCCTGGGACATCGCCTCGCGCATCATGAAGAGACCGGGCGCGCGGTCAGCATCGATGAGACGTGAGGCGCCTTTCTCGCGCATGACCTTGGGCTCCGACGCCGGATTGCGCAGCCCCCGCTGCATCCAGGCCAGATACATCGGCGCGCGAAAGACGCCGTGGGAGGCCAGTCCGCGCAGGTCCGCCCAGATCAGGACATCCGCTTCTGCGGCCGCCTCATTGGCGCGGAAGCCTGCCTTGACGAAGAGTTCATAAATGAAATCGCGAAGCTGTTGGTGATCAACCAGCACGTCGGCCATGGGGCGCTTTCCTCGTGGAGAATTAATCGCTAAATGAACCCCTCGCTCCGGCGAGTGCAACAGGAAGAACAGGAGGAATGCGCGTGGCGCAGAAAAAAGTTTCATTCGACTCAGACGGCCTGACGCTACAGGGCATCCTTCACACACCACGCGGCATGAAAACGGGCGAACGGCGCCCGGCCATGCTGGTGCTGCATGGGTTTGGCACCAGCAAGGATGGCGCCACACCACTCCGGACCGCGGCGATCCTCGAGAAGCTCGGCTACATCGTGTTGCGCTTTGACATGCGCGGATGTGGCGAGAGCGACGGCGAGCGCGCCTGGATCCTGTGCCAGGATCAGGTCCGCGATACCTCCAACGCGCTAACATGGCTCGCAAAGCAGGCCGGCGTGGATGGCAAGCGCATCGGCGCCTTCGGCCACAGCTTTGGTGCGGCGGTGGCCGTTTACACAGGCGGTGTCGACAAACGGTTGGCAGCGGTGATTGGCTGCGGCGCGTGGGGTGACGGCGTCGCCAAGTTCCGCGAGCAGCATCCGACGCCGGCCAAATGGAAGAAATTCATCAATCGTCTCGAGGAAGGCCGTCGTCACCGTCGGCGCACAGGCAAGTCCCTGATGATTCCGCGATTCGAGATTGTGCCGATTCCGATGGCACAGAGGAAGAATTTGGCTGGCGACTGGATCAAACGGTTCCCTGCGGAGACCGCCATGAGCATGATGGACTTCCGCGCCAACGACGTGGTGGCCAACATCTCGCCGCGGCCGCTGCTGATACTTCACCCGTCGGACGATACGACAACGCCGACAAGTCAGGCGGTAGGCTTGTTCCAGAACGCCAAACAGCCGGTCGACATGTATCTGGTCTCAGGTGTCGATCACTTCATGTTCAACGATGACCATGGCATCGTCGCGGACATCATGGGCGACTGGCTGACCCGCTATCTGCCGGTGAAAAAGAAGGCCGGGCGCAAGAAATAGAACGGGCGGCCTGCCAAGGCGTTTGAGAGGGAATACACATATGTCGAACCGGCAACTGGATGTCATCGTCTTTCCCGGTGGGTTGAACCTGCCCATCTGGGCAGCGGACACACAGGGATTCTTCGCTGACGAAGGGCTGGACATCGAACTCCATCTCACTACCAGTTCCAAACAGCAGTTGGCCGGCATGATTCATGGCGACTACCACATCGGTATGACCGGCATCGACAATGTGGTCGCCTATATGGAAGGGCAGGGCGAGGCAGAGATCCATGCCGAGCCTGATCTGTTCGCTTTCATGGGCGGCGACGACGCCTTCCTCAGCTTGGTTACAGTGCCGGAAGTGAAGAGCTTTGACGACCTGCGCGGGCGTACCCTTTCGGTGGATGCCATGACCACGGGCTTCGCCTTCGTGCTGCGCAAGATGGTGGAGCAGGCGGGGCTCGGCGAGGAGGATGTCACCTACCAGGGTGTTGGCGGTGTGATGGAGCGGTGGCAGGCGCTGCAGGCGGGCGAACAGGCCGGAACCCTGCTGCTGACACCTTTTGACATCATCGGCCAGAAGATGGGCCTGAACGTGCTCGCTCGCGGGCGGGACACGGTGCCGGCCTATCAAGGCCTCGTCGGCGCCGCGAGCCGCAAATGGGCAGCGGAGAACGGTGACGCGTTGGTCGGTTATATCCGCGCCTATCGCCGGTCGCTCGGCTGGCTTTACGATCCAGCAAACCGCCCCGCGGCAGAAGCATTGCTGGTGGAGCGGGTGCCCAATATGTCGCCGGAGATTGCTGCGGCAACGTGCGAGGTGTTCTGCGATCCGGCGACCGGCATCGACCGGGACGCGGCGATTGACTGGGCCGGTATCGATGAGGTGTTGAAGCTGCGCAGTGAATACGGCGTGCCGCAGAAGACATTGGTTGATTCCGCCAAATATGTAGATCTGACCTGGTACGACCAGTCCGCGCCGTAGGCATCCCGCGCGGTGGGAAAAGAGTTCCGACCGAGTCGCCATTGGGGGGCGAATTTTCCCTCATCCAATCACCACAGGCACTTTCGCCCAGACAGCATTGGTCAGGTCGGACTTCCGGCGTTGCCTAGCCGACGGTCATATCAGTGCGAGGGCGAACCACGGCACGGCAGCGATCAGCGCCAGCACTGCCAGCATCACCAGGGTGAAGGGCAGGGCGCCCGCGAATATGTCCTGCACCGTGATATCGCGCCGGTCGAGGTTGGCGTGGATGACGAAGCAGGCGATGCCCAAGGGGGGCGTCAGCAATCCCACCTCCACGCCAATCACGGTGATGACGCCGAACCAGACTTTCACGTCCGACGGTATTGCGCCCGCATCGGCATAATATTCCGCGAGAATCTCGAGAGCGAACGGCACCGCGATCAGCAGGATCGACAGGGAATCCAGAAAAGTACCCAGGATGACCAGCAAAATCAGGTAGGCGAGGATGAACACGGCGAAGCTGAGCTTCGCGTCCGTCGCCCATTCCGCCAGTTCCGCCGGCAGGTTGGTGGTGGTCAGCATGGCGGAATAAATCGTCGCCGCTACGATCAGGAACAGGATCGCCGCAGTCACCCGCCCTGTCTCCACCACCACATGCCGGAAATTCTGCCAGTTCAGCTCACGCCGCAGGAGGCCGATGATGATGGCCACCAGCGCGCCCATGGCGCCGGCCTCGTTGGGCGTAAAAAAGCCCATATAGATGCCGCCGAGCACTGCGAAGATAAGCACGACTACCGGGATCCACTGTCTGCGCCAGACCCAGAAGAATTCGCCGCCAAATTGCAGGACCGACGACCAGAAGTTCATGTTCTTGCGGTACCAGACAGGCCAGGGGCTATCCTCTTCGACGACGGCCACCGGTTTCTCGGGCGGCTGATAGTCGATATACACCTTGTCCTTGCGCCATGTGCTCATGGCCAGGATCAGCCCCATAAAGGCCAGCGCCAACAGCACGCCCGGCAGGATACCGGCGATGAACAGATGGCCGATCGATGTGTCCGACACCACGGCATAGATGATGAACAGCAGGCTCGGCGGGATCAGCATCCCCAGCACGGAACTGCCGGCGACCACGCCCACGGCGAAGCGCGGCGTATAGCCATGCTTGATCATCTCCGGCACGGCGATGCGGGTGAATACGGATGCTGAGGCGATGGATGTGCCGGTGCAGGCGGCAAAGACCGCATTGGCGGTTACTGTTGCCATACCGAGGCCGCCGCGGATGCGGTTCAGCATCCAGCTGGCTAGATTGAACGTATCCCGGCCGATACCGGCGGCGGCCACCAGCAAACCCATGAAGACGAACAGCGGAATCACGCCCAGCACGTCGTTGGAAATATTATCGTAGGCGGCGCGGGAGATCAGGGCGCCTGCCTTGTTGAAGCCGTCCACTGCCCAAATGCCGACGGCCGAAAGCAGCATCAGTGAAATGGCGATATGCATGCCGGTCTGGATCAGCACGAGGCTGCCGACAATGCACAGCAGGCCAATGACAGCGTCGCTCATGTGGAAGTCGTATCGTGAAACAGGTCAGGCTGGACGCGGCCGGTGGCGGCAGCGTGGAAGTCACGGATCGCAAAGATGAGATATTGGATCGCCATGATCCCGCTGCCCAGGATGACCAGCGCCATGACTGGCCATTCAGGCAGGGTGAATATGCCTTGCGTGCCTTTTTCGAAGTCCTCGGTATAGGCCTGCCAGGATTTGGGTGTGATCAGAATTGCGATCATGCCCATCATCCCTGCGCCCAGCAGATTGAACAGACCAAAAAAGCCGACGGCGATGCGCGGACACTTGCGCTGAACCACACCCATCAACACGTCAGAGGAGACGTGACGGCCTTCGCGCAACGTATTGGCTAATTGCAGGAAGACGATGCCCGGGATCGACAGTTGCACCATTTCCTTGGTGGCGGGGATTGGATAGTTGAAGGCTTCGCGCCCAACCACATCTCCAACGACCAGGAACACCATCAGGACAATCCAGATGCTGCCGACGATATTCATACCGCTGGTCAGGCGGCCAAACGTCATGCCCTCGAAATGGGAAATACTTGCCAATACACCTTCATCGCGGGGTGTTTCAGGCCTGGCAGTATCGCCTGTGGTTTCAACTTCGGTCATTTCCAGATTTCGCGCCCTGTCTCCTGTCTTCCCGTTCGTGCGCGGGAATATCAGGTGGTGACCCTATCGGCATTTATTTGCAAACACAAATAGCTCTCTGTTGCCGGATGTGCTGACAATAAAGCAAACCGGCCACCCAAGTCCCCCTGGCTGGCCGGTTGCTTCAGCTATCCTCAGATCGCCAGCTACTTTTTGGATTCGTAGAAGTTGATGACCTTGACGATATCGGCGGCATCCATGCGGCCGATCGGGCCGTCTGAATAGCTCGCCGCCATCACCTTGTTCTCAGCGTTCAGCAGGAACTCCGAGGGCTGGATGATGCCACGGCGGTCTTCCCACCACGAGCCGAGCGCATCCGCATCCGCGCGGGTAACGCTGTGGCCGAAGGGAAAACCTTTGCCGTCGGCGATCTCGCCGGCCTTCTCGGGGTCGTCAACGCTCGCCGCAACGATCGACGCGCCGAGGCTTTCAAGTTCACTTCTGTGTTCTGCGTAGCCGTCCAACTGACGGCGGCAGTAGGGTCACCAGTGACCGCGATAAAACAGGATGACCTTGTAGTTCGTATCAAGGCCCCCTGGCAGGTCCAACGTTCCGCCGCCCACAAGATTGAGAGTGAGCGCCGGGAAGGTAGAACCACTTCCCAGTTTTTCAGCCAAGCTTCCGCTCCGGTTGATGTTGTGCGGCGAACGCCGCAATCGCTTTGACGTGCCATTGCTGTCAGGGAAAATCAAGAGATTGCCGGCATCTTGGCCTCTTATTGCCCCCAATCGGCCAAGCGACTAGGGTGGTGTCATCTATCCTGAGTCATCATAGGAGGGCCCGAATGGGGACCCTGGCATTTGATGCGGCGCCGGTACCGGTGCGGGACGACATCCAGGCGGCTCTGCCGCGGGTGTGGGCCCGAATTGGCCAGCCGGGCACGTGGTTGACCGCAGAGCAGCGCGTCGCCATCGCCGCAGAGGCGCGTCATGCCCGCAATTGCAGCATGTGCGTGGAAATCAAGGAGGCCCTGTCTCCTTATAGCGTCACTGGCGATCATGACCATCTGGATGCGCTGCCCGCGGTCTGGACCGACATCATCCACCGCATAATCGCTGATCCCGGCCGCCTGGCCCGGCATTGGTACGACCAACAGGTTCCTGCCGGCATCTCCGATCAGGAATATGTCGAGCTGGTAGGCGTGGTGGTCTGTACGGTTGGCATTGATACCTTCTGCCGCGGCATTGGCATCGACGCGCCGGATCTGCCATCTGCAGAGGCCGGCGACCCGCAGCCTGAGACCCCTGAGCATCTGAACCGGGAACTCGCCTGGGTGCCGACGCTGGATCCTCACCACGAGGGCCCGCTGCAGAAAGAATTCTATCCCGGCGGGCCGCCCAGTGCGGCGCATATCCGGCGGGCGCTCACATACGTGCCCGCCACCGCCCGCAATTTTTGGGATATGGCCAATACGCTCTACATGAATGGCATGCAGATGCGTGATTTCGACACCGAGTATCGCGCCATCAATCATGCGCAGATTGAACTGGTCGCGGGACGCGTCTCGTCTCTCAATCAGTGCGTCTATTGAACCACCAGCCATGCGGTTCTGCTCCGTGCGAGCGGCGAACATACTGGTGAAGAATATGACGTAAGCGCTGTGATGGGCGGCGATGTGGCCGGCAGCGGCATTCCCCACGCCGAACTTTTGGTGGAGTTTGCCGAGGCCGCGGTGGGTACAGACGCCGCGCGCCTGACCGCGGCGCGCGATGCCGTGATCCAGGCGATGGGCGGCGAGGCGCTGTGTGATACGGCTGCTGTCGCGGCCTTGTTCAACGCCATCGACCGGGTCGCTGATTCCACCGGCATTCCGCTGGAAGAAGAAAAGGCGGAGCTGTCTTCCGGCATGCGCGATCAGCTGGGAATCAACCAGTTTGGCGTCATTCCGGATACGGCGGCGGCGGCCGAATAGCCGGCATACCTTATGTGATACAGGCCCCGGCTGCCTATGCAGCCGGGGCTTTTCCTTTGCCAAGGATGATGGCGGGCGAACCAGCAGATCGGGCAACCACACTGCCGATCACCGCAGCGTCGGCACAGCCCGCGGCCCGCAAGGCGTCGACGCAGGCTTCTGCTTTTTCAGCGGGCACGCCTGCCAGCAGACCACCAGCGGTCTGCGGATCGATCAGCGGCGCCAGAACCGGTCTGTCCGCGCTTTCGGCCAGCAGTTTTTGGGCGCTGCGGCTGTTGCCCGGCTGAAGGCTGCTGGCAATGCCCTCTGCGAACAGCGAATCGACGCCCGCCAGCACGGGTACTGCCCCACAGTCCAGATCAACGGCAACCTTGCCTGCGTCCGCCATCTCGCCCAGATGACCCAGAAGGCCAAAGCCGGTCACATCGGTTGCCGCGGTTGCGCTGTGGCTGCGCAGAATATCTGCCGCCGCGCCATTGGACTGGAGCATGACATCAATGGCCTGGTCCACCAGGCCGCCAGGCGCCTGCTGGCGCATGTCTGCGGCAAGAATGACCCCGGCGCCGAGAGGCTTGGTCAGAATAATTGCGTCACCGGGATTGAGGCCGCCTTTGCGCAGCATCTGGTCCGCCTCTGCAAAGCCGTTGATGGTCAGGCCCAGCGTCAATTCCTGACCCTCTGCGGTATGGCCGCCAATCAGCGTTACCCCCGCTGCATCGAGGGTTTCCCGGGTGCCCCGCATGATCTGGTTCAGGTCGTCCGCCATCTTGGGATCGGTGGCCAACGGCAACGTGACGGCAGCGAGCGCAGAGTGGGGTGCTGCGCCCATGGCGTAGATGTCGCCCAGGCAGTGATTCGCGGCAATCCGGCCGAACAGCCAGGGGTCGTCAATAAAGGCGCGAAACTGGTCCACGGTCTGCACCAGCAGCTTGCCGGCCGGTACCTGCAGCACAGCCGCATCATCCGGCGCATCGAGGCCGACGAGGATCGCCGGGTCTGGTCTCGCCGCGGGTAGCTGGTCCAGCACATCGTGCAGAACATCCGCCGGTACTTTTGCGCCGCACCCGCCGCAACGCATGGGATCAATGTCCGGGTGAACGCTTTCTTCCGCCGCCATTTCCGGCAGCTCCTGGTATTTCAGCATCCAGCGCCGGTCGATCCAGTCCTTGAACCGCCAGAGACGGTCGCCCTCCGCCGCGAAGGGTCCCCATGACAGCACCGCCCGCTTTCCGCCCATGGAGATCAGCGCCATGGTGTTTTTCTGGGGTTTGTAAGGACGAAGGGGCCGGCCGGTCCCGGCGCGGCGCAGGTTTTCCGCCAGCGCCGGGCCCTGCCTTACCGCATAGACCCCGCTTTTTGGCAGGGCGCGGGCGTCGAAGGCCGCGATATCACCCGCGGCGAAAACCCGGTCGTCTGTGACGCTCTGCAGGGTTGGACGGACACGCATGAATCCGCGGTCATCCAGGTCGACGCCCGTTTCGGTCAGCCAGGCCGCCGGCGCGCCCGGGGTAATCAGGATGGTCGCGTCCACGTCCAGCCGTGCGCCATCGGCAAAAATGAGATGGTCTTCCGCGCCGGTGGTGACCGCATTGCCGCCCCGGAAGTCAATGCCCAGCCGTATCAGTGCGCGGCGCATCCGACTCCGGGTGCCAGCGTTGTGGGTGGGCAGAGGGTCTGCAGTGTCGGACAACAGGGAGACCGTGAAGGAGTCGTGGGAGATGTTCCGGCTGGCCAACATCCGCCGGGTCCGGTGCGCGAGAGCGAGACAGGCCTCGGTTCCGCCCGCGCCCGCACCTATCACGGCCAGATGGAACCGGCCATTTGAATCCCGAATGCGGGATTCGACGTCTTGCCACCGGTCGAGGAACCGATCTACCGGCTTGATGGAAATCGCATGCTCAGCGCCGTCGATGCTGTCCCGGCGGGGCGTGCTGCCGATATCCAGGCTCAGGTAATCAAACGGCACCGGCGGACGGCCTGCGCACCGGACCAGATTTTCCGGCAAATCGAAGCCTGTCGCCGCGGCACGGATGAAGCGCGCGTCAGCAAAGCGGCAGAGCGGGCGCAGGTCGATATAGGCCTCGTCGAGACTGTAGTGGTCGGCGAGATAACCTGGCAGCATGCCGGAATAGGGTGTTCGCGAATCCGGCGAGATCAATGTCAGCCGCACGCCCGGTTCCGGTTGCATGCCGAATTTTTTCAGCACATGCACATGGGCGTGCCCGCCGCCCACCAGCACGATATCCGTATGGATGGGGCCTACGGACTTCAAACCCCGAGCCTCCCAGGTATGCATCGCCCGTGGCCACAAGCCATTCCTGCTGCCGGTCGGGAAACCCAGCCCTCAAGCAGCAAAGCGGTAGGGCAAAAATACTCCCCCTCTGGTGGCAGAGCGGCAGCATTGGGGAGGTGGCGGAAGAGGGTGGGAGTCGAACCCACCAAACACGCCTGGCGCGTTCCAACAGGTTTGAAGCCCGCGCGGCCCACCGGGAGCCGATCCCCCTCCAAGGGTGTTGCTATCATGCTACCGGGCCATTCGTCGAAGAATTTGTGGCCTCGCCTGCGCCGCCGAATACGGCTGCGGCAGGCTTCAGAATTTCCCGTTCGTTGCCGACACGGCGGGTGAAGCCGACCTTGTCGAAAAATTCGAGAATTTCGATGCTGAGATTGCGGCCCATGCCGGACCAGTCGCGATAGGCAGCGACGGCGAAACGGCCTTCCGGCAGCTTGGCCGTCTCGCGCTCGGCCACATCTGCAAGTTCCAACAGGGTAGCAGTGGTCATATAGCGGTTGGCCGACACGCGCATGACCAGGCCCACCCTGGCGGCGTGTGACAGCAGGCGCGCCAGCTTGTTCTTGTCCTGGCCGAGCTCCTGCGCCAGTTCAAAAATGGTCGGCGGCTTGTCTTCGGCGTCATGCATGATGGTGCGCGCCTCCTGCCACAGCTTATCGTCCATGCCGGTAAGGCGCGCGGCATGACCGGGCCGGTGCAGCAGGGGGCCGGCGCGCTGGACCTCACCGCGTTGCACCAGTTCCCCAACCGCCTGGTCAAACACGGGCTTCAGGGGGCGGGGGGACAGTGCCTGCATAAGCGCCGCCGCGTTGCTCCCGCCTGAGTCGGGCTTGGCTTTATGCCAGGCATCCAGGGCGTCGATGATGGCCGCACAGAGGGTGTCGAACCGCGCCTGGGTCAGACCATAGCTTTCACCGTCGGCCTGGCAGTGGACATCGACTTGAGCGAAGAGCGTCTCAGCCTCTTCCGAGGTCAGGTTCCAGATGCTTTCCAGGCGATGCAATGGAATGCCGCGCGGCGCAGCGTCCAAAGCTGCGACGAGAGCTGCAGTGCGGTCGGTCTGGGTCAAAGCGTGAAGCCATGCCAGCCGCTCCGGCCGGGCGCGGCCGCGAGCGGGAGAGAAGGGGTCGACAACGCGGCCGCCCCCCACGGTCCGCCGGGCGGACTGGTCCCGCACGATCACCACGTCCCCCGAGCTGGCGGCGACGGGGGTATCCAGCACCAGTTGCACCAGGCCGGTATCACCGGGCTCGATTGCCTTGCCTTCGAGCAATGCAACTCGGCCGGTGACATCCGCCGTGCCCACATGGATATGGGCCGGCGTCCAATGTTTCAGGGACCGGGGTTCGTCGTCGAGCACGCGGATTTCGGCATCCAACCGGCGGCTGGTCACATGCGCCCGTGCACCGATGATCCAGTCGCCGCGGCGGATATCGTCCTTGGCCGGTCCGGCCAGATTGATGGCGCAACGGTCGCCCTGGCGGGCGGTCTCTGCCGCCTGGTCCTGGACGCGTAGGCCGCGGATGCGGGCGCTTTCGCCAGATGGTGATACCAAGACGGTTTCGCCCGTGGTGATGGCGCCGGCGTGGACCATGCCTGTCACGACCAGTCCGGCGCCGGCCACGTTGAAAGCGCGGTCCACCGCCAGCCGGAAATTCCCGGCCGGTGGTTGCGCCTGCCGAGCCTCTGCCAGAGATTTCAGGTGAGCGACAATCTCGGCCACACCCTCGCCAGTGGTGGATGACACGGGGAATATTTCGGCGCCGGCCAGGCCCATACCGTCGAGTTCGAGCTCGATCTCTTCCATCACTTCCAGCAGCCGGTCCTCCGGGACCAGATCGGCCTTGGTGAGGGCGACGAAGCCCCGATCGACGCCGACCAGGTTCAGGATGTCCCGATGTTCACGGGTCTGCGGCATGGGGCCATCGTCGGCGGCAACGATCAGCATGGCCGCTTCGATGGCGGTGACGCCCGCGAGCATATTGTGGATGAAGCGTTCGTGGCCAGGCACATCGACAAAACCGATCACCGTGCCGGGGCAAATCTTTGTGTCGTAGACGAAGCCCAGATCGATTGTCAGCCCGCGCTTTTTCTCCTCCGGCAGCCGGTCGGCGTCCACGCCGGTCAACGCCTTGATCAGCGAAGTCTTGCCATGGTCCACATGGCCGGCGGTGGCGATAATCATGAGCGTTTCCTGCCCGGCAAGTTGAGCTCACCCAGTTGGCTGATAAAGCCGGCGGCATCTTCCAGGCAGCGGAGGTCCAGCCACAACGCGCCATCGGAAATCCGGCCGATCACCGGCACAGGCAAGGCACGGAATGCGGCTGCCAGCCGGTTGAGCCAGCCGCCTTTACCCGATGTGGGATGGATGACTACGGCCCGGCTTGGCAGCAGGTCCACGGGCAGGGCGCCGCTGCCGATCTGGCTGTTGCAGGCGGAAGTCTCAACCCGGGCCGCATCGCCGAAAACGTCAGCCAGTGCCGGTGCGACCTCGTCGGCCACAGCGTCGATTTCCTCCAGGGGGCGGGTCAGCAAACGCAGCACCGGCACTTCCTGCTGCAACCGCTCCGGCGCTTCGTAGAGGCGCAGGGTGGCGGAGAGGGCGGCGATCACCAGCTTGTCCAGACGCAGGGCGCGTTTCATGGGGTTTTTCTTGATCTTCGCCACCAGGTCGGCGCGACCTGCAATGATACCCGCCTGCGGTCCGCCCAACAGTTTGTCGCCGCTGAAGGTGACAAGGTCCGCACCATCAGCAAGGGTTTCCTGCGCCGTGCGTTCGTGGGGCAGGCCCCACTGCGCCAGGTCCACCAGCATGCCGCTGCCGAGGTCGACCACAAAGGGCAAGCCGTGGTTGTGGGACAGCGCGGCAAGTTCGGCCTCCGGCACAGCTTTGGTGAAGCCCTGGACTTCGTAGTTGCTGGTGTGAATTTTCATCACAAGCGCCACACGGTCACTGACCGCTTCGGCGAAATCTTTGAGGTGGGTGCGGTTGGTCGTGCCCACTTCGTGCAGCTTGGCTCCGGCGCGGGCCATGACGTCGGGGATCCGGAACGCGCCACCGATTTCCACCAGCTCCCCGCGGCTGACCAGCACTTCCTTGCGCCGGGCCAGGGTGTTCAGGACGAGCAGGACGGCGGCGGCGTTGTTGTTGACCACGGTCGCCGCCTCCGCGCCGGTCAAGCGACAGATCTGCGCTTCCACGTGGCTGTCCCGATCGCCGCGCCGGCCTGTGGCAAGGTCGAATTCCAGATTGGTCGGCTGTGCGGCGGCAGCGGCAACTTCCGCGATCACGCTCTCCGGCATGATGGCGCGGCCCAAGTTTGTATGAATGACCGTGCCGGTCAGATTAAACACTGGCCTGAGGGACGGCGAAAACCGCGCCGCCAGCAGCGCTTCGATCCGCTGACCCAGAATTGCCGGCTTCGCCAGGTCATCCGCATTGGCGCCCTTGGCGATTTCATCGCGTGCGGTGGCCAGCATCGCGCGGGCGGCGTCTTTGGCGGCTGTCTCCCCATAGGCGGCGGTCAGCGCCTTGACCTGCGGCCAAGCCAACAGCCGGTCCAGCGCCGGCAGCTTTTTGAAGTCGGCGCTCATCGGATAGGACTTTCAGGTTCGCCGTGTCTGGAGCAGGCGCCAGCAGGCCGGTTGGCGTGCGACGCCAGAAGGAGGTGGACAGGGGTCCATCTCTTATGGGGATTACCGATGAGTAGCGAGTTCTGGGAGTTGCAAGCCTCCGCGACGCAGCTTCCGCCTATTCGGCCGCCACGTTCAGAGCGTCCAGGCCAAGCTCGGCGCGCATGGCAACGGTAAGCTCCGCCTTCTTGTCTTCCAGCGGCAGGCCAGTGGCGTCTGCTGCGCGAGGATAGGCATTGAAGGCGGCAATGGTCGCTGCCGCATCCACCATGGCGTCCTCGCCGGCGGTCTCGGTGATCTCCGCGCGCAGTTCGGCCATGCGCGGCAGGTCGCGCACCATCATCGCCTCGCAGAAGGCGTTCATCAGCGCGCCGTCCGTCACCGTCGCGGCATCGACCGTTCCTTCGGTCACTTCCCGAAGATCGTAGTCCTGTCCGGTGTCCTGGCCGCTCATCCTGAGCCGGGCTGCATGGCTGACGGTTCAATAGTAGCATCCCAGCAACATGGACGCGCGCGCCGCCAGAAACTCCATCTGCGCCCGATTGATGCCCCGTGTCAGTCCATCCAGCTCATGGAGGCGCGGATCCTCCATATAGAGCTGGTTCATCACCTCCCAAAAACGGCGCGTCTCCTGCGGACGGAGCGTCAGCGACCGGCGGATGTAGAAGTGCGAATCGTCGTCGTAGAAATCGGCGAAGTCGGCGGCGGCGTCTTCTGGTGCAATGGTCGACACCCAGCCAGGTCCCGGGCTGGCGTCAGCGCGCCGGTATCGGTCCGGAATTCCAGGTTTGGCCTCGGGCAGGTCCGGCGCGGTCATACCGATACCCAACGCGAAAGTATCAATCACCGTGGTGATGATGGTGACGCTGACAATCTCGATATATTCGTCTTCGGCCATGCCGCCGGCCAGATGGTCACGCAGCCAACTCTCGGTAAGGCGTCCAGTGTCCGTCACCACCCGATGGATCACATCCACCCAGGCTTCCGGGAGCTCGTCCAGATGGTCATGCTCGCCCTCAACCGCATAGGGCGACAGGGCGTCTTTGCGGTCCCGGCAAATCGCGCAAGACCAGGCGTTTCGTGCCTCCCGGGCCACGGCCAGGCGCTTCTCGCCATCCAGCCAGTCGCCTTTCTGCCCGAGTTGCTCAAGCGCGACGCCCAGCGCCGGCACAAGTTCCGGTCTGATGGTTACGGGCGCATCTGCAAACGGGTTTGGCACGCGGGTCATCCCAAATTGATCATGCGGGCAGGGTACAAAGTGGTGGCGGGCGGTTCAAGCGCCGTTACCGCTTTATGGGTTTGAAGAGAAGCTCGCCATTTACCTTGTAGGCGGCGATGCGGCGGCGGCCGTCCGATGATAACAGCCAGGCGATCAGCGCCCGCGCTTTCGTCACCCGTATATGGGGGTGCCGCTTGGGATTGACGACGATGGCGGCGTAGATGTTGTTCAGCGCCGGGTCGCCGGCCACCAGAATGGCGAGGCTGCGCCGGTTCCGAAAGGACAGCCAGGTGCCTCTGTCGGTCAGGGTGTGGGCGCGGAGTTCTGCCGCCATGTTGAGGGTGCGCCCCATGCCCGCGCCGGCTTTGCGATACCAGCTGGATTTAATTTTCCAGGGCGTCAAGCCTGCCCGTTGCCAGAGCGACACCTCCCGTCCATGGGTGCCGCTGCGGTCACCGCGGGACAGGAAGAGCGCTTTTCGCGCGGCGAGCCGACGCAAGGCAGGCGTAATCAGGCGCCCTTTGATGCCCGCCGGGTCGCCCGACGGGCCGATCAGCACAAAGTCGTTATACATGATCTCCGTGCGCCCGATGCCGTGACCGCCCTTCACGAACCGGTCTTCCGCAGGGCGGTGATGGACCAGCACCATGTCCACGTCACCATTGCGACCAAGTCGAATCGCCTGACCCGTGCCGACCGCGATCACATGCACCTTGATGCCGGACTGCTTTGTGAAGACCGGCAGGATCGCCGCCAACAAGCCGGAATTGTCGAGGGATGTGGTGGAGGCGATGCGCAGGGTATCCGCGCGGGCGGCATCCGCCATGAGGCAAACGGAAAACAGTGCCAGCGCAATTCCGCGGACGTGGCGGCTGGTTTGAAGCATAGGTCCTAGATCAGTCTGATTTGCTGCCGGTCGCGCCCGAATTCTCGCACCGAATAGATTGCGCCGTTCAGCACCAGGGCGATCAACAGCAGCACAATGCCGAGGCCGATCGCCAGCGCCAGATTGCCCTTGGAGGTTTCCAACGCAATGGTCGTGGTCATGACCCGGGTATGTTCGGCAATGTTGCCGCCGACGATGATCACAGCACCGACCTCGGCGATGGCGCGGCCAAAGCCGGCGGCGGCGGCGGTGGCCAGGGCGCCCCGGGTTTCCCAAAGAAGCGTGCCCATGGCCTGACGCCGCCCGGCGCCGAGCGCGCGGAGCTGCTCGCCCGTATCCGTCCAGGCGCTTTCAATAATCTGGCGGGTGAGCGCTGTGACAATGGGGAAAATCAGAATGGTCTGGGCGATCACCATGGCGGTTGGCGTGAACAGCAGTTCCAGGTCGCCCAGCGGCCCGGCGCGGGACAGTGCCAGATAGACCACCAGGCCCACCACCACTGGCGGCAGCCCCATCATGGTGTTGACCAGCACGATCAGTATCCGCCGGCCAGGAAAGCGCCCGATCGCCAGGGCGGCGCCTGCAGGCAGGCCCATGAGGCAGGCAATGGCCAGGGCGATGAGGCTGACCTGCAGCGACAGCAAGACGATACGCCAAAGCTGGGGATCGAAACTGAACAGCAGACTGAGCGCGGCGCCAAAGCCGCTGTCGGTCGAAGACATGACTGTTCTCCTTCCCCTGGCGCCGGTCTAGCCCGGCGCGTATTTTGGCCGGCCCAGTCCGCCCGTGCGGACGATCAACATGGCGACCAAGGCCAGATTGAACAGATTGAAGCCGACGCCCACAAGGAAGGGCAGGGTATATGCGCCGGTGAGATCATACAGATATCCGCCCATCCAGCTGCCCAGACCCATGGCGGATGCACCGAACAGGAAGACCATACCTGTGCGCCGCCCAACCTGGCGCAAGGGGATGTGTTCCCGCACAATCACAGTGTAGACCGGAAAGATGCCGCCGTAGCCGACGCCGAACAGGATCGCCATCAGGTAGATTGACCAGAGCTCATCGACGGTCACCAACAGCCCCAGCGTGACCGTCTGCATGGTTGAGAAGACCAGCAACGCGGTCAGCCCGCCATATCTGTCCGCAAGAAAGCCGACCATGAAGATGCGGCTGAGGAATGCCGCCACCAAAATCAGCGACAGAGCCTGCGCCCCCTGGGCGATCGAGAAATTCAGGTCCGTCACGAGGGCGACCATGTGAGCGAGGGGCAGGGCCATGGCGACGCAACAACCGGTGATTGCTGCGCATAATAGCCACTGCATCATCGCGGGCGCAGGTGGCATGAGCGCCGCCTTTGCTGTCGCCGAGGTCGATGTGCTGCCGACGGTTGCGGCGGCGGTGGCAGGGGACGCGGTCATTGCCGGTGGCCGCAGCCGCACCAGCCAGACCGCGGGCAACATCGCGCACGCTGCAAAGACACCGTAATAGAAAAACATCTCCCGCCAGCCATGCTCCGCCAGCACGTAGCCGAAGATCGGTGGCCAGACGATGCCGGCGAGACTCTGGCCGCTGGCGACGATGCCGACCGCTAGGCCGCGGCGCCGAACAAAAAAGCGCGCAATGTTGGCCATCCCAGGTACGACCATGCACCCCTGGCCCGCCAGACCAAACATGATGCCGTAGGAAAGATAGAGCTGATATTTCGGGTCGATGACGCCGGAAAGGTTGGAGGTGGGTTCGATGCTGCTGACGAACATGGCGCCGGTGCTGACCATGATTGCGCCCACCAGCGCCGGAATGGCGAAACCAAATCGATCCAGCAAATAGCCCATGATCAGTCCGCCTAAGCCCGAGCCAATGAACTGCACGGAATAGGCGAAAGACGGCACGGCCCGGGGCCAGGCGAACTCCGCCGCCAGCGGCTTAAGCGCTACAACTACCAGATACATGCCCCCCGCACTGACCGCCAAAAGCCAGACCGAGGCTATGATGAGGGTCAGCCGCTTGCGGTCGATGGGTCGCTCGGCGCGCGCCTCGGTGTTTTTGGGTGCAACTGGTTCCAACCGCGTATTTCCGGTGCCGTTCAGCGCTAACTTTTGAACCGGGCGGCCAGCGCGTCGGCGCCGCGGGCCACGAGCAGCAGGTCGATTCCGACCGCCACGAACGTGAAGCCCCAGTCGATATAACGCCGCGCCTCTTCTTCGTTCGGCGTCAAGACGCCCGCGGGCTTGCCTGCGGCCTTGATGGTTTCCACCGCTTGCTTGATGGCGGTCTGGACGTCTTCGTGCCCGGGATTGCCGATATGACCGAGGGAGGCGGAGAGGTCAGATGGGCCGATGAAGACACCGTCCACGCCGTCCACCGCAGTAATTTTGTCCAGTTCCGCCAAGGCCTCGCCGGTTTCCACCTGTACCAGCAGGCAAAGCTCTTGCTCCGCGGTCTTGAGATAGTCTTTCACGCGGCCATAGCGGCTGGCCCGGCCGCTGCCGGTGACGCCGCGGATGCCTGCGGGCGGGTAGCGGATCGCCTGCACCGCCGCGGCCGCCTCTTCTGCATTCTGCACATACGGCACCAGCAACGTCTGCGCGCCGACGTCGAGCATGCGCTTGAACAGTACCGGGTCGTTCCAGGCGGGTCGCACCACCGGTGAAACCGTGCCGCCGCGCAAGGCCTGAAGCTGGTGCATCAGGCCGGGCAGTTCCGTCGGCGAATGTTCTGTGTCCAGGAGGATCCAGTCGAACGCGCTGTCGCTGACCGCGTCCACGGCGATAGGACTTGAGAGCATGCTCCACAGGCCGATTTGCAACTCGCCGGCGGCGATCGCGTGCTTGAAGTCGTTACGGGGCAGGTCCACGGCGCGCCCTACACGAATTGGATGGCGATGCCGCCCAACTCGCCGAAGTCACCGAACAGGGTGTCGCCGGGGTCGGCCCAGACGGGGCGGGTGAAGCTGCCGGACAGAATGATGTGGCCAGGCTCAAGCACCGTGCCGAACTCGCCCACCTTGTTGGCCAGCCAGGCAACGCCAAGGGCGGGATGGCCGAGCACACCGGCGGCCACACCGGTCTCTTCAATCTCGGAGTTGCGGTACATGAGGCCGCCGATCCAGCGCAGGTCCATATCCATCGGGCCAACCGGGCAACCGCCCATGACGATGCCGGCAGCCGCGCCGTTGTCCGCGACGGTGTCGTAGATCTTGCGCGGGTTCTGCACACGGGCATCGATGATCTCGATGGACGGCACCACATATTCCGTGGCGCGCAGCACATCGGTCAGGCCAATGCCGGGGCCCTTGAGCGGCTCGCCCAGCACAAAAGCCAGCTCAACCTCGACCCGGGGGATGCAGTAGTTGGCGTGGGGGATCTTGGCGCCGTCGGCGATCAACATATTGTCGAGCAGATGACCATAGTCCGGCTCCTCGATCTGGGAGCTGCGCTGCATCGCCTTTGACGTCAGTCCTACCTTGTGGCCGATGACCCGGGCGCCTGCATCCACCTTGCGCTGGGTGACGATGGACTGGATGGCGTAGGAATCCTCGATTTCGATATCCGGCCAGGTGGTCGAGAGCTGAACCACCGGATCGCGGTTCTTCTCGGCTTCCAGCAGCATGTCGGCGGCTTTTTCGCGGTCGGCGTCGGACAGCATGGTCCCGCTCCTTCTTGATCGTGTGTGCGTTCTTTAGTGGATGGCACAGGCCGCGGCCTGTGTCACCCCGGCGGCTTGCAAAGAGGGCATGCCGGGAGCAAATGCCCACGCCGCCTGCCTTGCGGTGGGCTGCGATCACCCTCCTACGACGGAAGTGCCGGGTGCCGGGTGTGCCAGTCGGTCATTTGTTGCCAGGCATGACCAATGCGGAGCGCCCTGGCCTCATCATAAGGACGGCAGGCGATCTGGAGCGAAGTTGGCAGGCCCGATGCCGTCTGGCCATTCGGTACAGAAACGGCGCACTGGCCGAGCGTGTTGACTGGCCGTGTAAAGCCGCCCGGCGTGTCTTTCTGGTCGGCATCTTCCACCCGGGGCGCTGCCGTCCGGGCGGTTGGCGCCAGCCACCCATCGACCCCGGCGAAGGCGGGCTCAAATTCGCGTATGACCGCTTCACGTTCGCGCAGGATATCCTGAAAATCCTTCACGGACATGGTGCGCCCGCCTGTCAGCCGCGGGCGGACGTCCTCGTCCAGCGGTGCGCCCGGATCATCAACCAGCGCCGCGTTGCAGGCATAGCCCTCGCCATCCATGACGCGGGCAGCCAGGACGACGAGTTTTCTGAGAGGGTGAGGGAAATCAAGGTGCACGATCTCCGCGCCAGCGTCCGCAAGCTGTGCCACGGACGCATCATATGCGGCTGCCACCTCCGGATCGATCCCATCACGCTCACCATCCGGGAGAATACCCAGGCGCAAGCTCTTTACACCGAGGCCCAGTTCCGGTGACGGGTCCGGCGCGTGCCTGCCCATGGTCAATGGGTCGTTCGGGTCGGGTCCTTGCAGGGCGTTGTAGAGCAGCACGGCGTCCTGGATGTCGCGCACGATTGGCCCCGGGGTGTCCAAGGTCTGACTGAGCGGGAGAATTCCCCAGGTGCTGATCCGACCGACGCTCACCTTGAGCCCGGTAATGCCGCACCAGCCCGCCGGCAGTCGCACGGAGCCGCCCGTGTCCGTGCCGATAGCAGACGGCGCCAGCCCCGCACCCACCGCCACGCCGGAGCCGGCGCTGGAGCCGCCGGGACAACGGTGCGCGTCCAGATCCCACGGGTTCCAGGGCGTACCCATGCGCGTGTTGGTGCCCCAGCCGCCGCTGGCGAATTCCACCGTATGGGTCTTGCCCAGAACGATCATGCCTGAATTCAGCAGCCGGGTCGCGACGGTGGCTGTGACGGGGGATATCCGATCCACCAGCGCCATCGATCCACCGGTGGTCACGCGCCCCTCCATATCGATGATGTCCTTGAGGGCGATGGGCAGGCCATGCAAGGGGCCGATGCGCTTGCCCGCGGCGATGGCCATGTCCGCGGCGCGGGCAGCCTCCCGCGCGTCGTCTGCATAGAGATCGATGAAGGCATGCAGCTTGCCGTCTTGGCGGTCGATGCGGCCCAGGAACGTGTCCACGATCTCTGCCGATGACAGATGGCCCGCATCGATTTCTGCTGATAGCTCGTGCAGGCTTTTGAACCACAGGTCGGTCATTTGGCGCGCCTTATGAGGGTTTCTTCAGACGGTCGCGGAACAGGTCGCGGCCAATAATCAACTTCATCACCTCGACCGCGCCGCCCGCGATGCGTACGACCCGGGCGTCCGCATAGGCGCGGGTGATGGGATACTCCCACATATATCCCGCGCCACCGAAGAATTGCAGGCATTGGTCGACCACCCAGCCTTGCAGTTCCGCCAGTTTCAGTTTGGCCATGGCGGCTTCCACGGGTCC
>JAJFFJ010000033.1 GCA_021776685.1 Alphaproteobacteria bacterium
GGAACTGCGCGACAACCGTATTGGCATCGACACTGGCGCCTTCGCCACCGGCATCCTGACCGCCCTCGTGCTCGAAAATCACGAGTTCGACACCCTGCAAATTACCGACAAGGACCTGTAGGCGCCTATCCGGGTATAACGCCCGGGCGCATCAGGAAGGGTCGAGTGGCAGGGCGGTGGTGTATTTGACTTCGCCCAGCGAAAAATTGGTACGGGTCTTGTCGACACCGGGCATGCCGATCAGCACATTCATGATGAAGTGCCGGAACGCCGCCACATCGGCCGTAGCGACCCGCAACAGGTAGTCGTAATCGCCGGTGGTGATATGGCATTCCATGACCTCCGGCCTGGCGCTGATGGCCTTTTCAAACACCGCGACGCTCTCCGGATCTTTCCGGCCCAGGGCCACATCGACAAAGACCGTCAGGCCGAGCCCCAGCTTGGTCCTGTCCAGCAACGTCACATAGTCGAGCACCAGTCCGGCCTCTTCGATCCGCCTGACGCGCCGGTGGCAGGGCGACGGTGACAGGCCGACCGCATTGGCGAGGTCGACGTTGGAGATGCGGCCGTTGGCCTGCAGCTTACCTAGAATGCGCCGGTCCATTGCATCCAATTCGATTGAGGTCATTTATTGCTCAGTTTGGCTAAATTTCAGAAATAGATGCTCCCAATAATCTGAATTAAGGGAGAAATCGCAAGATAATCCCGTTGAAAATCGAAGATCATGTCTGTCGAAATTACAGGTTGCCCGAGGGCCGCACCATGAATGAAGTGATCGCGCCGTCCACCCCAACGGTTGAGATTTATGCCCGGAAATATCCGGATGTGCCGATGGAGGTGATCCTCAAGGAAGATCTGCTGCGGCTTGGCCTGTCGATCACGCCGGACGGACTGGCCGTGGCCAAAGGCAAGCGCCAGCAGGCCTACTATCTCTTCAGCTACAACATCTCCGACCATCAGGAGATGGGCGAGGAAATGTCCACCGGCGCGCCTGAGGACATCATCTTTCGGGATGGACCATATGGCTTGCGCCGGACCTCGGTCCGGGTGGTCCTGAATGACAAGTCCCCCTACGCCCTGGATGTGCAGGACGGCAAGACCGTCATCACCCAGAACGGCGTCGTCGTGGCCGATGCGGTCTATCCAGACAAGCCGGCCTACTACGGGCGCACCTTCGACGACGGCCTCAAGTATGAGCAGGTGGTGCCGCTCCTCTACAATTCCTACGCCTTCGTCACCACCTTTCGCGCCTGCCATTACTGGGGCGACAAGGAGGAGTGCCGGTTCTGTGACATCAACTACAACCTGCGTGAGATCCGGCGCCTGACCGGCGAGCATGTCACCGCCGACGCCATCAAGGACAGCGACAAGGTTGTTGGTGTGCTGGGCGCGATGGTCGACGAACCAGACCCGGCGAACCGTCTGATCACCATCATCATGACCGGCGGCTCGATCGTCAGGAAGGTGAAGGGCGGCCCGGACAATGCCGCGGATTTCAATGCGCCCTATGTGGCAGCGATCCGCGAGCGGATTGGTCACCGGGTGCCGATCGTCATGATTACCGAGAGCCAGCCCATGGACAAGTTGCGGGTGCTGCGCGATGCCGGCATCACCTGTCACAACGCCAATCTGGAAGTCTGGGACGAGCGCCTGTTCAAGTGGCTGGCGCCGGGCAAGGATCACTATATCGGCTACGACACCTGGGTGCGCCGGCTCTACGACGCGGTGGGGGTGATGGGCGAGGGCCGGGTCAGCCCCAACATGGTGTCTGGCATCGAGATGGCCAAACCCTACGGTTTCGAGACGGTCAAGGAGGCTGTCGCCTCGGCCCGGGATGGCTTCGAGACGCTCATGTCACACGGTGTGATTCCGCATCTGGATACCTGGTGCATCGAGCCCGGCACGCGCCTGTCTGAAAACCCACCAGTCTCGCTCGATTTTCTGATTCAGGCGGACATCGCCTGGTATGAGACCTGGCGAAAATACAAGCTGCCGCCGTTCGAGGGCTACGGCCCCATGGGCAGCCCCGGCGTCGCCGTCTACGGCAACACCGGCAGTGTCGATATGGGCGGGTAGGCGCGGCCGGGTGTGGATTGGCGTGGGCAGACCCGGTCAAGCGCGGATAGACGTTAAGCGCGGAGCGCGGCTTCCAGCACCTCGAAGAACCGGTCTTCATCGGCGTCGTTGACCCACAGGTGGGGCGTGACGCGCATGGCGGTGGCGCCGCGGACGCTGACATAGACCTGCGCCGCGGCCAGCCTGTCCGCGAGCCCTTCCGGGACACCGCCTGGAAAACGAAAGCCCAGATAGTGGCCCGCCCGCCCTTCCGGCGGCAGACACTGGATACCCAGATCGGCGGCACGTTCGGCCATCCGTTCTGTCCGCGCCTGCAAGGTTTCCTGAATCTCGGCGACACCCCAGTCCAGCAGCTGCGAGACCGCGGCATTGGCCATAGGCAACAGGTGGATGTTGCCCCGCTCGCCAACGTCGAAGCGCCGGGCGCCCGGCTGGAAGTCGTCCTGATAGGCCACCAGTCCGGCGAAATTCTCACTGCCCTTGCGGTCGATCCAGTTGTGCTCAATCGGCTCGCTGTTCTGCCATTTCGGCGCCACGTAGAGATAGCCGAGGCCATAGGGCCCCAACAGCCACTTGTAGGTCGCGACAGCCAGGAAGTCGGGCTGGATCGCCTGCACATCGAACGGAAGGGCGCCGACAGACTGGGTGCCGTCGACCACCAGCGCCGCACCCACGGCCCGGCAACGTTCACCCACGGCGACCAGGTCGATCAGCCCGCCATCCGTCCAGTGAATGTGAGGCAGGGCCGCAATTGCCACCCGTTCGTCCATGACCGACAGAATCGCAGCGGTCCAGTTGTCGTCCGCTGGCCGGGGCACGGTCAAAATGGCGGCGTCCCGGGCCCGGGCCAGTTCACGCCAGGGATAGACGTTTGACGGAAACTGATCTTCCAGCACCAGAATGCGTTGTCCGGCAGTGACCGGCAGATTGCGGGCCGCAGTTGCGGTGCCATAACTGGCGGCCGGGATCACGGCGATGTCTTCCGGGCTCGCGTTGACCAGGCGCGCAAACAGCTCCCGCCCGGCTTCCGCATCGGTGAAAAAATCAGGCGGATGGATATGCCAGGGTTGGGATTTACGCGCCGCACCCACAAGCCCGATATCCCGCACACTGTTGGGGATCGCGCCAATATAGGCGCAGTTCAGATAGGCGATGTCGTCCGGGATGTCGAACAGGTGGCGCTGACACGGAATCATCGTCGCGACCCTATACCGGCGGGGAGGTCATGTCGTTACTGCGTCGTCGGTGCAAAGCCGCTGAGGCTTAGATGCCGTTATCGAGTCGGCACCGGCGTTTCGCCGGAATAGTCATAGAAGCCGCGGTTGGCCTTGCGGCCCAGCCAGCCGGCTTCCACATATTTCACCAGCAGAGGACAGGGGCGGTATTTGGAATCGGCGAGGCCATCATACAGCACCTGCATGACCGACAGGCACACGTCCAGGCCGATAAAGTCCGCCAGCTCCAGGGGTCCCATGGGGTGGTTGGCGCCGAGCTTCATGGCCGTGTCGATGCCCTCCACCGTGCCGACGCCTTCATAGAGCGTGTAGATCGCTTCGTTGATCATCGGCAGCAAAATGCGGTTGACGATGAAGGCCGGGAAATCTTCCGACTGGGCGATGGTTTTACCGAGCGAGTAGGTCAGCTCCTTGACCACGGCATAGGTCGGCTCGTCCGTCGCCAGGCCGCGAATCAGCTCCACCAGCTTCATCATCGGCACCGGGTTCATGAAATGCATGCCCATGAACTTTTCCGGCCGGTCTGTGGCGGCGGCCAGGCGGGTGATCGAGATGGACGAGGTGTTGGTGGCGATGATCGCGTCTGCCTTCAGGGTCTCGCTGACCTTCTGCAGGATGCCGCGCTTGACCTCTTCGTTCTCCGTCGCCGCCTCGATGACGATGTCGCAATCGGAGAGCTCCGCCATGTGGGCGGTACAGCCGATCCGGCCCATGGCAGCGGCCATGTCGTCGTCGCTGATGGCGCCCCGCTTGGCCTGGCGGCTCATGTTGCCGCGAATTGATTCGACTGCCTTGTCGAGCTGCGCCTGTTCAATGTCGCTGAGCATGACGTCATAGCCGGCAAGGGACGCCACATGGGCGATGCCATGGCCCATCTGCCCGGCGCCGATGATACCGATCTTGCGGATTACGACGGGCGCGTCCTGCGCGGCCTCGGATTGCGTGCCGTCCATCATCTTATTTCCTGACCTCAATCTTGCCGAGCTCCTCATTGAGCTCCGGCACCGCCTTGAAAAGATCCGCAACCAGTCCGTAGTCGGCGATCTGGAAGATCGGCGCTTCTTCGTCTTTGTTGATGGCGACGATCACTTTTGAGTCCTTCATGCCGGCCAGATGCTGGATCGCGCCGGAAATACCCACGGCGATATAAAGCTCCGGCGCCACGACCTTACCGGTCTGGCCCACCTGATAGTCGTTAGGCACAAAGCCGGCGTCGACGGCTGCGCGCGACGCGCCCACAGCAGCGCCCAGCTTGTCGGCGATCTCCTCCAGCATCGGAAAATTGTCGCCGGACTGCATGCCCCGGCCACCGGAGATGATTACCCGGGCCGAGGTCAGCTCAGGCCGGTCGGACTTGGACAGTTCCTGGCCGACAAATTCCGAGCCGGCCACGTCTTCGCCCGCGCCGATCTGCTCGACCGTCCCGCTGCCGCCTTCTTCGGCGACGGCGTCATAGGCGGTCTGGCGCACGGTGATGACCTTGATGGCGTCTTTCGATTTGACCTTGGCCATGGCGTTGCCGGCGTAGATCGGGCGGATGAACGTATCCGCGTCCTCGATGGAGGTAATATCGGACACCTGCTGTACATCGAGCAGCGCTGCGGCCCGCGGCATGACGTTTTTGCCGAAGGTGCTGGCCGGCGCCAGAATGTGGCTGTAGTCGCCCGCCATGCTGACGATCAGCGCCGCCAGATCTTCGGCCAACTGATGTGCCAGATGGCTGCCGTCCGCATGAAGCGCCTTGGTGACGCCCTCGCACTTGGCCGCCGCTTCCGCTGCCGCGCCGCAATTCTCGCCGGCAACCAGCACGTTGATATCACCGCCCAGGACTTTCGCCGCTGCGATGGTGCAGAGCGTCGACGCCTTCAGGGTGTCATTGTCATGTTCCGCTACGACCAGGATGGCCATTCTGCTCTCCTTGCGCCAGGGGGTGCCCCGGCTGTGGTAATTTCGGGTGCCGGCTGGTGCGCCGCGTCAGATGACTTTCGCTTCGTTCTGCAGCTTGTCGATCAGCTCCGCCACGGTCTCGACCTTGACGCCGCCTTCGCGCTTTTCGGGCTCGACCACGCTGACCGTCTCCAGCCGCGGCGTCACGTCCACGCCCAGGTCCGCCGGGGCCATCTGGTCGATGGGCTTTTTCTTGGCCTTCATGATATTGGGCAGCGAGGCATAGCGCGGCTCGTTCAGGCGCAGGTCGGTAGTGATCACGGCCGGCAGGCTGATCTTGATGGTCTCAAGGCCGCCATCCACTTCACGCACAACTTCCAGGCTATCGCCGTTGGCGGTCAGCTTCGAGGCGAAGGTGCCCTGGGGCCAGCCAAGGAGAGCCGCCAGCATCTGACCGGTCTGGTTGGCGTCGTCGTCGATCGCCTGCTTGCCCAGGATCACCATGTCCGGGCTTTCCTTGTCGACGATCGCTTTCATTAGCTTGGCAACGGCCAACGGCTCGAGCACGTCGTCAGTCAGCACATGGATGCCCCGGTCGGCGCCCATGGCCAGTGCGGTGCGGATGGTCTCCTGGCACTGTTGCACGCCCAATGAAATCGCGATGACTTCCGTGGCCGTGCCGGCTTCCTTCAGGCGCACCGCTTCTTCGATGCCAATTTCATCGAAGGGGTTCATGGACATTTTGACGTTGGCGGTCTCAACGCCGGTGCCGTCAGACTTGACCCGCACCTTGACGTTGTAATCGACCACGCGTTTGACCGCGACGAGTAGCTTCATGTTTGTCCCGTGGGATTGCGGCCGGATCAGCTGGGGGTCAGTCCCCGTGTCTGCCTCGGCTCAGGTTTCTCCCAATGGCCGGAAAACCGCAGAATTTGCGGCGTCCAGCATTTTACTGCAGTGCAACATATTTGTTTCGCAATTCCAGAGTCAATCAGCGCTGGCGGGACGCGCGGTCGCAGCAGATCCGCGACGTCCCGGGCATTGCCGGCGTGCCGTCAGTCGGGATCAGGCGCGACCCGGATCATCCGCTTGCCCACATTGTCGCCGGCCAGCAGGCCGATGAGACCCCGGGGCGCTTGCTCCAGCCCCTCCAGCACATCCTCGACAACCTTGATCTGACCGGCCGCGTGCATCGCCGCCAGGTCCGCAATGGCCTTGTCGTTGTCGTTATAGAAGTCGGTGACGATAAAGCCTTCCATGCGGAGACGCTTGAAGACGATCACCCCCGGCAGACCGCGTGGGCTGGCCATTTCCGTGGTGTCATACTGGGAGATTGCGCCACAGCAGACCACACGGCCCCGCTCCGCCATATTGAAGAGCGCGGCCTCCAGAATGTCGGCGCCGACATTGTCGAAGTAGACGTTGACGCCGCCGGGTGCCAGCTCGGCAATCCGCTTGCGCACATGCTCGCCCTTGTAGTCGATACAGGCGTCGAAGCCGAGTTCGTCGGTGACGAAGGCGCACTTCTCCGGGCCGCCTGCGATGCCGATGGCGGTGCAGTCCTTCGCTTTGGCGATCTGACCCACATACTGGCCGACGGAGCCGGCGGCCGCAGAGACCAGGACGGTCTCGCCCGCTTCCGGCCGGCCCACGGTCATCAGGCCGTGCCAGGCAGTCAGTCCGGCGATACCGAGGATGGAGATGAAATGGCTCAAGGGGCGGTAATCATGGGGCAGCTTCACCACCCGCCGGCCGAGATGCACGGAATAATCCTGCCAACCGACCTCGCAGGCTACGATGTCGCCCACCGCGACCCCTTCGGCCTTCGACTCGACCACCTGGCCGACGCCATACCCTTCCATCACGCTGCCGCCGGTCATCTCCTTGCGGTAGGTGGCGCCCTGCATCCAGGCGCGGTTGGCTGCGTCGATGGAGATGAGCAGGGTGCGCACCAGGATCTCGCCATCGCCGGGCTCCGGCAAAGGCCCGTCGCGCAGCTCATAGTGGCTTTCCTCAAGCGCGCCCTTGGGTTGTTCCAGTAACAAAATCTGGCGATTGGTGGTCATCGGTTCCTCCCTGTGCGTGGCGCTTCCTATGGCAGCAAACCGGCGGCGGGCGCAAGCGAACGTGGACTCTCTCCCCCAAAAGGCGCACCGTCACGGCAGGCGGTCAGCGTTCCGCCGGTCGGGGCGCGCCGCCTTTGGGAGAAGCGCCATGAGCGTCTATAAAATCGTAGAACTGGTCGGCACCCATCCGGAGTCGTGGGAGAAAGCGGCGGAAGCCGCTGTGAACCGCGCCGCCGAATCCCTGCGCGACCTGCGCATCGCGTCGGTCAGCGATCTCGATATGCAGATCGAGGACGGCAAGGTCGTCGCCTACCGCGCCAAGGTAAAACTGTCATTCCGCTATGAAGGCGGCGCCTAGCCAAAATTAGGCGTAAGGCGTAGGAAATCCGCCGGTCTGCCGCGCCTGTCCGGCCGGCGGAGGGCGTTGGTACGCGCCGTCATCGCTGATCGCCTATTGCCGCAATCGCCCGCCATTCCTATTGTTGTCGCTTCAGAAAAGAAGGATCAGTGCCATGCCGAATGTTGACTGGTGGTTCAAGGGACCGTCGATCCAGACCTGTAACTGTGATTGGGGCTGTCCCTGCCAGTTTAATGCCTTGCCAACCCACGGCGATTGCCGGGCGGTGACCGCAGTGAAGGTGGACGAGGGCCATTTTGGCGACGTTGACCTGGCGGGCGCCAAATGGGTCGGCATGTTCGCCTGGCCGAAGGCAATTCACGAAGGCAATGGCGAGGCTTTCCTGATCATGGACAGCGGCACCTCGGACGCCCAGCGCGAGGCACTGTTCACAATCCTGAAAGGCGAAGAAACCGAACCGGGCGCGACCATCTTCAACGTGCTGGCAGCCACCTTCACCGAGTTCCATCCGCCCCAGTTCCTGCCGATCGAGTTCGACTTCGATCTTGAGCGCCGCCACGCCCGCGTGATGGTCGATGGCCTCGTCGAGGCATCCACCGAGCCGATCAAGAATCCGATTACCGGCGAGGAGCATTACGCCACCGTCCGCCTGCCCCACGGTTTTGAGTACCTGGAAGCGGAATATGCCAGCGGCAATGCCAGGGCCACCGGTCCCATCCCGCAGGACTGGTCCCAGGCCCACGCCCACCTGAACATCATGGAGCTGACTCCCTCCGGCCCGAAGATGTAGGCCGCCTGCGGGCATTTCCGTCCTGATGCCATTTTTCTTCGAGATATCCTGACAATGATTCTCCGCGTACTTCGGGTAACCGTTCATGACGGAAAGACGGCGGAATTTGAGGAGTTCAGTAGGAAAATCGCTCTGCCTTTGGTGAAGCGCTATGACGGCCTGCAATCCGTGGTTGTTGGCAAACCCCGCGCGGCGGCGCCGGCGACCTTCTGTATTGCAATGGTGTGGGAAAGCATTGATGCCCTGAAGGAGTTTGCCGGCGATAACTGGACGGAAGCGCTTGTCGAGCCGGAGGAAGAGCATCTGGTTGCGTCGATAGATATCGAACACTACGACCTGCTTGCGGCGGCTGGCGGATTGGACCTCTGAAACAGCGGCACCTGATCACTGCCGGTTGGCCTGGGCTGCATCCATCAACGCACCGCCCCCGGGGCAAACGGACCCTGCTGTCAGGATCACGGGACCCGGCGGGCCAAATCCAGCCAGACAATGCGCAACCGAACCTGCATCACTGACATTGAGGCCGATTGGGGCCGTAGAAATGTGATCCAAGGGCGAGCCTCAGGCGCTCGCCATCACCCAGATACCGCCGGTCAGGAACAATCCGCCCGTGATCCGTGCGAACCACTGGCCGTGGGGGGCCAGCTTTTCGACCAGAACGAAGATCGCGAGGCCGGCAATCCAGAAAAGGTTCATGATGCCGCCGGCGAACAGCAGCGCCATTAGGAACCAGCAGCAGCCGATGCAGTAAAGGCCGTGCTTCAGCCCGATGCGGAGCGCGCCCATCCGGCCCTTGCGGAAATTGCGGGACAGATATTCCGCGGGCGTCCGGCAGTGGCGCAGGCAGATGTCCTTGATGGGTGAGAGCTGATAGGCGCCTGCCGCCAGCAGCAGCCCGCCGGAGAGCCAGGGATTGAGGCTCCACATCAGCATCGCATGCATCAGCCCGGCTTGCTCCATCCCCCACTGCAATACGGTTGCCGCCAGGCTGAAGCCCAGCCAGGCGATGAGATAGCCCAGGCCGAAGATGGCTGTCGGCACCGCCGTGCCTTCCATCTGGCCCTTCTTTTGCGCGTGCCGGGTGACGCGGGCGTAGAGCAGGATCATCGGCGCGGCCGACGGCACCATCATGGCCACCATCATCACCCACCACATGACGAGCATGACCAGCCAGTAGTCCAGGCCCCAGCCCGCATTCGCGTGCGGCGCCACCGGTGGCGGAAACTGCCACGTGGACATGGCGCGCACACTCATGCCGGTGCCAGCGCCATCCAGCACGAACAGCCAGGCGAGCACGGCGATCAACGCGAGGCCGATGCCGACGATCCAGCGGTCGCGGCGGAGCAGTTCTTCTGTGGCGGAGGTGTCTTCCATCGGTCTCGTCTGATACGTCAATCTGGTCCGCTGTGGCCAGGGTTTCCCACGGCCATGCGGTTGCTATAGTACTGCGGGATGAAGGGTCTGCAATGAACGATCAGCCGGTTGAGCGGCGGCTTTCCGCGATTCTCGCAGCAGATGTTGTTGGCTATTCGCGCCTGATGGGGGCGGATGAAGCCGGCACGCTTGCGCGGCTCAAGGCTGCGCGGCGCGAGGTGACTGACGCCCAGATCGAGAGCTTCGGCGGCCGGATCGTGAAAACCACTGGTGACGGCATGCTGGTGGAGTTTTCCAGCGCCGTCGCGGCGGTCGAGTGTGGTGTTGCGGTTCAGACGGCGATGTCTGGCAGGGAGCTTGAGCTGCCTGCGGATGACCGCCTGCGGTTTCGTATTGGCGTCAATATGGGCGACATCATCATCGATGGTGATGACATCTTCGGTGATGGCGTCAATGTTGCTGCCCGCATTGAGGCAATCGCGGAGCCTGGGGGCGTGAGCATTTCGGGCGCGCTGTGGGACCAGGTGTCCGGCCGCATCAACGCCGGCTTCGTGGACGGCGGCATCCATCAGGTGAAGAATATCGACAGGCCCATTCAGGTCTGGCGATGGACCCCGGACGCCAACGCTGAACGTCACGCCGCCCCAGCGAAAATCAGCCAGATTTCTCCGGCAGAGCCAGATGTGCCATCGATCGCCGTCCTGCCCTTCGACAATTTGAGCGGCGACCCGGACCAAGAATTTTTCGCCGACGGTCTCGCGGAAGACATCATCACGGCTTTGTCCAAGGTGCGCGGCCTGTTCGTCATCGCCCGCAGTTCGACCTTCGTATACAAGGATCAGGCGGTCGATATTCGCAAGGTGGCCGCAGATCTGGGGGTGCGCTACGTGCTGGAAGGCAGCGTCCGCAAAGGTGGCGAGCGCTTGCGCATTACCGCGCAGCTCATCGAAGCAGAATCCGGCAGTCACATTTGGGCCGAGCGCTATGACCGCATCGCGGCCGACGTGTTCGACGTCCAGGACGAGATGACCAAGGAGATCGTCGTCGCTCTGCGTGGTGAACTGACCGAAGGCGAAACCGCGCTGATGATTGGTGGCGGGACCAAAAGTCTTGAGGCGTGGAGTTATGGCGTAGAGGCCAACAAGCTGCTTGACCGCTTCACGGCTGCCGAGACCAAAAACGCCCGTGAACTGGCGCAAAAGGCGCTGGCTATCGACCCAGGTTATGCATTCGCCTGGGCGATTCTGGCGACCTGCTATTGGTACGAAGGCCGCCTCAAGGTGATCGGCGCCACGGGCCCGCTGATCGAAGCGACACGCGAAAACCTTGACCGTGCCCTTGAACTGGACCCGAACCACCCGGCCGCTTTGGGCGTCAAGGCGCTGTCATGGTTGCCGCTCGGGCAGTGGGAAGACGCAGTCGCGACCGCGGCGGAAGGTGTTCGAACGAATCCGGGAAGCGCGGATTCTCGGGGGTATTTGGGCTTTGCGCTGGCGAGTGCGGGAAGGCCGGAAGAAGCAATCGAGGCCTTCCGGGATGCGGCCCGGCTGAATCCTCATCATCCGATCTGGTATTTTGGCCTGTCGGCCCGCGCGCTGGAGGCAGTTGGCCGGTTTGACGATGCGATGGCGCAGTTGAGGCTGGCCCTAAAGCGGGAAGCTGACAATTTTCCAGCACACCTGCAGATCGCCAGCCTCGCCGCGCGCATGGGCGACCGCGAAGCGAGCAAGGCTTCCGCGAGCTTTGTCATGCGCACAGTGCCCGATTTCAATTTGGAAACGGCGCGAACCTGGCTGGTGACAAAGCCAGGACCGTTCGTTGACGGATTTATCGAGGGCTTACGCCTGGCTGGCATCCCGGAAGGCTGAAGAAGTCTCTGACCCTCCGGGAATGCCAAACGCGCTTCAGGTAAGAATCTAGGCGCCGCGCGGATTGACGATGCCGTGGTTGTTCAGATGAAGGTGGGCGAACTGGCCATAGGCATTTTCCCAGGACAGCTCGATGGGCCCCTGGGTCTTTGCCGTGCCACTACCCATTTCGGCGACTTCATACTCAAACCCGCCAACCAGATCGATTCGCGCGCGATGTTCTTCGCCGCTCATCGGGTTCTTGATCGGCTCCCCAGCGGTTTCGATCAGACCGTCCACTTTGACATGGCCGACGCGCCCTTCCACATCGACGCCGATGTCGATCGACTTGAAGACTGGGTCGTGCACGGTCGTCATCGTGGACGCGAAGACGTTCCACATGGTGGCAAACGGGTCTGTGTCCTGGCCCGTGAGGATTGCGAGCAGCGCGTTGCGTTGCGCGTCGTCCGCGTTTTCATCAACCACGGCGAACACCTCGCCATTCCCCTCATGAATGGCCCCCGGCCATTTGAGCACGGCCACTGCGGTCAACCCATCCAGATTGACGTCGCCATAGTGGCCCTTTTTGATGACAAAACCGGCCACCGCCTGGCAGTCGCCGTGGGTCGGCAGCGCATTGAACTGGCATGGGCAGCCATAGTCGCAGTTGCACGTGACGAACTCGTCGCCCTGGATTTCCCATGGTGTCATTGATTGTCCCTCCTGTTTCACCGCCCTGAAATTTGCGCGGCGCCGACTCTTGCGGCCGGAACGGAGAATATAGCGGAATCCCGCACAAACGGGTGCACTTTTGGCAGATGCCCGCTAGGCTTTCCGCGCAACACTGGGTTCAAACCATCGAGAGATTCGCCATGGCTCGCCAGATCATCGACCTGTCGATCTGCATAGAAAACGAGATTATTTCCGACCCTGTGCCCTTCAATCCGCAGGTGCAGTATTTCGACCATGAGATGACCGCCGGCCAGATGGCGCAATTCTTTCCGGGCCTGAAAAAAGACGACTTGCCGGACGGGGAAGGCTGGGCGATCGAGCGGATCGAACTGATCACCCACAACGGCACCCACCTGGATGCGCCCTATCATTTCGCGTCGACCATGAACCAGGGCGAGCGGGCAATCACCATCGACGAGGTGCCCCTGGAATGGTGCATGGGGCCGGGGGTGAAGCTGGATTTCCGCCATTTCGATGACGGCTATGTGGTGACGGAGGACGATGTGGAAGCGGAATTGAAGCGCATCGGCCACGACCTCCAGCCCATGGAGATCGTTGTGGTCAACACCCGTGCGGGCGAGGCCTATGGCGGCGACGGTTATGTGGATGCGGGCTGCGGCATGGGCCGGGAGGCGACCCTCTATCTGCTGGAACGCGGTGTGCGGGTGACCGGCACCGACGCCTGGTCATGGGACGCACCCTTCAGCCATACGGCGGAGAAATGGGAGGAAAGCCACGACCCCTCCATCATCTGGGAAGGTCATCGCGCCAGCCGGGAGATCGGCTATTGCCACCTGGAGAAGTTGCACAATCTGGAAGTGCTGCCCGGCGATGGCTTCCAGGTCATCTGCCTGCCCGTGAAGATCAAGGGGGCGTCCGCGGGTTGGACCCGCGCGGTCGCGGTGATCGAGGACTAGCGGGCGATTCTTTAACGGTTCTGGCCGGGGACCCAGAGGACGTCGGTGGCGCCATTGTCGTTCAGCTTGCGGGCCAGCACGAACAGGTGGTCCGACAGGCGGTTGATATACTGGATCGCCACCGGATTGATGTCCTCGGTTTCGGCTGTTGCGGTCATCTCCCGCTCGGCCCGGCGCGCCACGGTGCGCGCCAGATGCAGCCATGCGGCTGCGGCACTGCCACCGGGCAGGATGAAGGATGTCAGCGGCGGGATTTCCGCATTCATCGCGTCGATCTCATTCTCCAGCCGCGTTACCTGCTCAGGGCTCATGCGCAGCGGCGGATATTTCGGATCTTCCTGCTCCGGCGTGCAGAGGTCCGCGCCCAGGTCGAACAGATCATTCTGGATGCGGGCGATCATCTCATCGGCATCACCGTCCGTGTGCTGGCGCGAAAGGCCCAGAATACCGTTGCATTCGTCGGTGGTACCATAGGCGGCGACCCGGGGGTCGTGCTTCGCCACCCGTTCGCCGTCGCCAAGGGACGTCTGCCCCTTGTCACCGCCGCGCGTATAGATCTTGTCGAGTTTGACCATAGGTATCTGTCCTGGCTCAGGTAGTCATTTCAGGTGGCCGTTTCAGGTAGTCAGGGCAAAATAGGCGAGCAGGAAGGCGACCGCGAGCACCTGGAAGAAGACGCGCGAACGCATCAGCTTGTTGCCCCACTTGTCGTTGAACTCGCCACCGCGCGCCATACCGATAATGCCGGCGAACAAGGAAGCGACCACCAGCACAATGCAGATGATCGCCAGGATAAGAATAAACGTAGCCATGGGACGAATATAGGTGCTGGCCGGGCCGCTGCCCAGCCAGTCACCTGTGCCAGAGCGTAGCGGCGGCCCGGTTCAGCCGGTCAGGTGTTACGCGTTGGCGGCAGCGACGATGCCCCGGTAGGGACCAACCGCATAGACCTCGGCGGTCAGTAGCCCGGCCTTGACCAGCGGCAGCTCGCCGAGACGGGAATTCACCTCGTCTTCGCTGGCCGCTTCGATGACGAGCACCGCGCCCATGCCGTCGTTGCGGCTGTAAATCTCCCGAATGAAGTCGGCGGCGAACATCTGAAGCGCCATCTTGGATTCTGCTTCCATGTGCGGCGCAAATTCCTCGGCCGGCTTGTCTGCGCGTGTGGCGACCACAATAACTTTCATCTGATTTCTCCTCCCCAGAGTTCATTTTCAGCGCAGTCACTAGCACAAGGCTGCCGTCGACTGCCATGTCGTCTGTGCAAGGCGGGGGTCTTCCCTATTCAGCGCGACGGCACCCGGCGGAAGCTGCGGTAATGATCCATGGTCACCCAGATGCGCCAGCGTCCTTTGGTGCTGCGCGCGAATACCAGTCTGCGCGCGCCGCGGCGGCCGCCGCGCCAGCGCCCGTCATAGTCCAGATCCGCCTCCACATAGCGGTAATCCCGCGGCAGCCGGCGCTCGCGGTTGCTGAATCGGTTACCGCCAATCGCGTGGCCCCGCGCAACCCGCCACAGGCTGCTGCCGCGCCGCCAGCCGCGTCGCCGCGCCTGGCCTTTTGTCAGATAGCACCGGGGCAGCCTGCCGGTGCTATGAACTGTCCAGATCACGCCCACCGCCGCCCGGGTGTAGCGCAGGCCCATCCGCTCAACGAAACGCCGCAGCTGCGCCCGCGCCGCCTCCGGCATGGTGACCCTGGCGCCACAGACAGGCGTCTGCGCAGCAACCGGCGACACCTCAAGGGCAAGGCCGGAAACGGCGAACAGGATGGCGGCTATTCGGATCAAGGGCGGACTCCTTCCTGGTGTGGCGGGCCCAATGTCGCCGGATCTCGTTACTCGACCTCGTTACGCGACCTCGTGACTGGACCTCGCGGCAGGTTCGGCCCATTTTGGCAGAGACCACGCGCAAGTGAAGTCCTCAGGAGTGCACAAGCATGGCAGCCAAGACCCACCTTTATCGCGCCACAGTCGCCTGGACCGGTGCGGCCGGCGGCACCACGGAAAGCTATGACAGCTATTCCCGGGACTATGATATCCGCATGGAGGGCAAGCCAGCCCTGCCGGGTTCCGCCGATCCGGGATTTCGCGGCGATCCGGCGCGGCACAATCCCGAAGACCTGATGGTGGGCGCGCTCTCCTCCTGCCACATGCTCTGGTACCTGCACCTGTGCTCGGCCAAGGGCGTCAAGGTCGTGGCCTACGAGGATGCTGCAGAGGGCGCCATGGTCGAAGAACCGGGCAATGGCCGCTTTACGGAAGTGGTCCTCAGGCCGGTGGTGACGATCACGGCGGACAGTGATGCCGACCGCGCTCGTGACCTGCACGGTCGTGCCCACGACGAATGCTTCATCGCCAACTCGGTGAATTTTCCGGTGCGCTGCGAACCGGATATCAGAGTGGCCAGCGCCCCGTGAGCCCGACGCTGCGCGACCAATCCGGCGCCGGCGCGTGGCCGCTGGTGGTTTGGGGCCTCGGCATGATTCCAACGACGATCTGGGTCTGGATCACCGACTGGCCGACAACCTGTGCTCCCGGCACCGTTGATTGGGCGAGCTGCATCGGTGAGGCGGTGCTGCTCTCAGTTGTTGGCTTGATGTATGGGTTGTTCTGGCCGGTTTACTGGTTTGTCATGCTGATTGAGGCCGCGACCTAGGGCCTAGCCTTGCCGCCGGGCGAGCGCGAGGCCCAGGCTCACGCCCAAAAGCAACGTACCGCTGACGCCGTTTCGAATTCGCGCCAGCCGACGGCTGACCAGCCAGGGCCGGAGTTGCCCTGCCAGCAGGGCATATCCGCTGTCCAGAACCACCGCGATGGCCAGGAAGGCGAGGCTCAGAACCAGCAACTGCGGCCCGACCGATATCGCCGGATCAATGAACTGCGGGAAGAAGGCGACGTAGAAGACCACCGACTTCGGATTGGTGAAGCCAACGACGAAGCCTTGCCAGAACAGGTTGCGGATCGCGGGCGCCGGCACCTCGCCGCTCGCCTCTGGCGGCCAGAGAGCGGCACGCCAGAATTTCCACGCCAGCCATACCAGCCAGGCAACGCCGATCCACCGCACCCATTCGAAGATGTCCGCCATCAGGGTCAGCACAGTGGTCAGCCCGATGGCGCCGAAGCCGATCAGGATCGCCGTGCCGACGAGCGCGCCAAAGACGGTCATCAGCCCCGCCTGCCGCCCGTGGCCCAGCGCATTCGCCACCACCAGCGTCACCACCGGACCGGGAATGATCACCACTGCCGCTGCCGTGATGCAAAAGGCAAGAAACAGGTCGGGGTTGATCACGATTTTGTCCTAGGGATCAGTTTCGCCGTTCCAGCAGGCCGCGGGTGATGATCTGGGCCTGAATCTCGGCGGCACCCTCGAAGATGTTGAGGATGCGCGCGTCGGCGAGGACGCGGCTGATCTGGAATTCCTCTGAATAGCCGTTGCCGCCATGTACCTGCACGCCCATGTCGGCATTTGCCCAGGCGATGCGGGCGGCCAGCAGCTTGGCCATGCCGGCCTCGATATCGCAGCGGCGGCCGGTGTCCTTTTCGCGGGCCGCAAAGTAGCTGAGCTGGCGGGCGATCATCGTCTCCACCGCCATCCAGGCGATTTTCCCGGACACCCGTGGGAAGGCATATATCGCCTTGCCGAACTGGTTGCGGTCTGTGGCGTAGGTGAGGGAGAGCTCCAACGCATTCTGTGCCACGCCGAGCGACCGTGCCGCGGTCTGGATGCGCGCCGATTCGAAGGTGGTCATGAGCTGCTTGAAGCCCTGGCCCTCCGCCTCACCCAGCAGGCAGTCCGCCGGCACCTCGAAGCCGTCGAAGGCGATGTCATATTCCTTCATGCCGCGATAGCCGAGCACACGGATCTCGCCGCCGCTCATGCCTTCCGCCGGGAAGGGGTTGTCGACCGTCCCCCGCGGTTTTGGCGCCAGGAACATGCTGATGCCCTTGAACCCGCTGCCGGCCTCGCCCGTGCGCGCCAACAGGGTCATCAGATCCGTGCGCGCGCCATGGGTGATCCAGGTCTTTGCGCCGTAAATCTTGTAGACGTCTTCGCCCTGGGCGTTCTTCCCGCGCACCGCCCGGGTTGAGATCGACGCCAGGTCCGACCCGGTGTTGGGTTCGGTGAAGACCGCGGTCGGCCATACTTCGCCAGTGGCAAGCGGCTTCAGCCAGCGGTCTTTCTGCGCCTGCGTGCCGTTCTGCAGAACCAGTTCGCCCGCGATCTCGGAGCGCGTGGCCAGCGATCCGACGCCCAGGAAGCCGCGGGACAGTTCTTCGGTCACCACACAGACAGACACCTTGCCCAGGCCCGAGCCGCTCCATTCCTCCGGCAGGGTCAGCCCGAAGACGCCCAGCTCAGCCAGCGCCTCGACCACTTCGTCGGGGATCAGAAGATCGGCCCGGTGCCAGTCATTGGCAAAGGGCACCACCCGTTCGTCAGCGAAGCGGCGGAACTGGTCGCGCATCATCAGGTGGATATCGTCGTCCAGGCCCAGATCGCCAAAGTTGCCGGCTTCCACCAGCTGGGCAATTCGCAGGCGCACGTCACTGGTGTTGCCGCCATGGGTCAGGGTTGTGACCGCATCATTGGAGATTGCTTCCAGGTCGGCCGGCGACAGGCCAATATCCGCCGGGCGTAAAATCTCGCCCTGGCTCATGGCGATGCCGGAGAAAAGCTGAAAGAGATATTCGCCGAAACCCGCCTGCAGGATCAGCCGTTCCAGCTCGCCGAGCCGCCCGTCCGCCTCCAGCCGCTCCGCCCAGTTGAACAGTTCGCGAAGCGCGGTGACATAGGTCGCGACCCAGGCATAGCCATGGCCGGCGAACTGCTCGCGCTCCGCGGCGGGTCCGTCGATGCGCCCGTCGCGCATCACCCGCCCGGCAACCTGCTGGCGCACGGCCTCGCCGTAGGACTCAGCCGCCTGCTGCGCCGACCGGCACAGGTCGATTAAACCGTTCAGAGCAGGCGTCTTGCCCGCATCGGGCCGGATCGCTTCATTCATGTCTCGGTCCCTGGGCTTTACCGCTGACCGGTTTTCGCGGTCGCCTTGCCCGATGCTGCGCTGGAAATTCTGGTGGGCGGCAGATTGCCCACGGCGCGCAGCCAGACCCCGGACTTTGCGCTGGCGCGGGTCAGCACCGGCGTCCGCTTCCTGTTCTTCCGTTCCGAAGTGTTGGCATTTTTCGGCGGCTGGCGGCAGGCCATATGGGTCCAGTAGGGCGTCTTCGGTGGATGCAGGTTGCCTGCAGGCAAGTGCTTCAGCAGGTGACGTCGATGCCATTTGGGATGTTTGACCCGGTCAATCGCTTCCGCCTGCATCAAGCCGCCGGCGTTGCGCATCCAGATTGGGACCCAACCCATCGCCGCCATGACCAGTTTCTCGCCCTGGGGTTTCAACCCCAGAAGCAGAATTGCCGATGTGCGGCGGGCCAGGCCAATTTGGTTGCTGACAAAATTACCCATCGAATAGGCAATCACGGTCTCGCGTTTGTCTTTGGTGACGTATTTCTCGATCGGCTGCATCACATGGGGGTGGCTGCCGATGACGGCTGTGGCGCCTGCTTCCAGTGCCTGACGGGCCAGAAGCCGCTGCTTGGCATCGGGCTTGTGCCGATATTCAGGGCCCCAGTGAGGCACGAACATCACCGCGTGCACATCCTTGCGCTTGGCCAGCGCGCGAATGGTTTTCAGCACTTCCGCCCGCTGGTCATAGCAATGCAGCACCTGGCGATGCCGGTCCGGAATGCCGTTGGTGCCATAGGTGCAGCCCAGCCACGCGATGTTCCAGGTTCGCCGGCCCTGTGTGACAGGGGTAATCGTATGCCAGGGAGATGTCCGGTCGCCTTTTTTGCGCGTGCCGGTGAAGGCGACTCCAGCAGCGGTGATCGCGTCGATGGTCTTGTCCGCCCCGGCGGCATAGCGGTCCAGTGTGTGATTGTTCGCTGTCTGAAGCACATCAAAGCCGGCTGCTTTCAGGTCGCCGACGATGGAGGGGTGATAGTTGAACATGGGATAGCCGGAATAGACCCAGCCGTCGTAGCGCCGCGCGCTGGGTTTGACCCGGCGGCCCGTCTTGCTGATCCCTTCGGCAGCCGGCCCTTCCAGATTGGCGAAGGAGATGTCAGCGGCCTTGATTAGGTCTGCAACGGGCGCGAACAGGTCGGCGAAGCCGCCTTTTCTGAACGACGCATAGCGCTGCACCGAATCGTGCAGCAACACGTCGCCGACGCCCGCGATAGTGATCATCCGCATGGGGTCGACGGTTTGATTGAAGCTGATCATCCCTGGCTTCCTGACCTTTGCGCAGGATGGATATTTGCTGACCCGCGCCGCGTCATCGCGTGAGATGTCCTGGGGCCTGCGGGTGGCTGCTTTTTCGGCCGCTTCCCACGTACAGCCGGCCAGAACGGCGACCGATGCTGCCAACAGCGCCAGCGCCCGGCACCCGGGCAATATGCTTTCAACTCGCCGCATCGCTCCCAACATTCCCCAACCCTTTAGGATTTGGCCATCTTAGCGATGTTTGTTTTCCGTGCATCTGATTTTGCGCGGAAATCCCTGAAAAACTGTCAATTTTCAGAATCGCCGAAAAAACCCGATTGGTTTCTCACAAATCTGTGATTGTAGCCTTTAGTAAGCGTCCCCTATGATTTCGGAAGTTTGCGAAAGCTGTCGGAGGCATTTCGCGCCAGGGAGACCGATGTCAGTTGATGGCGATTTCCCTGGGGCTGCATCGAACCTGGCGCCAACCGTCAGGAAACGAGGGGCAAGGGCGAAGAATGGAAGGCTTCTGGCAGAGCCCCGAAATACAGGGGGGCGTGATCCCGTTCGCCGTGGCGATGGCGGCCGCACTGGTGATTCGGCTGGTTTGCGGCCGGGAGTGGGGCGGGCGTCTGGCGATCCTGGCCGCAGGCATTGCCTTTCTGGTGGCCTACGGAATTCTTGAATCGATTACCTGGCCCGCAGTTTCCTCCAAACAAAAAGTATTCTGGCTTGCGGGCATCGCCCTCGTGCTGGGCCTTGCCATGGAGATGCGGGGCGGCGGCCGCGTTGGCGCATTGATCGTTGCGCATCTGTTTCCCATTGGCGCACTCGGCTGGCTGGCCTGGCAGAAGATCATAAGTGGTCCGTCACAGGAGTTGTTGATCACCCTGGTGCTGCTCTATCTGGGCAGCCTGGTGGTGATCTGGATGCTGGTCACCGCGACACCGGCCCGCAGACAGGAAAGCCGTATCGGTTGCGGCCGAATTAATTCGCCCGCAATGCTGATGCTTGTTGGGTTTGCGGCGGGTGTAATTTCCATCACGGGCGCAGAGATCGGCATGGCGCAATTGTCGGTCGCGATCGGCGCAGTTCTGGCCGGCGTGCTGGTGCCGAGCTATCTGCTCTATGTGGCCAGGGGCGAGGCGTTCAAGTTCGGGCCCATCGGTGTGATCGGCCTGGGCGGCGCCTGGATGACCTGTATCTATGTGATGGTGCTGTTCGGCAGCAGTGTCAGCCTGATCGCGTTGGCCATATTGTTGCTCACATTCCTTATGAATATCGCGGCGCGCCGCATTCGGTTCGGTGACGGGCGGGTGGCCCGCTTCATCGAGCCGGTGCTCTTCGGCGCCCTTGTTGCAATTCCTGCGGTTGTCGCCGTTGCCTATGTGGTGCTGACCGCTGAACCAGACTCCGGATACTGACCGGTGTCGCAAATCTTGTCTCAGCTAACACAGGGAGTGAATCATGCTGACACGTAAAATGTTTGGGTCGCTGGCCGTCGCCGCACTGGTCGGGTCGGCTACTGCCGGCCAGGTCCAGGCTGCCGAGACCTACAAGATCGATCCCGGCCATGCCTTCGTCTACTACAAGGTCAACCATTTCGGCTGGTCCAACAATATGGGCCGCTTTAACAAGGTTTCCGGCTCCTTCGTGCTGGATGAGAAAAACCCCGGCGCCAGCAAGGTGAGTGTCGAAATCGCTGCCGGTAGCGTCGACACAAACCATGCCGCGCGGGACAAGCACCTGCGCAGTGCGGATTTCTTCAACGCCAAGGAATTCCCGACGATCAAGTTCGTCAGCACCAAAATCGTCAAGACCGGCGCCAAATCCGGAAAGATGACCGGCAACCTGACCATGCTGGGCGTCACCAAGGCGGTGTCTATGGACTTCACATGGAACCGGCGCGGCAAGCATTTCCGCACCAAAAAGACCCATACCGGATTTTCCGCACAGGTGACGATAAACCGGTCGGATTGGGGAATGAAAAAGTTCCCTGCAGCCGCCATCGGCCACAAGATCACGCTGATGCTGGAAATCGAAGGCATTCTGCAATAGGCGCGGTGATCTCAAGTCACTCGTGACGTTTGGATCAGGCCGGTCCCGAAAAATCGGGGCCGGCCTTTTTCGTTTTGGCTCAACCTTGACCTGATCCATTCCAATACCTACCCTCTCTCTATGAACCGGACCTTCCCAGGACTGCGAATTACGACCCCGGCACGCGGCTAACCGCCAGCGAGCCGGAAACCTTTGCGCCACCGCGCAATTTGATAGGGGCGCTCTTGCGCCGTCGTATCCGCAAACATTCCGGGAAAATTCCATGACCTCCGCACGTCCTGTGGCCGCTCTGGCGGCCAGCCATTCCGTCGCCGTTTCCCAACGGTCAGACCAACCCTCAACCTTTTGGTACTTTCTTGTCGCCGAGCCTGATCCGGGGCTGTTGCCCCGTGTGCTTGGCCAATTCGCCAAACGCAGTCTTGTCCCGGACCATCTGCATTGCAGTCGTGGCCCTGATGGCCTGCATCTGGATATCCGGACTGCCGGCGTCGATGGCGCGACGGCGCAGATCCTGGCTGCTGCGCTGCGGCAGATCGTGGGCGTCCGCTCGATGCTCAGCACGGAAGGCACGGCACCGCCGCTTTCCTGAACCCGGACCCCGAGGTATGATCGGGCGAATCTTGGGAGGGAAAAGATGGCCAGTGCCGCGATTGACGTAACGAAGGCTGCACCGGACCAGTCCTGGCGCGAGACGCTGGACATCGCTGACCTCGAGACGGTGGCGGAGGCGCCGGACCTGCGCGTTGTGCGCCTGACCCTCGGGCCGGACGACATCGTGCAGTGGCACTGGCATACCCACATCGCCGACCACTTCATCTGCGTGAAGGGCGAAATCCAGGTTGAGACCCGCGCGCCAAAGGCGCTGCACACCCTGATGCCCGGCCAGGAAATCGTGGTCCTGGCGAAGACGGCGCACCAGGTAACCAACCTTACCGATGGTGACAGCCAGTTCCTGATCATCCAGGGCGTCGGCGAATACGACTTCAACGAAGTTGGCGGCGACGGCTAGAGCCCGAGCATCAACTGCCCTCCGATGTCATTTCTCGACCGGATCCGGGAATGCAACTCGTATGACATCGAGCGTTATGAAGCGTTCTTTGCCCGCAACCAGCATGCAGGGTGGGTCCGCAGAGATCGCGTCGATCATCTCCGGCAATTCGGCTCCAGCTTCCGTTTCGAAGAAAATGCGTTGGGGTTGAACCCGGCGCTGGAAAGCGCGCAGGAATGCACCGACGCGATGCCTCAGGTGGTTGAAGCACTGGCGGCTGATCCAGCCTTCCCCGGCGTCTCCATCCGCAATGAGATCTATGCGGTTCGGCAGAATTTTGCAGATCCGCCATTGCTTCGCGTGGATCGTGGGGCGGTGTCCTTTTTCGGGTTTCGCGCCTACGGCGTGCACATGAACGGATATGTGAGGGATGGCGACGTCCTGAAAATGTGGATCGGCCGTCGCGCAGCCGACCGGCAGGTTTGCCCCGGCATGCTGGACAACATGGTCGCCGGCGGCCAACCGGCGGATTTGGGGTTGCGGGAAAATCTGGTGAAGGAGTGCGCAGAGGAAGCGGCAATTCCAGCAGAGTTGGCAGACCGCGCCGTCTCGGCAGGGGCGATCAGCTACTGCATGGAGGCGCCAGAGGGGCTCAAGCCCGATGTGATGTTCTGCTATGATCTGGAATTACCGGCGGATTTCCTGCCCACAAACACAGATGGCGAGATCGACAGTTTCGAGCTAATGCCAGTCGGCGAGGTTGCAGCGCTGGTGCACGACACACAGGAGTTCAAATTCAACTGCAATCTGGTCATCATCGACTTCCTGTTGCGCCATGGCGTCATTCCGCCTGAGCATTCCGACTATCTCGACCTTCAGAAAGGCCTGCGCCAATGACCGATATCGCTCTCAAGACCGCGACCGAGCTGGTTGACCTGTTTGCGCAGAAGGAGGCTTCGCCCGTGGAGGCCGCAGAGGCGTCGCTTGCGCGGGCGCACAGGTTCCAGGAGACGTTGAACCCCTTTGTCCTGATCGATGATGACAGTGCACTCGCCGCCGCCCGGGAGAGCGAGGCGCGGTGGCAGAAGGGTGAGCCGGCCGGCCCCGTGGACGGTGTGCCGGTGACGATCAAGGATCTGGTCTATACCAAGGGCTGGCCCACGCGCCGGGGGTCGACGGCAATCCCCGAGGATCAGCCGTGGGATGATGATGCGCCTGTCACCGCCCGCCTCCGCGAATCGGGCGCGGTGATCCTGGGCAAGACGACCACGCCGGAGATGGGCTGGAAAGGCGTCACGGACAGCCCGTTGACCGGCATCACCCGTAATCCCTGGAATCCGGAAAAGACGCCTGGCGGTTCGTCGGGCGGCGCGGCGGCGGCCTGCGCGGTGGGCGCCGGCGCGCTGCATATCGGCACCGACGGCGGCGGCTCGATCCGCATCCCGGCCGGATTCACAGGGATCTTCGGTCACAAGGCGACCTTTGGCCGGGTCCCGGCCTGGCCACTCAGCCCCTTTGGCACCATTGCCAATGTGGGGCCGATGACCCGCAGCGTGACTGACGCCGCGATGATGCTGAATGTGATCGCCCGGCCGGACTGGCGCGACTGGTACAGCATCGGCAACGACCGGAACGACTTTCTGGACGGGCTGGGCGACGGCATTGCGGGCCTGAAGGTGGGGTTCAGCCCGACCCTCGGCGGCAATCCGGTGGAGCCCGGAGTCGCGTCAGCGGTTGCGGCGGCGGCGCAGAAGATGGCCGATCTGGGCGCGACGGTCGAAGAGGCGGAACCCGCCCTAGACCCGGATCATGTGACCGATGTCTTCCTCAAACACTGGTTCACCGTCGCCAATACGGTGGTGAATAGCTTCGACATGGCCGCCCAGGCGGAGATGGATTCGGGCCTGCTGCACATCGCGTTGGTGGGCAGCCAATACTCCATGCAGGATCTGGTGCGGGCCGAGACCGCGCGGCGCGAGATCGGCTTCGCCATCAACAGTTTCTTCCAGGACTATGACCTGTTGCTGTCGCCCAGCCTGCCGCTGCCGGCATTCGATGTGGGTATTTTGGCGCCGCCGTCCGATGACCCGGGCCGTACCTGGATCAATTGGACGCCGTTCACATATCCCTTCAACCTGTCCCGCAACCCGGCCTGTTCCGTGCCTTGCGGCCTGGTGGATGGTTTGCCCGTTGGGCTGCAGATTGTTGGCCGCCACTACGAGGACAATCTGGTGCTGCGCGCGGCCCGTGCATTTGAAGCGGCCAACCCGTGGGAGCTGCCGCCCATGGCTACGGCCTAAAGATTCAGGTCGAGGATTAGCGCGAGGCCAGACGGCGCAGCAGGATCACTAGCGCCAGCACGGTGCCGAGGATGACGAGGCCGATCAGGGCGGGAACCGCCAGATGGGTTTGGACATTGAGGGCATAGTCATTGAACACCGCCAGATTGACATAGGCGACGATGCCGGAGACCACGAAATAGCGGAGCGCGATGGTGTAGCCGGCGAACAGCTGGCCAATGCCGCCGGGCTTGCTGAGGGCGCGGTAGGCTCCCCACGGAATCACCAGGTAGCAAGGGGTCAGGAGCGCCGCCAGCAGCAATTGTGAGTCGCGCAGGCCGCCGCCTTCCAGGGCATTGGCCAGATAGGCCGCCGGACCGGGCAGGTAGATCAACTGGTCGCCGAACCGGTGAAAGGGCAGGCCGTTGCCAAGCGCTTGCGCCAGAAACTCGGAGAAAGCGACTGCCACCACGAACAGCAGCAGGGCGTCGAGCGCCGGGCTGCCGCCGGCCGTTGCGGCTTTACTTCGGGTCGATGGAGGCTGCCGTCTCTGCTTCGCGGGACCCTTCTGCAGCGTGCCGGCTCTTTTGGCACCGCGCGCCGCCACGTCTCTGTCATCGTCCGCTTCCCGGTCAACGGTGGCCTGCACCCGCGCCGCGTCATCCACCGCAATATCGTCGGCATGGATGGCCAGGAGATGCTCCTTGGCGCGGCGATAGGCATATTCCGAAAGACCGCCATGCAGTTGGCGTTTGTCCAGCGCGGTCAGTTGCTCAAGGAAGGTGGCCATTAGCGGGTGCGTTGCAGGTGCGTTGCGGGGGCGGAAGGTCGATGGTGTTGTTCTCCCATCCTGGCTGGGCGTCAATGGCAATTATCCCGGCGCAAGGTCGGCAATCATGCGGCGAATGTCGGTCGGAGTGTTTCCTGCCTCCCTCAAAGCGCGCAAACTTATGGCCTTGTCGCGTTTGGCAAGCCGCTCGCCCCCCACATTGGTCAGCAGGGGATGATGGTGATAGTCCGGCACCGGGAGGTCGAGGAGCGCCTGCAGGAGCCGATGTACGTGGGTCGCGCCAAACAGGTCTTCGCCCCGTATGACAAGCGTGATCCCCTGAGCGGCATCGTCCACCGTCACCGCCAGATGATAGCTGGTGGGAATATCCTTGCGGGCCAGCACCACGTCACCATGGCTGTCTGGTTGCGCCGCCTGGTTGCCGGCGGTCCGGTCGTTCCAGCTGAGCGGGCCTGTCATGTCCACCGCCCGCTGTGCGTCCAGGCGAAGGGCAAAGCTCACCCCCTCCGCAATGCGCGCCTGCCGTTCGTCTGCCGACAGATGCCGGCAGGTGCCGGGGTAGATTGGGCCTTCCGCTGTGTGCGGTGCGTAACCTGCCGCCGCCACCTCGCGCAGAATGTCCTTACGCGTGCAGAAGCAGGGATAGAGAAGCTCCGCCTTGGTCAGGCGGTCAAGCGCTGCCTGATATTCCGCCATATGTTCTGACTGCCGCCTGACCGGGGTTTCCCAGGTAAGCCCGAGCCAGGCAAGGTCCTCATAGATCAAAGCTTCGAATTCCGGCTTGCATCGCGCCTGGTCGATATCCTCGATCCGCAGCAGGTACCGCCCGCCTGCCTGCTCAGCGCATTCGGCGGCGAAGAGCGCGGCATAGGCGTGCCCCAGATGAAGGTGGCCTGTGGGGCTGGGCGCGAAGCGGGTGATGGTTTCGGTCATGGGAGAATGATATCTGAAAGGGATCCGACCTTATCCCGCGGCGTGCCAGCGCCAAAGCGGTCCCTTTAAGACGCTCCTCAGGAATCTCGATGCCCAGACTGACTAAAAAATCTCTGCGCGATGGGCTGGATGAACTGGCGGCGCGAGATGTCCATGTGGCCGGCGCGCTTGAAGAAGCCGGTTACCCTGATCTGCGGCGGCGGCCGGCAGGTTTTCGCAGCCTGCTGCGCGCGATCGTCGGGCAGCAACTGTCGATTGCCTCGGCGGCGGCAATCTGGGGCCGGTTGGAGAAAGCCTGCGGTGAGGTCGAAGCTGGTACTTTCCTGGCGCTCAGCGATGACGATCTGAGGGCAGTCGGCTTCAGCCGGCAGAAAACCGGGTATGCCCGCAGCCTGGCGGGAATGATCGACGACGGCACCGTCCGGCTCAATCGTCTGTCGCGGCTGGACGATGAAGCAGCAATTTCGGAGCTGGTACAGATCAAGGGCATCGGCCGCTGGACCGCGGAGGTCTATTTGCTGAGTGCGCTGGGCCGGCCGGACATTTTCCCGGCGGATGATCTCGCCCTGATGGTCGGGGCCCAATATCTCAAGAATCTTCGTACCCGCCCGGACAAGAAACGGTTGTTGAAGATATCGGCACCCTGGCGGCCTCACCGCACCGCCGCCGCCCACTTGCTCTGGCACTATTACAAGCATCGCCGCGACATCGAAGCCGATGTTATCTAGCGCGTGATCTAGGGCGTGATTTAGGCCGGAATCCGATGCAGCGCCCGCCGCGGGCCTACCGTCCCGGCATTCGATCGATATCGCCCGCAGCGAGGATTTCTTCCCGGCTGCCAACGGGCGGGTAGATGATCTGGCCATTGATCAGCTGTTTGCGCGCCTTGGCGTCTGCGCCGGTCGCTTCGACCTGACGGTCCCAGCCGCTGGTCAGGACAGCGCCGCGCCGTCCGAGGTCCAGGCAGGTGACATAGCGTTCCTGCCGGTAGGGCCGTGGCTCCAGGCCCACCAGACTGCGCGCTGCGTTATAGCCGGCGGCCTTGCCCATGGGCATGCCATGCTGACAGGACATGAGCGCGATATGGCCTGCGTCATCCACCTCCGCCCGGGCGATGTCGCCGGCGGCATAGATGTCATCGAATCCCAGGACCCGAAGCTGGTCATCGGTAGGCAACCGTCCCAGATCATCGACCTGCGCGCCGAGCGTCTTGGCAATCGGGCTGGCGACCAGTCCGGCCGTATTCACGACGGTGCAGCAGGGCAGGGTTTCGCCGTTGCTGAGGGTAACCGTTTCTGCACTGACCGCTTCGACGCTGCAGTTGAGCCGCAGGTCGACCCGGGCATCCGCGAGCGCCGCGAGGATCTCGTCCCGAGGGCCAGCTCCCAGTTCCGGCCCGGCGTCGTCCGCCTGTTCTATCAGCAGGATAGTGGCGCGTTCGCCATCGGCGCCATGGGCAGCCAGCCGGTCACGCATCTCTGTCGCCAGTTCGATGCCGGTAAACCCGGCGCCGACAATCGCGAAGGTATCGTTGCCAGGTCCGTCCTGGGTGGCGAGACCGGCCAGGTGGCGATCCAGCTTCACCGCACCTGCCCAGCTGTCGATATCAAAGCCATGATCGCCCAGCCCTGGCACTGGCAGTGGCTTGAGGACGCTGCCAGCGGCCAACACCAGCTTGTCATAGTCCAAAGATGTTTCTCCGCCCGCCATTGAGGCGCGGACGTTTGATGCCGCCGGGTGGATGGCGGTGACCGTGCCGTCCACCATGTCCACGCCGATGGGCTCCAGGGTGGGCGTCAGCGATACGCGGTAGGCGTCCGGATCGGCCTCATAGAGGCGGGGGCGGATAACGATATGACTGTCGGGAGAGACCATGCGGATCGGGAAGTTGCCGCCGGCCTGCTGCCGCTCGTAGGCTGCCGTCACTGCGGCCCACATGCCGGCAAAGCCACTGCCAATGATCAAAAGGCCATTCATGTCAGATCTCCTGATGGGGCCGGCCGGTTGCGGTGGCCGCGGTTTCGTTCCCGGTCGCCGAACCACTGGTTCGCCTGGTCGTAGAAGGCCGGCGGTATTTTCTCGGCAGTGCTGGTCGCAATGTCCTGCAGGCTGGTGGCCGCCAGCCGGTCGCGCATGGCGATTTCCGCATCCAGGAAGACCGAGTGGATGCCGCAGACGCCGCCGCTGGCCCAGGACGGCGGCTCTTCGTCATACAGCACACAGTTCCGGCGCACCTCGCGGCAGCGGAATAGCGGCTTGTCCGCCTCTACGGCGTCGACAACGCCCAGTACCGTGATGTCCCCGGCAGGCCGGGCCAGACGAAAACCGCCCTGCGCACCCTGGGCGGCCCGTACAAGGCCCGCTTTCTCCAGTTTGGTGAACAGCTTGGCGACAAAGGACGGGGACACACCCTGAAACTCCGCCAGGTCCCGTGCGCTGGGGCATCGGTCCTCGGTCTGGCCCACCATGTTCAGCAGGCAGTGCAGGGCAAGTTCGACGGAGCTTCCGTAGTGGCTCATCTTTAACTCCGATTAAATTAGTCGTAATTAAATACGATAAAATCAATCGGAGTTCAAGCGCGGCGTTGGAGGCAGGCGTTCGCCCGTATTTTCGGGCTCATTTGATGCCTGCGCTGTTGCCGCCCCTTGGCGGGGTGCGGAAATCGGGCTATATCTCTGGCGCAATAAAGCACCCGAATCGCCGGGCGCGCCGGCATCCCGGCGGGCTTGGTTGAAAGGATTGCCGCACCTGATGGTTGGGAGATGTGCCGCCTGTTACCGTGATGTCTTGCCGGACGGCGATGGTCCGCGCATGAACACGGGCGCGGATGGCATCATGGCCTACCAGCGGCACCGGAGTAGGTGCTGACCCATGTCGATGGTCGCGCATCTGGATCGCCTGCCTGCCCTGGTCCTCAATGCCGACTTCCGGCCGCTCAGCTATTTTCCCTTGTCGGTCTGGACCTGGCAGGACGCCGTCAAGGCGGTGTTCATGGAACGGGTCAACGTCCTCTCGGAATATGATGCCGTGGTGCATTCGCCCTCGACGGAGTTCCGGCTGCCCAGCGTCATCTCCCTGAAGGAATATGTGCAGACGTCCCGCCGCGCGGCCTTCACGCGCTTCAACGTGTTCCTGCGGGACAAGTTCACCTGCCAGTATTGCAATTATCGCGGCCCGGCGGAGCGGCTGACCTTCGACCATGTCATCCCACGGTCAAAGGGCGGGCACACCACGTGGCAGAACGTGGTCACTGCCTGCTCGCCCTGCAACCTGCGCAAGGGCAATCGGCTGCCCCGACAGTGCAGCATGGTGCCACGCCGGGAAGCGCGGGAGCCCTCCAACTTTCTGCTGCAGGAAAACGGCCGGCGCTTTCCGCCCAACTACCTGCACGAAAGCTGGAACGATTTTCTCTACTGGGACTCCGAGCTGGAAGACTAGGTTCGGTCCCGGGCCCTTACCGGTCTCTCAACCTAAGCCAATCCCATCTGTGCGCGGAATTCCGAGACGCTTTGCGGCCGGTCCTTGGCGCGGGGCGCCAGGGCCGCATCGATGGCAGATTTGATGCGTCGGGGGAATCGCCGCCCGATCAGTTGGGCCACGGGTACATAGGCGTCGGTGGTCAACCGGTCCAACCCCTCCGGTGGCATCGTCCCGGTGATCGCCAGATACATCGTCGCGGCCATGGAATAGATGTCCGTGGCCGGGGTTTGAAGGGATTCGCAGCGATACTGCTCAGAGGGGCTGAAGCCGCGGGTTACCGCCTCCCCCAGGGCCGAGCACCGGCGATTGTGCGTCGTGCGCGCAGTGCCAAAATCGATCAGATAAGGGACGTCGCGATTGGTGATGTAGATGTTCGCCGGCTTGATATCGCGATGCAGAAATCCCCGATCGTGAACATATTCAAGGGCATCAAGTGTCGGCGGGAAGATTTTCTCGAAGCGGCGTTGATTGAGAGGACCCGCGCCCAGTAGCTCCTGCCCCAGGGTCTGGCCCAGGGAATAGGGCATGGCGAAGTAGGCGGTGCCCCGGGCGGTCAGGAACCGACCCAGGCGCGGAATGTTCGGGTGATCCAGCCGGTCCAGGCGATCGGCTTCGCGGGCAAATTCTGAAAGGCCCTCGAAAAAGTCGACCGCCGCCAGCGGCGACTCTGGGCGGATGCTGCCATCGGGCTCACGGTAAGCGATGTCATGGGGGAAATACTCCTTCAGGACAAATCGTTGGGACGGGCCGGTTTTGGTCAGGTAGACCGCGCCAAATCCACCCCGGCCAAGGGTGCCAAGAATTTCGAACTCCGCCACCCGGTCGCCCGCACCCAGGCACCGGGTGTGATCGCGGGTGCGTTTGGTGGCCGCGCGGGGGCCAGTCTTGCCAATGATCCGGGTTGACGTGGTCTGCCCGGACAGACCGGCCGGTGGCGCGGCGCAGTCAGGGATGAGGGGTTGGTCCAACAACATGGCGAGGCTCCCGGTTGGCGGTAATGATTACCTGGCCCGTGCTGCGGAAAGGCTTTCACGCAGCAGGACCAGAGAGAAGAACAACAGCGCCAGATCCTTGAGCAGGAACTGACCCGGAACCACCGAAATGGCGAAGGGGCCATGACCAGCAAGGCCGACGCCGGGCGTGCTCAGGAAGAAGCTGAAGGTGAGGAGAAAGGTGACCGCGGCGCCCGCAGCACCCAGTGCTGACAGTCGGGGTGAAATCAGCCTGCCGAGCAACAACGCGGCGACGGTGATCTCCACAAGACCGATCAGCACACTGACCGTCTGGACGCTAAAGATCTCGTAGACGAAGGAGATCAATGGGCTGTTCGCAACGAGGCCCTGGATCGCTTTCGCTTCATAGGCGGTGAACTTCATTCCGCCGAACCACAAAAAGACGATCGCCAGTGCAATATACGGTGCCTTGGTGGCAGCGATGTTGAGGATACCGCTTGCCGCTGAGTTGTGAGGTAGCGCTTCATTGTATGAGGACATGTTCCCCTCCCTTGTGTGAGTTACGGACCAATTGGTAAACAACTGGCCAAAAAGAATGCCGCGGGTTGAAGCGGCCTATCGCTGATAATATATAGTTACGGACCGATTGGTAAAATAACATTTATGTGATGGCCGCAGCAGACCCGAAAAGGACAAAGGAAATGGCGCGACCCCGGGAGTTTGAAATCGATGAAGCCGCACGAGCGCTGCTCGAGGTTTTCTGGGCCAAAGGCTATGAGGGTGCGTCTCTCAGCGATATCGAGGCCGCGACCCGCTTGAACAAGCAAAGCCTGTATCGGGTATTTGAGAGCAAGCGGGGCATGTATCTGGCGGCGCTCGCCACCTATGACCGGGATCATGTGGCGGCGGCCCGGACGATCCTGCGTCAGGCCGCCGATCCCCCTGCTGGCTTTGCCACGCTCCTGAATGGGGTGGTCGACAGCGCGCTCGCGTCAGGCGACCGGCGCGGCTGCTTTCTGTGCAACGCCAGTATCGATCAGGCCCCCCAGGACCCGGAGACATCTGGCCGGGTGGCGTCAATGATTGCCGGACTGGAGCGCACATTTGCCGAAGCGCTGGCGTCCGGCCCCGGCGGTGTTGGCAAGGTTGACGCCCGCCGGCGCGCACGCAAGATCATGGCCGGATATTTCGGGCTCAGAGTGCTGGTTAGATCCGGCGCCGCCGGGCGCGTTCTGCGGGACGTGGTCGATCAGCTTCTGGAAGACGTGCCTGCCGCCGAGAAATCGGCCCCTGGAAAGGCTGTCTCCAAGCCCGGCTAAGGCGTATCCGTGTAGGCGTTTGTGAAGTCGATCGGCGGCGCCGTTACCGCCATATAGACGAAGGGCGCATCCGGGCCATTCTCAAGGCCATGAATGTCGCCGTCCGCGAATCGGGCCACATCGCCAGCCCGGAACGGCCGGGTCGCCCCGTCCGCCAGCAGCAGTGTTCCTGCCCCTTCCAGCACAACCCAGGTTTGTTCGGAGGCGTTATGCTGGTGCCGGGGCTGGACCCCGCCGGGTTCGACGGTGACATGGGTGATGGTGACCCGGCTGCCGGGTGCGTTATGGGGGGCGATCAACTGGCGGGAGACAACGCCCGGATTTGTCAGCTCCCGCAACTCGCCCCGGCGGAAGAACTCCACGCCTTATCGGCCCTTGTATTCCGGCGTGCGCTTGTCACGAAATGCGGACAATCCTTCCATCAGGTCTTCCGCGCCGGCGTGGGCGTCCCATGCATAGACCTCGTTGCGGAGCGCTGTGTCGATCGACACTTCGAGCCCTTCGTCCACCATCCACTTCATCCGCCGCAACACCAGGGCGCTCTTGCTGGCCAGCTTGTCGGCGAGCTTGCCTGTCTCCGCCAGAAGCTGGTCGTCCGCCGTGACCTGATGCACCAGTCCCCAGTCGCACAGAGTTTGCGCGGGGATCAGGTCACCGCTGTAGAGCAGATATTTCGCCCGGGCCGGACCAATCTTGCGGGGCAGTCTCGCGCTCGAGCCGCCGCCCGGCAACAAGCCGTAATTTGAATGCGCGTCCCCCAGCCGCGCCGATTCCGCCGCCAGGACGATGTCGCAACAGAGGGTGAGTTCAATGCCGCCCGCCGCGGCGATGCCGTTGATGGCGCCGATCAGCGGTTTCGGAAATGCGCCGACATGGGCGAATAGCTTGTAGGCCTGATTGATGACGGCTTGCACACCGGCAGCGCCTTCAGTCTCCAAACCGCCGAGCACAAATTTCAGATCCGCGCCGGCACAGAAGGCCCTTCCCGAGCCGGTGATGACGGCCAGCCCCACCGTGTCGTCCGCTGCCGCTGCGTCAAACGCTGTGCGCAGCTCCTCCATCATGGTGTCGTTGATGGCGTTCAGCGCATCGGGCCGGTTCAACGTCACCCAGGCGACGCCACCTCTCACCTCATAGATGATGGTTTCGTAGCTCATCTGCTCCCCCCCTCAAATCCAAATGTATTTCTAAACCCGCTCTGAAAGCCAGATTGCCAGGCGCGAGGCGTCCTTGATTCCGCGGTTCAACAGCGGATAGCCGGGCGCCTGATGCGCATCATGGGCGACTGCGGCCTCCTTGTGAGCGATCTCGTCGTCGCGGAATTCCAGGATGGTTTCCCGCAATTCGGTCTCGTCGTCGCCCAACTGTTGTGCCTGCTTGGCATAATGCTCGTCGATGACGTCTTCGATCGCCTCGGTGCAGGCCATCGCCGCTTGCGGCCCCAACAGCGCCGTGGCGGCGCCCAGCGCAAAGCCAGCCACGTGCCAGAAGGGTTGCAGTGCAGTGGGTCGTACCTGCCGGTCCGCCATCATCTGGTTAAAGCGTTCCAGGTGCTTCTGCTCCTGATCTGCCATTTCCCGCAGCAGTGGGCCGGACTCCGTATTGCCCAGCACGGCCAGCTGTCCGGCGTAGATGCGGGCAGCACCGTACTCGCCCGCCTGGTCGACCCGGATCATGCGATTGACCAATTCTTCCCGCGGCGGGTCTCCCGGCAGGGAGTTGTCACCGGTGACCTTCGGATGATCCTCCGGGTCAAACGGCTTTGGCTCCTGGTGCGTGTCGTCTTGTGTTTCGGCGGTCATGCCGGCCTCCGGCCAATGCGCATCAGGCCCCAAACCGCGATGCCCGCCATCAGCAAAGAAGCGACGACGTTCCAGCCGGCTAGCGACAGGCCGAAGAGCGACCACGGCTTCTCATCGCAGCGTATGACCGGGCCTTGCTCTGCCCCCTGGATCAGTTTGGTCGGGTCCGGCGGTGCGGTGCCCAGGGTGTCACCGCTGCATCCGGCCAGCCCTTCCCACCATTTCGCCTCGACGCCCACATGGAAAAAGGCCATTGCCGCACTGCCCAGGAGGCCAAGCGCGACCCCGCTCAGTAAAAATGCGCGCCAGCGTGGATCGGGCGCCAGAAACGCGGCGCCAGCCAGGATGGCCACGGCGATATGGAAATAACGTTGCGGCATGCAGAGCGGGCAGGGTGGCAGGCCGCCCCAATACTGGAACATGAGTGCCCCCATCAGCAGCGTCGCGCTGCCTGCCAGCACCAGGGCTGCCGCACTGCGCCCATGGTCCTGTGGGGCAAGAGGGCCGTCGCTCGGGGTCTCCGTCATTCAGGAAATATAGGTATTGTGCTCGCTGAGCGCCACGGGGCCGGTGGTCACATACAGGTGGGCGGCCCCGTGGGCGGGATCATCAGAGACCCCGGGGGCAGCCGGTGGGTCACAAGACGTAGAAGACCGCAACGAACCCGCCGACAAGGAGCACCATCACAATCGTGGTGAACAGCTTCAGCCGCTTGTCCATGAAGTTTTTGACCCACGGCCCGGTCCAGTAAAGCACCGCGCCCACGGCGAGGAAGCGGACCATCCGGGTGCTGTAGGAGGTCAGGTTGTATTCCCAGAAATCCATCTGGAAGAACCCGCTGGTGATCGTCACCAGTTTATAGGGGATCGGCGAAATCGCGCCGACCGCCACAATCCAATTGCCCAGTTCCCGGTATTGCTGGGCCAGTTTCTCTACCTGATCGGTCAGCCCGTAAAAGTCGATGATCGGCTGGCCAATGCTCTCAAAGGCGTAGAAACCGATAAGCCAGCCCACCATGCCGCCCGTGGATGATGCCAGGGCGCAGGCGATGGACAGGATCCAGGCGCGGTGGCGCGCTGCGATCACCATGGGGACCAGCAACACATCCGCTGGGATGGGGAAGAAGGTCGCCTCCGCAAAGGCGAACACCATGAGGTACCACACCGCGTGCGGATGGGCGGCTTTCTCCAGGGTCCACTGATACAGGCGTTCGAGCACGGCGGTCGCTCAATCCAGGCGGGAAGGACAATGATGGGCGGAAAGCCCGGCAAACCCACATAGCAGGCGCGTCCGTGGGCGTCTACGGATTGTCATGCTGGCGTCCTATGCCCGCACTTCCGCGCGACCGGTCGTCTACCAGTCAGTCTGGGAGCCGGTGAAGCTGGGTTTGCGCTTCTCGACAAAGGCGGCGACGCCTTCCCGGCCATCGGGTGATGCCGCCGTCGCGGAAATGCCCCGGGTCTCCAGCTCCATCTGGGTTTCCAATGAATTCGAGAAGCTGTCCCCCAGCAAGCGCTTGACCCAGCCATAGGCGCCGGTGGGCCCGGCCGCGAATCGGCTCGCCAGTTTCTGCGCCTCAGCCATCAGCTCGTCCTTCGGCACCGCCCGGGTGGCCACGCCCATTTCGACGGCTTCATTGGCGTCCAGCTGGCGGTTGGTCAGGGTCAGCTCCATCGCACGGCGCATGCCGACAACCCGTGGCAGGAAATAGGACGACGAGCCGTCCATACACAGGCCTGCAGCGGTATAGCCCATGGTGAATTTCACATGGTCCGCACACAGCACAATATCGCCGATCAGCGCCAGGCTCATACCGCCGCCCGCCGCCTGGCCGTTGACAGCAACGATCAGCGGCGCGCGCATGCGCATCAGTTTGGCAATTGCACCGTGGAAATAGGTGGTGCCGCTCTTGAGCAACGCATCAATTTTGGGGTCGCTGGCGAAGGATTTGAGATCGCCGCCGGCGCAGAAGAATCCCTCGCCGGCACCCGTCAGGATCACCGCGCGCACGTCATTCGAATCACAGCGGATCGCGATCGGCAGCAACTCTTCCAGCGTTGGCACGTCCAGCGCGTTGGCGGCGTCAGGACGATTCAGGGTGACCGTGGCCACGCCGTCGGTCAGATCAAACAGGATGTTGGGCATTGTGTGTCCTTGGGTAGAAGGGTGTGTGGGGCCGCCAGGCGGCGCCGTGTTTATCCGTGAATTGCCCGCCACAACTTTTCGGACGTCGCGGGCATGACGACGGGTTTGCCAATGGCGTCGGTGATCGCGTTCATCACGCAGGGCATCCCGCCAACTGCGCCTGCCTCGCCCGCGCCCTTGATGCCGAGCGGATTGCTGGGCGTGGGTGACGGATTGCTCTCCACCTCGATCATCGGGATCTGGTCTGCCTTGGGCATGCAATAGTCCATGAAGGAGCCGGTAATGAGCTGGCCATCGTCGGCCCAAACCACTTCCTCGCAGATGATCTGGCCGATGCCTTGCGCCACCCCGCCCTGGATCTGCCCTGCCAGGAGCATTGGGTTCATCACCGTGCCCACATCGCCGACAACCACATAGCGGTCGATTTTCATGACACCGGTGTCCGGATCGATTTCCACCTCGCACACATGCGTGCCATTGGGAAATGTGGGTGCGGTCGGTTTGTGGGTCGCAAATGCGGCCAGGCCGCCGTCCATGCCCGGCGGCTGCAGCGCTGGCGCATGGGCCATGCGGGCCACGTCTGTCAGGTCGATGGTCCGGTCGGTGCCAGCCACGGTAAAGCTGCCGTCGTCGAATTCGATGTCGCCGGCGTCGGTCTCGAAGTGATGCGCGGCGATCAGCTTGCCCTTGTCGATGATCTTGTCCGCAGCTTTGGCCAACGCGCCGCCGCCAAGACCCGAAGAACGGGACCCGAAGGTGCCGTGGCCGTAGGGCACCTGGTCGGTGTCGCCCTGGACGTAGCGGATCTGCTCGAACTCAAGACCCAGCCGGTCGGCCAGCAACTGCTTGAAGACGGTTTCGTGGCCCTGGCCGTGATTGTGGGTGCCGAGCTTGACCGTGGCGCCGCCGTCGGGGTCGAAGCTGATCTCCGCGCCTTCGTCAAACAGGCCTGCGGATTGCTCGATGGCGTTGGCGATGCCAAGTCCGCGAAGCTTGCCGCGGGATTCGCTGTCGGCCTTGCGGGCGGCGAATCCGTCCACATCCGCCTTGGCAAAGGCCTTGTCCATATTCTCTTCGAACTTGCCGCTGTCGTAATTGAAGACGAGGCCGGTCTGGAACGGCATGGCGTCAGCGGGAATGATGTTCTGGCGGCGCAGGGCGACCCGGTCGACGCCCAGCTCTTTCGCTGCCTGATCGACGACCATTTCCATCATCGTTGCCGACTCCGGCCGTCCGGCGCCGCGGTAGGGGCCGATGGGCACGCAGTTGGTGAAGGCGGCGGTGACATTCACATAGGCGCAGGGCGTTTTGTAGACGCCGATGACCGAGCCCATGTTGCCAAATGTGGGGAACGGACCGAAGAGTGAGAGATAGGCGCCGAGGGACGCCTTGCTGGTGACCCTCAGACCCGTGAAGTCATTATCGGCGTTCAGCGCCAGTTCCACGGTCAGACGCGAATCGCGGCCATGGTCGTCTGAGACAAAGGCCTCGCTGCGGTCGCCATTCCATTTGACTGGCCGGCCGACCTTGCGCGCCGCCCAGAGGACCAGTGCCTGCTCTGGGAAGATGCCGCCGCGCAGACCGAAGCCGCCACCCATATCGTTGGCGACAACGCGAATCTGCCGCTCCGGCACATGAAAGACCTGCTGCGCCAGGAACCGGCGGGTGTCGTGCGGGCCCTGGGTGCCGCCCCAGAGCGTGAAGCGCTCATCGAACTTGTTGTATTCGCCAAGTGCGGCGCGCGGCTCCATGGGGTTCTGCACCACCCGGCTCACATGAATGTCGAGCTTGGAGACGTGGGCGGCGTCAGCGAATGCCGTATCGACCGCCGCCTTGTCACCCATCTCGCGGGCGAAACAGATGTTGTCCGGGCACTCATCCCAAACAGCCGGCGCGCCGGATTCAATGGCGGCGGCAGGGTCAGTGACCGCCGGCAGTTCATCATAGTCGACGTCGATCAACTCCGCCGCGTCTCGCGCCTGGTCGTGGGTCTCGGCCACCACCATGGCCACATAGTCGCCAACGAAGCGCACCTTGTCGGACAGCAGGGCCGGCCGATCGGGATCGAACATCGGCGTGCCGTCCGGCCGCTCCAGCGGCAGTAGCGAGGATACCAGACAGGGCAGGCCGCCATGGCCGTCCGCCGCCCAGTCCGCCCCGGTCAGCACCGCCAGCACCCCCGGCGCCGTTTCTGCCGCCGAGGTGTCCACAGACACGATCCGCGCATGGGCGACCGGCGAGCGCAGGATATAGGCGCGTGTCTGACCGGGCAGATTGATGTCATCGGTATAGCGGCCACCGCCGCGCAACAAACGCGGGTCTTCAACCCGCGGCACAGCCTGTCCCATGCCAAACTTCATGGCGTTCTCCTCCCCCAACAGTTTTGTTGAGGCGAATTTAGCGGGGCAGGCGAAGCCTGAACAGTGGGTTTTCGGTTGCTACCGACTGGAATGGTCGAATGCGCAATGAATCATGCGCACTTCTTTTTTCTCCGCGGCCGTTCCTGGGGAGAGTCGCCGGCCCGCTCCCTCTCTTGTTTGCCGGGGTGGGAAGCCCGTCGTTCCCGCCTTCGCAGGAATGACGTATAGAGAATGGCTCTGGCCCTCAGCGAAAATTCACATGACCGATACTCAATTGCAGCAACAGATCCTCGATGCCGTCGATGCCCAATTCGACGAGCAGGTGGCGTTCACCCGCGATCTGGTGGTCTATCCGTCGCTCCGCGGGCAGGAACATACGGCGCAGGAGTTTCTCTATAACGCGCTGGCGGGCCGGGGCTACGCCATGGACCGCTGGGCCATCGACATCAGCGAGATCGAGAATCACCCGGGATTCTCGCCGGTCACGGCCAACTATGACAACGCCATCAATGTTGTCGGCACCCACACCCCGCGGGAGCCGAAAGGCAAGTCTCTGGTGTTGAACGGCCATGTAGACGTGGTGCCGACAGGGCCGACCGACATGTGGAGCAACCCGCCGTTCGAGCCCCATGTGGACGGCGACTGGCTGTTCGGCCGCGGCAGCGGCGACATGAAGGCCGGCATTGCGGCCAACATCTATGCGCTGGATGCGCTGCGGTCGCTCGGCTACCAGCCGGCCGCAACCGTCTACGTACAGTGCGTCACCGAGGAAGAGTGCACGGGCAATGGCGCGCTGGCCTGCATGGCCCGGGGCTATCAGGCGGACGCGGCGATCATTCCGGAGCCGGTGGACGACATGCTGGTGCGCGCCAATGTGGGGGTCATCTGGTTTCAGGTGAAGGTGCGCGGCCTGCCGGTGCACGTGCGCGAGGCAGGCGAGGGCTCGAACGCCATTGAGGCGGCCTATACCCTGATCCGGGCGTTGCGCGGACTTGAGAAAGACTGGAACAGCCGCAAGGACCAGTACCCGCACTTCGGCGATACCGACCACCCGATCAATTTCAACATCGGCAAGATCCGGGGCGGCGACTGGGCCTCTTCCGTACCTGCCTGGTGCACCCTCGACTGCCGGATAGCGCTGTTTCCCGGCATGACGGCCGCGGACGGTGCGCGGGAGATCGAGGATTGCCTGCAGACCGCCGCGCGCAACGACCCCTTCCTCGCAAACAACCCGCCAGAGGTGGTCTATAACGGCTTCTTCGCCGAGGGCTATACGCTGGCCGAAGGCAGCGAGGCCGAGGCGGTGCTCGCCCGCACCCACGCCCAGGTCTATGGCCACGACCTCAAAAGCTTCATCACGCCGGCCTATCTGGATGGCCGGGTCTTTGTGCTTTATCAGGATACGCCCTGCCTGGTGTATGGCCCGATCTCGAAGCATATCCACGGCTTCGACGAACGTGTCAGCCTGAGTTCGACCAAAAAGGTCACCCAGTCCATCGCCCTCTTCATCGCCGAATGGTGCGGGTTGGAAGCGATTGACTGACGTCCTGCTGGCGGCCAATCCCTCGATATGTCGCCGAGTCGAAGGATGTTCGACTCCCCCTCACAATAGAGACACCCATGCCCGATAAACCCTGGCTCACGCACACGCCTCCCACCGCCGAGAAAATTCCGGTCGAAATCGCCCGACACGGCGACACCCGCGTCGACGATTACGCCTGGATGCGCGACCCCGGCTATCCGGAGGTCACGGACGAAAAGATCCTGGCCCATCTGAAGGCGGAGAACGCCTATCGCGAGGCGGTGATGGCGCCGCTCGCAGATCTGCAGGAAACGCTGTTTCAGGAGCTAAAGGGCCGGATTAAGGACGACGACAGCGGCGTCCCTATGCGCAAGGGCGATTGGTATTGGACCTGGCGGTTTGATGCCGGCGCCCAGTATCGCACTTATCTGCGCATTCCCCTGGCAGACGGCCCCGATGGGGACGCAGCCACCGTTCTGGACGAAAACCTGCTCGCCGAGGGTCATGATTTTTTGGCGGTTCGCGGGCTGGAGGCCGAGCCGGGTGGTCAGATTCTCGCCTGGGCGATGGACACGGATGGCTCGGAGCAGTTCACCATCCACTTCCGCGATCTGGAAACGGGCGCGGACCTGCCGGACGCCATTCCCGGCACCAGCGGCACCTTCGCCTGGTCCACAGACAGGCAGACGCTGTTCTATCTGAAGCTCGATGATCAGCAACGGCCTTCCAGCGTCTGGCGGCACCGGCTTGGCGCCGACGTGGCGGACGATGTGCTGGTCTATGACGAGCCTGACCCCGGTTTCTTCGTCGGCGTGGATCTGACGCTGGACGAGCGCTTCATCGTCATTGGTTGCGGCAACAACGAGACCAGTGAGGCGCGCCTGATCTCTGCGGATCAACCGGAGGCAGAGGCGCGGGTGGTGGAGCCGCGGCACACCGGCCGCCTCTATGACGTGGAGCATGCCCATGGGCGCCTCTACATTCTGACCGACGACACACATCCCAACAGGCGGCTGGTGACAGCGCCGGCCGATGCGCCCGGCCGGGACAACTGGCAGGAACTGATCGCGCCGTCGGACGACGTATACCTGTCCGACCACGCGCTGTTCCGGGATCATCTGGTAGTTAGCGAGCGGGAGGCAGCGGTCAATCACCTCCGCATTCACCGGCTTTCGGACGGCGCCGAGCACCGCGTCGACTTTCCTGAACCCGCCTACTCAATCCATCTGGTCGGCCATCGTGAGTTCGACACCTTGGAAATTCGGCTGGTCTATCACTCGCTGGTAACGCCACCGACGGTGTTCGACTATCACCTGGAGACGCGCGAGAAGACCGTTCGCAAGGTACAAGAAATCCCGTCGGGCTACGACGCGGAACAATATGTGTCCGAGCGGGAATGGGCGACCGCCGACGATGGCGAGAAAGTGCCGGTGACGATCGTCCGCCGGAAAGATACGCCGGTGGATGGCTCGGCGCCGCTCTATCTCAATGCCTATGGCTCCTACGGCGCGACCATCGACCCCTATTTCTCGACCCATCGCCTGTCGCTGCTCGACCGGGGTTTTGTCTGGGCGCTGGCCCATCCGCGCGGGGGTTCGGACCTGGGCCGCCGCTGGTATGAAGCGGGCCGGCTCGAGCACAAGGAAAATACCTTCAGGGACATGGTGTCCGTGGCGAAACACCTGGCGGCGGAAAACTATACCCGCGAAGGCCGGATCACCCTGAGCGGTGGCAGCGCCGGTGGCCTGATGGTGGGGGCGACGATCAACCGGGCGCCGGAGTTGTTTCACGCGGCCGCGGGTCATGTGCCCTTCGTGGATATGCTCAACACCATGCTCGACGACACGCTGTGGCTGACCCCCGGCGAATTCCCGGAATGGGGGAACCCGATCGAGGATGAAGCCGCCTATCGGCGCATAAAAGGCTACAGCCCCTATGACAATGTTACCGCCAAAGGCTACCCGCATCTCTACATCACCGGCGGGCTCAGTGACCCGCGGGTTACCTATTGGGAGCCGGCCAAGTGGCTGGCGAAGTTGCGCGATCTCAAGACCGACGACAACGCCGCGGTCATGCGCATGAATATGGGCGCAGGGCACGGCGGCGCGTCAGGCCGCTACGAACACCTGCACGAACTGGCCGAGGAATATGCCTTTCTGCTGATGATCTACGGGATGTCGGAGGCCGGCTGACCTACACGCCGTCCAGATCTGCGCGGTGGCACCAGAAGTCCCAGGTGCGTTCGGCGACCAGGGGCAGGGCGGTCATGTCGGCAGTGGCGGCCATTTCGCCGGGGCTGAGCGTGATCATGTCCCCGCCAAGCAATTGTGAATCCAGCACCAGCCGCGCATTGACCTGCAGATAGATCGCCAGATGCACGGCGCGCTTCAGGGTCTCCGCCGCCACCACACAGCCGTGGCCGCGCATCAGGGAAACAGCCCCGCCGCCCAGCGCGGTCGCCAGGTCGCGGCCCTGGTCCTGGGTGGTGACCAGCAGGTTGGTGTCGCCGAACCGGTCGCGTATGTCCCAGACCGGCACGGTGTCGTTGCCGCCGCCGACAATGCCGCCCGCAACATGCAGGATCTGTGGCAGGGGCCGGCCGGTCACACCGAAGGGAATCACCGCGTGGCTGTGATTGTGCACCACTGACATCACATCGGGGCGGGCCTCGTAGATGGCGCCGTGGATCGGTCGCTCCGCATACATGGGCCGGTCTCGCTGGTCCACGGGGGCGTTGTCCAGGCCGTATTCCATCAGGTCGCCGCGGTTGACGATGCCCGGGCTTCGCGAGCAGGACAGGAAATATCGCTCCGGGTTGTCCGGATGGCGAATGCTGACATGGCCGAACGCGTCGACCACATCTTCCCGCGCAAGGATTCGATTTGCGACAGCCAAATCCCACAGGGCCTGATCAAGATTGGACATGGGCGATATAGCTCCCGTCTGGATGCGCCGGAATTCGGCAATTGATGACTTGTCACTTTAGGACCTGGGCCGTCAATTTGACTGTGCAATTTTGCATAATGATTTTTCAAGGTTTGGCTGACACGCCGGCCATTAAGCAAGAATCTTCAGCAAAACTCGAACTATTTATCAACGAGTTGGGCCGGCCGCACGGTAAATTTTAAGTCGAAATTAACCATGTGCGTCAGCCATTCCTCAAAAGTCTTCCGGCATAAATCCAAACCGTGAGGAGTCAAGAGTCAGGGGTCCCGCACAACGGGGATGGGCAATTGCCCATAATCGTACCTACCGAGGGTGTGGGAACTGGACCGTATTGGTCCCTGGCTGGAACTAACGGTTTTGGAGGACCAATTATGCGCAAAATCACGATCGCAAGCGCGCTCATCGCGGCACTTCTCGCCGCTACACCTTTCGGTGGTACGGCACATGCTGCCAACCAGGGTTCCCTGGGCGCCACGTCGACGGGTGACATCGATATCAACCTTATTGTGCCCAATCTGGCGCAGATCTCCCGTCTCAACGACGTCGGCACCACCTGGTCCGGCGGCAATGTTGTCCTGAACGAGAGCTTCTGTGTGTTCAGCACCACCCGCCTCTATACGATCCAGGCGGACAGCACCAACGGTACTGGCACGACCTTCCGCCTGCACGACAGCGGCAACTACATCCCGTACGAGGTCGATTGGACCGATACGGGCGGTACGCCGGCCAATATGGATCATGGCACGCCTCTGGCCAGCCAGGCCACCACGGCCACGGCCGTGGATTGTGGCGCCGCCGACAATACGACGCTGACCATCAACATCACCGGAACCGACATCGCGGCGGTACCGGCAGCGACGTACACCGATACGCTGACACTGCTGGTCACCCCCCAGTAAGTAGTATATCGGCCCTGTCCCAGGTCGGGACGTCGGCACCTGCCGGCGTCCCGATTTCTTTGTCTGGAGCACTATCCCAGCGAGGAACAGGAAAATAGAGCCCAAGCAATGCTGTGGTTCAGCAAAATAAAACGCCGCCTATCGGTTGTTAACCTTCCGTTAACAAATCGCTTGTTTCCTGCCGCCTGCATCCGTAGCCTTTCCGTAATTCGCCAAAAAAGCGAAGCTTGCGGGGAAGGTAAGCGGTATGTATTGGGTCGGAGCGATTGTATCGGGACTCCTGTTGACCGTGAGTGGCGGCGCGCAGGCGGCCGAGGATGGCAAATTTGGCGCGACTTCCAGAGGATCTGTGGGCATTACGCTGGTCAAACCCGAAGCGGTTTCGGCCCCGAGCGATTTCAGTGTGCAGATGCAGCGGGCCGGCGACGTCTATCTGGGGGCGACCACCCAATGCCTGACCGGCGCCATCAACCTCAATCCTACCGCAACACAAGGCGCGCCTCGGCCGGACGCCGGCGGTGCGGTTCTCGTGCAGGCCCGCTCTCTGGGGCCCTGCGCAGGCGGCGGCCAGGCCTACCGGCTGTTGTTCATGGCCGGAACCCAAACCGGCAACCAAACCAGCACCGTCAATCCCGACGGCGCGGTTCTGCTGCGTCCGGAATAATCGTTCGCCTCTATCGCGCCGTTTTCGTGGCGGCGCTTCTGTCCCTGGGCGCCTCGGCATTCATGCCACCGGCGTCCGCGCAGCGGATCATCATTAACCAGTTGAATGACGTAAACCTGGGGCAGTGGCCCGGCTCCGGCGATATGCAGGGGGTCGAGCCCCATTGCGTTGGCCGCGACACGCCAAATTTCAGCACCGCGCAGCAATTCCGGCTGCGTGCTCGGGGGTCTGGGCCAGGCAATCGTTTCGTGATCTCCAGCGGTGCCAACACTATCGACTACATCGTGGAATATCGGGACAACGTCAATTCGACCGCCTGGACGGAGCTGCGGGCAAACGCGAACAACCAGCGGTTTTTTGCACCTCACTGGATCTTCTGTTTCTTCGGATTCAACACCCAGGAACTCCGGATCACTGTCCGGGAGGCGGATTTGATCGGCAAGCCCTCAGGCAGCTACACCGGCCGGCTGACGATCGTCGTTTCGCCAATTTAGGCCGCGCGTTAGCGATTTATTTACCCTGTCCAGCAAGTATTGATCTGACGCCACCCGGAAATCCCGGCGTCAAACCCTAATATCGAGCAGGTAGCCGTGAGCCGGCTGATCCTCATATTACTCGTGGGCGGCATCGTCATGATGATGCGCATTCAGGCGGAGACAGATCCGTCGCCTGAGGCGTTGAACCGGATTGCGCCTGCCGCTGGTCAGGCGTCATACCCCGCGCGTGCCCGGCCCCGGACGTCAGCGCGCCGCGCTGCCAGGGGTCGCGCCCACCGTGGACGCACCCATCGCCCCCGGGCGCATCGTCCCCGTTCGCATCGTCCCCGTCCACATCGCGCCCGTCCGCAGCGGAATGCCCGAAGCAAGCAGCGATCCCGCCGATATCTCGCGGGCCGGGCAAATGCAGGTCGAAGACCTGCCAAGAGGCGTTCGCACCGCCGCTAAAATAAACTATCCCCAGGAACGTGGATAACTCGCGGCATTACTTAATACGCTGCTTGAGACCTTAACCATATTTGCCAAAAATTAAGTGCCAGTGCCTCAGAATATCGGTGTTTTGAGGCGACTCTAGCACGTGCGTCCATAGAGAACCGGTCAACCATACCGGTGGGCGACCTGCCGCTTGCGTCGCGGCATCGTCGCCAGCCGGACTACGCCGACTCCCTGCCGTCCGTTCGATCGGACTGCAAATCGGGCCGCGTGAAGCTGTGCCCGAAATTGGGCCGGAACTTTTATCAGACAATATTGCTGAGATTTGCGCTGACGGCGCTGTTCTGCCTGGCCGTTGGTTTGCCGCGTGACGCCGTCGCCCAGTCCGTACCGTACACCCCCGGAAAAAAGCTGCCCGACGCCGACAAGGCAAAGAAGCCTGCCGGCAAGACCAAGAAGCCGCCACGTCGCAAGGCGCGCCAGGTGGAGGCGGCGCCACCCGCTGGATTTGAAAAGCTGCTGAAGCCCCAGCGCACACTGGTGGATCTGTTTCATTCAAACCGGCGCATTGGCCAGACCTTCGCAGTCTACAAACCGGGTTTGATGCGATTTGAAAAACCGGCGGCCATCATCAAACTGATCGGTATCCGCAAAAAGCATGTCGCCGCCGTTACCAAGGCCTTCAGTGGTTGGCTCAAGACCAACGTGGACCAGCTCTGCAGTCAGACCTATCGGCAGAAAGCCTGCGGTGATCTTTCGCCTAGTGTCGCTGGCATCATTTTCAATGAAGCCCGGCTGAAGGTGACGGTCTTCGTCAATACGGGGCTGCTGAAGGCGCAGGACAAGTGGCGCAGCAAGTTCCTGCGCTCTCCCAGCAAGAATGTGAGTTTTCTCTCACAGTTTGATGGGTCCCTAGCCGGCCAGAGTCAGACCGCCACTTCGCGGCTGGATTCCAACCTTCGGATGCTCAACCTGTTGAGTTGGCGGGACTTCCGGCTGCGCAGCCAGACCAACACGTCACCCAAAGATGGCATCCAGGTCGAAACATTTGCAGCCGAGTGGGACCGGCGGGGTTTCGCCGCCCGGGCCGGTCTGATCCGCTCTACCGGGTCCCTGCTGTTGCCGCAGGTGACGCTTTATGGCGGCCATGTGGGAACGTCGGTCGATACCCGTATTGACCTTGATCAGGCCTTCGGTTCGCAATTGTCGATCTTCCTGCGGCGCCAGGCGATTGTCGAAGTCATCCGCGATGGTCGCGTGCTATCTGCGCGGTTCTATCCGTCGGGCAATCAGTTGCTGGATACCCGAAATCTGCCATCGGGTGCCTACAACGTCACCCTGCGGATTCGCGAGACGGATGGCGCTGTGCGCGAGGAGACCCGCTTCTTTTCGAAGAGCTCCCAAATTCCGCCCAAGGACCTGCCGCTGATATTCGTGGAAGGCGGTGTCATCGGGCGGGTGCGCGACTCGGGCGTACCGGAACGCAGCGACATTCCCTACATCAACATCGGCGGCCGCCTGCGGGTGCGGGATAACCTGGCTCTGGGCGCCCAATTCTCCGCAACGGACGGTGAAGGCGCGGGCGAGGTCAATCTGTTCTTCCTGAGCCGATACCTGCGCTTCAATTTCTCGGCCGTTGGCACCAGTCGAGGTGACTGGGGCGTCGGCGCGGGCATCTCGGGCAACTACAAGGGCATCAACGGCGGCATCAATGCGCGGTATGTGCGGGGACCAAAAGACCGGGTCATCAACCCGACCTTTCCCAAGACCTTCCGCTTCATCGGCGACCGCGCGTTGCAGGTCACCGGCAGTATTTCCTACCGCTACCGCGACATCGACTTCGGTGTGTCCGCATCAGTCACGGATTCTCCGGTATCCGGTCTCAGCTGGACGGTCAGCCCCAAGGTGACGGTGCCCTTGTGGCGCAAGCGCGAGCACAACCTCTCCTTTGTGGGCAATGCGTCCGCGGGAAATCGCGACATCCAGATCCTCGGCAAGCTGGTCTATCGCTGGCGGCGGCCGAAATATTCGGTGGCGGCAGAGGCGGGCGCGCGATATCGCCGGTCAAGTGACGGCTCATCCAGCGTTAGTGACGTGGCGACCCTGCGGGGTACCTACAACCTGCCGGACTGGCGCGGGCACAGCACAACGACCCGGGCCGAGGCCCGCCGGGACAACAACCGAACGCAGTTTGGCGCGGGCGCCCGCACCACCGGGCCCCTGGGCCGCTATTCGGTCTCGGCAAACCATTCGCGGGGCGGCAGTAGCTCCAACACCAGCTATGCCGCCACCCTTTCCGTGGGCCTGGCGCTTGACCGCAAGGGTGTCGCCGTGGGTGGCCGGTCGCGCACAGAATCAGCCATCATCGTCAAGATTCGCGGCGCCGACAGCCAGTCGAAATTCCGGGTGTTGGTGGACGGCCAGTCCCGGCAGATTTTCACCGGCGACACCACCAAGCCGATCTTCCTCCGGCCTTATAAGAAATACCGCATCGCGATCCGGCCGCTGGTGGTCAACCGGGAGAAATCCTTCGCCAACGTCGATACGGGTCAACGCGAAGTCATCCTTTATCCTGGCACCGTGCGGACCATCGAATGGCGTGTGGTGCAGGTCTATGTGGTCTTTGGCCGGGCGCTGGCACCGGGTGGCGCCCCCATCGGCAATGCCGAAATCAAGGGCGTCAATGGCGTCGCGGAGACCGGACCCAAGGGGTATTTCCAGGCCGAGATCAAGTCGACCACGCGGCGGCTGCGCTTCATCGCCGGCAAGGGCCGGGAATGTGTGGTGGCGCTGCCCAGGCTGAAGGCGAAGAACGGGTTCGCCCGGATCGGCGATCTGGTTTGTGGCCTGAAGCAGGCGAGCACCTCTCCACGTCTGCCGCCGGTCGCGGCCAAAAAAACGCCGGCAGCTGGTGGCGGGACATCCAGTCTCAAACTTGCCCAGAACTACCGCGCCGTCAGAGGTTTTCGCCTGGGACAAGGACGCGGCCAGAACCGTGGCCAGAACCGTGGCCAGAACCGTGGCGCAGGTCGCGCCTCGGCCCCGCGGCGGCCGTCTGTCGCCAGGCCGCAAGCAGCCGTCAAAAGCGCCCGCGAACTCGAGGCCGCCCATCGGCCAGCCGCCGGCAAGGGCAAGCGGCTCCGCCGGCGACGCAGCTATTGGATACAGGTGGGCTCCCACCGGGCGCGATCGGCGGCAAGGCGGCGTGAGGCCGAGGTGCGCCCGGCAATAAACCGTTTGATGGCCAGGGCGCCCCTGGCCGGCAAGGTGCTGCCGGGGCGGTCCCGCAACGCCAAGAAGAGATACTACAAGGTCGTGTTCGGCCCCTTGTCGAACCGGCAACACGCAGTACGGCTTTGCCGTGCGCTCAGGAAAACACGCATTGGCTGTCTGGTGACCCGGCGGACCGGTCCGGCACTTGCCAAACGTCAGCGTGGTGCCTTGAGCAATCGGCAGCCGGCGCGGCGCGCAGTTTCCCGCGCGGCGTCCACCCGAGGCCCGTCAGACCGGCGGCGTATGAAAGCCAAACCAGGCGACGCACCTGGTTTGCCGATCAGCACGTCGCCGGGATTGAAGGGTCTGGGGAAATGAGGACGTTGTGCATCATGGGAGATTGCGCCCGCGCCGGATATCGGGGCCATTTGGCCCGCCAGGAAGGGGCCCGGCCAGCGCGCACGCATTTTAGGTGAGACGCACGCCTAGAATGTAAGCCGCTCGGTCTGGGTGCCGACCTGCATGAGATATTGCACCGGTCCGCGTCCGCGCAGCTTGATGCGCACCGTGGTGCCGGGGTAAAGCCGCCGTGCCGGCAGGGCCGCGCAGCGTTTGCTGCCGCGTGGGCACTGCTTGCCTTCCAGCAGCAGGGCGTTGGTGTTGCCGTTGTTGGTGACCACGAGGTTGCGACCCTCCCGTGTGCCGGTCACGTTGGCGCGTGCCTTGGCCGGCCGCTGGATGACCAGCAGGTCGTAGCCGACAACGATCTTTACCGCATTCCGCTTGGATTTGATCTTGCCGACCACCGGCTTGATCGTGACCCGATAGATCCGGTCACTGCCGTCGGGCGCGGACAGGGAAGCAAAACGCACAATGCGCCGCTGGCCCGGTTCCAGGATCATGCGCAGGGGCGACACCAGCAGGCCGTGCTGGCCGGGATCGACAATGCGCACCCGCGCCTCGTTGCTTTTGCCCGGGTTCATGATCTGCGATGGCTCAATCACGATATACATGCGCGCGCGGCCGCGGTTGAGTACCTCGATATCCGCTCGGCGTTTGGCCGGAGAAACAAAGTCGACAATCACCTGGCTGATGACCATATCGGCGGTGGCCGGCGCGGGAGCCAAGGTGGCGAGCGGGAAAAACAGGGCAGGGACAAGCAGGCGTTTGGCAAGCATTGGCAGAACAGGGTCCTTCAGGTCTTTGGCCGCGTCAGGTTTAGATGGGCCAGGCCGTCTGTAGGCAGGGATTATAGCGAGGTTAGGGCGAAGCCATTGACGAATTATTAACCATGATCGCCCGGGTGGCGGAGCGGTGCAAGATACAGCCGCCTGCGGCGAGAATTTTGTCCACCGCCGCTTGACCGCCGCCGCCGCGCCACTATCATCCGCCCCTCGCGTGCGTACGGCCCGGTGCCCCTGTGGCGGAATTGGTAGACGCGCTGGATTCAAAATCCAGTTCCGGCAACGGAGTGGGAGTTCGACTCTCCCCGGGGGCACCAATTTCGGCCGGACGCAGGCGCGCTCACGTCGCTTACAATGTCGCTTACAACGTCGAAAGCAACGTCGGCCCGCCGGAAGGCTCTATCTGTTCTTCGTTGGTTGGTTCAACTGATTGGACCGCGTTGCCGCGTGGATCAGCAAATAAGCCTTTCACCCGGCGCGGCAATGGACCAAAGGCACCGTCATAATTTCGGGTAAAGAATGCATCACGATCAACTACTGACGTGAGAAGGTTGTTTATTTCGAGCGTCGTTCGGTCAACAATGCGCAGGGATATAATCGACAAGCCCGAAAAAAACGGAGCAGTCGAGTGGGGAGAATTAGGGGGGGTGGTTTTCCACTCCAGTACATTCGCACTTATGGTGCGGTGTTGATTGGCATTTATTGCCTGATCGGCCGTGATGGCGCGTCAGCGCAGGGCATCACGCGCACGATTGAGCGACCCTCGCAAGATATCGAGAAGCGCCGGCGCACGGTCGATTCCGTCCGGAAGTCTCGCAAACAGGTCCTCCTGCGCGGCGCGAAGGTTACCTTCGAACAGGTGGTTGCCAATCCCCGGGATCTGAACCTCGCTTTTCGTTACGCGCAGCAGCAGATCCGGGCCGGCGATCTGTTGGGCGCCTCAGGTACGCTGGAACGAATTCTTATTGCCAATGCCAATCTGCACAGGGTTCGTGCGGTCTATGCGATTGTTCTGTTTCGCCTGAAGAATTTCATCGAGGCAGAACGGGAACTGGCCACTGTCCTGCGCGCTAAAATTCCGGACTCGCTCCGGCGCCAGCTGCAGCCTTTTGCCGAGACCGCCAAGCGCCGGCAGAAGGACACGCGTTTCACCGCCCTGTTCAGCTTCGGATATGTCTGGGACAGCAACCGCAACGCGTCGGCGTCGAAGGAAGATCTGACCCGCCTGTTTGGTCCGACGGCCACCAATCCAACAGGCGCCGGCGGCGCGCCTGACAACGCATTCCAGGTCATTGTCAGCCTTGGCGGTGAGCATGACGTCAGCGTGCAAAAACGCCACCGCCTCGTCGGCTCAGTTGCCTACTACTACCAGAACCAGACCAAACTGCATTTTTTTGACACCCAGTCGGTGGCCGTTCAAGGCGGCGGCGTCTACGACGGCGGGGCCTGGGAATTGCAGGCGCTTCTGTTTTATCGGTTCCAGAATCTTTCTCAGCAGCCGCTTGCCCATGTGGTGGGCGGTCGGGTGGACTATATTCGCCCGCTAACCCGCAAGACCCGCCTGACTGCCTTCATGCAGCTCGAGGCGCAGAGTTTCAGGAAACTGCGTGAAGTGCCCATCCAGCATCTGCGGACCGGGCCGGAATATCGCGCCGGCCTCGATCTTGTGCATTTGTGGAGAGGTGATCTTCAGATTGTTGGCGGCGCAACAGCGATCCGGAAAGCCGCAACAGGGTTTTTCAACGACTACACGGGCGTTTTGCTCACCGGGCGCGCTGTCTATCTTTTTGGCGCGGGGCTGTTTGTGTTGGGTCAGGCCTCTTGGGAGTACGATCTCTATGATGAAGCCGATGGCTTCGTCAGTACCCGGCGGCGGCAGGATCATATTGTACGTGTGGTCGGCACAATTGGCGTGCCGGTGACAGCGATGGTTCCGAGCAGCGTCGTCTTGCCCAGATATTTAAGGGGCACGGTGTTCACCCTTACGGGGGAAATGTACCGGGCCTTCTCCAACGTGCGGGTTTTTGCCTACACGAATTTCCGGATTGGGGCAGCCGTCACTTTCCGATTCGATTTCTAGGGCGCGGCGTATCGCGGCGCGGCCTGCAAAAAGAGAGCCGAAACATGATCAAGCATCACATTTTCGCTATTGGCCACATTCCCGCAATTGGATTGTCGCTGGCTCTTGCAACCGTATCTTTTTCCAATCCCGCCGCCGCCGCTCCAGGTGACCGGGCCGGCATCATTGCAGTCGCCAGGGGCGCCGTTACTCGTGTTGCGTTCAATGGCAGCCGGCGCGGCGTCGGCCAGAATGTCACGACCGGCCAGTCGGTTCTGCTTGGAGATGTGATCGCGACCGGCCGGCAAGGCCGGCTACAAATTCTGCTGCTTGATCAGACGATGTTCACGATCGGCCCGAACTCGCGGATGACGATTGACGAGTTTGTCTACAATCCACGAACCGCCAACGGCAAGATCACCGCAACAGTCACGCGCGGGTTTTTCCGCTTCATATCGGGCAAGATCGCGGCGAAATCGCCGAACCGGGTAAAGATCCATACTCCGGTTGCGACCTTGTCGATCCGCGGAACGTCAATCTTCGGCTTCATCCGGCCGGTCCAGCGGGCCTACCTGCCGCGACGCAGTCTCGCTCAGGCCGGCCGAGGCGGGGTCGTCGCCACGTTCGGGCTGCTTGGCTCCAGCGGGTTAGGTGAAAAGCCGCCGTCTTTCTCCGCGACCAGCTCGGATGGATCGCAAAGCGTGACAATTTCCAAAGCTGGTGTGGCATTCAATGTCAATGGTGCCGGCGCCTTTCAGCCGCCCCGGAAAATCCACATCGGTAATTTCAATTCGCTGACCCGCCAGGTTGTACGGAACAGCAGGTCCTCCGGCAGTGGTTCAGGGGGCGGTGGCAATGCGGTGGCCCGATCCGGTGCTTCTAAGGATGCCGGTATTAAAAGTGCACGTAACGCGATTCGGTCTTTGAAGGCCAGCAACCTCAATACGTTCGCAACCAACAGGTCGGCGCAAACCACCAGCACCCTCACATCAGGCGTCACCAAATACAGTCATATTTTCGCCATCAGCAGCGGGTCCATCTCGGGCACCACGATTACGACCCTGGTGCCGGTTACCGGGACCGGCACCGCCACAAACACTGCAACGTGGACCGTCAATTTCGGCAGTCGCACAATGGGACTGGTGACGCGGACCACGAACCTGTCGACGCCGGCAACCGGCGGTCCCTTTGACAGCGGCGTGATTACGGTTGGACCTTTCAGCGTCGCCGGCCAGAGCCCGGGCAGCAAAGTGGTCCTGAGTGGAGCGCTGAATGGAGCGACCTTCGACACCTTTCGAACCACAACATTTTCGAACACGGCGGCGGGCGTGGCGCGCAATTTTACGACAACACTGACAATTGACGACAGATTAGGAAATGTTCTGGAAGGAACAAGTTCGGCGACTCTCAAGTAGCTGCTGACCGCGAGTCACGCGGTCACGAGCATCCACCGCGGGGACAGGCGGGCCGTTCAGGCGAATTCCTGCATTCAAAGTTAGCCGGGCTGTGGCCTGTGCGGGGGTCGTCGCTGCGGCGCGCCAGCATGGCGCGAAATTCACAAGTGTGTCTCTGCCCGGTGATCCATCCGCGCGGACGGGGCGTAAGAGTTTGTGAGATCTCAACGGCGGTGGCCGGGACGCCGGACGCTGCCGAAAGACACCGATCACCTCACTCATTCTACGGAGTCACATCATGTCTCGTACAACTCTCGCTGCCCGAATGGGCGGCGCACTCGCTGCTGCCATGGTCGCCATCGCGCCGGCTTCGGCCGACAGTTCAAAGCACCAGGTTGCTGCCCATCACGCTGCGGGCGACATCGTCGATGTCGCTGCCAAGGCGGGCACGTTCAAGACCTTGATCGCAGCGGCTAAGGCCGCGGGCCTGGTCGGCGCGCTCAAGGGCAAGGGGCCGATCACGCTCTTCGCACCCACCGATGCGGCCTTCGCCAAGCTGCCCAAGGGCACGGTCGCCATGCTGCTGAAGCCGGAGAACAAGGCCAAGCTGCAGGCAATTCTGAAATATCACGTGGTGGCGGGCAAAGTGCCGTCATCGGCAATCGTCAAGGCCGGCACCGCCAACGCCATGACCCTGCAGGGCAAGACCGTTCGCGCCATGTATGACCCCAAGTCCAAGTCGGTGTTCGTCAACCGCGCCCGGGTCATCAAGGCCAACGTTAAAGCCTCCAATGGTCTGATCCATGTTATCGACCGGGTGCTGATGCCAAAATAGGGCTGCACCGTTTCACCGCTGAAGGCCGCGCTCCCCACCGGAGTGCGGCCTTTCTTTTGGGCTCCTACTCCGCAGCAGCCTTGGAATCGCCTGCCGCCAGAGTGGCGAGAATTTCGTCAAGCGCCGCATCGCCCCTGTCCTTGAATCCGTCGAGTTGGCGATAGAGCTCCGCTGCGGTGTCGTGGAAGCCGCCGAGGCTGCCGGCGGCGCGGAGGGTGGCGGCGATCTCTTCCATCTCGGCGACCCAACGCCAGGCCTTGGGCGCGGCAACCTCGATGCTTTTGGTGATGCGGCCGGGCAGGGCGCTGTCTTCGGATGCAAGCCGGGCCTCGAGGGCATCGCGAACGCCGAGCCGCTCGGCGGCCGTCATCACCGCCGCCAGGAGTGCGATGGTGCCCTTGGTGCGGGCGGCATAGACCATCTTGAGGGCGGAGGCGGTGTCGATCCCGTCGTCCAGCACCTGAGCCTCCAGCACCGAGCCGTCGAAGAGCGCGGCCACCGCCGCCGCCTCCGGCCCGGAGAGATAAAGACAGGTGCCGGGCTTCCAGGCGGGCGGGCCGACGATGCCGCCGTCCACAAAGCGCGCGCTGGCGGCGGTCACAATCTCCGCCACCTGCCGCGTGGTGGCGGGAGAGACCGCGTTGCCATCCACGAAAAGGCCGCCAAAGCCGGTTGCCGCCACCTGCCGGGCCACGTCCAAGGCGGCGTGCGGTGGGCAGACTGACAGGATCATCGGACAGGCGGCGATATCCGTCAGCGTGGCGGGCGTCAGGCCATGCTCATTTGCCCGCGCGCGGGTTTCCGCACCGCGCCCCTCCGGCAACCACAGGCAGGTGTGCCCTGCGGCCTGGGCCGCGGCGGCGATGGAGATGCCCATGGCCCCTGGATGCAGGATGCCGATTTTGTGATCTGTCATGGAGCCCTCCCCCGCGCCCAACCTGATGACTTGTGCTATCATAAGCTGCCGCCGCAGTAAGAGGTAGCAGGGAGACCCGTCAATGATTGTCCAGACCGCGCCCGCGGGCGAACCCAGATTTGTCATCAAAATGGCAGAGCACACCGCATTTGCCGGCGCCCTGGCCCGCGCATTCGGCAACGACCGGTTCGAGCCGGTCAGCCCGCGGGAGGAGATGCTCTACGTCATCGACCATCACGATCAGGGCTGGTTTGACGTGGACGAAAATCCCGGACGCGATCCGGAAACCGGGCTGCCCTGGAACCTGATCGGCACCCCGCGGGATATCCTGCTGGAAACCGGCAAACGCTCGCCTGCCTTCAACAGCCAGCACAGCGCCTATGCAGGGCTGTTGTCCTCGATGCACATATGGGGGCTCTACAATGGCCGTTACGGCTATTCGGAGCAGGTGCTGCTGAACAAGATACCCGGCGAGTTTCGCGCCGATTATGACAAGATGCTGGATGCCCAACTCAGTCATCAGGCGGCGCTGCGGGAAGTGCTGGCTGGGGACCCGGAAACCGAAGCCTGGATCGACGAGGGCCGGTTGTTTCAGAATTATAAGGCCCTGCAGTTTTTCGACACGCTCGCCCTCTATTTCAACTGCAATGGCGGCGCCGACCGGGAGGCCGCAGACTTTACCCACGTGCCAATCTCAGCGACCGACGATGTCACCGTCACCGTGACGCCCATGGACGACGTGACCTATGCCTTCGACCCGTACCCCTTTCGGGAACCGGAGATGGTGCTGGGCTTTGGCGGTCGCTACCTGACGCCGGTGGACGACGACGACAGCCTGCAGGCCGCCATGCGTGGGACGCCAACGGCAGAGCAGCAGGTGCGGCTGGTGGCTGCGTGAGTCCACGGATTGCTGTCGCGCTCGTCCTCTTGTCTGGGGGAGCGGTCCACGCGCAAACATCGCTGCCCTTCCGCCCGCCGGCTCCCGGCACGGTCTTTGTTTTCGAGCGTTTGACGATGACCATCGGCCCCACCCAGGGGCGTTATACCTGCGTGCGTCTGAAGACGCCGAAGCGAAACCCCGCCACGGTGTTGCTGCGTAACCTCTTCTTCTTTCAGCAGTGGGCGTCGCGTGATGGCGCACCTCCGCCGGATGCGCGCCTGTGGCCCCTGCGTCCCGGTGCGGTGATCAATATTCGGCCCCGGTCCAAACCGGGTGTCATTACGCTCGCGGGGAGCGCCACCATCCGCGTGGCCACGCGCTGGCGTGAGGTCCGCGCGGCGGGCCGCACCTTTCGCACGCTTGATGTCACCGTCCGGACGGAAGCGCGGCTGCCGGCCGGGCAAAAGCTCGTCAAGATTCAGCGCTATGCCTACGCGCCGGCGCTCGGTTTCTACGTGCAGATGGACTTCCAGCTGGGCGCGCGGCGACAGGTGCGCCGCCTGCTCCGGATCGGCAAGACCACGGCCAAGCTGAAGAACTGCCCCGGCGGACGGGTTTGACGGCGGGAAATTGACGGGGTGCGGGTTGACGCCGGGCTGGACAAACCCGCCCTGGCTGGGAATCCTTGCCCATGGCAGCGCCCCGACGAGGCAGCATGAAAACGGTCACCACATTGGCAGCGACGCTTTTTGCTTTGGGAATTGCGAGCCCCAGGGCCCAGACAGCGCTGCCTTACGGGCCGCCGCCTGCGGGCACGACCCTTTCCTACAATGGCGTCGACTATGTTTTCGGCGGAACCCACAACGGTCTGACCCGGCTGACCCTGCGTTTCGCCCGCCAGTCGACCCGGGTCACCCTGCATCTGCGCGATCTGTTGCTGACGGAATTTCGCCGGGTGGGCCGGCAGAAGGCAACGTTTCAAATCACCCTCGCCCAGACGCTCTGGCCGCTCCGCCCCGGCGGTAGATATCGTTACAGCTGGCGTGCGCGTATTGATGGGCGCGACGACGGCGGCGGGCGCGGCACCCTGCGCGTCTTCTCTGGGTTCGACACGTTGGATGCTGCCGGCCAGCGGTTCCGGGTCATACTGATCGTCAAGGATCAGACATGGACCAACCGGCGCGGCGACCGCTTCCGGTCACGGCAGAATCTGTTCTATGCGCCGGCCCTGGGCTTCTGGGTGAAGGAGGAGCGGTTTCTCTTCCGCAACGGCCGCGCCCTGCCGCCCATCGTGCTGACCCTCAAGGCCATCCGGCGGCCAGCAAAAAACTAGCTGAAGCTGGAGCCGCGGGCGTTGTGGCCGCCATCCACATAGACCACCGAGCCGCTGACGTAGGATGCCAGGTCCGACGACAGGAACGTGACCACGTTGGCAACTTCTTTCGGCGTGCCGGCGCGGCCGTCCGGAAGGTTGGCGAAATAGTCCTGGAAGCGGTCCGGGTCGCCTTTCTCCGCCTCCGCTTTCGCGCGCATCATTGAGACAATGCGGTCGGTCTGGATGGCGCCAGGGCTGACCGCCACCACACGCACCTTGTTGTCCAGGCCATAGGCGCCCTGGGCTTTGGTGAAGGCGTCCAGGCTGGCGTTGCCCATGGCGCCGGCAATGTAGTTGTGATCCAGCTTGGTGCCGGCGACGCCGGTGATGTTGATGATGACCCCGCCGCCCTGCTCGCGCATATGGGCGAAGAAAGCCCGGGTCATGTTCACATAGCCGAACACCTTGAGGTCCCAGGATGTGCGCCAGGTCTCCTCGTCAATGGTTTCCAGATTACCCCCGGGAATGGCGCCCGCGTTGTTGACCAGAATGCTGGCGTCGCCACAGGCGGCGAGAAGCTGCCCCACGGCGGCGCTGTCAGAAATATCCGCGGTATGGGGTGTGACGGTGACGCCATGTTCGCCTGCGATCCGCGCCGCGTGGTCGGCCAGCAAATCGGCGGACCGCGCCGCCAGGTGCAGGTTGACGCCTTCGGCGGCCAGCGCTTCCGCACAGGCCAGGCCAATGCCCTTGGACGCGCCGGTAACCAGCGCGGTCCGGCCTTTGAGATTCAGTTCCATATGTTCTTCTCCCTCAGATTATTTGCTATCCGCCGCGCATGGTGCTGGGCAGCCATGTGGCGATTTCCGGCACCAGCACCAGCAGAATTATCAGAACAATTTCTGCAATCACGAAGGGTATGACGCCCCGGTAGATGCGCCCCAGGGGCACGTCGGTCGCGATGCCCTTGATCACGAACACATTCATACCGATGGGTGGCGATATCAGCCCCAGCTCCACCACCATCACGACGATGACGCCAAACCAGATCGCTGCTTCCTCCGCCGGCATACCCAAGTCCAGATTACCCAGGATCGGGAAGAAGATCGGGATCGTCAGCAGAATCATCGCCAGCGCATCCAGCGCGCAGCCGAGCACGAGATAGATCAACAGAATGACGATGATCGTCGTCCACGGGGAGACGTTCAGGTCTTCCACCCACTCGCCGATAAAGTCCGCCAGCCCGCCGATGGTCAGAAATTTGTTCAGCAGAATGGCGCCGATCAGGATCATGAAGATCATCGCCGTGGTCTTCGTGGTCTCCATCAGGCAATAGCCGATGATGGGTCGTATCGGCAGCGCCAGCCACAGAAAGATCAGCTGCGCGGCAATCAGCAGAATGAAGGCGGGCCAGCGATACCAGTCCGGCCAGGCGCCGGCGTCCTGGCCCAGCACCATATTTATGGCGACGAACAGCCCAAGGGAGACGATCAATACCACCAGGATGCCCACGCCCACCTTCAGGAGCGGGCGTGCGCGCGGCCGTTTGGTGGCGTGGGCGATGGCTGCCAGGTTGAAGGCGCCGATGGCGCCGATGCCTGCGGCTTCCGTTGGCGTGAAGGCGCCGGTGTAGATGCCGCCAATCACCAGCAGGAACAGCACCATCGTGCCCCAGACGTCCTTGATGGCGAAAAGCATCTGCCGGCCGGTGGCTTTCTCGCCACGCGGGCCCAGGGCCGGGTTGATGGTGGTGATGATATAGACCGTCGCCATGAAGAAGATGACGGTCAGCACGCCCGGCAGCACCCCGGCGGCGAACAGTGCGCCGATGTCGCCCTCGGTCAATATGCCGTAGATCACCAGGATGACTGACGGCGGAATCAGAATGCCGATGGTGCCGCCGGCGGCGATCGCACCGGTGGCCAGCCGGTCGTCATAATTGTAACGGCGCATCTCCGGCAGGGCGACCTGGCTCATGGTGGCCGCCGTCGCCAGGCTGGAGCCACAAATGGCCGCGAACGCGCCGCAGCCGCCGATGGTCGCCATGGCGAGGCCGCCGCGGCGGTGGCCGAGCCAGGTGTTGCAGGCGCGATAGAGCGCTTCGCTCAGCCCCGAATGGGTGGCGAAATAGCCCATCAGGATGAATAACGGCACCACACTCAGTTCAGCTTCGCGGGCGGTCTCGAACGCCGTCTGGCCGAGCAGCGACAGCGCCGGGTCCAAGCCGATCAGAAAGCTGACGCCGACAAATCCCGCGACCGCCATGGCAAAGCCGATGGGCATGCCGAATGCGAGCAGCGCGAACATGCCGCCGAGGCCGATCAGGTTGAGAGTCAGGCCATCCACGCGCCGGTTACTCCATGTTCGCGGGTGGGGCCGCGGATGGGGCTGCGGGAGGGGCGGACGGTGGGGGCGCTGCCTGCGCCTCGGCCCGGCCGGACAGCGCGCGGGAAACAGAGTCGATCCACTGGGCCAGCAGCGCCAGGGCCATCACGCCGGTGCAGATGGTGGCCACCAGCGCGACGGGCCACCATTGAAGTTCCCACAGCTCGGTAACGTCGCCCTTTTCATATTTGGTGAGCATGCGCTCAAACAGCTGCCAGGCCATCAGGGCAATGAAGATCGTCGCGATCAGATAGGTAAAGCTGTCGAACAGGGAACGCATGCGCTGGGGCATCAGGAGATAGACGATATCCACCCGGATGTGTCCGCGCAGCCAGGTGGTGAGCCCCATGCCCATATAGACGAGGCCGACCATCAGAATTTCTGTCAGTTCCCGTTTGGCGGGCAGCGGCCGGTCGATCAACTCCCGCCCCACCACATCGACAAAGGTAATTGCCGCCATGATGGCAAGCGCCACCGCCCCCGCGCGGGCGAGCCAGGTTACGGCTCGCCCGGGGAGGCTGTCCGCGGCAAACGCGTTGGCGCTGTCCACGGGTGTATCAGGCAACAGTGACGGTTACGTGTCGGCTATTTGGCGGCCGCCACGCGTTTGCGCAGGTCTGCCAGCAGGGCTTTGCCGTTCAGGCCCTTTTTGCCGACGCGGGCAATCCACTCGTCAAACATGAACTGCACTTTGGCGCGCCACCGCGGGTACTCTTTCGGGTCGATGGTGGCGATGACATTGCCGTTGGCGACAGTGGCTTTCCTGCCTGTGGCGTCGGCGATGTCCCATTGCTGCCCCATAAAGCGCGAGCCGGCCAGGCCGCCGACCCTGTTCAGCACCGCCTTATGCTTGGCGGACAGACCGTTCCAGGTCTTCTTGCTCATGGTCATGAAGAACGGCGTGGCGTAGAGGCCGCCCGGGAATTCCAGGTGGTATTTCACCAGCTTGATCAGCCGGAAGCCCTTGAGCGCCTCCCACGGGAACAGCGTGCCCGAGGTCGTGCCGCGCAGCAGGCTTTCGTGCGCCTTCGTGGCGGACATGGCCACCGGGACTGCGCCCAGCTTCTGCGCCATGGCGACGCCGCCGCCGCCAACCCGCAGCTTCATGCCTTTCAGGTCTTCAATCTTCGTCACCTTGGTCTTGGTGTGCAGCGCACCGGGGCCGTGGACCCACAGGAGCACCAGGTGCGTGTCGTTGAATTCGCGGCCGGCCAGCTTGTTCTGGGTATACCAGTTCCACGCGGCGACGCTGCCAACCTCGGCATTCGGCGAGACGAACGGCAGTTCCCACGCACGCAGCAGCGGGAAGCGGCCCGGCGTGTAGCCGGCTACCCCCCAGGCGATGTCGGCGATATTGTTTCGCGCCAGGTCATACTGTCCCGGCGGCTTGGCCAACGGCGCCTTCAGAATGCGGATGCGCAGGGTGCCACCCGATGCTTTCTTGACCTGTTCGGTCCAGGCCTTGAGGGCAAGCGTCAGGTGATGCTTGGGCGGCAGCCAGTTGGCCATGCGCAGGCGCACGGTCTGGGCTGACGCCGCAGAATAACCGACGGTGGCCGCAATCAGCAGTCCACCCGTCATGGCGGTGATGGAATTCCGGAGCATGATGGTGATCCTCCCTGTTTGATGCGGCACGTTCGGCCGCGTTGCGCTATTCTGTGCGGAAATCGTGCCCGCGCGCAACCAAGGTGACGGGCCAATCCGAGGAAACGCCATGCCGGACGACAGCCCCACACCACCCGTCACGCGCACCCGCAAGCTGCGCTCCCGTGTCACCACAGACGGAATCGAGCGCACCCCCCACCGCGCCTATATGCGCGCCATGGGCCTGGATGATGAGGCGATCAGCCGGCCGATGATCGGCGTCGTCACCACGGAGAACGAGACATCTCCCTGCAATCTGGGGCTTCAGGACCAGGCAGAATACTGCCGGCAGGGGATACAGGAGACCGGCGGCACCCCGCGTGGCTTTACGACGATCAGCGTCTCCGATGCGATTTCGCAAAACCACCAGGGCATGAAATTCTCCCTCGTCAGCCGGGAAGTGATCGCCGATTCGGTGGAAACCACCATCCGCGCCCACGCCTATGACGCGGTGATCGGCATTGGCGGCTGTGACAAGAACATGCCCGGCCTGATGATGGCCATGGTGCGCCTGAACATCCCGTCCGTCTTCATATATGGCGGCTCCATGCTGCCCGGCACCCTGAATGGTAAGGACATCACGGTCCTGAACGCCTATGAGGCGGTGGGCGGCGTCATGGCCGGCACCATGACCGAGGAAGAGCAGAAAGCGCTGGAATATGCCTGCGCGCCCACCCGCGGCGCCTGTCCCGGCCAGTTCACGGCC
>JAJFFJ010000034.1 GCA_021776685.1 Alphaproteobacteria bacterium
CGATGATGCTGATGCCGCGGCCCAGGACCTCCTGTCCGACGCCGGTGCCGAACCACCCGACGATGTTGATCTGCCAAGCCTGAAGCAGCGCCAGAAAGCCAAGGAAGTAGACCAGGATTTGGGCTGCCGACTGCGCCGGGCCGGTATAGCGCTGGACCAGCAGGCGATCGTCAGCGTCCGGCCCTGAATGCACCAGGAACGCGACCAGGCGCTGGGCGGCGGAAAGCAGTAGCCGCACCGCCACCACAATCAGAATCGTGAAAATCAGCCCCTGGAACAGGAACGCAAAGCCACCCTCGATATCCAGAACCCAGGTGACATAACAGGCGATCAGCAGAGCGACCGCGAGAATGTGCCAGACATCGCCGACTCGGCCGACTGTGGTTTCCGCGAGTGTGTCCGAGGCGTCGTCGCCGTCGTCCGCCTGCGCCTTCAACCATTGGCCCACCGGGCGCCGGGCCTTGAGGGTCGCGGAGATCAGCATGATCAGCACCACAAGGCCGAGCAGTTTGACCAGCGCCGTGAAGGCCTCCGGGGTCAGCGCGAAGCCCATCGCCGCGACCAGCAGGAAGTAGGGGTAGACCATGACGTTCGCGAGCCGCCGTATCCAACGGAACCAGGCCCGGGCGGTGGCGTCCTGCAGGTGGAACAGACGCAGCGTTGTCGCCTGGGGCGCAAACAGCATGCGCGCGATGCTGACGATTCCCCGGGCGATGACGCTGGCCAGGATCATCAGATCAGCGACGTCTCCCGGCACGATGCCGGGGTCGACCAGGTCAAGCGAGATCCAGCCGGCGACCGCGAAGGCGCCGATAGGCAGAATGTCGAGCACCGTACGGACGCCCAGATACAGGGCGCGGATAATCCAGGTTTCGCTGGCTTTGCTTTCCACGCGCCGCCGGTAGGGCCGCAAAAGCAGCCGGGCCAGAAGCTCAGCCAGGATGCCGGCTATCAGCGCCAAGAACACTTTCCAGATGATTTCCCACCACAGGGCCCTGAGCGACGGCGAAGTGACCTGCCGGACCAGCCAGTCCCAGGCCGCCGGTGCTTCGACAATCGCCTTGGCGGCATAGACGAGATGGTTGCCCAGCTTTTCGAAGCTTTTCTCCAGCGTCTCGATAAACGGATCGGACTTGGCTTTGGGCTTGGTGGTCGCCTTGCGGGCCTCGATCAGCTGTTTCAGGGTCCCCAGAAACTTCTTCCGCTCGGCGTCGGTCTCAAGCGTCTTGACCAGCTTCTTGAGCTCTTCAGCCGTGGGGCCGGTCTGTGCCGATACAGGGGCAGGGGTCAGCGCTCCTACCAACAGCGCCGCGCCAGCAATGCGCAGCAGTCGCCAAAAATCGTGGATCATCGGGCTCCGGCTGGTTAGGTTTTGTGAAAGATCGATAACAGGATCAAAGAGGCGGCGATGTCAGTCACGATATATCACAACCCCCGTTGCAGCAAATCCCGACAGACCCTGCAACTGCTGCAGGACAAGGGCATCGAGCCTGAAATTGTCGAGTATCTCAAGACACCGCCATCGGCGGGCGAGCTGAAAGATATACTCAGCCTGCTCGACCTGGCGCCCCGCGAGCTTATGCGCCGCGGCGAAGACGCCTACAAGGCAAATGGCCTCAGCAACGATGCATTAAACGAGGACCAGCTTGTTGGCGCCATGGTGGAGAACCCGATCCTCATCGAACGGCCCATCGTGCTTGCCAACGGCAAGGCCGCCCTTGGCCGTCCACCCGAGGATGTGCTGAAAATTCTGTAGGCCGGCAAGGTCGGCCAACGAATAGATTTCCCAGAGACAGGTTCCCATGACCGATATGGATTATCGCCCTTACGTTCCCAGTGCAGAGGAAACGCGAATTTCAGGCGATACGGTCGAGGAGCATACCGCCGCCCGTTTGAGTTCGCCCAGACCGCAACAGCTGTTCAGCGAATGGGCCGCCCTGGCGGACAAGCCGTTTGTTGGAATGACGACAGGTGGCGTCAAAATGGAGGGCTTGTTCGGGCTCAAGCCGGAAGGCGCGCCCGTGGAGGCCATGGCGTCTGCCGCCTGGGCATTGCTCGACCAACTGTCGCCTGAAGAGCGCGCCCGGACCCACCATGCGGTGGGTTCGCCCCTGTGGCAGAAGTGGCAGAACACCGAGATGTTCGTTGAAGAACACGGGCTGCGGCTGGAAAAGGCCACCAAGCCGGCACGTGAACTTGCGATGGCCGTTGTCCGCGCGAGTCTCAGCGATGTCGGATATGACAGCAGTGTGGGCGTCATGCGGCTCAACGCCTTCCTCGGCGAAGTACTGAACGCGCCCGGTGTGCTGAACCAGTGGAGTTACAATTTCTGTCTGTTTGGTGAACCGTCGACTGAAGACCCCTGGGGCTGGCAGCTTTTTGGCCACCATCTGTCTCTGAGTTGTCTCACCCTGGGTGGTCAGATGGTTCTCACCCCCTGCTTCATGGGCGCGGAAATTACCCGGGCCGACCATGGCCCCCATGCCGGCGTGCAGATGTTTCAGGACCACGAGCGCCTCGGCCTGGAACTGATGAACGGCCTCTCACCGGAGCTCAAACAACAGGCGATTGTCGGCCACTCGATCATGGGGGATGACCTGCCGGAAGGCCGCCGGCATTTTGCGGATCATCTGCACCTGGGCGGTGCGTTTCAGGACAACCGGATCGTCCCCTACGAAGGCCTGGAGGCTGCCGGTTTGAATGCCCGCCAGCGCCAGAGCCTGGCCGACCTGGTCGGCGCGTATGTGGGCACGCTTCCCGATGGCCCCCGACAGGCAAAGCTGGAGGCGTTCGAGCGGCATCTGGCGGAGACTCATTTCTGCTGGATCGGCGGCACCGGCGAGGCAGACCCATTCTATTACCGTGTCCAGAGTCCGGTCATTTTCATCGAGTTCGATCAGCACGCCGGAGTGTTTTTAAACAATAAGGAGCCGGCGAAATTCCACGTCCATACCATCGTCAGGACGCCCAATGGCAACGACTATGGCGCTGATCTTCTGAAACAGCACTACCAGCAAGCGCGCGGCACCGGCCATGGACATGATGATGGTCATAGCCATGATCACGGTCATAGTCATGGCCACGACCACGACCATGAGCACGACTAGGCTGGCCGGGCGACAGCGATGACCCACTACGATGCAATAATCTCCGGCTGCGGCCCCGTAGGCGCGACCTTGGCGAATCTGTTGGCGGCGCAGGGGCTGAATGTCTGCGTGGTAGAAAAATACCGCGAGGTCTACGACAAACCCCGGGCCATCACCTTCGACTGGGAAGGCATGCGGGTGATGCAATTCTGTGGCGTTGCCCATGAGCTTAGTCCCGGCACCAAGCCCCATCCCGGTACGGACTTCCGCGGCATCGACGGCCAGTTGATAAAGGTGTTCGACCCGTTGCCGCCGCCCTGGGATCTGGGGTGGCCGCCGACGCTCACATTCGTGCAGCCTGAAATGGAGCGGATCCTGAGGGCGGCGCTTGACCGGCGCGACAATGTCACGGTCCGGTATGGTCAGGCGGTCGGTGGCTTTGACGACCAGGGCGATCAGGTTGAAGTGACAGTCACCGATATGGACACCGGGGCGGAGGAGACCATCACCGGTGACTTCCTCATTGGGTGCGATGGCGCGAATAGCGACATTCGCACCGCGCTTGGTTTTGGCCTTGAAGACTATGGCTTCGATGAGAATTGGCTCGTGGTCGATGCCCACCAGTTGAGCGAAACTGAACTGCCGAGCAAGACCACCCAATATTGTTGGCCAAGCCGTCCCGCCACATTCCTAATCGGGCCAGGCACCTTGCGCCGCTGGGAACTGAAGATCATGCCCGGCGAGACGCTGGAGGAATTCACCGATCCGGCCAGAATCCGCGAGGCGATGACGCCCTATGTGGATATGGGCGCGTTTGAAATCTGGCGCAGCGCCACCTACCGGTTCAACGCCCGGGTCGGCATCGATTGGCGCAAGGGCCGGGTGATCCTGGCGGGCGACGCCGTGCACCAGACGCCGCCCTTTCTGGGGCAGGGGCTTTGTGCCGGTATTCGCGACGCCGTCAACCTTGCCTGGAAAATCGTTCATATCCAGCGAGCCGGATACAATGACCGGTTGCTGGAAAGCTATCAGGAAGAGCGGCGTCCCCACGTCGGCACCTTGATCCAGCATGCCAAGGATTTCGGGAGAATCATCGGAGAGCTGGATGAATCCCGCGCCCGGCAACGGGATGCGGATCTGAGCGCGCAGCTGGCCGCCGGGCAGGTGGAGACCAAGCGCCAGGGCTTCATTCCAAATCTGGAAAACGGTTTGATCGACCCGGCGCCGGGTGAAGACGGCGCAGAAACCTTTGCTGGCGCTCTGATGGTGCAGCCCACGGTTCTGGACCCGAGCGGCGCGGAAGTCCTGCTCGACGATCACGCGCCGATGGAATTCCTGTTCATTACCGACAGCCCGAAGCAGCAAGCATGGATGGACGATGTTGCTGATGTCTGGGCGCAGCTCGGCGGCCTTCGAATGGTGATCGCCACGGAGGATGGGGCGGAACCGGCGCGGACGGAGAGTGGTATCGACTATTTGTGGGACACAGGCGATACACTGGCACGCTGGCGAGCCCGTACGAACGCCTCTGCGGTGCTGGTTCGGCCGGACCGCTACGTGTATGCGACCGTCGCCGATCAGGCCGATCTCGCCGAAAAAATTGGCCGGCTTGCAGACACCCTGCTGCCTTCCTGAGACTTTTGCTCAGGCGGTGTGTGCCTCGTCGAGCTCGAGCTCTTCGACCATGACGTCGCGCATCTTGAACTTCTGTGCCTTACCGGTGACCGTCATCGGCAACTCGTCCCGGAAGCGCACGTAACGGGGCATCTTGTAGTGGGCGATCTGTCCCTGGCAGAAGGCCTTGATGTCGTCCTCGGTCGCGCTCTGGCCGGGCTTGAGGACGATCCAGGCGCAGATTTCCTCGCCGAACTTCTCGTCCGGTACGCCGAACACCTGCACCTGCTGAACCGCAGGGTGGCGATAGAGATATTCCTCCACCTCCCTCGGATAGACATTCTCGCCGCCCCGGATCAGCATGTCCTTCACCCGCCCGGTGATGTTGCAGTAGCCATCGTCGTCGATCGTGGCGAGATCGCCGGTATGCATCCAGCCATCTGCATCGATGGCCTCGGCGGTGCGCTCCGGGTCGTCCCAATAACCTTTCATCACGGAATATCCGCGGGTGCAGAGTTCACCCTGCACGCCGGGCGCGACCATGGCGCCGTCCTCGTCGATCACCTTGCACTCCACGTGCGGCAGGATGCGGCCCACAGTCGAGACACGCCGCTCAAGCGGATCGTCGGCAGCGGTCTGGAACGACACCGGGCTGGTTTCGGTCATGCCATAGGCGATGGTAATTTCGCCCAGGTGCATGTCGCTGACGCACCGCTTCATGATCTCGATGGGGCAGGGCGCGCCGGCCATGACGCCCGTGCGCAGGGATGAGAGATCGAACGAGCTGAGTTCCGGGTGGTCGAGCATCGCGACGAACATGGTAGGCACGCCATAAACTGCTGTGCACCGCTCCGCGGCCAGCGCCTTCAGCACGGAATCCGGCTCGAAGCCCTCGGCCGGAAACACCATGGTCGCGCCGGTGGAGACACAGCCCAGTGTGCCCATGACCATGCCGAAACAGTGATACAGCGGCACCGGGATGCACAGACGGTCGTCCTCGGTGAAATGCTGGGCCGCAACCACGTAGCGGCCGTTGTTGACGATATTCTTGTGGGTCAGGGTGGCGCCCTTTGGCGCGCCCGTGGTGCCGGAAGTGAACTGGATGTTGACCGCGTCGTCGGGATCCAGTTCTGCCGAGATCGCGTCCAGATCAACGCTGGTTGTGCGTCCCGCGTCCACAACCGCGTCAAAGGCAAGCGTGCCGGGAGCAACATCGCTTTCGGCAGCCATCTGAATCACGGTCTTCAGGTGCGGCAGCTTCGCCGACGCAAGGGCGCCGGGCGGGCAGGTCTCCAGCTCCGGCGCCAGGGTCTGCAGCATGCCCATATAGTCGCTGGTCTTGAAGCTGGTGGCCGTCACCAGCGCGGCGCAGGCCACCTTGTTGAGCACATATTCCACCTCTGCAAGCCGGTAGGCGGGATTGATGGTCACCAGGATCAGGCCCAGGCGGGCGGTGGCGAACTGGGTCAGCAGCCATTCGTACCGGTTGGGCGACCAGATGCCGATCCGGTCACCGGTGCGGAGGCCCAGACCATGCAGCCCGGCCGCGAGGGCGTCCACTTCCCCGGCGAAGTCATCCCACGACCAGCGGACATTCTGTTCGACAAAGACTGCCGCTTCCCGGGCGCCGTGGGCGGCCACCGTCGCGTCGAGCAGGTCCGGGATGGTCCGGTGCCACAGCTCCGGCGCCGGTGCGCCAATCACATGGGCCTGCCCGCCCCTGGGCGTCAGGTCGAAAACCGTTTCGGCATCGGGCATGGGCCAATCCTCGCTACATCGCCAACCATGCGGTTCATGTCGGGTCTTTATCCCGGATTTGGACGGTACATGGCAACGCATTGGCACTTGTGGCGGAGATTTTGTAGATAGACATCGACACGGCGGCGCATTCGGAGAGGATGGCATGGCGAAATTCAGGGAAGTTCGCCTCGGTGTGAGGGGCAACGACATCGAGAGGATGGACGACGGCACCATTTTGTTGCGGTCGCCCGAGCCACTTGGTCCCTACAAGACGCGGTACACAGAGGCGCTGGAACAGTGGGCGGCGGCGGCGCCGGACCGCATCTATCTGGCCCAGCGGACGGCGGAAGGCGACTGGCGCTCGGTAACCTATGCCCAGGCCCTCGATCAGGTCCGGCGCCTGGCCCAGGCATTGATCGACCGCGGTCTCTCGGAGGAGCGGCCGCTGATGATCCTCTCCGGCAACAGCATTGAGCACGCGCTGCTCGGGCTCGCTGCGATGCACATCGGCGTGCCCTATTCGCCGATATCAGTCGGGTTCTCGCTGCTGTCCCAGGACCACGCCAAGCTGCGCCATGCCTACGAGTTGCTGACGCCGGGGTTGGTCTTCGCGGACAACGGCGTCCTGTTTCAGCGGGCCATCCAGGCCGTTGTCGACGATGAGGTGGAGGTGGCCATTGCCGGCGCGCCATTTGACGGGCGGGCGCTGACGGAATTCTCCGATCTCGCGGCGGCAATGCCGACCGGCGCGGTGGACGCCCGCGCCAGCGCGGTCACGGGCGACAGCATTGCAAAGCTGCTCTTCACGTCCGGCTCGACCGCCATGCCCAAGGGAGTCATCAACAGCCACCGCATGCTTTGCGCCAACCAGCAGATGACCGCCCAGGCATTTCCGTTCCTGACGGACGAGGCGCCGGTCATGCTCGACTGGTTGCCCTGGAACCACACCTTCGGCGGCAATTTCGTCTTTGGCATGGGTCTGTTCAATGGCGCCAGCTGCTACATCGATGACGGCAAACCCTTGCCCGGAGAGGTGGAGAAGACCGTCCGCAACCTCATGGACGTGCGGCCGACCCTCTATCATTCCGTGCCACGGGGCTACGAGCTGCTGCTGCCCTTCCTTCGCGAGGATGCCGAGCTGCGCGACGCTTTCTTCGGGCGCATGAAGTACATGCTCTACGCCGCCGCCAGCCTGCCCCAACAGGTTTGGGCCGAGCTGCGCCAGATGGGCATCGACACCACCGGCGAGCGGATTTTCACAACAGAGGCAATCGGTTCGACCGAGACGTCGCCCCTGGCCGTCACCTGCAACTGGGACGCGGATGAGCCGGGCATCCTCGGGTTGCCGATCCCCGGCCAGGAGCTCAAGCTGGTGCCCAGCGGCAGCAAGCTGGAGGTGCGGCTCAAGGGCCCGAATATCACGCCCGGCTATTGGCGGCAGCCAGAGCTGACTGCCAAAGGCTTCGACGAGGATGGTTGGTACTGCATCGGCGACGCCATGCGGCTGGCCGACCCTGACGATGTTGACCGCGGCCTGAAGTTCGATGGCCGGATCGCCGAGGACTTCAAACTCCTGACCGGCGTCTGGGTGAATGTCGGACCCCTGAGGGCCATCGCCAACGGCCATCTCTCGCCCCTCGTGCGGGATTGCGCGGTTACCGGCTCGAACCGGGACGACATCGGCCTGCTCATTTTCCCGGAGTTCGCGTTATGTCGGGAAATCGCCGGTCTCGACGACAGCGCAAGCGATGCAGACGTGGTTGCGCATCCAGCGGTGCGGGCTGAATTTCAGAAGCGTCTCGACCTGATTGCGGCGACGGGCAACTCAAGTAGCAACCGGATTATTCGCGCCATGGTCATGGGCGAACCGCTTGCCGATGTGGAAGTCACCGACAAGAACACGCTCAGCTACAATCTGGTGCTTGAACGCCGGGCGGCAGATGTGGAGGAGCTCTATGCCGAGCCGCCCTCGGCGCGGGTGCTCCGGCCCTCGGCCGCTGCCCAGGCGGCGGAATAGACTCACAAAAAAAAGCGCGCCTCCTGGGCGCGCTTCTTCCTGTCAGTGTAAGGGGTCGCTAGAGCCCTTTGACTGCCGCATTCAGGCGCGAAATCTTGCGCGAGGCGGTGTTTTTGTGAAGCACACCGCGGGTGATGCCGCGATGGATCTCCGGCTGCGCTGCCTTCAGGGCAGCCGCGGCCGCGTCCTTGTCACCGGATTCGATGGCGGACTCGACCTTCTTGATGAAGGTGCGGATGCGTCCACGGCGGGCGCCATTGATAACTTCACGGCGCTCATTGCGCCGAATGCGTGTCTTAGCCGACTTGTGATTGGCCATGCCGGTCGGGTCTCCAGAAAGAGAAGCTGCGGTATTCCACGGTATTTCGTGAAGCGCGGGATATAGCCGCGCCGGCCCACCGGGTCAACCCATCCGCTGGTTTCGCCCTGGTGCGCGATGCCGCAGGGGAGCGCCACTGGCATGGTGTGGGCTCGCGGTGTCTCTCACTGGGCGAGGCAATCGACGGGGCGCAGTATCATCAATTGATGCGGTCCAGAACCGCCACTTGTGATCGGTTCAGTCGCCATCGACCACAATAGGTCTGGTTGCACCAGGGACCAAATTCACCCAAAATACGCAAATTGAGTGGGGCATGCCGAACACCATTGACGGAACTGCACCGAAACGCGAGGCCATCATGCAACACGATCAAAAGTCAAAGACCGCCTCTGACCAAGAGCTGGAATACAGCGAATTGCTCGGATTGGATCAGGTTCATGCCGCATCACCGGACGCGGCAAAACCAACCCGGAAGGCAGCCGGGGCATTGCTTTCAAAGATTGGTGTGGGCGAGATTTCTCCCAATTGATGCGGGCTCTGGGGGCCCCAGTGTGGCCCCCGCATGACGCATGTATCCTGGCATTTGTATGAGGTCCGGAACCGGCATTTTTCGTTGGTCCGGTCGCCAACGCTCACGTTGCACCTGATTGCATTAGGGACCGAACTCGCCCAGACTACGTAAAGAAATGGGGCACGCCGGACACTGTTGGCGGAACTGCACAGAAACGCGAGGCCATCATGCATAACGACCAAAACCAAAATTTGACGCCTGACAAAGAGCTGGATTACAGCGAATTGCTCGGACTGGATCATGTTCATGCGGTGTCTTCGGACGCGGCAAAACCAACCCGGAAGGCAGCCGGGGCATTGCTTTCAAAGATTGGTCTCTCCGAGACTCTTTCCGAATAATGCGGGCCCAGGTGGTCCTTTCATAGTCAGAGAATATTGTGAAATGCGCTTGTTGATGGCCCCGAAGGCGCGTCCGCGTCTGCGAGGCATCGGCAAGTAATTGTGAGGGTAGCTTGTGGGCGTCGATCTCTTAGTTTCAGGGGAAAGCCTGGAAGAACTCGACGCCGGTATTCGTGACCGTCTGGCCCAGAGCCTTGAACACGTGGTTGCCAGGTCAGGGCCTTCGCTGGGGGCAGATCCTGCGCGGTGTCAGTCAGCTTTCAACCGCATCAGACAGCATCGACAGCATCCCCGGGTCTTCGCCCATTACTACGAAATGGTGTTTGCGATCGGCGAGGGCCGGCAGGATGATGCCGGCGCCCATCTTGATGTCATTCTTGAGCAAAGCAGGCAGCCGGTCAGCTTTTCGATAGACGCCTATTCGCAAGAGACGTTGGGGCCCGACTACGAGCTATTCCCCCGTCTTTTGTTTGCCGAGAAGGCCGGCGCCAACCCGATGACGCCACCGCCTCCCGCGCTGTTCAGGGAAAGCACACAAAATCTTGAAGACGCTCTGGAGATTGTCGAACGCGTCGACCCCGTGATTTTCGACCAGATCAGGGCGCTGTTTTCCAAGATTTACATAACCTGCGGCGCGAGCAACTCCGGCGACATGGCATATGCGGGCGCCACATCCTTTATGGTTTGGGGTGCCACCTTCCTGAACGCGAACGAGTATGCGAGCCAGTGGAAGGCGGTTCAGTTTTTGGTGCACGAAGCGACCCACGCCCTGTTGTTTGCGCTGTGCAGTACTGAGCCGGTGGTGACCAATCCACCGGACGAACTCTTCAAGTCTCCCTTGAGGTCTGACCTGCGCCCGATGGATGGAATCTTCCACGCCACCCTGGTCTGCGCGCGCATCACATGGTTCAACCGGAAATGGCTCGAAAATTGCGAACTGGATCCCGCCGGGATGGACCATATGGAGGTCTATACAAACCTCCATGCCCAGGCCTGTCTGGATGGGATTGACGTTGTGAAGCGGCACGGGGTCCTGACGGACAGCGGCCGCCGACTGCTTGAACAGGCTCAGACGGCCGATGTTGCAACGGCATGAATGCGGAAATAGAGACGCCGACGGTTGAGAAGCCGGAGGCGCTTCCGGACACCCTGTCCGGCCTCCTCAAGCACTTTGTAACGGCGATGCCGCACGGCCGGTTGGTGGAGGTGACGCTCGATGGCCGGCTTGGATCTGCCCGCCATGATGAGATGTACCGGCAGGCCGTGAGCCTTGCGCGGCATCTGGATGCCGTCGGTACCTCCCCCGACGCGACGCTGATCCTCTGTTTTCAAAGCGTGCTCGATTTTGTTCCGGCGGCCTGGGCGGCCATCATCGGAAATTACTCGCACATACCTGTACAGATTCTCTCAACCGCCAAGGCCGATGAGGAACTTGCCGCAAGGCTGCCACAGCTGAAGGAGCGGCTTAACCCTGACCTGATTGTGACAAGTGATTCTTTGAAGCGTCGCATCCTCGCCAGGGGCGATCTCTGGTGCGCGAAGACAATTGTTTCCATTGACGAGCCCGGCGCATCGCCAGCGGTGTCCGCGCCTGAACGCGAAGAAATTGCGGCCGCACGACAGGGTAAACTGTTGCTGGCGACATCCGGCACGACGGATCAGCCCAAAATTGCCTGTATCGGATTCGAAACACTGTTGCAGCGGTATTTCGCGAACCATGCCCTGCTATCCAGGTTTTCCGGTCTGAACGCGTCCCCGTTCGATGGCACCACGGGCCATGCTGTCATTTTTCCAAGCCATTCCAGCCGGGTCTACATACATCCAGCCCGCGCCCTGAACGCACCGGCCGATCTGCTCGCCGCAATCGGAAAATACAAAATCCAGTTGATTGGTGCGTCCACGTCACTGGCGGCAAAAATCTGTGATGCGGCTGAGACATCAGACGGGCAAGGCGATCTGTCCTCCATAAGACATGTTGCAATGGGCGCGGAAATGATTGTGCCGGCGGTCGTAAGCCGGCTGGTCGACAATCTGGAGCGATCCGGCGCCACCGGCTACACAATGACCCTATCCTATGGCTCCACCGAGAGTGGTGGCATTTGCAGGACCCGGGACATGAGTGGGTCTGAGACGCTCCGGCATCTGGAAGCGAGCCCCACTGCTGTTTCCCTTGGGGGGTGCCGCCCCGGCTGCGCCCTTCGCATCGTCGATGGTGGCGATCTGCCTTTGCCCGTGGGATCTGTAGGCAATATCCAGATTAAATCGCCGCAAAAACTCTTCGATGGCTATGTCGGCGCGTCAGGTCTGGATCGATCTTCCTTTACCTCGGACGAATGGTTTCGGACCGGTGATCTCGGTTTGATCGAAGATGGCGAGCTGAAAATTACCGGCCGCGAGAAATCGACGATCATCATCAACGCGCAGAATATCTCACTGGAGCAAATAGAGGGCGCGCTTCGGCAGGTTGAAGACGTTGGGGAAATTGTTGCCTGCGCCGTGCGGTGGCCCGAGGCGCTGACCGACGATCTGGCCATTTATTTTGTGCAGCTGGAGGGGGACACGGCGCATCTTGACGATCTATGTCAGGAAATAGCGAAGGAGGTGAGCCATCAGTTCGGCATTCTCCCCCGGCACCTGATTCCGATCGCAAGCAGCGAAATCAAACGCACTCCCGGCGGCAAAGTGCAACGAGACGCCCTGTCCGCAGGGTACCTCGCGGGCCAATGGCCTGCCCATGATCCCCTGTTGCACGCCCATACCGAATCACCGCCTGTTGCGGGCGACCTTGAACCCTGGCTGGCCGGGCTTTGGAAATCCCTTTTGAAGCTCGATGCCGATCCACGGCCTGACGAAAACTTCTTCGACCTGGGCGGTGATTCGCTCGCTGCCGCAGAGATGCTTTTTTCGGTCGAGGAGCATTGCCGGGTGCGGTTGGCGCTGCCCATGTTTTTCGACGCGCCGACATTGACCACCCTCGCCGGGCTGGTGACCTCAACAGATCCTGCCTCCCCCGCGGTGCAAAGGCCGGCCAGCGTGGGCCAGCAGCAACCGGACATCATGCGGACACTCGAGCGATTTGCAGCAAGCTGGCGGGGCGCGCGAAAATTCCCTGAAGCGATGATCGTGGGGCACAACACCGCCGGCTCTGCGACCCCACTGTTCTGGGTTTTCCAGACTGACTACGAACTGGCGCAGCTTGCGCGGCATCTCGGTCCTGACCAACCGCTCTACGGTATGCGCTCGCTGGATCATATCGTTGCGCCGAAGGACTACACGCGGGAACTCCTCGGGCCCGTTTGTGATCGGTATCTTTGGGAGATGTTGGCGCTGGGACTTCCGGACCCCATTGCGATTGGAGGCAATTGCCAAGGCGCGATTGTCGCGCTCATGCTCGCCCAGCGGCTGACGATGATCGGACGTCCGCCCGGGGCGCTGGTCTTGATGGAGTGGTCCTATTCCCATGGGCCCTATGATGGGCCGACGCTGATCATCTATGGCGAGGAGAGCTATACGGCGAAGTTCTACCAGGAAGACCTGGAAATCGGCCCCCGCTGGCGGCGGGATTTCAAGCAGGTGGAGGCGGCGGCGATCGGTGGTCCCCACGGGCAATTCTTCGATGAACCGGGGGTTAGCGAGCTCGCAGGCATATTGGGCGACTATCTGGGATCACCAATACCGAGAAGGCCCTGTTCGCCAGCGTCGGCCACAAGAGGCTTCAGGCTTCCTTGGCTCCGCAGGAGGCGTGGGGCGTAGCATCGCCAGCCTGTCGGTGAATTCGCCGCTCTGGCGCAAATGCCTGCAAAGTGTGTGGGCGTCGCTGATACTAAAATACCTCAGCCCAAATGGGCCAGACCGACTGTCAGCAGGGCAATGAGAGAGACTTGGGTACACAGATTGACTCCGTGCTAGATGGTATTTAATAAACCGTCTGGACGGACGGTAAGTAGATACGGCCCATCCAGGGGTAGGCCCCTCATGATTGCGGGAGGAAGAAATGACCGGGACCAACGGCAGCTATGTGCAGGTCAACGAAAACCTGAAAACTTTCAAGGTCTCTCGGCAGGCCTTCGTGGATCCGGCGGTGACGGAGGCCGAGTATGCAGAGATATTCGACAAGTGCTGGCTGTATCTGGGCCACGAGTCTGAGCTTGAAAAGCCGCATGATTTCCTGACCCGCAAGGTCGCCAAGCGCAATATCCTGTTCACGCGGGACGCGGACGGGGAATTCCAGGCTTTTCTCAACACCTGTCCGCATCGGGGCGCCTCTGTCTGCCGGGAGCGCAATGGCAACGCCAAATCCTTTCAATGCATGTATCACGGCTGGGTCTTTGGCAATGACGGCGGCCTGAAACACCTGCCGGGCGAAGAGTCGTATCCTGAGGGCTTCCGGGAAAATGGAAGCGGCAACCTCACGCCGGTAGCCCATCTCGACAGTTGCGCGGGATTCTGGTTCGTCTGCTTCGATCCCAACGCACCCAGCCTGGACGACTATCTGGGCGACGCGAAGCCCTATATCGAACTGGTGTCGCTGCATTCGAAGCACGGAATGGAGATTGTCGGCGGCACCCAGGAATACGCCATCCGGTCAAACTGGAAGTTACTGACCGAAAACAGCGTCGACGGCTATCACGCCGAATCCACCCATGCGACCTATATGGACTACCTGCTGAATGTGAACGGCGGCCTGATCAAACAGCCCCTGGAAGGGCGGGAATTCGACCTGGGCAACGGCCACGCGGTGCTGGAGTACAAGGCCCCCTGGGGCCGGCCAATCGCCCAGTGGGTGCCCATGTGGGGTGAGGAGGTGCAGGCGGAGCTGGAGATCGTCAAGGCGGAGCTGGTGGAGAGGCTGGGAGAGGATCGGGCGGAACGCATCGCCCACTACAACCGCAATCTGCTTATCTTCCCGAATCTGGTTATCAACGACATCATGGCGATCACCGTGCGCACCTATTACCCGGACGCGCCGGATTACATGAATGTCAATGCCTGGGCGCTGGCGCCCCGCCAGGAAGTAGACTGGGCACGGGAATATCGCCTGTTCAATTTTCTCGAATTTCTGGGCCCCGGCGGCTTCGCGACACCCGACGACGTGGAAGCCATGGAGAAGTGCCAGATCGGCTATCAGAATCTCAAGGAGGCTGGCTGGAACGACATTTCGAAAGGTATGGGCCGGGCCGAGCCGTCTTATGACGATGAGGCGCAGATGCGCGCCTTCTGGACCGAATGGCAGTCGCGCATCGACCGCGCGGCCGCCGTTGGTTTGGCGGCCTGAGGGGAGGGCGAAAAATGACTTTCCAGATAACCCGTGACGAAGCGGAAGACTTTATCTTCGCCGAGGCCGATATGCTCGACGACTGGGAGCTTGAGGACTGGTTGGCGCTTTTCGTCGATGACGCTGTCTACAATGTGCCGTCGACCGACCTCGACAAGTCCGCCCAGGCTGCAAACAACCTGTTCTACATCGCGGACGACCGGGGCCGACTGGAAGAGCGGGTGACGCGGCTGAAGAAGAAAACCGCGCATGCCGAATTTCCACGATCCAAGACCCGGCATCTGATCAGCAACGTCCGCGTCCGCGAGACCGACGCCGACTCGGCAACGGTGACAACGGCCTTTGCCACTTTTCGTTCAAAAGACGGGATAACCGATACCTACATCGGCAGTACCAGATACAAGCTGGTCCGGCCGAACGGCACCCTCAAAATTGCTGAAAAATGGTGTTTCCTGGACATGGACGGCCTTCGTCCCCAGGGCCGCATCAGCATCCTGCTGTAGAGCGCTGGCGATGACGGTGAACTATCGGTACAGGCGGCTGGGCTATGCGGCGTTGAATGTTACGGACCTTGCACGGACCGTCGCCTTCTACACAGACATCGTTGGCCTCGACATCTCAGTAGTTGAGGAGGGCAGGCAGGCGGCATTGCGCTGCGGGCCCGATCACCACAACATCCTGCTGACACAGGCCGCCGAGCCGGGGTTGAAGCGTGTCGGATTCGAGCTTGAGTCAGACGGCGATCTTGATCGGGCCCATGCCCATCTGGCGGGGCAGGGCTATGCGCCGGTCTGGGTGGATGACGCGGAGACGGCTGCGCTGGGCCAGGGGCGAACCTTGCGCTTCCGGCATCCCGGCGCGGGACTGCAGCTTGAGTATTTCGTGGGCATGACGCAGATGGATGCGCCGTTTGAAGGCCGGCTGGCGAAGATTGCGCGCCTGGGTCACGTGGTCGTCTGCGCCACCGATCCGGCGGCCATGCGCGATTCGCTGGTCAGCGATCTGGGCTTTCTCGTATCTGACGAGGTCGACGGGCTGGTCTCGTTTCTGCGCTGCTTCCCCAACAAGTATCACCACTCCTTTGCCGTGGCCCGGGGCGACGAGAATCGCCTGCACCATGTGAACTTTATGGTCACGGACATCGACGATGTGGGCCGGGCCCTGAACCGGCTGAAGGAAAACAACATTGAGATTGTCTATGGGCCGGGCCGGCACCCACCTTCCGGCAGCATCTTTGTCTATTTTCTGGATCCGGATGGCATGACGGTCGAATACAGCTTTGGCATGGAGGAGTTTGGCGAGACCGGCGCACGGGAGCCGCGGACCTTGCCCCCTCTACCTGAATCACTCGACTTTTGGGGCGGTGTTCCCAGTCCCGCCTTTGCCAAGGTTGGCCGGTTTGAGGTGGCGTCATGAGCCCCGTGCCGGCATCTGATTTCGGTTTTTCCAATGAGTGGATGAAGGACCGGGTGGCGATCGTTACCGGCGGCGCCAACGGCATCGGTTATGTGATCGCGGAGCGCCTGGCCCGGGACGGCGCGAAGCTGGCGTTGGGAGATGTGGATGAGACGGCGCTCGGCCAGGCGGCGGCCAGGCTCGAGGAGATTTCCGGACATCCGGTTCCAACCGCTGCCGGCGATCTGGCGGAGGAAGCACATGCGACCGCGCTCATCGCTGCTGCGCAGGGTGCCTTCGGGCGTATCGATATTCTGGTGAATAATGCCGGCGGCGGGGTCATCAGTCCTTTCCTGGAGCACACGCCTGAAACGCTCAAGACTACGATCGACCGGAACCTGTGGACGGCGATCTGGTGCTGTCGTGCTGTACTGCCTGTCATGATCGATCAGGGGTATGGCCGCATCGTCAACATCGGGGCGGACTCCGTGCGGAACGGTCTGTGGGATCACGCCGCCTACAATGCCGCCAAGGGCGGCATGCATGGACTGACGACTGGCCTGGCGCGGGAATTTGCCGACAGGGGAGTCACGGTGAATACAGTCGCTCCCTGCGCCACACGCACCCCGCAGCTGGACGACTACATCGAGAAAAGCCCGGATGTGGCTCAGAAGTTCATCGACATTATCCCCACGGGTCGGCCCGCTGAAATGGCGGAAATCGCCTCCATGGTGTCCTACCTCGCGTCCGCCGAAGCCGCTTTCGTCACCGGCCAGGTGATCAGCGTCAACGGCGGCAGCACGATGCTGTAGGCCGGTGAGCAGCAGGATAAAAGTTTGCGACGTGGCGGACATGGATCCGGGCGAAATGCGTCAGGCTGAGCTGCCCGGTGGCCACAAAGTGGCGGTCTACAACGTGGATGGCGACTTCTACGCGACGGATGATCTCTGCACCCACGGGCAATCCTCCCTCAGCGATGAAGGGATGCTCGACGGCAAGGTTGTTGAGTGCAGCTGGCACTTCGGCGCCTTCGATGTGACCACCGGCGAGGCGATGCAGATGCCTTGCCGTGAGCCCCTGAAGACCTGGCCGGTGACGGTGCTCGATGGCGTTGTCTGCGTTGTCCTGGAGGAAGAACCCAAATGACGGCCCAGCTCAAACCCCGCCGCACCCAGCAGGAGCGACGCGAGGAAACCAGCGAGCGAATCATCAACGCCGCGTTCGACGTGATCAAGCGGCGCGGCTACTCCGGCTTTCGGATCGCCGAGGTTCAGGATGTGGCCGGTGTGTCCCGCGGCGCGCTGCTCCATCATTTCCCGACCAAGGAGACTCTGGCGCTGGCGGCTCTGGAATATGCCTTCGCTGAATCACGCGCCGACGCCGAGGCGCGGGCGGCGCAACTGGAAAGCGCGGATGATCCGATCGGTGAAATCATCCGCAACAGCGAGGCCTTCTTCTTTGGCGACCATTTCCTGGTTGCGCTGGATATCCTCATGTCTGCGGGCAAGGACCCGTCGATCCGGTCGAAGGTCCAGTCGATATCCCGTACGCACCGGCTGCCTGTGGAGATGGCGTGGCTGGATGTGCTGCGCGCGGCCAAGGTCCCGGAGGATGTTGCCGAGGATATCCTTTGGCTCACCATCAGCATGGTCCGCGGCATGGCGATCCGCGCCTTCTGGCAGGATGAGCCTGCCCGGTTCCAGCATCTGTATGCCCGCTGGCAGGATATGGTCAGGACCTACCTGAAAGCAGTGTGATCCTGGACAAACCGCAGTCGAATGGGGTCAGGCTTCCGCCCCTAGCGGTTTGTGAAACTGGGCTCGCGCTTGTCGATAAAGGCTTCCATGCCTTCGGTGCGGTCGTCCAGGGCGAAGGCAGAATGGAAATTGCGGCGCTCGAACAAAACGCCTTCCCGCAAGGTTGTCTCGAATGCGCGGTTGACGCTTTCCTTGGTCATGTAGACCGACGGACGGGACAGTTTGGCGATGGTCGCGCCGGTCTTGACCGCCTCGTCCACCAGCGCTTCCAGCGGAACAATACGGCTGACCAGGCCGGAGCGCTCAGCTTCCTCCGCATCCATCATGCGGCCGGTGAGGCACATTTCCATTGCTTTTGATTTGCCGACGGCGCGTGTCATGCGCTGGGTGCCGCCAGCGCCAGGCAGGATGCCGAGGTTGATCTCCGGCTGGCCGAACTTGGCGTTGTCGGCGGCCAGGATGAAGTCGCACATCATGGCCATCTCGCAGCCGCCGCCCAGTGCGTAGCCGGCCACTGCAGCGATCACCGGCTTGCGGATGGTCGTTACATGCTCCCAGCCGTTGGTGATGAAGTCTTCCAGATAGACATCCTGGAAGCTTTTCGCCTGCATCTCCTTGATATCGGCGCCGGCGGCGAATGCTTTGTCGCTGCCGGTGATGACCACTGCGCCGATGGCGTCGTCCCCTTGAGCCTGGTCGAGCGCCTGGCCCATTTCGCTGACGATCTGCGAATTCAGCGCGTTGAGCGCTTTCGGACGGTTGAGCGTTATAAGCGCGACCGCGCCACGGGTTTCAAAGATGATGGTCTCGAAGGCCATTGAATTCTCCCACAGGCCGCCAATGTTCCCCGGCGGCAATCTTGATTGGCATCCCTGTAGCAGCCGGGCGCCCTGCGAGGTTGGGCATGACGCCATCAGGTAGCGGGCTGCTGGGGGTCGAATCTCTTGTCGGGCGGGGTTTTACCTCAGCGCTGCCGCCGCGAACAATAGAAAGTCGAACGGCTGGCCTGGACTATTCGCTGCACGCCGCCTGTCCGCGCGATGTCGCAGTCACAGCCGGGGCAGGCTTCTCCCTCCCGCCCATAGACCGCCCATTGATGCTGGAAATAGCCGAGTTCGCCTGAGGGCTGCACGTAATCGCGCAGGCTCGACCCGCCGGCGGCGATCGCACGGGCCAGAACCTGCTGCACGGCCGAGGCCAGCTTTTCCGCCCGGCTGCCTTGGACGGCGCCGGCTAGCCGTTTGGGCGAAATTCCCGACTCGAACAACGCTTCAGAGATATAAATGTTGCCCAGCCCTGCGACCACGCGCTGGTCCAGCAAAGCCGCCTTGATGGCGCATTTCTTGCCCTTAAGGGCGGCGGCGAGCGCCGGGCCGTTGAACCCGTTGCCGGTGGGGTCGGGGCCCAGGTGGACAAAAAATCGATGCTGGTCGAGAGCGTCAGTTCGGTCGATCTCGACCAGGCCAAAGCGTCTTGGATCGTTCAGGCGAATCTGCGTGCCGTCCGCCATGGTAAACACGATATGATCGTGCTTGCCTGGCGGTTCGGGGTTCTGGGGCTCAATGAAAATGCGGCCGGACATGCCCAGATGGGCCAATGCCGTGTCGCCGCTTGCAAGCTCGATCAGGACATATTTTGCGCGCCGCCGCACCTGCGCCACCTGCTGGCCTTCAAGGCGCCGGGCGAAGTCCTTCGGAATCGGGATGCGCAGGTCCGGGCGGCGCACGTCCACCTTTGCGATGGTCTGGCCGGTCATCACCGGCTGTAGACCGCGCACCACAGTTTCCACTTCAGGCAGTTCGGGCATCGTGAAAAATCAGGTTGTTGACGCTGGCGCTGGCCGGGCGGGCCCCATACCTTTCTATCATGGAGCGCGACGCCCGCCATGATCTGCAAACCGACCCCTGGGGACATCTGGCCGGGGAACTTGATGCTTGGACAACTGGGGCGACCGGCGCCGCCACATTCTGGTGGCGGGACGATGATGCGGTCGCGGATGGGCCGAAGCTTCAACGCCTGCTGACCCTGGCGACGAATGCGCCTCTGGCTCTGGCGGTCATCCCGGCCCGGCTGGACAGCAGCCTCGCCGCCGCCCTTGGCGCTACATCCGCGCCGGTTTCCGTCCTGCAGCATGGCTTTGCCCACCTCAATCATGCGCCGCGGGGGCAAAGGCTGGGCGCGTGGGAACTAGGGCTGCACCGAGGGGAGGCCGCAGTGCTGGATGATCTGGTCACGGGGCGAGAGATTCTCGAGGGCGCGATCGATAAGTTTTTGCCGGTAATCACGCCACCCTGGAACCGTATCGATACGCAGCTCTACGCGGCTTTGCCTGGGCTCGGCTATCGGGGCGTCACGGCCTTCGGCCCGCGTGAAGTGGCTCAGCCGGTGGCGGGTTTGACCCTCAACCATGCCCATTGCGACCCGGTGAATTGGAAGAAAGGCGGGCTCTTCACCGGTGAGGCCAAAGCGATTGGCCAGATCGTGGCCCATCTCACCGCCCGCCGCAGTGGGGATGCAGATGCCGCGGAGGCCACTGGCCTCCTGACTCATCATCGCGATATGGACGCGGGTGCGTGGGCCTTCACTGCACGTCTGATCGACACCCTTCAGGCCCACCCGGCAGCCCGCATCGCCGCTGCACCGGAGCTGTTTCCGTGATCATCCGCCCAGCACATGAGGGCGATGTGGAGCCGGTGGTGGCGCTGCTCCACGCGCAGATGAATCGGAAGATCGCGCCCGAGCGGTGGCGTCGCCTCATGACCTATGGCTGGCTGGTGGACAAACCCAATCTCGGCTATGTGGCTGAGGCGGCAGGGCGCATCGTCGGCTATGTGGGCGCGGTCTATTCCGACCGGGAAATCGGCGGCCACACCGAGCGGCTGGTCAACATCTGCGCCTGGTATCTCGACCGGGATCACCGTGGACAGGGCGGCGGTGAGCGGCTGATGGCCGAGGCCACCGCAAATCCGGCCTGGCATTACAACATCATGACCAGTTCCAGCCGGACCCTGAAGATCCTCGCCAATGTGGAATATCGCGTTCTGGACGATACCCGCTATGACTGGCAGCGGACTGAGGGGCCGGCGCTAATGCTCGAAAGCCGGCCCGACGAGATAGCGGCCGCAGTTTCGCCAGCCGAGCGGAAGATTCTTGCCGACCATGCCGACCTGCCGGTGACGCCCGTGCTCGCCACCCACAACGGCCTCAAAACCCTGGCGATTTTCTCGGTGACGCAAAAAGGTGAGGACCAGCCCTGGTTTGACCTGCTGTATGTGGGCGATACGGCATTGATGGCGGAGGGGCAGGCCCTGGCTAATGCCCTGCTGCCAGCCGACGACGCGGTATTGTCCGCAGATGCCAGGTTTTGCGGGGATGCCGCGCCTGTGGGTGCAAGGGCAGTGGTGCTGCCCGTCCCTCGATTCGTAAAATCATCCAGCCTGTCGGGTGCCGCGGTCGATCACCTCTATACTGAATTGCAGTTGATGGGCCTGAAGCTGGACTGACCTTGGCCGGAAGCTGGACCCACAGGCGGGCCCGGAGAGGCGGCGCGTCAGCGCGCCACAGGAAGCCGTCATGCGGCTCTGATAGCCTTTGAACCGAATTGAGCAGGTGCCCACAGAAGCGGACATGCAGGCAGAAAACGGTCAATCTTCCGGCGTTGGCGATGGTGTCGACTTCGGTTTCGAACAGGTGGATCCGGCGGAGAAAACCCGCCGGGTTCATGGCGTGTTCGAACGGGTTGCCCGCCGCTATGACCTGATGAATGACCTCATGTCCGGGGGCATTCACCGGTTGTGGAAGGAAAGCCTGGTGGACCAGGTGCGTCCCCGGGATGACATGCACATCCTGGACGTTGCCGGCGGGACCGGTGATATTGCCTTCCGCATGCTGCGCCGTGCACCAGAGGCGCGGGTGACCATCTGCGATCTTACCGAAGACATGTTGCGGGTGGGCCGCGACCGGGCGCTCGACCGGGGCCGGGTAGGCGTTGACTGGGTCACCGGCAATGCCGAGGCGCTGCCTTTCCCGGACATGAGCGTCGACGCCTACACAATCGCGTTCGGCCTGCGCAACGTTGCCGACCGCCCTGCTGCGTTGGCGGAGGCACGGCGGGTCCTGCGGCCCGGCGGGCGGTTTTTCTGCCTGGAGTTCAGCCGCATCACCACGCCGATGATAGAGCGCCTTTACGAGCGCTATTCCTTCGAGGTGGTGCCGCGGGTCGGCCGCATCGTTGTCGGCGACGGCGCGCCCTATCAGTATCTGGTGGAAAGCATCCGCCAGTTTCCGGACCAGGACGCGCTGGCTGGGTTGATGGGCGCTGCGGGGCTGGAGCAGGTCGCGTGGCGCAATCTCTCCGGTGGCATCGCCGCCATCCATTCGGGCTGGCGTCTGTAGGCCGCCGCAATGCGCAGCATTCGCAATATCTGGCGGCTGATTCGTATTTGCCGCATCCTGGCCCGCCACAACGCGCTGTTCCCGCTGGAGCGGGCGGGCGTCGCCGCGCCCATCGTCTGGTTTGCGCGGCTGATCTCGCGGCGGCGGGCACCCGGCCGGCCCGGCCAGCGCCTTGCCCGGGCGCTGCAGCAACTGGGTCCCTCCTTCATCAAGCTCGGTCAGATGCTGTCCACCCGGCCGGACCTTATGGAGGAACCGGTTGCCGCGGACCTAACTGAACTGCAGGACCATCTGCCGGCGTTCGACTGGCAGGACGCCAAGAAAATCATCGAATCCGAACTGGGTGGGCCGGTCGAGCAATTCTTCGTTAGCATCGACGAGAAACCCATCGCCGCCGCTTCCATCGCCCAGGTGCACTTCGCCGTTACGCCGGAAGGTCGGGAGGTGGCGGTCAAGGTCTTGCGCCCCAATGTGGAGGCGGCCTTCAAGCGCGACCTCGACCTGCTCTACTGGATTGCGGAATTCATCCACCGGGCTCGGCCGGACCTGCGCCGGCTCAGGCCGATTGATGTGGTCAAGACATTTGCCGACTCTGTTGAGATGGAGATGGACTTCCGAATGGAGGCCGCCGCGGCCTCAGAACTGGGCGAGAATTTCAAGGACGACACGACCTTCCGGGTGCCTGATATCGACTGGGACCGAACCACCAGGCGAGTGCTGACCCTGGAGCGGATCTACGGCATCCCGGTGGATGAACGGGAAAAGATTATCGAGGCCGGCCACGACCCCACGCAGATTCTGGCCAATGCGGCGGCGGTATTTTTCAACCAGGTGTTCCGCGACGGCTTTTTCCACGCGGACCAACACCCTGGCAACGCCTTCGTCGACAAGGACGGCGCCATCGTCGCCATCGACTTCGGCATTATGGGCCGGGTGGACAGACCCCACCGGCACTTCCTTGCGGACATGCTGATCGCTGTGCTGCAACGGGACTATGAAGCTGCGGCGGAGGTCCATTTCCGCGCCGGTTTCGTCCCGCCGGACAAATCAAAAGAGCTGTTCACCCAGGCGCTGCGGTCGATTGCGGAACCGATTTTTGACAAGCCCTTGAACGAGATTTCAATCGCACGGCTGCTGGGGCAGCTTTTCCAGGTGACCGAAACTTTCGAGATGGAGACCCAGCCACAGTTGCTGCTTTTGCAGAAGACCATGCTGGTAACCGAAGGGGTGGGGCGCAAGCTGAACCCGGAGGAGAATATGTGGCTGCTGACCCGGCCGCTGATTGAGGGCTGGATCCGCCGTAACCGGGGCCCAGGCGCCCGCGTCGCCAACGCGGCCCGGGAGATCTTCCACACAATCGAGCGGGTGCCGCGCGTCCTCGAAAAACTCGATCATGCACTGGATCGCATCAACGACCTGCCGGACCCGCGCCGCAATGGCGGCCTGAACCCGAAATGGTACTTCCTGGGCGCGGTTGGCCTTCTCGCCATCGCGATTGTGGTGGCTGCGGCGTAAATCTCGCGGTCGGGCGGCCGAGTGGGCTGCAGAAGGGCTGACTTGCCGCGGGTTTTGCAGTAAATTACCTAATTACACGAAATTCGCGTAAAATCTGATCCAATCCACCCCAAACCTGATTGCGGGGCGTCCATGCTGACGGGCAAGCAGATCCTGTTGGTGATCTCTGGCGGGATCGCCGCCTACAAGAGCCTGATTTTGATCCGCCGCCTGCGGGAGCGGGGGGCCGTGGTGCGCTGCGTCCTGTCGAAGGGGGGCGCGCAGTTCGTGACGCCGCTTTCGGTCTCAGCGCTCAGCCATGAAAAGGTCTATGGCGATATTTTCTCCCTCACGGACGAAGCGGAGATGGGACACCTGCGCCTGAGCCAGGAGGCGGATCTGGTGGTGGTGGCGCCGGCGACAGCGGACATCCTCGCCAAAATGGCCAGCGGTCTGGCGGACGAGCTGGCGACAACTGTGCTGCTCGCGTCGGATGCGCCTATTCTTGTTGCGCCGGCCATGAACCACCGCATGTGGCAACATCCGGCGACCCAGTCGAATATGGTTTTGCTGGCGCGGCGTGGCGTCCGCCGTATCGGCCCGGAGGCCGGATCGCTGGCAGAGGACGAGAGCGGGGTTGGCCGGATGGCGGAGCCGGAGGACATCGTCGCCGCGATCGAGGCCCACTTCGCGGGCGCGGGCCGCCTGGCGGATTTTCGCGCGGTGGTCACCAGTGGCCCGACCTTTGAAGCAATCGACCCGGTGCGGTTCATCGGCAACCGTTCGTCCGGCAAACAGGGACATGCCATCGCCGCGGCGTTGGCCAACCTTGGGGCCGAGACGACCCTGGTTTCCGGCCCGACCGCCTTGCCGGACCCTGCGGGTGTGTCGGTGGTCCATATCGAATCCGCACGGGAGATGCTGGCGGCTTGCGAGGCCGCACTGCCGGCCGACATCGCCGTTTGCGCCGCCGCTGTCAGCGACTGGCGCGCCGCGACCGCTGCCGAGCAAAAGATGAAGAAAGATGGCAACGGTCCGCCGGATCTGCAGCTCGCGGAAAATCCGGATATCCTCGCGACCCTTGCTGTCGACTCCAACCGCCGGCCGCGGCTGGTCGTCGGTTTTGCGGCGGAAACCGAGAATGTCATCGCCCACGCCCAGGCGAAGCGGGACCGCAAAGGCTGTGACTGGATCGTGGCCAACGACGTGGCGCCGGCTACGGGCACCTTCGGCGGTGACAGCAACACTGTGCATCTGGTGACACCGGGTGCGGTCGAGGACTGGCCGCGCATGACCAAGCAGCAGGTCGCGGACGCGCTGGCGGCTCGCATCGCCGACGAGTTGCGCCCGCGCGCCGCCGAATAACATGGTCCAGATCGACATTCAGCGTCTGCCCCACGGCGACGGCCTGCCGCTCCCGGACTACGAGACCGCTGGCAGCGCCGGCATGGACCTGTGCGCCGCAGTGGATACGCCGGTCAGCCTGGCGCCGGGCGCCCGCGTGCTTGTACCCACGGGTCTCGCGATCGCCCTGCCGTCAGGCTACGAGGCGCAAATCCGGCCTCGCTCCGGTCTGGCGCTCAAGCAGGGGGTTACCCTGCTCAACACCCCTGGCACCATCGACAGCGACTATCGCGGCGAGATCGGCGTCATAATGGTGAACCTGGGCGATGCGCCAGTGGAGATCACCCGCGGTATGCGCATCGCGCAGATGGTCATCGCGCCGGTCATCCAGGCCCAGTGGCGGGTGGTTGAAGATTTGGATGAAACTGACCGGGGCGCCGGCGGATTTGGCTCCACCGGGACGGGGGCTGCCCAATGATTGGCGCGCCGCCCAAACTGGTGCACGCCATCGAGGCAGTTCTCGATATCGCCTACAATGGTGGCGGTCAGCCGGTGCAGAGCCGCGATATTGGCGAGCGTCAGGGCATCCAGCCGCGGTATCTGGAGCCGGTCCTGCAAGCGCTGGTGCGCGACGGCATTCTGGTTGGCGTGCGCGGCCCCCGCGGCGGTTACCGGCTGGCACGGGAACGGCGCAAGGTGACGCTCGGCGACGTGGTGCGGGTGTTGCAGGCGTTGGAAACCAGTGACGACTTGCTGCATCGGCCGGCCCGTTCGCCGCTCGGCGACCGGGTTGTGCGGCCGACCCTGCGCAGCCTTCAGGAAGAATGGCTGGTACGGCTGGACCAGATCACGTTCGACGATCTCTGCGCCGAGGCACATCGCGGCGGATTGGAGAGTGACGTGGTCCGCCGGCTGGACTTCTCGATCTGAGGCGGCCATGAACAACACCGCGCCCCAGGATCGCCCCGACAAAAGAGCGTCGGAGTTTCGCGGCCGCATCTACGACAATATCGTCGACACCATCGGCGCAACGCCCCTGGTGCGGATGAGCCGGCTCGCGGCAGCGCGGGGCTGCGCAGCCGAGCTGTTGGGCAAGTGCGAGTTCTTCAACCCCGCAGGCTCGGTCAAGGACCGTATCGGCCTCGCCATGATCGAGGCCGCGGAGCATGCCGGGCGTCTTTCCCCGGGCGATGTCATCATCGAGCCCACTTCCGGCAATACTGGCATCGCGCTCGCATTTGTATGTGCGGCCAAGGGCTATCGCCTGATCCTGACCATGCCAGAGAGCATGTCCGTTGAGCGGCGCAAGATGCTCAAGCTGATGGGCGCTGAACTGGAGCTGACACCCGCCAGCGAGGGCATGAACGGCGCCATCGCCCGGGCGGAGCAACTGGCCCGGGAAATCGACCGCGCCTTCGTCCCCCAGCAGTTCGACAATCCGGCCAATCCGGCGGTGCACCGGGAAACGACCGCAGAGGAAATCTGGCGTGATACGGGAGGCCGCGTGGATGTGCTGGTCTCCAGTGTCGGCACCGGCGGCACGCTGACTGGCGTCGCCGGCCTGCTCAAGGACCGCAATCCGGCGCTGCAGGTGATCGCCGTGGAACCCGATGACAGCCCGATCCTTTCCGGCGGCATGCCGGGCACACATAAGATCCAGGGCATCGGCGCGGGCTTCGTGCCATCCATCCTCGACACGGGCCTCATCGATCAGATCATCCGCATCTCGAACGACGTGGCATTCGAGACAGCGCGCCAGGCCGCCAGCGTGGAGGGCATTCCCGTTGGTATCTCCAGTGGCGCGGCGCTGGCAGCAGCCCTCGGTGTCGGCAGCGCTTCCGCCATGGCGGACAAGCGCATGGTGGTGATCCTGCCCTCCTTCGCCGAGCGCTATCTCACCACTGAACTGTTCGACGGGCTGTAGGCGCCGTGATTACCGACCAACAACTGGAACGCTATGCCCGTCATGTGATCCTCGACGAAGTGGGTGAGGAAGGGCAGGAGAAGCTGCTTGCCTCCCGCGTGCTTGTGGTGGGCGCGGGCGGCCTGGGCGCCCCGGCGCTGCTCTATCTTGCGGCCGCCGGCATAGGCCAGCTGGATATCGTCGACGACGACACGGTGGACCTCACCAATCTGCAGCGCCAGGTGATCCATACAACAGCCCGCGTGGGCACCCCCAAGACGGAAAGCGCCGCGACAGCGATTGCAGCGCTTAACGGGGAGGTGCGGGTCCACAGTCACGATACGCGCCTTTCTGCTGGCAACGCCCTCGACCTGATCGGACCTTGCGATCTGGTGATCGACGGCAGCGATAACTTCGCAACCCGCTATCTGCTGAATGACGCCTGCTATCTGGCGCGAACGCCGCTGATTTCCGGTGCATTGCTGCGGTTCGAGGGGCAACTCTCCACCTACCGTGCGTGGGAGGGCACGCCCTGCTATCGCTGCATGTTCCCGACACCGCCACCGCCGGGCGCCGCGCCCCGCTGCGACGAGGCTGGCATTTTGGGCGCGGTGGCAGGTGTGCTGGGCACACTGCAGGCGACCGAAGCGCTGAAGGAGTTATTGGGTCTGGGCGAAAGTCTGGCTGGGCATCTGTTGATCTATGACGCACTCGACACAGGCTTCCGCCGCATGACTGCCAAGCGCAATCCTGACTGCGCGCTTTGCGGTGATGTCCCGACGATCACCGATCTGTCGGCCCATCAGGCATAAGCGGCCACCGGCGCGGCGGGGCAAGGGTTGGAGCTCTAAGCTCCTTCTTCTCGAATCGGACGGGAGAGCAAGGCGGCAATGGTGCTGTCGATGTCCGCGCCTTCGTGCAGGATGGCGTTAACCGCGGCGGAGATTGGCATGTCGATGCCCAGGCGCGCGGCCAAAGCCGTCACTGATGGCGCCGTCCAGACCCCTTCCGCAACAGACGTACGGGCGTCCAGCACCGCCGTCAGGGTTTCCCCTTTGCCCAACGCCGCGCCCAGCGACATGTTGCGCGACTGCAGTGAGTTGCAGGTCAGGGTCAGGTCGCCAAGGCCGGAAAGACCCATCAATGTCTCCAGCTTCGCGCCCCGGGCCAGGCCCAGACGGGTGATCTCCGCCAGGCCACGGGTAATGAGTGCGGCTTGCGCGTTAGCGCCCAGCGCGCGTCCGTGGACGATGCCGCAGGCGATGGCGATGACATTCTTGACCGCGCCGGCAACCTCCGCGCCCACTGGATCGGGAGACAAATAGGGCCGGAAGGCAGGCGTGCCGAGGGCGGTCGCCAGACCTTCCCGCAGCAGCGCATCGTCGGCGGCCAGCGTCACGGCCGTGGGCAGGCCGCGCGCGACCTCGATGGCGAATGTCGGACCGGAGAGCACGGCCAAGGGCCGGTCCGGCATGGTCTCGGCAATCACCTCCGTCATCAGCGCGCCGGTGTCCTGCTCGATACCCTTGGCGCAGATTACGGCCGACGCGCCGGACGGCGCATGTTGCTGGACTGTTTGGCTGACCGAACGGAGATGCTGGGCCGGGGCCACCAGCAACAGCACTTCGGCGTCTGCGACCGCGGTGGCGAGGTCAGCCTCGGCGCGTATGGCCGGGTCCAGTGGCGCACCGGGCAGGAAAGGCCGGTTCTCGTGGCCGGTATTGATGGCCTCGACAACCTCCGCTTCGCGCGCCCACAGGCACACATCGCGGCCCGCCCGCTGGGCGACGGTTGCCAGCGCCGTACCCCAGGCGCCCCCTCCGATAACGGTGATCCTTTGCATGCCTGAAACCTATCTGCCCGCGGCTGCGGAATCGAGGGGCCAGCGGGGTCGCGGCTTGAAATCCAGTGGGTCGGTCACGCCGGTGTCCAGGCGTTCCAGCCCGGCCCAGGCGATCATTGCGGCGTTGTCCGTGCAATATTTGAGGGGAGGCGCCGTGAAGTGCAGGCCGGAGTCCGCGGCCAAATCCGTCAACCGCGCGCGCAGCACCTGGTTGGCGGCCACGCCGCCTGCCACCACCAGGTCGCGCCCGTTGGGTCTCGCTTCCCGGAACAGGTCGATGGCGTTGCCGGTACGGTCTGCCACCACATCTGCCACGGAGTCCTGGAAGGCGCGGGCCATATCGGCGGCGTCTTGCTCGGTCAGCGCCTCGGGCAGGCGGTCCAATGCGTGGCGTACGGCGGTCTTGAGTCCGGCGAAGGAGAAGTCACAGCCCTTCCGTCCTTTCATAGGCCGCGGCAGCGTGAAGCGCGCCGGGTCGCCGGCTGCTGCCGCCTGTTCCACCGCCGGGCCGCCGGGATAGCCAAGGCCGGTCATCTTCGCCACCTTGTCGAAGGCTTCACCGGCGGCATCGTCCAGGGTTGTGCCCAAGCGCTGAAACCGGCCGATGCCGTCGACGATCAGCAACTGGCAATGACCGCCGGAGATCAGCAGCAGCAGATAGGGAAAGGCCACGTCATCGGTTAGTCGAACGCTGAGCGCATGTCCCTCCAGATGGTTCACAGCCAGGAAAGGCAATCCGTGCACCGAGGCGATGGCCTTCGCCGTCATCACGCCGACCATGACGCCGCCAATCAGCCCGGGCCCGCCGGTGACCGCAATGGCGTCCAACGCCTCATAGCCGAGGTTGGCCTCCGCCATGGTCTCCGCGATCAGCCGGTCCAGATGGTCCAGATGGGCACGGGCGGCGATTTCCGGCACCACGCCGCCATAGGGGCGGTGGTCATCCAGTTGCGAGAGCAGCCGTTCTGCCAGCACGACGCCGTCGCCGCGCACAACGGCGGCGGCGGTCTCGTCGCAACTGGTCTCGATGCCCAGAACGATGGACGATGGCTCGGGCATGGCTAATCCGATTCCTCTTGCTGATTCCTGATATCTGCACGCTTCTGATCCCGGCGATAGGCCTTGGCACTGGCGACCTTGCGCTCACCCAGCACCCGCCGAGCGCGCCAGAAAGGGTCACGCGGACGCGGTATGCGCTTGGCTTTCTTCTTTTTGCGCTTGCGGGCCATGGTGCGAAATCAGCCGATTTGGCGCTCCGTCCGCGATGTCGCATTGCCGGAGCGCAGGCTTCCCACTCAATCAGGCCCACGCTAGACCTGCAAGTGTGACTGCAACACCCACCCCTCTGCCGGACCGTTTCGGGCAACCGCTTCGAATTGGCACCCGCGGCAGCGCTTTGGCGCGCAAACAGACCGACCTGGCCGTAGCCCGGTTGCAAGCTGCTGTACCTGGATTGCCGGTGCCCGAGGTCATCGAGATTACCACCACCGGCGATACGGTGGTCGACCGGCCGCTGGCGGATATCGGCGGCAAGGGGCTGTTTGCCAAGGAAATCGAGAGCGCCCTGCTTGCCGGATCGATTGACCTCGCGGTTCACTCGCTCAAGGACCTGGAGACCGTGCTGCCCGAAGGCCTGGAAATCGCGGCGCTGTTGCCACGGGAAGATCCCCGCGATGCGCTGGTGTGCAGCGATGCCCAATCCATCGAGGATCTGCGGGAGGGCGCGACGGTCGCCACATCATCGGTGCGGCGCACGGCCGTGCTCAAGGCGCTTCGCCCGGATTTGCAGGTCATACCGATGCGCGGCAACGTCAACACCCGGTTGGCAAAGCTGGCCAAGGGCGATGCCGACGCGCTGATCCTTGCCATGGCGGGGCTCAGGCGGCTGGGCATCGACAGCCCGGATATCGCACCCATTCACGTGGCGACGATGTTGCCGAGCGCCTGTCAGGGCGTGGTTGCGCTGCAATGCCGGGAAAACGACGATGATTTGCGCGGATTGCTGTCTGCTGCAAATGACCCGGACACTCATGTGACGTCTATCGCCGAAAGGGCGCTTCTGGCGGCGCTCGATGGCTCCTGCCGGACCCCAATCGGCGCGCTGGCGCAGCTGGAGGACGGGGAGTTGTGGCTGCGGGCCGAGGTTGCGCAGCTGGATGGCAGCCAGGTCTGGCGCACGGATGCCCGGGGCGGCATCGCGGATGCGGTGGTTTTGGGGGCAGACCTGGGCGCCGATCTGCGCAGTCGTGTGCCTGACGATCTGTTCGAAGACGCGGCCTGAGGCGGTGCGCCTGCTGGTAACCCGCCCTCAGCCTGACGCCGACCGTTTTGCGGCTGCACTGGCGGGAATCGGGGTCGACGCGCTGGTGGCGCCCCTTATGTTTATCGACCTGGACCGAACAATTGATCCGGACCTGTCCGGCTGCACCGCACTCGCCTTTACCAGCGCCAATGGCGCCCGGGCGTTCGCGCAACTGAGCAATATTCGTGACCTGCCGGTCTACACGGTGGGTTCGGGCTCTGCCCGGGCTGCTACTGAGCTGGGCTTTTTCCTTGCCGGAACAGGCGCCGGCACAGTCGAAAGCCTGGCTGCGGTGTTGTCCGGCGCGGAGAAGACTGGTGCCCGGATATACCATGCGGCAGGGGCCGATATTGCGGGTGATCTGGCGGCGCTGCTTGAGGCGGAGGGCATCGCTTGCCGCCGGCAGGTGCTCTACAAGGCGCAAATACCGGACATTTTGCCTGAAAAAATCAGCTTGGCCTTGTCCGCTGGGGATGTGGACGGTGCGGTATTTTTCTCTCCCCGCTCGGCAGGCACGTTTGTTAGACTCGTCACAAATGCGGGGCAGGCGTCGGCCTGCGCGGGGCTTGATCTTTACAGCCTGAGCCCGGCGGTGACCGAAGCAGCCTGCGGGACAATCGCCTGGCGGCGGGTTCGGGAGGCCCGGACGCCAATGCAGGAGGCGTTGATCAACACCATTCGTGCGGAAGTTCCCGCCGGCAATGCCGGTTAGAAATCAGCAGCCGCAACAGGTGTGACGGCCATCCCGGATGACGGACCCGATTCACGACAGCGCAGAAGATATCATCGCCGCCTTCGGCGGGATTCGTCCCATGGCGAAAAAACTGGGCGTGGCGGTGACAACCATCCAGGGCTGGAAGGCGCGCGGCAGCATTCCCCTGGCCCGGCTGGAAGAAATCCGCGCCGCCGCGGCACGGGAGGACATTGATCTTTCCGGTGGGACCCCTGATCAAATGCACCAAGACCAGACGCCAGAAAGCCAGACGCCAGAAGGCCAGACACCGGGAGATCGGGGTGACCGGATTGAAGAGGTCGAGGCAGAGCCCGTGCGGCCGAAGCCGGACGCAGGTGTGCGCGCCTCCGGCAGTGGCCCCAAATCACCTCCAGTGATCGACCAAACCAGCCGCCGGCCACGTGATCCGAACCGACAGCGGCAGATCCTGGTCCTTGCAGCCTGTGTAGTGGGTGCGGCGCTTCTCGGCGCCATCCTGACCTATATCTGGGTGGGCGCGCCGCCTGCGGGTGATAGTGGCGCCCTGGCCGGGCGGATCGAAAAGCTGGAGCGTCGTGTTGATGTCGCCGAACGCGCCGCACGCGAGGCTACAGCGAAGGCGGCCGCAGCGGACGCAAGTACCCGCGAACTCAGCCGCCTGGCGCGGGCGCTGGGCGGCCTGGAGGCCCGGCTGGCGGCACTGGCGCAACAGGTGAAAAGCGCCGGTGACCCGAAATCCCTTAAGGCCGAGTTGGCGCGTGTCGATGCCGCCGAGAAATCCTTGACGCGACTGGCCCAGGAAGTGGCGGCGGTCACGCGGAAGGCTGCTGCGACGGCGGCGGCAACCGGCGACCCCAAGGCGATTGCCCGGCTGATTGCCCAGACCGAGACACTGCAGAAGGCGCTGGCGGCCCAGACCACGGATCTGAAGGCGGCAACGGCAAAGTTGGCGGCGTCTACCGACAAGGCAATGGCGGCGCTGCGTCAGCGGGTGACCCGGTTGGAATCCCGAACCCGCGCGCTTGCCGAAAATGCCAGCCGCACCTCGTCATTGCTTCTCGCACTGGGCCAGCTGCGCCAGGCGGCGTCCGGTGGCCGGCCGTTCCGCGCCGCGCTTGAATCTGCTGCAGGCCTTGCCACCAAGGAAGCGGCGATCAAGGCCACCCTTCAGCGGCTGGACACCTTTGCCAACAAGGGCGTGCCCAGCCTGCGCGCCCTTCGGGAGCGGTTCGACCCGCTAACAGCGCGGCTGCTGCGCGCGGCGGCAGTCCCCAGCGATGGCGATTGGATGGACCGCATGTGGGCGCGCATCAGCTCGCTGGTGGTGGTGCGCCGTACCGGGCGGCAGGTTGCGGGTGACACCCTGCCGGCATTGGTTGCCCGCGCCGAAGTTGCACTGCGCGACGGCAAACTGGCGGATGCCGTCGCATTGGTGGGGCAGATGCCACCCGTCGCACAAAAATCGGCTGCTGCCTGGTTGAAGGATGCCCGTGCCAGGTTGGTGGTGGATACCGCCTTGAATGAATTGGCGCGCCTTGCCGTTCGGCTGGTAGCCGGCCGCGGCAGGCAGGCGCCCGGCGCGGCGGAATAGCCCCGGGTGCGCCCATGCCGCTGAGCCTTCGCGCCCTTCTGACGCTTCTGGTCATCGTCGCATTCGCCGCTGCGGCTGCGTGGCTGGCGTCCACCTCCGAGCCCTTGACCCTTCAGGTGGGCGACTGGCGGGTGGACACGTCCCTCGGCGTCCTCATCGGTCTGGCCGTAGGGCTGTTCCTGCTGGGCGCGTTGATCCTGTGGATTTTGCGGGCAACGGGCGCAGTGCCGGCGCGACTGCGCCGTCGCAGGGACCGCCGCCGCCGGGAAGAAGGTTACCTGGCGCTGACCCGCGGTATGGTTGCGATCGCCGCCGGCGACCCGGCCGATGCGCGCCGCTATGCCAGCCGGGCGAACGATCTGCTGGAGAACCCCGCAGGGGCGTTGCTGATCGCAGCTCAGGCCGCCCAGATGGAGGGCGACGACGGTACAGCCCACCGCTTCTATACCGCCATGCGCGGGAAGCCAGAGACCGAGCTGCTGGGACTGCGCGGCCTGGTGACCCTGTCTGAACAATCCGGTGACCTGAATGCAGCGCTGGCCCATACGGAAGAAGCCCACCGCCTGAGCCCGAAGACGCCCTGGGTGCTGACCAAGCGTTTTCATCTGCACTTGGCAGCGCGCCGCTGGGAACAGGCGGAGGCTGCCTTGCGTGAAGCCATGAAGGCGCGGGCGGTCGAGGATCGAACCGGCCGGCACGAAGACGCCGTGCTTCTGGTGCAGCTGAGCCTAATGGCAGAGCGTACCGGCGACCGCCGTCAGGCCATCGAGCGGGTGCGGCGTGCGACGTCGCTCGACCCGCAATTGCTGCCGGCGTCTCTGCAACTGTCAGCGCTGCTCCACGCGGAGGGGCGCAACCGGCAAGCGGCGCGGGTGATCGAGGACGCGTGGAAATTCGCGCCTCATCCCGATCTGGCGCGTCTCTACGGCCTGGTCGCGGGCGCGGGTGGCGCCCTGGGCCGCCTACGGGCGGTGGAAAAGCTGGCCGCGACCCACAGCGAGCATCGGGATACCCGCGCCAGTCTGGTACAGGCGGCGCTGGACGCTGAATTGTGGGGCGAGGCGCGCCGCCATCTGGACGCTGTGGGCGACGATCCGGATGCGGATTTCTGCCGGCTGCATGCTGAGCTTGAGGAGCGCGAAGACGGGAACGCCTCCGCGGCGCGCGCCTGGCTGGCACGGGTTACGGACGCGCCACCGTCACCGGCCTGGCTGTGCGGCGCCTGTGGGGCGGCGGCCCGCGACTGGTCTGCGCTCTGTGGTCACTGCGGCGCCTTTGACGGGCTTACCTGGACCGTACCGCCCCGGGTGCAGCGTCTGGCGGCCAACGATGCCCCGGACCGCGCCCCCGTGGTGGAGGCAGAGACGGAACCCGCCGGCGCTGCGCCCCGGCTGCCGAAGCCCGAGACCAGCAGCGCCGGATAGCTGCAGATTGGTACGCTACCGCCGACGCCAGTTCTCGCTGAGAATGCGCGTGCCCCGCATTGTCGTCCAGCGGCCCCTCATCCCATTGGGTGTGATCTGATAGACAGCCAGCCCGCTCTGATAGGCAACGGAGAGCGTGCTGCCGGTTCGGATGCCTACGCCCCAGTAGGTGCTGCGGCCAATCTTCCAGACCACCCGATAGACGTCACCCACACGGCGCACGGCGGCTGCGCCCCGGTAGGTCTGACCGCGCCCGTTGCTCCCCACCACGACCCATACGCCTGTGATTGGGCCTGCTGTCGGCATAGTGCCGCCGCCTGGCATCTTGCCCGACTTGTCATCGGTCATGCCCTTGCCGCCGTCAGCGGGAGGCTGCTTGTTCTGTTCCAGATCGTCTTTTTGCGCGGCGGCGGGGCCCGCGAGGAACAGCAGGGCCACAAGGCAGGTCAGCAATTTCATAACGATTCCTTTACCATGTTCATTTATGCAGGCTGCAACCCGAACGCGTGTCCGGCGCGAATCACCATAGACAGAAGGTGCCGTCGGATCATGTCCGTTTCGGGGCGAATCCTGGTGGGTGGCGGGGTTAATTGGCGCAGCACGCGCCATGCATTTGACGCCCAGATACACCGGGTGTAGAAGGCCGGTCCGGCGGAGGGCGCAGACAGCCTACCCGAATTCGCCACTGGGACTCGGTCACTGGGACGATGAGCTCATTTGGCAGAGCGATGGCGTCGTAGGACGTTGGGATGAGGAAGACGTCAGTGAAACTAAGCGGTTAGGATTGCCCTGACCGGAATATTGCAACAAGTTTGCAACATGTGCCGCCTTAGCTCAGTTGGTAGAGCATCGCATTCGTAATGCGGGGGTCGCGTGTTCGAGTCACGCAGGCGGCACCATTTTCCCAATCCGAGTTCATTGATCCGCGGTGCGCCGGCATTGCCGCGCGTCGATGCTGCCATGCGCCAATCGCGGTTTCAGACCGCCTATGGCTTGGGCTATTGAACACCCAACTCCAATTGGAACGCCGCGCTGGTCGCGGTCATTGTTTGAAAGGACCGATCTATGACCCGATTGACGGCAGAAGGCGCGAATGCGCCACAGATTGAGTATTGGAACGGCGCTGCTGGTGACCGATGGGCGCGGCTGGCGGATACCCAGGACCTGATGATCGGCGAACTGGGCATGGCCGCCATGGACGCCTGCGCGATCGATGCGGGCCAGTCGGTGCTGGACATCGGCTGCGGCTCAGGATCAACGACGCTGGAGATCGCACGGCGCGTGGGTCCGGGCGGTCGCGTGCTGGGTATCGACATCTCGACACCCATGCTCGAGGTGGCGGAAGCCCGCCGTCGCGACGCGGGGCTGGATACCATTGCATTCGAGAATCGGGATGCGGCGACCTATGCTTTCGAGCCGGCGGCGTTCGATCGGCTCTTTTCCCGCTTTGGCGTCATGTTTTTTATCGATCCCGTCGCAGCCTTCGCCAACATGCGCATCGCGGCGAGAATGGGCGCCCGCCTGGCTTTCGTCTGCTGGAAGGCGCGCACGCAAAATCAATGGATGGACTTTCCATTTTCCATCGCGCTCCGCCACGTGCCCGCGCCCGCGCCGCCGCCGCCAGGCGAGCCCGGCCCCACCGCCTTTGCCGACCCGGACAGGGTGCGGGGCATCCTGGGAGACAGTGGCTTTGGCGATATCGCGATTGACCCCATCGAAGTGCCGATCATCCTGGGCCCTGACACGGAAATTGCCGTGGAACGGCTGGTCGAGTTGGGCCCCACCGGCCGCCTTTTGCGCGACGCATCCGATGACACGAAGGCAGCGATTGCCGGCGACCTGCGTGCCGAAATCTCGCAGTTTCAG
>JAJFFJ010000035.1 GCA_021776685.1 Alphaproteobacteria bacterium
TGCTCAACCAATAGGGAGAGGAAATCAGATGATTGTTGTTCTTGGTGGTACTGGAAATATCGGTCGCCCGCTTGTGGCGGAGCTGACCTCACGAGGCGCAGATTTCAAAGTTGTCAGCCGCAACGCTGCAGCAGCGCGGGAGACCCTCGGCGACGTGGCCGTGGTGGAAGCGGATCTTTCGCAGCCGGACTCGCTGGCGGCTGCCTTTGAGGGCGCATCCAAGCTGTTTCTCCATTCGGGCCTCAGCCCCAACCTGAATGCCGAGCAGATCGCCGCCATTGACGCGGCCAAGGCTGCTGGCATCGGCCACATCGTCAAAATCTCCGGGAACGAGAATGGCATGCGCCCCGATGTGCCCGCACCCACGCTCCGCATGCACTACGAGACTGAAGAAGCCCTGAAAGCCAGCGGCGTGGCCTATACCCTGATCCGGCCCAACTATTTCATGCAGAACCTGCTGGCCATGGCGCCGATGATTGCCGACCAGGGCAAGATGATCGCGCCGATCTCCGGCGAGGTCGAAGTCTCAATGATCGACTGCCGCGATATCGCCGCGGTCGCTGCCATGGCGCTGACCGAATCAGGGCATGAAGGGCAGATCTACGCGCTTCATGGCGACCCTGTCTCCTACCCACAGGTCGCGGCGATCCTGTCCGAAACGTTGGGCAAGGAGATCCCGCACATCCAGCCGCCCAAGGAAGCAGCGATCCAGGCAATGAAGGACCGGGGCATGCCGGAATTTGTGGTGGATCACATGGGCCGCATGATTGACGGCCTGAACAGCGGCATGATGACCGGCGATCCGTCCACCCTGCATGGATTGCTGGGCGGCCAGCGCAACCTTGGGCAGTTCATTGCCGACCACAAAGCCGCCTTCGGCGGTTAGGTCCTACTCCGCCCAGCGCGAGCTGGCGATGCACTCGGGTTTGGTGAAGTGGGGGCCGTCGCTGGCGCGCTCGCGCATACCATCGGCGAAAGGCTTGAACCCTGACAGCGCCTGAAAGCGTTTGACCGCGTCGTCGTCAGCGAACCGGCCCACATGGACGAAGTTGGTATCGTCCAGTTTGTAGGACGTGTATTCCGCCTCCCCGTCGCCGGCGGCCCGTACTTCTGCGAGGAAATCCCGCAGCGCCGCTTCCTGTTCCGCCACCTTGTCAGGGGCAACGGTGTAACGAATCATCACGTGAACGGTCATTGCGGGTTCCTCCATTATTTAGCTACTTTGTTAAATACAACCAAAAATGAACACCGCCAAGGTATTTCGAGTCTCGATTCTGCAGCATCGTGCGGTATAATAGAAATTCTATAAAGCTATAGAAAATGTCCTGTCCGGAGGAACCCATGTCCTACAAGGCCCTGCAGATCAACGCACCCAAGCCCTGGCCGCACAATGCCTGGTACCAGGCCGCCTGGATGAACGAGGTCAGCGACACGCCGCTTGCCCGTACATTCTTGAACGAAAAAGTGGTGTTGTTCCGGGACAAGGACGGCAACGCCCATGCGCTGGAAGACCGCTGTTGTCACCGCGCCACCCCGCTCAGCCTGGGCGATGTGGTTGATAGCGGCATACAGTGCGGCTATCACGGCCTGATCTTCGACGGCGACGGCAAATGCGTGGAGATCCCCGGTCAGGACTCGATCCCGCCCCAGGCGCAGGTCCGCAGCTATCCCATCGTGGAGCAGCAGGAGATTATCTGGATCTGGATGGGCGACCCGGCGAAGGCGGATGAAAGCCAGATCATCGATTTCCCCTTCCTGGACGACCACGAAAATCACCCGCACGGCCATGCGCTGATGGAGATCGACTGCAATTATATGCTGCTGGTCGATAATCTGATGGACCTGACCCACATCCCCTACATCCACAAGAAAACCATTGGCGGCGGCGACCAGAAGGGCCAGGTCAACGCAGCCATGGACGTGAGCAAGACGGATAACGGCGTCCACTACATCCGCTGGATGGAAAACATCATGCCGCCGCCGACCTACGCCAAGGGCGCGGGCTGGGGACCTGAGGTTAAGGTCGATCGCTGGCAGGAGTTCGAATATGTCGCCCCGGCAACGGTGCTGCAGTGGACCGGTGCCCTGGAGCATGGCCGGAACGCCAAGGAGAACCGCAACCAGGACGGCGGCTGGAACACTCACATCTGGCATACGGCGACGCCGGAGACGGAAACCTCCTGCTTCTATTTCTGGGCTTCCACAAACAGCTACAAGCCGGCGGACACGGAAGAGACCAAGAAGCTGCACGAGGCGATCTCCTTCACGTTCCATGAGGACGTCTCCTTTCTGGAACAGCAGCAGGCTTGCCTTTCGGCAGACCCCGACCAGGTGCTGGTGGACATCAAGCACGACGTTGCCCGCAAGCCCGCCCGTCAGGCATTGGAGCGCATGATCCGCACTGACGCCGAAGAAATGGCTGTAGCTGCGGAGTGATCTGCAAGGGCGGCCAACCGTGCAGCCCGACACTCTCCATCGCTGGCCGCTGAACGCCTGGTATCAGGCGGCCTGGGCCCACGAGATCGGCGACACGCCCTTTGCCCGCACCTTGCTGGGCGAACCGGTGGTGCTCTTCCGCGACCGAAACGGTCATGCCCACGCCCTGGAAGACCGCTGCTGCCACCGCGCCACCCCCCTGAGCCTCGGGGACGTAGTCGAGGCTGGTCTGCAATGCGGCTATCACGGGCTGATTTTCGACGGCGGCGGCCGGTGCGTTGAAATCCCCGGCCAGGACACCATCCCACCCCAGGCGCGGGTACGCAGCTATCCGGTGGTCGAGCAGCAGGAGATGATCTGGATCTGGCCGGGCGACCCGGATGCCGCCGACGAGCGGCTGATCATCGACTACCCCTATCACGACGACCACGCCAACTGGCCCCACCGGCACGGCCGCTTTCATGTCCAGTGCAGCTACCTGCTGATGATTGACAACCTGATGGACATGACCCACGTGCCCTACATCCACCGCAACACCATCGGCGCCGGCGTGCCGGAAGAACAGGTGCGCGCCACCATGGATGTGACCCGGACAGAGGCCGGTGTTCACTACATCCGCTGGATGACCGACACCACGCCGCCGCCCGCCTACATCCAGGGCGCGGGCTGGCCGGCGGACGTGAAAGTCGACCGCTGGCAGGAGTTCGAGTTCATCGCGCCCGGAACCGTGACCCAATGGACCGGCGCGCTGGAAACCGGTTGCGGGGCGTTGGAAAACCGGGATCAGCCCGGCGGCATCTCCATCCGCAACTGGCATGGGGTGACGCCGGAATCCTGTTCAAGCTGCCACTATTTCTGGGCCCCCGCCAACGGCCACCGGCCGGACGACGCGCAGGCGACGGAGGCGCTCTACACGGCCATCGCCGCAACGCTGCGAGAAGACATCGAATTCCTGGAGCGACAGCAGGAAACCTGGGGCAGGGATCCGGAGCGCCCCATGGTGGACATCAAACACGATGCCGCGTTGAAACCTGCTCGGCGGGCGGTGGAGCGGATGATCGAGGCAGAAAGCGGTCTGGCCACCGCAGCGGAATAGAGGAAGGAGCCAGAAGCGATGCAGCTTACTCAGGACCAGTTGGAGCGATATCGGGAAGACGGCTTCATCATCATCCGTGGTCTTTTCGACACGACTGAACTTGCAGCCATGCGGGGCGAACTGGAGCGGCTGGACGGGGTCGAGACCGATCACATGGTACGGGAAGATGCCCCTGCAGGGTCGCGCGGCGCGGTCAAAACCATTTTCCGGGTGCATGAACCGGATGGACCAACCCAGTCACCGCCTTTCTACGCCGCCGCCCGGTCATCGAGGCTTTTGGGTGTCACACAACAGCTGTTGGGCGACGACCAGCTCTACCTTCACCACACCAAATGCAACCGGAAGGCTGCCATCAGCGGCACGGTCTGGCAGTGGCATCAGGACTATGGCTCCTGGCAGCCGGACGGCCTCCAGAAACCCGACCTTATCTCCGCCGGCCTGATGCTCGATCCCGCAGGGGAATCGAACGGCTGCCTCTATCTCATTCCGGGCAGTCACAAGCTGGGCCGCGTGGATCCGGTCTGGGATGACCAAACCGCCTATCGGCTGTGGGTGGTGCCGCGGGAGCAGTTGCTGGAGATCATGGACAGCCATCCAGCACCGGTGGCAATCACCGGCGAGCCCGGCGACGTGGTCTTCTTCCACTGCAACCTGCTGCACGGCAGCGGCCATAACCTCTCAGCTGGCGACCGGTGGACGATCTTCTTCTGCTTCAACACCTGCGCCAACCGGCCCGCAGACGTGCCGGACCCCCGCCCGGACTATGTCCGCTCCCGCAACTGGACCCCGCTGGAGGTACAGGACCTGCCGATTGCGGCGATGCCGGTAGCGGCGGAGTAGCGCCTACTTATCCGGCGCCAGAGCCTTATCCAGAAAACCAACGATCCGACGGTTGAGCCGCTGCAATACGGCCGCCCGGTCGGTGCCCGGAGGATCCTGTGCTGCAGGACCGGCAACATCCCGCAGCGATTCCGGGAACGGCTCGATAAAGGTGAAATGCCCGGCGGCCGGCAGCACAACATAACTGTGCGGCTGACCGACCTGGCGGTGGACGCGCTCGGCGTGGTGGGGATAGCGCAGGACTCGGTCCTTGCCGGCACGGACCAGCATGATCCTCGCTGAAACGCCGGCAAAGGCTGTCGGCGCGAAGAGGGCTCCGACCGGCGCGATGGCCACAACGGCCCCGAGACGCGGGTCCGGGATGACCTTAAGAGGCGGGACCTTCCGCCCGGCCTGCCTGTCCGCCTCGCGCTGTGCCCGGCCATAGCGGCAGAACACCGGATCGGCGGCCTTTTTCTCACGGCAATGCTGGACCAGCACACTCAAACCAGGTCGCGCGCCTGCTGCCGCCAACACGGTGTAACCGCCAGCCGAATAGCCGATCGCCCCGATGCGCCGGGGGTCGATGCCCGCCGCCAGGATCTTGTCGTTCAATGCTGCGTCTATTGCTGCGCGCAGATGATTTGGGCGGCGGGACCAGTTGGCGCTGGTTCCCAAGCGGGACTGGTCCTGCCAGTTGTCGCCCGGATGATGGACGGCGATCACGATATAACCTGCCCGCGCCAGGGCTCTCGCCGTCCCCCGATGATTGAGCATGCCGCCGCCAGCGCCATGGGAAAGCACGATCAGACCAAACCGGCCCGGCGCGACTGGCACATCCTGAGACACCTTGAGGCGGAACGGGCCGAGGACCACACCCTGCTCTTTCGCGTGTGTTGGATGCCAGACGGCCATGCGCATGGCATCGCCCGCAACCTGGGTCGACATAAAACGCAGGCCGGCGTTCTGCGACTGAGCCCAGGCACCCAACGCAATCGACGTGACCATCAGCCCGGCAAAAAATGCGCGTGCGAGCCAGCGCATCACAGACCGCTGGCGCCCAGCGCCTGAATCCGCAGGTGCTATTATCTCGCCTACACGGGCCATATCCGTACTCTCAGGTTCATCATCGCTACATAACAGGAAGCCGTCGCACGCAGCATCCTCGTTTCGCCGACCGCACCGTACCACGCGTCACCCGTCCCATTGATGGTCTGTATTCGACCCAATTGAGATCCAGTCAGCCCTATCGCAGGGCGCGAGTGAAATACCTGACCATGATCTGACCCAGCTGGCGGCTGAACCTGGCGCGGTCAAAACCTGCCGGGTCGCGATTGGCCTCACCTGCGAACGGACGCGCCAAGAGCGGAAAGGGCGTCACGAAGGCGTAGTGACCGGCCCGGGGCACCCGCACATACCGGTGCCGGATGCCGGCCCGCTGAAGCAACAGGTGAATCCGGTGGGCGTGCCAGGGATGTTTCAGAATTTCGTCCTGGCCGGCCCGCATGATCAGGATCGTGGCGGATATCTGCCTCATGCCGTGGAGGCCGAACATGGCCCCTAGCGGCGCCCACAACGCGACAGCGCGGATGCGCCTGTCACGGTGCCGCGGCAACCAGCCCTGGCGCAGCCCCACCTGACCTTCCCGTTGCTGGCGCAGCCTCTCGAAAGCGCAGAAGCGGTTGTCCTGTGGGTGCCGGCGGCAGTGGATGGTGGCATAGGCCAAGTTGCCCCGGGCGCCCAATGCCGCCATGACCGTAAAGCCCCCCGCCGAATAGCCGATAGCGCCAATGCGGTGGCGGTCGATCAAGGGACCCAGCCGTCTGTCCCTGAGCGCCCAGGTGATCGCGCCGGAAAGATGCCGAGGGCGCCGGGCCAAGGCCATTCGCGAGCCGATTCGAGAACCGTCCTGCCAGTTGGATCCAGGATGATGCGGCGCGACGACCACAAAACCGACGCGAGCCAACGCCCGCGCCGTGCTCCGGTGGTTCAGAAAGCCGCCGCCGGTCCCATGGGAAATCGCAATCAAACCAAAACGGCCCGGAGCCGGCGGCGCATCCTTGGCCACGCGCAGCCGGAAGACGCCAACCCGGTGGCCCAGGAAAAAGCTGCTGCGGGTCGGATACCAGACGGCGAGCTGGACCACGTCACCGCCGGCGCGCACGACCGCCAGTCTGAAGCCTGGGTTATAGGCCGCCTGCTGCGCGGCCGCCGGGCCGCCCAATCCAGCAAAAATCATGAATGTCAGAGGCAAAAAGTCAGGAATCATGCGCATCACGATGCTCCATTTCGCCCCACCGAATGCGCCAGCCAGCCCAGCGCTGCATCAATTGTATCACTCGTCCCCGAGGGTGGCGTCATCCGTTGTCTCAGCGCAACCGTCTGCCGGTAACGGCCGGGCGTTGCCGCCGTCACCTGCCCGTCGAACCCCAGGGCATGCAGTTGCGCGGCCGCGTCTTCCATCTCGTGCCCGCGGCGGGCAGCATGATCCACATGGGTCCGCACCAGGGCTTCGACAAAGGGACCAAAGCCTGCGGCATCCACATCGCCGATCACCTCCATCAACCGACCGCGGACACCCAGATGCTCGGCCGCCGTGAGGCTTTCGATGGCGACACATTCCAATCCCTTGATGATGACGCTGCGCAGCAGTTTGAGGGAGCTGGCATCGCCCGCAGCGCTCTCCGGCAAAACGGTGACCGGCGCGCCCAATTGTGCAAAGACGGGCACAAGGTTCTCGGCCCTCGCTCCTGCCAGCATCACCGGACAGGCCGGGCCGCTGATCGCGATGGCGCCCATGATTGCACCGTCTACGAAATCCCGCCCTGCCGCTGCGAACGCCGCCGCGCTGGCGCGGAGGTCATCGGGGCTGGCGGTGCCCACGTCCAGGTAGACGGTACCTTCGGCCAGATGGGGCAAGGCAGACAGGGCGGCACTCGGACTGTCACCGCCCGCCACTGCCGCGATGACGATCTGGCAGGACGTCAGCCACGGGCCGGGTACGGGGTGAAGCGTATGCCCCAGCGCTGCCGCAGTATCAGCCGGCCTGCCGCTCGCTTCCCTGTCGCAAAGCGCGAGATTTTCTCCGGCCAGCGCGCGGGCGTAAGCGCTGCCCACCTCGCCCACGCCAATCAATCCAATTTTCATGCAAATGCCTCCGCCGGGCGCCGATTCCGGATTTCAGCCGGTTATGCGGCAATGCTACGTTCGACTCCACTTAAAGAAAAACCTGGGGGAGACATCATGGAACGCAGCACCGACCGGTTCCTGACCACACACACCGGCAGCCTGCCGCGCCCGGAAGACCTGATCCAGATGATGTTCGCCAAGGAGGAAGGCATCCCCGTAGACCGGGAAGCGCTGGCCGCGCGCATCCGCAGCGCCGTCAAAGAGGTGGCGGAAAAACAGATCGAGGCCGGCATCGACATCGTCAACGACGGCGAGATGTCAAAGCCGTCCTACGCCACCTACATCAAGGACCGGCTTTCCGGCTTCGGCGGCGAAAGCGTGCCGAAACAGTATCAGGACCTGGTCGAGTTCCCGGAAATGGGGAAGCGCGTCTTCGGCGACCGCGGCCGCTCCCGCCGCAAAACCCCGGGCTGCAACGCGCCCATCGAAGTGGCAGATGCGGACGCGCCCGTGACCGATGCGGATAACCTGAACGCGGCGCTGGAAGGCGCGGGCGCCGCCGGACGATTCATGAGCGCGGCGTCCCCCGGCGTCATCTCCCTGTTCTTCCACAACACCCATTACAAGGACGACGAGGCCTATATCTTCGCCATCGCCGACGCCATGCGCCATGAATACGAAACCGTGGCCAAGGCCGGCATCACCGTCCAGATCGACGCCCCCGATCTCGCCATGGGCCGGCACATCCAGTATGCGGACCTGAGCGTGGCGGAGTTCCGCAAGAAGGCGGAGATGCACGTGGCCGCCCTCAACCATGCGCTCGAGAATGTGCCCAAGGACCAGGTGCGCCTGCATCTCTGCTGGGGCAATTACGAGGGGCCGCACCATTGCGACGTGCCGTTGATCGACGTCATCGACATCGCCTTCAAGGCAAAGGTCGGCGCGATTTCCTTCGAGGCGGCAAACCCGCGCCACGCCCACGAATATGTGGTCTTCGACGAGGTCAAGGTGCCGGACGACATTGTCATGATTCCCGGCGTCATCGAATCCAAATCCAACTTCATCGAGCATCCGGAACTGGTTGCCGAACGTATCGGCAAAATCGCCAATCGCGTTGGCCGGGAGCAGGTGATCGCCAGCTCAGATTGCGGCTACGGCACCTGGGTCGGGCAAGCGGCGGTGGACGCAGACATCGTCTGGGCGAAACTGGCCGCGATGGCGGAGGGCGCGCGGATCGCGAGTGCGAAGTTCTGGGGTTAGAGGCCTGGAGTCTTCTAAGCCTGCCCGAATGGATCGGATTTGATCCACTCGACTGTTTCGCGCAAGAGCGTCGGGATATCGCGAAGCGGCACGCCCAGGCTGTCCCGCCGGGTGAAATCGAACCCGGTGGGCGCGGCGGCCTCACCTGCGATCGGTTCCGGCATCTGAATTTCCGGCAGGATTTTCTGCAGCTCAGCGTAGATATCCCGCCAATGCCAACTGTCGTAGACGCCGAAATACCGGCCTGAAATCTCCGGCCGCTCGTAGGTGGCCAGGAAAATCGCCGCCAGGTCGTGCAGATGGACCATTGAGGTCGAGTCGTTAGGCGTCTCCGTATGGCGGGGTTCGCCGCTGTCGATCAACCGCTTCAACCAGGCATGGGGATTACCGTTCATGTGTTCCGGCAGCACCACCGGGCCGAACATGCCGGTGGGCATGACGATGGAAAGGCGCATGCCGTGTTCGTCGGCGAACTTGATTGCCGCCTTCTCCATCACCGTCTTGGTGGCAGAGGTGTATTTCTTGGCCCGGCACTGCTCGTCTTCATCCGACCAGTGATCCACCTCGTTCTTGAGCGGCACCGGCGGGATCGGGTTCGTACTGCTGGTGCTGCTGCAGATCACCGCGTTCGGCACGCCCTGCCGCGCCGCGGCGCGCAGAATGTTCAGACAGCCGTCGACCGTCGGCATGATGATCTCGCGATAGCCCTGTTCGTCCTCCATCTCCCGCGCAGGCGTACCAGAGGGGCCGTGGTAAGTGGGGATCAGGCAGGCGATAAAGACACAGTCCGCGCCCTCAAGCGGCGCATCGAAGGCTGCCCCGTCTGCCATCTCGGCGCTGAAGAGCGTGAGCCGGTCACCACCGGGCAGCGCCTTCAGATATGGCGCCTTTTCCGGCGCGTCCTTGTCCCGCATCGTCGCGTTGACGGCATAGCCGCGGGCAAGCGCCTCCCGCACGATATTCGAGCCCACCAGGCCACTGGCCCCGACGACGCACAAAGTTTTGTCCACTGGACTCAACTGTCTCTCCCTTTTGGCCTGCTATCGTGACGGCGGGGCGGCCACCGTCTTCCGGCAAAGCACCGTGTTGTCGATCTCCAGGTCCGGCGACCAGATGAATTTGGCGCCGCCCCATTTGTAGCGGTAGTAGACCGAGAGAGGCCGCACGGCACGCTCGGTATGTACGGTGCCGCGCGGCCAGGCGCGATCATCAAAGCCAGGCTGGGTCCATCCCGTGGGAGCAGCCTTGGTCTCGACCCGGCAGGTCCGCGCCGGATCCTCTGCAAGGCAGCGCCGATCCACCGGCCCGCGCGAAATCAAGTGGCACCGCCAGGACCCATCGGTCACGACACCGTTCGAGAACCGCGCGATAAACCCGCCGTCGCCGATGCGCGTGTGGTCGTATTCAAGTCCCGTCCGCGGGTGGGCGAAATCCTTCAGCAGCACCGCGAGGGTCATCGGATAGGTCGCGCGAAATTTCGTCACCACCACATTGTGCGGCGTGAAGACAATCGGGTCTTTCACGATCAGCCGGCCATTGACGTAAAGCTCCACGTAGTTGTCGGCGTAGAGCCAAGCTGTGACGGTGCGGGGTTGTGATTGAGATGGACTCACCCCGGCAAAAAACAAAACACAGCCCAGGAGCAGCCGCACCATCCCTACTCCGCCGCCTCTTTCATCTCCACCGGTTCCCCATATCCCCCGCCGCCGGGGCTCTCCACCACGAACACATCGCCCGGGTGCATGTCGCATTTGTCGGTGCCGGTCATTGCGACCACGGTGCCGTCGGCGCGCTCGACCCAGTTGCGGCCTTTCTCGCCGTCGTGGCCGCCGGCCATGCCAAAG
>JAJFFJ010000036.1 GCA_021776685.1 Alphaproteobacteria bacterium
GATCTTTTCGCCGTCTACCAGCAGGGACGTGATGTTCGCGGTCGGAGCATCGATATCGCCGGTAAAGGCCTCGCCAATATTGGTGATCAGGGTAGTCGTCATCAATGTGCCTGTGCTGTCCGTGAGACTTAGCGCCGCCCGGCCGGGGCGTTGGCGTCAAACGGAAGATGATCCGATGATGGGCCAAGCTTGGCCTTTCGGCAACCACGGGGCGAATTGATGCCTTATGGCAGAAACCGCTATGTTGTCGGATCGAACACACAGCGGACCGGGGGGATGGCGTGACCGCAGTTCTGTATGAGGAAATTGATTGTTACGCGCAGATTCGCCTGTCCAACGGGGTGACCAATACGCTCACTACAGCCGTGCTTGAAGAGCTTGCAGCCGCCGTCGCCCGGGCGGAATCGGAAACCCGGGGCATCCTGCTGTGTGGCGGCGAAAAGTTCTTTTCCAATGGCGTTGATCTGGAATGGGCGCTGACCCAGTCGCGCGCGGAGATGCGCGACCTGTTTCTGGCCTTGGGCGGGTGCCTGCTACGAGTATTGGAATGTTCCTGCCCGGTGGTCGGCGCGATCCGGGGCCACGCGGCGGGCGGCGCCTTTGCGCTCTATCTCGCCTGCGACTACCGTTTTGCCGCCACTGGCCGGGTTCTGGTGGGCAAGCCGGAGGTGCTGATCGGGGTGCCTAATCCCTACTATGGCGACCAGCTGTTCCGTTTTGTGGCCGGTGACCATGTGGCTTCCGACATGATCTATACCGGCCGCATGATCGACTCCAAAGAAGCAGCATCGCTGCACCTGATCCACCAGACCGGCCCCAGCGACGGGATCGAGGCGCTTGCGATGGAAAAGCTGGCCTTCCTGGGCGAACTACCTCCTGACGCGTTCTCGGAATCTAAAAGCATGCGCCTGGGCTGGCTTTGCGCCGATATCCGGCACCAGATGTCCGCGCGAGTCGCCCGGCAGGTGGAGATCTGGAGCGGTGATGAGGCCCAGCGCCGGCTGCATGAAGCTGCCACACGGCTGAAACCCATGTGATTTTTTCGGCGTCCGGGTCCCGCGAGCTTGGCGCCGTTTATTCGGTCAGTGCCGCAGGGCAGGATGACGGGCAAGGGTTTCCTGTATCCATGCTTCGAAGGTGAGGTTGATGATCTTCTCGCTCAGTAGAAAATCATGGGCCTCCTGCGCCCGTGCCGGCTCGATGGGCTGAATATCGCCCGCCGCCTGGGCCAGCAGGTGCAAGCGTGCTGCGTTCTCGAACAACACCGCCAGGTATGCCGCTTCTTCGATGGTCTTACCCACGGTCAGATAGCCGTGGTTGGCGAGCAAGATTGAGTTCTTGTCGCCGAGTGCCGCCGAAATGATCCGTCCTTCGTCGTCGGCCAGCGGAACCCCGGGCCACTCGGCCAGAAAGGCGCAATCGTCGTGGAAGACGGTTGTGTCCATATGTGCGACGGCCAGTGGTTCGCCCAGCATGGAAAGCGCTGAGGCATGGGGCGGATGGGTATGCACGATGGCGTTCACGTCCGGGCGCGCGTCATAGATCCACATGTGGAAAAGCGTGCCGGGGTTGGGCTGGCCCTCACCCTCGAGCACCCCCAATCCCCGATCAACGCGGAGGATGGTGCTCTCCGTTGCGTGCTGAAAGCCCGCCAGCGAGTTGGTCCAATAGCTGTCGTCGTCGGCGCGTGCGGTCACCTGTCCCGCCAGGCTGACTGCATGCCCCTCGTCCGACAACTTTCTGCAAACTGCCGCCAGCTTTAGCGCCGGCGACATGGCGACGCCATCTTCGCTTTGTTGCGTCACGGCTGAACCATCATGCATTGCCTGCCGTCTCCCGTTTTGGGCGTATTCCAGCTATCTAGGGATTCTCGAGTGTTCTTGAAAAATTGGCGTTGCCTACAAGACTGGCTCTCGGTCAGCTACTTGTAGGGGTCAGCTGCGTCGCGGAGGCCGTCGCCGAGGAAATTGAACGCGAGGACAGTGATCACCACAGGCACCACCGGCAGCATCAGCCACGGATAAAGCGCGACAACGTTGATGTTCTGCGCCTCCGCCAGCAGCACGCCCCAGCTGGTCAGCGGTGGGCGCAGGCCCAGGCCCAGAAAGGACAACGCTGTCTCGCCCAAAATCATGGTGGGAATGGCAAGGGTCGCCGATGCGATCAGGTGGCTCATGAAGCTGGGCAGCAGATGCCGGCCGATGATCCGCTTCGGCTTTGCGCCCATCAACTGCGCGGCAGTGGCGAAATCTTCCTCGCGCAGGGCCAGCAATTTCGATCTGACCGCGCGGGCAAGTCCGGTCCAGTCCAATAACCCCAATATCATCGTTATGCCGAAATAGATCAGCAGTGGACTCCAGGTGACCGGCAGGGCGGCGGCCAGCGCCATCCACAATGGCAGCACAGGGAAGGAGCGCATGATTTCGATGAGGCGCTGGATGATGTTGTCGACCCAGCCGCCGTAATAGCCGGCAATACCGCCTATGACGATCCCCAGGAGGAAACTGATAGAGACGCCGATCAGGCCGATGGTAAGGGATATTCGGGCGCCGATGACGATGCGGGACAGCATGTCCCGCCCCATTCGGTCGGTGCCCAATAAAAACATCGTGCCGCCGTTGCCCGGACAGACGAGGTGAAAGTTCATCTTGATCAGGCCCAGCCACTCATAGGACTGGCCTGAACAGAAAAACCGTACACGGCTGATCTTTGTGCGGTCCTCCACATATTCCCGCTTCAGGGTCTGTGGGTTCAGTCTGTATTTCAGGGCATAGGTGAAGGGGCCGACGAATTTGCCGTCGTGCACGAAATGGATGCCCTGAGGTGGGGCATAGATGTGTTTGATGTCCCGGTTGAGCATGTTGTAGGGGGCGATCATCTCGCTGAAGATGATCGACAGATACATGACCAGCAGGATGATGCCGGAGGCGACCGCCAGCTTGTGACGCTTCAGCTTCCACCACATCAGCTTCCACTGACCGGCCAGATAATATCGCTCTTGCTCCGGTGTCAGGGTCTCGACGGTATAGGGATCAAACGGCGCGTCGGAGACATAGTGCTTCATTGGCTCGCTGGCCATGCCGCGACCATCGTCTCCGGCGCGGCCGGTCTCCGCCCCGGTTTCGGCTTCTGGCGCCTGCGGCGGCTGGTTGTCTTTGGAATTGCTCATTTGGTGGCCTGCCCTGCCAGCCGAATGCGCGGATCAAGCGCAGCCAGCGCGAGGTCGGATAGCAGCACGCCGATCACGGTCAGGAATGCCAGGAACATGAGGAACGAACCCGCCAGGTACATATCCTGGGAGAGCAGCGCCTCGTAGAGCATCTTGCCGGTGGTCGGCAGGCTCAGCACCACAGAGACAATCACCGCGCCCGAGATCACCTGCGGCAGGATATCGCCGATATCAGCGATGAACGGGTTCAGGGACATGCGCAGCGGGTATTTCAGCAGCAGCTTTGCCGGCGGCAGGCCTTTGGCCCGGCCGGTGACCACATATTGTTTTTGCAGCTCGTCCAGCAGATTTGCACGCAGCCGGCGGATCATCGCCGCCGTGCCGGATGTGCCGATTACCACCACAGGAATCCACAGGTGCTCGAGCACCGAAAGGAACTTGCCCCAGCTCCAACCGGCGCCGACATATTTTTCGTCCATTAATCCGCCGATCTCGGTGCCGAACCATTCGTTGGCGAAATAGACCATTACCAGCGCCAGGAGGAAGTTGGGCGTCGCCAGCCCCAGGAACCCGATGAATGTCAGTCCGTGGTCGCCCCAACTGTACTGATGGGTGGCAGAGTAGATGGCGATGGGGAAAGAGACGATCCAGATGAACAGGATGGTCGCGACGGAGACGATGAATGACAGCCAGAAACGGTCGCCCACTACATCCTGCACCGGCAATTCGTGCTCGAAGGAGAAGCCGAAATCTCCCTGCAGCATGCCGAACACCCAGTTAGCGTATTGCACGATGAATGGCTGATCCAGGCCGAATTCCTTCTTCATCTCGGCAATGCGCGCTAGGTCGGGCTTTTCGCCGAGCGCCCGCAATTCCTCGATCAGAGTGGTCAGATAGTCGCCCGGCGGCAGCTGGATGATCAGAAACACCAGAAAGCTGATCACCAGCATTGTGGGGATCATGATCAGCAGGCGGTGGGCGATGTAGCGAAACATGCGTGCGACTTCCTATGAACACTCTTTCAGGTATTTTTCGATCGTTGCTGGCGATGCGTATGTGTGTGGGAAATTGCTGAAATCGACACGCGATCGAAGTGCCGTGCACTTCCCATCATCCCAAACCACAGCGCCATAAATCACAGCGCCAAATGCCAAGAGAACCGTCAGTTTGGTGGTAAATTTTGACAGTACGTATTTCGTCGTTCCCACCATTGTTTTTACTTCTTGCCGTTTTTGGCAGCCCGCTGGCCTTTTTCGCCGCGGTCCAGCCAGAAAGTGTCCATCTGGTAGATGCCGAAGCGGGCGCCCGGGTCCCAGGACCAGATACCTTTGGCTGGCACGTTGCGAACCTGGTTGCTCACCACGATCGGCTGCAATACGCCGCCGACCACGCCGATGGTGTAGACTTGGTCTGCATGAATGCTCAGGATTTCATGCCAGATCTTGGTGCGTTCGGCAGTATCGGTGGATTTGCGCCAGGAATTTAGCAGCTCAAGCAGGCGAATGACTTTCGGCAGGGTTGGCTTTTCTCCACGGCGGCCGCGGGATTCGTACCACAGTCCCCATTTCGGCCACTGCAGCTGGATTTCGCCGGTGGGCGCCAGGTCGTCGGGCGGCAGGTCGGCACGCAGATTGGCATAGTCGAGCCCGCTCCAGAGCGAGATGTGGGTCAGTCCGGCGTAAACCCGCCGGCGGAACATCTCGCGGCGGGTGGACTTCTGAAACAGGCGGACGCCGATCTTGGCCCAGGTGCTCTGGACCAGGCCCATGATGTCAGAGTATTCGGTGCCTTCCGACGCGGCCTCAACGATGATCTCCAGCTTGCGGCCATCAGGCATCAGCCGATAGCCCTGTGCGTCCCGTTTTGTCAGGCCGATTTCGTCGAGGAGTTGGTTCGCCTTCTTGATATCGAAGGTGGACCAGGCCGTCAGATAGGCATTCTTGAACAGCGGGCTGCCGCGCATGACCGTGTTGGCGCCCGTAGCCGCCAGCCCGTAATACATGATCTCGTTGATTTCGCGGCGATTGATGGCCAGCGACAGCGCCCGGCGGAAGCGGACGTCCCGGAACAGCTTTCGCCATACCGGGTCCTTGTGGTTCATGTTCGGATAGAGCGCCACATGGGCGCCGGTGGCGGATTGCCACTGCCTGACGGTGAAGCGCTTGCGCCGCAATTCGCTGCGCTTCAGGAAGGTGAAATCACTGAAGCGCAGATAGCGCCCCTGAAGGTCGCTTTCGCCGGCGCCGGTCTTTGCCGGGATGATCTTGCTGTCGGCAATCAACAGCAGTATCCGGTCGATATAGGGCAGTTGGCGGCCATTTTCGTCGACCCGGTGAAAATACGGGTTGCGCCGAAAGACAAATCGTTCCGCCGGGCTCTTGGTGGTGTTCACCCAGGGCTGCAAGTTCGGCAATTTGACATTCTGGAAGCGGTATTGCCGTGCGCGCTTGCGGAATTTCCGGGCCCACTTGCCGCACAGCTTGCCCTTTTTCCGGGATTTCTTCCACTTCTTGGCCACCTTCTTGGAATATTTCGGGTGGAACTTCTTGAGGTAGTGGAAGGGCATATAGATGTAGAGCGGGCTCGGCCCTGCCAGTGCCGGCAGGAAGTAGGGGTTCGGCTGGCTCCAGGAGTATTTGATCGTGTGTTTGTCGACGATCTCGACCGTCGGCGGTTCGCCATTGACCAGCAGATTGTTGGGCAGGCCGAAGGAATAGATGCACTTGTTATTGGCGACGTCTTTCCAGAAGAACTCGAAATCGCGCGCAGTGAATGGTTTGCCGGTCGACCAGCGGTGGCCTTTGCGCAGGTGGAAGGTAAAGGACTTGCCGCCCTCGACCTCGATCTTCTCTGCAATGTCCGGCACCAGCTTGTAGTCGGACGTGTAGATCACCAGCCGCGCATAGCCATAGACGGTCATGATGCGCGTGTCTTTGGACCGGGCCATCAACGTCCTGAGCGTGCCGCCGTGGCGGCCGGCGACCCGGCCCTTGCCGGCGACAGTGATAACCCGCGGAGTCTCTGGCAGGCGTTTGGCGAGAGGCTTCAGCTTGCCCTTTTTCACCAGCTTTTGCAGCGACGGCGCGTCGATATAGGTCTGGGACAGTGCCGGCGTGGCTGCAACAACGCCGCCCAGGAGGGGCAAGAGAAGGACACGCGAAACGGTCATGCCGCCAGCTCCCGAAGATTTGCCGCTGCCTGGGCGCGCACGTAATGGCCGCCGCCCAGGTCGTGCATCATGTCACCACCCTGGGTGTCGATAACGAAGGGATGGGGCCAGGCGCTCGGCTCGGATGCCTTGCCCTCCATCAGTGCCTTGAAATTCAGCCGATAATCGGGGTTTGGCTCCGGCACCGCGGCCAGCAGCGCCTGCGTGTATGGATGAACAGGCTGATTGAACAGCGATTCACGCGGCGCCACCTCCACCAGTCGGCCGGCACACATAACCGCAATGCGGTCCGCCACATAGTCGACCACAGCCAGATTGTGGGAAATGAACAGATAGGTCAGGCCCAGCTTTTCCTGCAGATCCTTGAGCAGGTTCAGGATCTGCGCCTGGATTGACACATCCAGCGCCGAGACGGGTTCGTCACAGATCAGCAGGTCCGGCCTGAGAGCAAGCGCCCGGGCAATGCCGATCCGCTGCCGCTGACCGCCTGAGAAAGAGTGCGGGTAGCGGTTGAGGAAGCGCATATCCAGGCCGACCAGGCTGAGCAACTCCTTGACCATGTCGATACGACTGGCGCGGGTGCCAATGTTGTGGATCACCAGCGGCTCGGCGACGATGTCAAACACGGTCATGCGCGGGTTCAGGGAACTGAACGGGTCCTGGAAAATGAATTGAACCTTCCGGCGATAGTTGGTCAGGCCCTTGCCCTTGCTGGCCAGCACATCGACCAGCGTGCCCCGGTCATTATAGGCAATCGCGCCCTCGTCCGGGCTCAGCGCGCGCATGATGATTTTTGACAGGGTGGTCTTGCCGCAACCGCTTTCGCCCACCAGCCCCAGGCACTCGCCGCGCCGGATATGCAGGCTGACATCGTTGACCGCCAGCACTTCGTCAGCGGCGCCGCCGAAGAATCCGGCTTTCTTGATCCTGTAGGTCTTCTTGATGTGGTCGATCTTCAGCAGTGGGCCAGCCTTGTCACCGTCTTCCGGCCACGGCTCCTTGGCGGCCATCAGCTGGCCGGTCTCGGCCTTGATCTCGCGCAGCGGCACCAGCCGCTCGCCGGGCTTCATGTGAAAGCGCGGCACCGCATTCATCAGCGCCTTCAGATAAGGGTGCTCCGGCGCCTTGAAGATGTCTTCCATGGTGCCGGATTCCATGACCTCGCCGTGATACATGACCACCACTTCCTCGGCGACATTGGCGACCACGCCCAAATCGTGAGTGATCATCAGCACCGCCATGTGCAGCTCTTCCTGAAGGTCCTTTATCTGCTTCAGGATTTGCGCCTGGATGGTCACATCAAGCGCGGTGGTCGGTTCGTCAGCGATCAGCAGCGCCGGGCGGCAGACCAGCGCCATGGCGATCATCGCGCGTTGGCGGAGCCCGCCCGAGAGTTCGAATGGATAGGTCTTCAGGGCACGCTGGGGGTCGGGAAAGCCCACCAGACGCAGCATATCCGCGGTAATTTCGTTGCATTCCTTCCGTGACACCGGCTTGTGCAGGCTGAGCGCTTCGCCCACCTGATCACCCACCGTGTGCAACGGCGACAGTGACGTCATCGGTTCCTGGAAAATGATCGAGATGCGGCCGCCGCGCACCATGCGCATCTGACGGCTATCAGGATTGATCTGTGCCAGATCAATCACTTCGCCATTTTTCGCCGGGTCGGCAAAAAGAATCTCGCCGCGGGGAATCTCCGCCGAAAGCGGCAGAATGCGCATGATTGCCTGGGAAATGACTGTCTTGCCGGAGCCGGACTCGCCGACCAGCGCCACAGTCCCACCCGCGGGAACTCTCAAGGAAACACCCTTGACGGCTTTGACCACGCCGCCATGCACGTGAAAATTCACGTGCAGGTCATTTATTCGGATCAGATCGGTCATCAGGCCCCTGGTCCGTTGCCATCGCGCTCTCATTTGCGGCCCTCAGCCGGTCGAGCCGGACATCGAGCGCCGCAAAATTGCTCATTGTCGCGCCGGACATGTCGACGCGATTTACCACTGCCGCATGGGCAGCGGCTTGGGCGATCTGATCAAATTGGTCAACAGTCGAATCGACGCTCAGCCGTCCTTCTGCCGATCGCATCACCAGATGCATCCATCCATTGGACCGATCCCGGCGGGTTGAATAGAACTTCAGCCGCACCCGGTCCAGGCTGTTCCAGGAGAGAGATTTTGAGAACCTCTTGCCTGACGCGCCTCCCACCCCAATAGAGCGTCGGATGCCCTCTTCGGTCAATTCAAATTCCGTGAATTGACGCAATTTAGTGCGCAAAGCGAACAGCGCGAAAAACACCACCAAGGCCAGAAAGATCCAGCGCGCCACGTTGTGGCCCCACACCGCATAGAGGGATGTGCCACAAAGTGCGAGGCCGATGACGGCGCGGATATAGTCGCCGCGGACTGCTGCCGGGCTGTATCGCAAGCGGCTCATGCCGGGCGCTCGAACAGCGCCGTCGCCGACATCACCGTCGCGACCGGGTGGGCGTCCAGCATGCTCAGCAGCTCCGTCATGAACTCCCAGCTGGTGCTGTCCTGGACAAGATGGTGGGTAAGAATGCCGGTGGCCTCCGCCGGATCGGCGTGGCCCTGTCGCCGGTCCGCAAGGTGTGCAGCAGTCGCCGCAACTGCAGCGGCGACCCCCACAAAGCCCCGGCTGCCGCCCCAGTCGATCAAATCCACATGGGTATTGACCTGCGGGAAGCCGGGCACAGGCTCCGCCCGCTTTCGTGGGGCAAAAGCAGACAGACCGCTGAATTTCATCTCCGGCAGCATGGGCACGAGGAAAGGCGCGATGCGATTCCAGGGCGGCACCAGAACTGGCAGGAAAGTGTCGCCGAACAGGCGGCTCAGGCGGTCCTGCCCCGTGGCCAGTTCGGCAATTACATGGTCGGCCCGGCGGTGAGGCCCAAGCTCGATTTTCTTTTCGTCCGCTGGCGCATGGTTGGCGTGGGCATAGCCATGTTGCAGCACAATCACAGACTCCTGGTCCGCGAGTTGACTGGCCAGAGCTGCTGTCGCGCCCTGGGGAATCACGGCAAGGGCAACGGGCGCGGCGGCGGCAACCTCAAGCAATGCGTCCAGCTCAGCGGAAGGGGCGGTGGCGTCATCATCCCGCCACCAAAAGGTCGCGTCGCGGCTGTCTGACGCCCAAGCGTCCAGTTCACGCTTCAGGGGGTCGAAAAGACCGCTCAAGAAACTGCCGCCTGTCGCGCGGCCAGTCGGTCGGCGACCAGGGCTACGGATCGCCCTCCTCCATCAAGGCTGAGGCCATGGTCGGGCCTGCCCAGCTCGCGCGCCCGGACCACCGCCGCGGCCAGGCTTGCGGCGTCCAGCTCCAGTTCCGGCAGATGGACTGCCAGGCCCAGCGCCGCCATCCGTTCTGCGCGCAGGGTCTGTTCGGTCTCCCGTCCGGTCGCGAAAGGGACCAGAACTGCAGGTGGCCGGGTGCTCAGAATGTCCATGACCGTATTGTAACCGGCCTGGGAAACTGACACCGCTGCATTGGCAAGCAGGTTCCGAAAATCGGGCCGGGCGCGTTCGACGGTCAGGTTGGGCGGCGCGCTTTCTCTCAGTTGGCGGATAGCGTCATCCGGACGGTTCGCTCCGATCAGGAGACGCCAACGGTCACCGGTCTCCAACCTTGCCGCCGCCAGGGCCACGTCTTCGAGGCGCTGTCCTACAGCGCCACCGCCTGCTGAAATGACGATTTCGCCGTTGGTGTGGGTGCCATCGGAAATCCCCTGTGAGCTTTCGGCTCCCAGAAATCCGGTATAGGCAACCCGATCGTCGATCGCCGCTGCAAATGGAAAGGTGGCGTCCAGGCGGATGAAATCGGGATCGCCATGCACCAGCACCAGATCGAAACTTTCTCGCGCGATATCGCGCGCCTCTGCATGACGCTCCGTTCGGCGGTCGACCAGGACATCGCGCACGGAGCATACCGCCAGGCAGGAGCGCCGCGCCGCCGCCAGCAAGGGCGCAAGTTCAAATCGCATCTGGCGTCGGCCAAAGGGATAGTGCTCCACGATCAGCACATCCGGAGACAGTTCGTGGAAGACCGCCTGCAGCCGGGCTGAACGGCCGGCCAGGAATGTGTCATCGGCCGCTGTACCGGCCTCCGTCACAAGGTGGGAGAAGTCCGCATCTGCCGCGGTCAGCGGTGGAAGCTGATGTAACCGGGCGCCCGCGCAGTCGAGGTTCGGCCAAGGCCGGCCGCCGGACACCAGATGGCTTGACCAGCCCGCCGCTGCGAAGCCACGAGCCAGGGCCGCCGCGCGCACCAGGTGCCCGACTCCCAACAGGTGTTGAACATAGATCATGACCGTGCCGGCGGCGCTCACGCCGGGTCATCCTCACGGTCCATCAGAATATTCAATTGCTTGATGCGCAGGTCGCCCTCTGCAGACAGATGGTAGAGGTGCGCCGCCGCGTGCCGCCGGCTCAGCGGCGAGTCCGAGCGCATGTCCCACCCTGTCGCCAAGGAATAAGCCGCACGCAACACACCGTTATGGCAGACCGCCACCAGGGGTCGGCGCGCCGCGGCAGCTTCTGCCAGCCAGCCGGCCAGCCGCTCACGCACCATGCGGGGGGATTCGCCGTTCGGCACAACGAGATCCAGGCCGCGCCGCTCATTGCGGGTCAGCGCATCGCCCAGTTCCTCACGCAGGTCCTTCAGGTTGCGGCCCTCCCATTCGCCCCAGTTGGCTTCCTTCAGCCGCTCTTCCAGGGCCGCGTTGGGAACCCCCAGCAGGCGCGCTGTTTCCCGGGCGCGCACCAGCGGGCTGCAGATCCAGTCGAATGACAGAAAACCCGGCGGCAGGCGCCAGTCGGCCACCTCGGCCTGGCCGGTCTCGCTGAGCGGCACGTCCGTGTGGCCCTGAATGCGGCCGTCCTGGTTCCATTCGGTGGGACCGTGGCGAATAAACAGAATTTGGGTCATGTGGGGTAGGACTCGACCGCGTTCCGCACCACTTCGTCAAGCCTTGCGGCTGCTGAATCCAGGCTGTGCTGTGTTTTCGCCTTGCGGCGAGCGGCCCCGGCCATCTGCACGCGCCTCGGTGTATCGGTCAGCAGTGCTCGCACGGCAGTGGCGAAGGCCCCAGCGTCGCCCTCCGGGGTCACACTGCCGGTTTCATCGTCCGCTACGATGGTGGGTAGTGCGCCACCGTCGCCCACCACCGCCGGCAGACCGGCGGCCTGGGCTTCGAGAACGCTCAGGCCCAGCGCTTCGTTGATCCCGGGCCAGACGAGCAGGTCCGCAGCAGCGTAGATTGCAGGCAAAGCCTCCGGGGGCACCTCACCCAGCCAGTCGATACGGTCCGCGAGTCCAGCAAAAGCGCCCTCGATTTCCGCGCGCGCCGGTCCATCTCCCACCACCAGCAGACGCCAGTCCTGGTCGGCCAGTGCTTCAAGCGCTTCCGCCAGCACCAGATAGGAATCGCGCTTGGCGTCCGCCCGCATCATGCCGACCGCCAGCAGCCAGGGTGATGCGTCGGCCCTCCCTGTCCGCGCCGTCACGTCTGCACGGGCTCCGGCCCGGTCAATTGAGCCCTGCGGAAGCTCGATGAATGGCGCCAGTACCAGCTCTGTTGTGCCAGCGCGCAACAGGGGCGCGACGCAGGGCTGGTCCTGGGGATTAAGGTAAACCACGGCCGCGGCTTGCCGGAGGGCGTCGGCGACCGCGCGATGGCCCGCATCCCAGGGTCCCCCTGCCTGTTTGGGGGCATAGGAAGCTTCGGCGGCCACATAGGGAATATTCAGCGCGGCGGCGACGGCTGGTCCCAGATGGTCGGGCGCCTTGTGATACAGGTGGTAGGTCAGCCACAGCTGGGGCATCTGGTCGGGGTGGGCCTGACAAACGGCGATCAACGCTTCCGTGGCCTCAGCTGCCTCCTCCCGTATCGCCCGTTGATGCGCGGGGTCGCCCATCGGGTCATGACTTCGAAGCTCCGAGGCCAATTCCACCTGATGCCCGGCCATCTCCAACGCCGCAATGAAAAGGCGCGCAATCTGCCTGTCACCCGATGGTGTCGGGTGGCTGGGCGGTTTCATCGGCGCATAGAAGGCGATGCGCATGGCCGGCTCAGGCGGCGGCCCGTCCGGGCGCTTCAGCTGAGGGCGGCGCACGGTCGAACAGGCGCAACAATTTTGTCAGCCCTGTCTGAAACCCGAAGTTGCCCCGTACATGGCGAGTCCCCGCATCCGCGATCTGCGTGCGTACCGTGGGATTGGTCAGGGCGCGGCCGATGATACCGCTGAGCGCACCCGGATCAGCCGATGGCGCGAGCCAGCCGGTGACGCCGTCATCGATCAATTCCGGAATGCCCGAAACATCGGTTGCGACACAGGCCAGACCCTGGCTCATCGCCTCCATCAACACATTGGGGATGCCGTCCCGGTCGCCGTCGGCGGTGATTTTGCTCGCAAGCACGAACAGGTCGGCGCGGCCATAGGCAGCCATCACCTCGTCCCGGGCCTGTGCGCCGTGCCAGGTGATGCGATCGGCGATGCCTAGCGTGTTGGCCTGGGCGGCCAGGGTTTCTCCCAGGTCCCGGCGGCCGATATGTTCAAAGCGCCAATGCAGGCCTTCGGGCAGTGCCGCCAATGCCTGCAGCAGATCGTCATAGCCTTTTTTCGCTACCAGCCGGCCCACGGACAGGATGGTCAGCGGGCGTGCCGGGTCCCTGCCGTCGTTGGTATAATCGCGGCTGGGCGGAGGCGGCAGGTCGCCGAAATCCAGCCCGTGATAAACCAGCGCCACCTTGTCCGCCGCGCCGGAGACGGCGGCCAGGTGATCGCGGTTTGCCGCAGTGCAGGTCGCGATCCATCGGGCGTCGTGGATTTTCTCCGCGATGTCCCAGTCGGGCGAGGTCCAGATGTCCTTGGCATGGGCGGATGCTGAAAACGGCAACCCGCGCATAAGCGCTGCGTAGCGGCCTACCGAAGCCGGTGTGTGCAGAAAATGCGCATATACATGGTCGATTTCCGCGGGCATTTCGGCTGCCAGCACAACTGCCTGGCCGAACCGGCGCACCCGATTGCGGCTACGGTCGCGCCGTAAGTCGGCCAGCCAGCGTCGGCGTGCGGCGCGATAGCCCGGTAGGCGACGCGCCCGCGCCCAAGCCCGCCGGACCCGGCCCGGATCGTCGTGGAGATATTCGGGCAAATATGACACCGGCGCCTGGATTCGGTCGTGGATCGGGTGGCGCTTATCGTCTGTCGGGTGGCGGAGAGAATAGAGCGCAAGAGACAGGCCTGCTTGCTCCAGGCCAGACAGTTCCTGCGCTACAAATGTCTCGGAAAGCCGCGGATACCCTTTCAGAACCACCGCCACCCGGCGCGGCAGGTTCGCGGCGGCAAGCTCAGACGTCGGCGGTGCCAAAACGCTGAACCGTAGGCTGAACCGTCTTCGGTTCGAGCCAGTTGTCGACCAGCCGGTTCACTGCCGGTAGGCCGTCCAGCAGGCCGGGAATTACGGCTTCTGATGGCTGCACCTGTTGCGGCAATTTCCGGAGCGCCTCGATCATGCGACCGGTCGAACGGTCCGTATCGCCTTCAAGGTATGTTAGCAGGCCGAGGGCGGCTGAGCGTTCTGCGCGGATCAGCTGTTCCCGGCGTGGTCGAGTGCGCGGCACGATCAGCGCCCGCTTGTCGAAGGACAGAATCTCGCAAAAAGTGTTGTAACCGCCCATTGCCAGGACCGCACTGGCCCGCGCCATCAGATGCTCGAAGTGGGCGGAAAATGTGAACGTGTCCACGTTGGGCAGTGCGCCGGCACGCTGCTGGAACGCGGCCTTACGGTCAGGCTGCATGAACGGCCCCATCGCGATGACCGCTGGCCAGGGCAGATCAGCGCCGTCTTCATAAGCACGCAGCGCCCAGTCCACCATACCGTCGCCATCGCCACCGCCGCCTGGCGTTACCAGCAGAAATGGGCCATCGGGCACGGGGATTTCCGCTTCCATCTGGGCGGTTTCCGGCAGGCCACGTCGCAGGTATCCGGTAAAATGCATCTTGCGCCGAACCGAACTGGGGATCGAGATGCCGGCCAGCGGATCGCAGACCTTTTCCAGGCCATAGACCCAAATATCGTCGTAGAGATTTTTCAGGGCCGGCAGCACATTCTTTCGATCCCACTCGGGCTGCAGCAGATCCGGCTCGTCCATCACATCGCGCAGACCCAGTACAAGGGGCGTGCCGCGGCTTTTCAGCATGACCAGAGTGTCATGGATCTCGCCGCGCAATCCCAGCGGCTCCTTGTCGACGATAAAAATGTCCGGCTCGAAAATGTCCGCGGTGTGTTTGATGATTGATGCGCGGATCGCCAGCGTTTGCTCCAACGCGAGCTGCAGATTGAGCGATGTATATTCGCCGTTGCGCAATTTGATCACGCCCGGCACGCGCACAAAATCCACCCGGCTGCGGAAATCAAAGCTGCCAATGATGGGCGAGCCGGACAAAATCAATACTGACATGTCGGCATGGGCCGAGACGAGTGCGTGGGCGATTTCCCGGCACCGGCGCAAGTGGCCGAGGCCAAAGGTGTCGTGGCTGTAGATCAGGACTCGGGGGCCCGACGCCTGACTGTTTTCCAAGCCGCTCATGAAATCTCCGCGTTTGCCAGTGTCTTACCGCAGATTCAGCACGACCTCTGGCAGCGATTAGTGGTTACTTTGAGTCCTTGGCAGGCTTCACGTCAAGCGGCACATGGGCACCGGCAATTCTGCCGCCTGGACCCAGTTGCGACCCGATGCGCGAGCGCGTGATTCTGATTTGTTGTCGATTCCCGGTTTTCCGATAGGCTATGCTCCCGCCTGGCCCAACGTGAGGGCCGCTAAAATTTCTCATGGTTGGCCCAAAATCTAAGAAAATCAGGCCCTCTCCCTATCCCCTAATGAAAGGCCGCGCCGAGCACCCGTATGGAGCGCAACCTTTTCAAATTCATCCTGAATTTCAGCAAGCGGCAGCAACTGGTTGTGCTGGCGCTTGCTGCGCTTTCCTATCCGATCATTCTGATCACGCTGGAATTGCCGAAGGCCATCGTTGATGAGGCAATCGGCGGCAATACCCGCTGGGCCAGCGACCTGTTCGGGATTCAGCAGGGAGCGGAGGCCGATGAGCGAATCCCCTTCCTGCTGATACTGTGTTTCGGATTTCTGTTCTTCGTCGTGCTCAGCGGCGCAGTTAAATACGTTCTGAACGTCTATGCCGGTCGGATGGGCGAACTGATGCTGCGCCGGCTGCGCTACATGCTCTACTGCCGGGTGCTGCGTTTCCCGCAGCCGCATTTCAAGAAAGTCTCCCAGGGCGAGATCATTCCGATGATCACGGCGGAGGTGGAGCCTCTCGGCGGCTTTATCGGCGCGGCAATCCAGATTCCCGCCTATCAGGGCGGCATGCTGCTGGTCTATCTGGCCTTCATTTTCATGCAGGACGTGTTTCTGGGCCTGGCGGCGATTTCGCTCTACCCCGTACAGCTTTATGTCATTCCCAAGATGCAGGCCCGCGTGGTGGCCTTGGCCAAACGGCGGGTTCGCGAAGTTCGCCAACTGTCTGACAAGGTCGGCGAGTCCATCGGCGGTGCGACGGAAGTCCACGCCCACGATACGTCAGCCTATGAGCGGGCGGACATCTCCCGCCGGCTTGATCGCATCTACAAGATCAGATTCACGATCTTCAAGTGGAAGTTCGCGATCAAGTTCCTCAACAACTTCCTCGCGCAGCTGACGCCCTTCTTCTTCTATGCCATCGGCGGCTATTTCGTGATCACCGGCGAAATCACAATAGGCGCCCTGGTGGCCGTGCTTGCCGCCTACAAGGATCTCAATTCGCCCTGGAAAGAACTGCTGAACTACTATCAGCTTCAGGCGGATGTGCGGGTCAAATACGAGCAGGTGGTGGATCAGTTCGACCCGCCCGGCATGCTTGATGAGGCCATTCAGGATGCGGATGATGTCGGACCAGACGACGTCAAGGGTGACCTGCAGGCCGCCAACGTCACCTATTCCGAGGATGGCAGGTCGAAGACGGTCGAGGGTGTCAATTTCAGCATCGACCTGGACAAGCATGTAGCCGTCGCCGGCGGCGGTGGCAGCGGCAAGGATGATCTGAGCCTTCTGCTGTCGCGGATCCTGATGCCCACTGGCGGCACGCTCTCGCTGTCTGGCGACCGCATGGACCAGTTGCCGGAAGCATTCACCGGGCGGCGCCTCGCCTATATGAGCGCATCGCCCTTTTTCTTCGCGACCACCGTGCGGGAGAATCTCTACTACGGCCTGAAGCACCGCCCGCTCCGCGAACCGGAATATGACGAGGCAGGCCAGAAGGAACGGTCGCGATATATCACTGATGCCGCCTCGTCCGGGAATACCGATCATGACCCGTTTGCGGATTGGGTGGACTATCAGGCTGCTGGCGTCGAAGACGAGAAAGAGCTGGACCACCGGGCTATCGAGGTGGTGCGCATCGTCGATATGGCCGACGACATGTATCAACTCGGGCTCCGGGGCTCGATCGACCCGGTGGCGCGTCCGGAATTGGCCGCAGACATCCTGAAAGCGCGTACGGCCCTGCGTCAGCGACTGGAAGACACCGACCAATCGGAGCTCGTGGAAGCCTTTGATCGCGAAAAATACACCGAAAACGCGACACTTGGGGAGAACCTGCTGTTTGGCACGCCCCGGGACGGCACCTTTAATGTCGACCTGCTGGCGGAGCATGAATATGTCCGCAGGATCATTCGCGAAGCCGATCTGAACGACGATATGGTGATCACCGGCCGCCAGCTTGCCGAGACGATGATCGAAATTTTCTCGGGCCTCCCGGCAGGCCATGAATTCTTCGAGCAATACAGCTTCATTGGTTCCGATGAGCTGCCTGATTACCAGCAGTTGGTGGCAAGAACGGCCACCCAGGAGCCGGCGGACATGCGTCCCGAGGACCGGCTCAAGCTGCGGTCACTGGTGCTCAAGCTGACCCCGGCGCGTCATCGCCTCGGACTGATCACCGATGAAATCCGCGCAAAGGTGCTGAACGCCCGCAAGCTGTTTGCCGACCATCTGCCGGACAACCTGAAGAATGCGGTCGAGTTCTTCGACCCCGAATCATACAACGGCGCTGCGGCCCTGCAGGACAATATCCTGTTCGGCAAGGTGGCCTATGGCCAGGCCCAGGCCGCAAACAAGCTCAGCAACCTGATGGGCGAAGTGCTGGACGAGCTAGACCTGCGCGAAACGGTCATGCTCGTTGGGCTTAACTATCATGTCGGCGTGGGCGGCGCGCGCCTCTCAGCCGCTCAGCGGCAGAAGCTCGGATTGGCGCGTTGCATCCTCAAAAAACCGGAAGTTCTGGTCATCAACGAAGGCATCACTAACCTTGATGGCGCCAGCCAGCGTCGGGTGCTCGAATCACTGCTCGAAGACTTCAAGGGCCGCGGCGTGGTCTGGACCCTGCACCGATCTGCGCTGGCGGATCATTTCGATCAGGTTTTGGTGATGAAGAGTGGCAAGGTGGTGGAGAATGGCACCTACGACGAGCTCAACCGCGATGGCACCCTGCTCAAAGAACTGATCGATTCGGAGTAGCAGAGATGAGCCGGCTAGACAGTTTCATTCGGCGCATGCAGGCACAACGCGACTGCCTGAACGCTGCTGTTGCGGCGGTCGGCGACCTACCTGGTGTGGCGTTCGAGCTGGGCCTCGGCAATGGCCGAACTTATGACCATATGTGTGAGACGATGCCGAATCGCGAAATCTATGTGTTTGAGCGGCAGGTGGCGGCCCATCCGATGAACATCCCAGATGACGATCATCTGGTCCTGGGCGATATCCTTGAGACTCTTCCAGAGGCTGCGGAACGCTTTGAAGGCGAAGTGGCCTTGGCGCATACCGACCTGGGCACTGGCATCAAGGCCGATAATGAAAAACTGGCGGCCCAGGTGGCGCCGCTGCTGTGGCGGGCGATGGCGTCCGGCGGTGTGGTCATCAGTGGCGATGCGTTGCCGGGCACCGGTTGGGAGCCAGGACCGCGTCCTGAATCAGTCGCGCCGGAGCGCTATTTTGTTTATAGAAAACCGTAGGGAGCGGGCGGCCGGCACAAGCTGGCGGCTGAACATCGAAAAACGCCCCTGCGTATGGTCTGGGAGGAGCATACCGTGACCCTTCAGGAAGAAGTCGAGCTGCTGCGCAACATTCCGATGTTCGCGAACATCGAACCGTCGAAGCTCAAACTGCTGGCCTTTACCAGTGAGCGCCTGACCTTTGGCGACGGCGATGTGCTGTTTGAAGAGGGGGACCCCGGCGACAGCGCCTTCATCATCGTTGATGGCAGCGCCGATGTGGTGATCCAGACACCCAGCGGGCCGATTACGGTGGCGCAGCTGGGCCGCAACCATATCGTCGGTGAAATCGCCATCCTGTGCGACGTGCCGCGCACGGCGTCGGTTAAGGCGACGACCAAACTGGAGACCATGGTGATCTCCAAGGACCTGTTCTTCCGCCTGATCATGGAATTTCCGCAGATCGCGGTGGCGATCATGCGCGAACTGGCAGAGCGGCTGGAAAAAACCAACGCTCAGCTACGCGCTGTCAGCAATTAGCCGCCCGGCGGCGCCAGACACCGCGGGAGAGGCCCTCGTGGAAAGCCGCCTTGACCGGATGGTCGCACGGCTGGCCACCCAACGAGCCTGTCTCAACCATGCCGCCGACCTGATGGGCGCAGTGCCAGGCCCGATCCTGGAACTGGGTCTGGGCAAGGGGCGCACCTGGTCCCATCTGGTCCAGCTGTTTCCCAATCGTGACATTTTCGCCTTCGACCACAGTCTGCATGCCCCCCCTGATCTGACGCCGCCGGCGAACCTGCTGCTGCTGGGCGATCTGCGGGAAACGCTGGAGAAGTCGAAGTCGCGATTTGGCGGCAGCGTCGCGCTGATCCATGCGGACATTGGCACCGCAGATGGGCAGGGCGAGTTGGGCGACACGGATTTGGAGCTTGCCTGCTTTGTCGGTGACTGCGCCGCCGCGCTTCTCGCACCCGGTGGGCTGCTGGTCGGCGACCGGGAGATGCGACCGGCCGGCGATTTGGCGTTTGAACGGCTGCCGTTGCCCGTGGCGGGGCTGCCCGCGGACCTGCCGCCGTGGCCCTATTTTATTTTCCGGTTCGGGAACGCCTAGAGGTCCAGATCGACCACAACCGGCGCGTGGTCCGACGCTTTTTCCCAGTCCCGCGCTTCGTCATAGACAAAGGCATCTTTGACCGCGCCCTTAAGCGCCGGTGTCACCCACACATGGTCGAGCCGCCGGCCTTTGTTGCTGGCGCGCCAGTCCCGCGCGCGATAGCTCCACCAGGAATAGAGAGTATCCGCCGGTGGAATTACATGGCGCACGGCGTCGACCCATCCATGGGCCGCCTCCATGCGGGCATAGTGCTCAACCTCGATTGGTGTGTGGCTGACCACTTTCAGCAGCTGTTTGTGGGACCACACGTCGGTTTCCAGGGGCGCCACGTTCAGGTCGCCCACCAGAATGCGCCGGGAACGGCCTTTTTGCTCTGACCACCAGGCGGTCTGCTCCTCGAAAAACTGAAGCTTGTGGGCGAACTTGTCGTTGAGCGCGGGATCCGGCACGTCGCCGCCTGCCGGGATGTAGAGGTTATGAAGCTCTACATTCCCCGCAACGGTCACGGCGATATGGCGGGCGTCATCCTTGCCGCACCAGTTGTGGCGAACTTCCTTGGTGAGAGGCTGTTTCGACAGGGTCGCAACGCCGTGATACGCCTTCATGCCAAAGACGGCCTGGTGGCCGTATCCTATCTCGGTGATCGCGTCCGTCGGGAACTTGTCGTTCTCGACCTTGATCTCCTGCAAACAGATGACGTCAGGGTTCAGCGCCTGGGCCAATTGGGCCAGCAGGCCCACCCGGGCGCGCACCGAATTGATGTTCCAGGTAACGAGGCGAAAGGTCATCGCGGCGGTTTCCTTACTAGGTCGCGCGATGAAAGAGCGCCCGGCCAGGGGGTGGCCGGGCGCTCGAAGTACTGCATGCAGTGCCCGAAACCGGGAGGGGACCGATAACGGGCTGTCCGGATTCGCGTCCGGACTACTTCATTAGCGCTAAAATGGGGTCGCTCCCGTGCAGGAACAAGAGGGGGCAGGCTCACCTTATTGTGCTCGCTTGATATTTCAGAGGGATACCAGCACCCGGCTATTCGGCGGCTTGCAGGGCGCCCATTCGGCGTCCGGCCGCACGATGGTGAATTGCGTCGCCAAAGGCGGCGATCAAGGTGGTGTAGAGCGGAATATCCTCGAAATCCCATTCCGCGTGCCATTGCACGCCCATGGTGAAGGCCCTGGCGCCCGGCATGCTGACCGCTTCGATCGTGCCGTCATCGGCGGTGGCTTCCACCACCAGACCATCCCCCAGCCGATCGATTGCTTGGCCGTGCAGGGAGTTGACCGTCGCTTCCTCGCCGCCGGCAAACTGGGCAAGCGGGCCATCCGGGCGAATGCTGATCTTGTGGCGCATGTCGAACCGTCCGGGCAGCGGTTTGCTGCGGTCGGCGCGATGGTCGATGCGACCGGGCACTTCATGCACTTTCTGAATAAGGGAGCCACCCAGGGCCACATTCAGCTCCTGGATGCCACGGCAAATGGCCAGAACCGGCACGCCGGCCTCTATTGCAGCGCGGGTCAGAGGCAGGAAGGTTGCATCGCGGTGGGGGTCGGCCTCGTCGCCATCGAACACATCCATGCCGTAGTGATGCGGCTCCACATTGGTGCGGCTGCCGGTCAGCATCAGTCCGTCCAAACGCGGGATCAGCTCCTCGATCCAGTCGTCAGGAACGCCTTGCAACGCCGCAGCAGGCACGATCATAGGCATGGCCCGCGCGCCACGGGCAACTGCCTCCACGTATTTTTCGGAGCACCAGTGTACGTAGAACGACCCCTCCGGATTGCGCCGGCAGGAGGACACCCCGACAAGGGGCAGGGGGTAGTCGCGGTCGTGGGTATCTTTTGGGCTCATTGGCCGATTATTGTCCGTCAGCGGGAGTCCCAATATGCGGTGTCCGCCCGGGTGATGTCGAGCCCCCCTTGCGCTCTCGTCGAGCCTTACCGTGGGCCCCGGTAACTTCCGCCACGGGTACACGCAAAAACGGCGGCCAGGTTTCCCTGACCGCCGTCTTTAACCGTGGCTCAGCCCGCGAGCGCCAGGCTCAGCCGAAATCGGGTTCTAGTAGAAGTACCGGGCACAACCGAGGCGGAAGAACTTCTTCTTCGCGAACCAGCTGCCGTACACTTTCCACTTGTGCAGCAGGACCTTGCAGTGGGCATAGCTGCCAACGTAGCGGTAGCCGCGAC